>JBBQQH010000033.1:0-34716 GCA_038216155.1 Lysobacterales bacterium
CGCCGACTGCAATATTTGTCGCGTCCGCTGTCAGCTGCCTCAGCCTTGCATCCCTTGTATCCCTTGTATCCCTTGCAACGCTTCGACTTCGCGCCGCAGGACATCCACCTCGGCTTCCAGTGCATCCAGTCGCGCTTCGAGACTTCCGCGTTTCGAGGGCGGGGGTACGTCGTTGGCAGCCACGGCGAAATCGTTCGCCGACACCGGCCCACACAGCAGGTGCATGTAGCGATCTTCGCGCTGGCCTGAGGCGCGGCCGAGATTGACGACCACGGTCGATGTGCGTTGCATCAAGCGTTCGACGGTCATCCGGAGATCCTCAAGATCTGCCGCACCCCCAAGTCGTTCGCTGCGTGTGTGCAACTCGGCGAGGGTCTGCGGGCCACGCAGTAGCAACACGGCGAGCAACGCCTGCTGGCGCACGGTGACCGACCAGTGTTGGGCAAATCGATGTTCATAGCGCTGCGCACGTGCGCCATCCACGACACGCACGAGGCGCTTGTCGGTCATCTCGCGTAGGGCATGCCCGACTTCGCCGGACTCGAGTTCCATGACTGGCTCGCGATTGTTCTTCTGATTGCAGGCGACAGCAACTGCGTTTGCGGTCAATGGATAGAGTTCGGGCGTCGTCGCTTCTTTCTCGATAAGACAACCGAGAATGCGCGCCTCGATCGCGCTCAAGGGCGCGAAGGCGCTTTCGTCGCCGTCATTTTCGATGGTTGGATCCGATGTCATACAGGTCTGCGCTCTGGTCGGGATCGACAGTCTATGGGAGCGGGGTACGCGGGAGTTACAGCGTTTTCCCCGACGGCGACGAAATTCCTACGTCATATTTGTAGTGGCCGCCTCGATGCAGATTGATCCGGCGATAGCTGACGCCATTTTTCATCACGAACGCAATCTTGGTCGTGTTGTGGATGTCGGTTACCGGATCGGCCGTCAGCACCACGAGATCGGCACGCATTCCCGGTGCGATCGTTCCGCGTGTGGCGGATTCGCCGAGTGCCATCGCGCCGACCTGGGTCGCGGCATGGATCGCCTCGATCGGCGTGAAACCGGCATGTCCGACCAACGAAGCCATCTCCGCATGGACCGCCGGCATGGCTTTCAGGTCAGGGCTGCCGTCGGTGCCGTCCTCAAAGCCATGGCTGTCGGTGCCGACGTCGATCAGTACGCCATGCGCGTGCGCGAGCCGGGTCACGGCATACGTCCACGGCATCATGCCGGCGCCAGCGTCTTCCGCACGATGCTCGGCCACGAACACGAACACGCGCAGGGTCGCATCGAGAATCGTGCCTCGCTGCTTCATCGCGGATCTGCGGCGCATCCGGCGCAATGTGGGTGAAGTCGCCGCGCGTGCGTGAGCCGTAATCATCCGGAACGCTCGGCGCTGCTTCCCACACCAGATAGGTGCTGTGCGAAATGGTGTCGACGCCGGCTGCAACCGCATCGCTGGGCTTAGCTGGAAAAACCGTCGCGTGCGTCCAGACTCGCATGCCTTGGCGATGCGCCTCGGCTGAGATTTTCGCAACCAGATCAGCGGAAAGATTCGCATACACCTTGATACCAGTCGCGCCGGTTCCTTTTGCTTCGGCGACCGCCTGTGGAAGATCCGTGTTCGCATCGATTGCTCGCAGCCACGCGGTTGCGCCTGCTTTCGCGCCGGGCGCGGACGAGGCCACGCGATCGTCATCGGTGAAGAACGACGGCCCGGCCATCAAGGCCGCAAAGAAAATGTCCGGTCCTGTGATCGCTCCGGAGTGCGACTGTTGCGCGAGATAGCCGAGCAACCGATCGTTGCCCGCCATGTCGCGAATCCCGGTGACACCACCCAGCAGCAACGCGTGCAAAAACGTCTTGTAGTGCGCGAGGTCGGGGTCGATATCAGTGATATGCACATGCGCGTCGATCAAGCCGGGGATCACGTAGCGCTCGCGCAGATCCAGAACGCGCGCGCCTTTCGGAACCCCTCGGCTGCTGCCCGGATAGATCGACTCGATATGGTCGCCATTGATGACGATAGTCGTGTCGGCTTGCGCAGGCTCGCCGGTACCATCGATGACGTTGGCGTGGGTCAATAGCAACGGTGCCGCGCCAGCGGCTCCGGCGCATGCGAAGGCGGCGATCGAGAAGACAATCAGTGCAGTGATCGGACGACCCACGTACCACACCTTATAAACCAGGTTACCAAGCTGCCACGCGGCGGAGACTCACTCCATCCCGTGCAGGCGTGTACGCAGTTGCATACGCACGAGCGTAACGCTAGTCAGCGCCTGCAAGGCCACAGTGGCAACCGACAGGTACCAGAGTTGCTCGATATGGAATCCAGGTCGGTGCGAGAGCCAGATTGCCGGCAGCACGAAAGTCAGCAGGCGGCCGCCGGTGCTGATCAATGATGGCCAGGTATTGCCCAGCGACTGGAACATGCCCGAGCAGGTGAATACGATGCCCGAAGCGACGAAGTTCCACGAGATGATGCGCAGGTATTGCGCGCCGAACGCAATCACCGCTTTATCGTTGGTGAAACCGCGCACGAACCAGTCCGGCCGCGTCTGGCACATCAAGGTGAGCAACAGCATCAGCAGGCTGCTCATCAGGACGGCGGCAACGAAGGTTTCGCGCACGCGCGCGGATTGGCGTGCGCCGAAGTCGCCCGCAGCTCGGCGCGCGTGCGCGGTGTCGTTCGGGCCAATGGGTGCAAGGTCAGTGGCATCGTCAGGTCCTCAGCTGCTGATACAGTTCTTCCAACACAGCACGTGCCGCGCTCAGGCGCCAGTCGCGTTCCTGGATAGCATCACACGAAACCTGACATCTAACTGCTTGATATATAAGTCGCTGGATGACCAGCAATTCGGCTGTTGGCAGCCCCGCTTTCGCGGGAATGACGATCAAAAGTGGACTTGTTCAGACCTTCCCTAGCGCAATCAGCGCGAGTCCGATAAACAGAAGACGCAAGCCAATGACTTCCGCGCGAGTGCTCGTGGAGGGTATTTCCTGGGCAAGCTGACTTGCACTGGCTGGGAGCCGTCGGTCACGGCAACGGCCCGATCCGCTCAAGCCACGATCGCCGTCGCCGTGCTGCGCTGAACAATGCTTCCAAGCCCAACGCGCCGATAACGAATGCGCCGATTCCGGCTTTCCAGTCAAGCTCACTGCCGAAGTGGGACACGATCCAGATCGCGCATGCCACGAACACGAGCCCGAACACAGCGGTGATGGCGGGATGCACGAATGCGCGTTCGTTATCACTCATGGCTGCGAATTCCCTTCAATCGATGACGCGCGTCTTACCTCGGCAATGTTTCGACCTTGGCCGCGCAGATAAAGTCGTTGTCGGACAAGCCGCCGACATCGTGCGTTGAATAGCGTACTTCGCAACGGTCGTAGTGCACCGACAAATCGGGATGGTGATCTTCGGCGTTTGCAACGTCTGCGACTGCATTCACGAAAGCGATGGTCTGATGGTAATCCTTGAAGCGGAAGGTCTTTGCGATTGCTTCGCCATCGTCGACGGCTTCCCAGCCGGGCAGGGCTCGTAACAGGTCAGTGACACGGGCCTCGGCCACACGATGTTCGGCGCCGCGTTGGGGTTTGCAGTGGCTGGCGGCCAGCAGCTTGAGATCGGGCATGGTGGGCTCCATAGATTGGGCAATGACAATTCTCGACCAACTGGCGTGAATGTGCCATGCATATGTCGCCAGGGCGAGTCCCTGGGGCGAAAGCAGCTACGACGCGGGATACAATCGACCCATGATCCAGATCAGCGAATCGGCGCAACAGTACTTCCACCGCTTGCTGCAATCGCAGGGCGGCGATGCGGTAGGCATTCGCCTTGCCGCGGCCCATGCCGGCACCCCGCGCGCGGATGCGAAACTCGAGTTTTGCGATGCGAGCGATCTTGTCGGCGACGAGTGGTCACTGGAATGCGAAGGCTTCACGTTGTATGTCGAGGCGGCCAGTGCGTCGTATTTTGATGGGGCCGAAATCGACTATGTGGCGCAAGCGACCGGCGGCGCACTCAACATCCGCGCGCCGCGCATCAAGGGCATCACTCCGGACGCCGATGCAAGCCTGATCGAGCGCGTGCGCTGGTGGATCGACACCGAAGTCGGCCCGCAACTGGCGGCCCACAACGGTCGCGTCGCGCTGGAAGAAGTTACCGCCGATGGCGTGGTGGTGTTGCGCTTTGGCGGCGGTTGTCATGGTTGCGGCGCGGTTGAGGCGACGCTTAAACACGGCATCGAGAACAAGCTGCGCGAACGGTTTCCGGAAGTCACCGGCGTGCGTGATGCGACCGATCATGAGAGCGGCGACGCTCCCTACATCAAACGCCGCGCCTGACATTTACGCATTCGCATGCAACGCTGGACCGGTTGTTACATCGGATGCTGAGAGCGCGAATCGGCACGGCCGAAGCTTCAAGGGAACTCTGCGCGATAAATTGAAGTCAGACCCGGTCTTCAGGGGATCGGATCAATGGCGTGGCGACTCTCGAAGCGTTTTTTGATCATTTTGACAACGTGCCTGCCGAGGATCGAGCGTGGCGCAGTTCGTTGCGATTCAATCGCCACAGATCGCCGGATCGCGGCGAGCTCGACATCGGCAAGGCCGTGCTGTGGGCGCTGGTGCTGGCCTCGCATGCGGCATTATTCGTGGCGCTGGATTTGCTGATGCAACATGCGCCCCTCGTTCTGGATGATGCGGAACAGCCCGAAAATACGTTGCAGCTGCGCGTGATTCGACCGCTTCATGTGTCGATCGCAGAACCGATACCAGAACTCGCAGCGCCGGCGCCACGCAATCCTGTGCGCGAAGCAGTGAAGCCCGTCGCGCACAGCACGCAGACCTTGCAGGCGCAGACGATTCCGATGGGTGCAGCCGAACATTCGGATGCGCTGCAGGTGCAGACGATCTCTCCTTCATCGGCCACAAGTTGGACGCCGCCGCCGACCGAGCCGCGTGATCCGTTTGCACGTCTAGCTGCAGGACGCGATCTACCGGGCGCCGCGACGGCGGGCGCACCGACTCTGCGCATGCGCGATCCGCTAACGCCGCAACGTGTGGTCGCAAAGATTGGCGCGCTGTTTGGCGGTGGATTCGCCGATCCCTGTCCCGACTACGAAGCTCGACTGATGAGCGGTGGATCGGAAGCCGAGCGCGAGGACGAAATGCAACGCTACGAGCGTGGTTGTCCAAACCACTGATGAAAAAAGACCCCGCGAGCGCGAGGTCTTTTTGATCACTAACCGTAGTCGATAAGCGAACGCGGCAATGTGACGCGGGTTACTTCATGTGCCGCAAATCAGTCAACTCACTGGGCTGCGCCGCAAAATAGGCGGCTACGTCGGCGATCTGCTGATCGCTCAGGCCTTTCGCCTGGCCCATCATGGTGACGTTGCTACGCTCGCCGACGCGATACTGCTGCAAGGCGTGAGAGATGTAGTCGTGGTACTGGCCACCAATCTTCGGCCGGTCCTCGGCATTGGGATGATTGCCTTGCGCACCGTGACACTGGATGCACGACTGGTTGTTCGCGCCCTGTGGCGTGTTGGCAAGCTTTTCACCGGCAACAGCGTCACCGGACGGCAAGCTTGCCGAGGTCGGCCTTTCGACCGCAACGGGTGCCTCTTCGCCATTTTTTTCGGCGCTTGAATCATTCCCGGCACAGGCGCTCAGCGTCAGCGTGGCGATCAATATGACGGCAAGGCTGCCAGCTAGGCGATGCAATGGGATGCGCGCGTTGGTCATGGTGGCAGGCTTGGAATTAAGGTCGGTCGGGGTCGGAGTGCAGCTCATTTCTTGCCTTCCAACGAATGCAGGTAGGCCGCGATGTCGGCGATGTCGGCTTCGGAAAAACCCGATGCCTGCGCATGCATGGTCGGATGCTTGCGTTCGCCTTTGCGGTATTCGGTGAGCGCATTAATTATGTATTTCTCGCCTTGGCCGCCAATCTTGGGCACGTTGTAGTTGGGATAGGCGTTCTTGTAACCGGGAATCCCGTGGCATCCGGCGCAGGTATACACCAGCTTCTCGCCATGTTTGGCGTCACCGGCGGCGGCAGAGTGGCTGACACTTGCTAGCCCGAAACAAAAGGCAGCAGTCACGACGTGTTTGATCATCAGGGCGTTCTCACATCAATCGGTAGTCGGTTTTGCGTCATCAACGCAGTGCTGATCGCGGCCTCGCGCTAGATGCCGGCCGGCGCTGCAATCGATCCCCGCTGGCGGCGCACGAAACAAGCCGTGCGAAGTATAACGTGGCGGCGCTGATGCAGACAGGCCGCCTAGAACATGAGCTCGCCGCGTGCAACTTTCGTCTGCATTGTTGCGTCCAGTTGATGGACGTCGTGCTGCTGGAAAACTGCGGGAAGGGAAGGGACGTCTCAAATTTGTCGTATGCCATGCGTCATCGTGACTTGATGCATGGGCTTTTTGCGGACGCCATCCGCACACTGTCGGCACGCTGGCCTTGGCCTGGACGAAATAGGCGTTATAGTTACATATAACACCACCACTCACCTTCTGAGATGCACTGATGACGCCGAATTGTCTGACCCGATCGACCTGCCTTGCGCTGCTGATGGCGGCCGTGCTGACTTTGCCTGCCTGCAAACGGGGCGACAGCGGCACTGATGCAAAAGCCGGAGAAACGGCCGTGAAGTCCGATGCCAAAGGTGCAGATGGCAAGGACAAGCAGACCGCCGTGCCGGTGGAGGTGGCAAAAGTCGCGCGGCGTGCAATTGCAGCGACCTATAGCGGCACCGCAACGCTGGAAGCGCCGGCCGAAGCGCAAGTGGTGTCCAAAGCCTCGGGTATCGTGCTGGCGATTTCGACCGAGGAAGGCCAACACGTCGGCAAGGGCCAGGTACTGGCGCGGCTTGACAACGAGCATCAGCGTTTGCAGGTGGCGCAAGCTTCGGCGCAGGTGCGCAAGCTGGAAAGCAATTACGAGCGTTCGCAGCGAATGGTGGCAGCCAAACTGGTGAGTGCCGAGTCCAACGACCAGATCCGTTACGACCTCGACAACGCACGTGCCACGCTCAATATCGCAAAGCTCGAATTGTCCTACACCAATATCACCGCGCCGATTTCTGGCGTGGTCGCGCAACGCATGGTCAAGGTTGGCAACCTGGTGCAGCTCAACGCGCCGTTGTTTCGCGTAGTCGATGACAGTCGCCTGGAAGCGGTGTTGAACGTGCCCGAGCGCGAACTGGCGACGATGAAGGCTGGATTGCCGGTCACGTTGCAGGTTGACGCAGTCAGCGGCAAGCAGTTCACCGGCACGATTGATCGCATCAGCCCGGTGGTGGATCCCGGCAGCGGTACTTTTCGCGTGGTCTGCAAGTTTGCCGGTAGCGATGCGCTCAAGCCGGGCATGTTCGGTCGCATCGGTGTGGTCTACGACTCGCGCGCCAACGCATTGACCATTCCGCGCGTGGCCTTGCTCGAGGATGAAGGCGAGCCTGCTGTTTATGCGGTGCGCAACGGCATGGCGGTGCGGGTCGCGGTCAAGCTTGGTTATGTCGACGGCGCCTTGGCCGAGGTGCGTTCTGGACTGAACGAAGGCGATTCCGTCGTGACCGCCGGCAAGGTCGCGATTCGCGATGGTGCGAAGGTTGACGTCATCTCCGCTGCGGCCAGCAAGCCCGCGCCCGCGACGACACCCTGATGTCGGATTCCATCGAGCCCAATCCAGTTGCACCCGGCGGCGGGCTGATCGCATTCTCGACACGCCGCCGCGTCACCGTGGCGATGGTGACGTTCACTTTTTTCCTGTTCGGCGTGATCGCGCTGTTCGGCTTGAAGGTCGGCCTGCTGCCCGACCTGAGCTATCCCTCGCTGACCGTTCGTACCGATTACACCGGCGCGGCGCCGACCGAAATCGAAACATTGGTTTCGCAGCCGGTTGAGGAAGCGGTGGGCGTGGTGAAGAACCTGCGCAAGCTCGATTCGGTGTCGCGCACCGGGCAAAGCGACGTGGTGCTGCAGTTCGCCTGGGGCACTGACATGGATCAGGCCAGCATCGACGTGCGCGACAAGCTACAGACGCTGCAATTGCCGCTGGACGTCTCGCCGCCGGTGCTGCTGCGCTTCAACCCATCGACCGAGCCGGTGATGCGGCTGGTGCTGACCACCAAGGCCGACCCCACCAAGGCGGCTGTGCCAGTCAATCCGAACGCCGGCTCCGAGCAGGCCGAGCTGATGCGGATGCGTCGCTATGCTGAGGAACAGCTAAAAAAGCGTCTGGAACCGGTCGCGGGCGTAGCTGCGGTAAAGGTTGCCGGTGGGCTTGAGGACGAAGTGCAGGTGCTGATCGATCAGGATGCTCTGGCGCAGCGCAAGTTGTCGGTCGGCGAGGTGATCGATCGACTGAAGCAGGAGAACGTCAACATCTCCGGCGGCCGCATCGAGGAAGGTACACAGCGTTATCTGGTGCGCACCGTCAACCAGTTCAGCAATTTGGACCAGATGCGCGAACTGATGGTCGCGAACAAGGACGGCGTGCCGATCCGGCTGCGCGATGTTGCTTTCGTCAGTCAGGGCTACAAGGAACGCGAAGCAATCATCCGTCTGGGTGGGCAGGAAGCGGTGGAGTTGGCGATCTACAAGGAAGGCGATGCCAACACTGTGAATGTCGCCGATGCGGTGAAGCAAACGCTGGAAACACTGAAAACCGAGCTGCCCTACGGCACGCAACTCACGACCGTGCAGGACCAGTCGATCTTCATCAAAAGTGCATTACACGAGGTGCGCAATGAAGCGCTGCTGGGCGGCCTGTTCGCGATCCTGATCATCTTTTTCTTCCTGCGTGATGGCTGGAGCACGTTCGTCATCGGGCTTTCGTTGCCGGTCTCGATCGTCGCCACATTCTTTTTCATGGGCCAGTTGGGCCTCAACCTCAACGTGATGTCGCTGGCCGGTCTTGCGCTGGCCACCGGGCTGGTGGTGGATGATTCGATCGTGGTGCTGGAATCGATTGCCAAGGCGCGCGAGCGTGGGCTGGGCGTACTGGAGGCCGCGATCACCGGCACCCGCGAAGTCAGCATGGCGGTGGTGGCATCCACGCTGACGACAGTTTCGGTGTTCTTCCCCTTGGTGTTTGTCGAGGGCGTCGCCGGACAATTGTTCAAGGATCAGGCGCTAACGGTGTCGATCGCACTGATCATTTCGCTGATTGTCTCGCTGACGTTGATTCCGATGCTGTCGTCGCTGAAGGCGAAGGCACCGATGGCGTTTGACGAGTCCAATCCACGCGATCGCTGGCAGCCAAATGGTCGGGTCGGCAAGATTGTTTCCGGCGGCGGTCGTGGCATCGGCACGATGTTTCGCGAAGGAACGTTCGGAATTTCCTTCGCGATCGCGACCGTCTTCCGTGTGTTGGCCAGGTACGTCGGTGGTGCATTGGCGTGGGTTGGTCGGTATGTGCTGATTCCGTACGACTGGGCGGCCGAGCGGTATCGCAAAATGTTGCCGTCGGCGCTGGAGCATCCGCTGCCGATTCTCGGCGGCGCCACAATCGCGTTCGCAGCCGCGTTGCTGGTCGCCAGCACTCTGGGTACCGACCTGATACCGCAGTTCTCGCAGGATCGTTTTCAGCTAACCGCCAAGTTGCCCGCTGGCACGCAACTGCGCGAAACCGATGCGCTGGTGCGGGCGGTCGAACTCAAGCACGGTGAAGATGCAGGCGTGCAATCGATCTACGGCGTCAGCGGAACGGGAACCCGGCTGGACGCGAATCCAACCGAGTCAGGCGAGAACATCGCCAAGCTCGACATCATCATGGGCACCGGAATGACCAAGGCCAAGGAGGCCAATCAAACCGACGCGATGCGTGCGACGCTGAAGCAATTTCCCGGTGTGCAGGCAAAATTCGGCCGCCCGGAAATCTTCAGCTTCTCCGCGCCGTTGGAGATCGAGTTGCGCGGCCAGGATCTCGACGAGGTTGGCCGCGCGGGTCGCAAGCTCACGCAGTTGATGAAGGCCTCGCCGCATTTTGCCGATATCAAGTCGACGGTGGAGGAGGGTTTCCCCGAGGTGCAGATCCGCTTCGACCAGGATCGCGCCGCGGCATTGGGGCTGACCACGCGCCAGATCGCCGACCAGGTCGTGCGCAAGGTGCGCGGCGAAGTTGCAACGCGCTACAGCTTTCGCGATCGCAAGATCGACGTGCTGGTGCGTTCGCGCGAGGTCGATCGCAATTCGATCGAGTCCGTGCGCAAGTTGATTGTCAATCCCGAAAGCGAGCACCCGGTAACCCTGGACGCGGTGGCGGATGTCGTGTCGACCGTCGGCCCGAGTGAAATCCATCGCGCCGATCAGGTGCGCGTCGCGGTGATTTCGGCGAATTTGCGCGACATCGACCTGGGCACGGCAGTCAAGGAAGTGCAGAAGCTGGCTGCGGACAATCCGCTGGGTGCCGATGTGCGACTGCATATCGGCGGGCAGGGTGAGGAACTGGCGTCGTCGATCCGGTCGTTGCTATTTGCGTTCGCGCTGGCGATCTTCCTGGTCTACCTGGTGATGGCGTCGCAGTTCGAATCGCTTCTGCATCCGTTCGTGATCCTGTTCACCATTCCGTTGGCGATTGTGGGCGCCGTGATGGCTTTGTGGCTCAGCCGCTCGCCAATTTCGGTGGTGGTGTTCATCGGCATGATCTTGCTGGTTGGCATCGTGGTGAAGAATGCGATCCTGCTGATCGACAAGGTCAACCAGTTGCGCGAGCAAGGCGTGGCCAAGCGCGAGGCGATTTTCCAGGGCACCAGTTCGCGCCTGCGACCGATTGTGATGACCACGCTCACTGCATTGTTCGGCTTCGCGCCTCTGGCGTTCTTTGGCGGTGACGGTGCCGAGGTGCGCGCACCGATGGCGATTACCGTGATTGGCGGTTTGCTGGTCTCGACACTGCTGACGCTGGTGGTGATTCCGGTGATGTACGACCTGCTCGATCGCAGTTCGGATGCGAAATGGCGCGAGCGTGGATTGCGCGCGGCACGCACGCTCGGTATCGGTTCGGCGACAGGCGACGAGGTGTTCGCGAGCGGGGAATTGAACGCTGCGGATTCACTGTCAGGTGCCTCGACATGAGTTTGGCCGAACTCAGCCTGCGGCGTCCGGTCACGGCGATCATGTTCTATGTATCGCTGCTGGTGATTGGCATCATCGCCGCATTTCGGCTGCCGCTTGAACAGTTTCCCTCGGTCAACTTTCCGTTCGTGGTGGTGCAGCTGCCATACCCCGGTTCCACCCCTGAGGAAGTGGAGCGCACCATCACGCGGCCCGCCGAGGAAGCGCTGGCGACGTTGTCGGGCATCAAGGAGATGAACTCCACCAGCACGCCGGATGGTTCCAACATCCAGATGCAGTTCACCGACTGGAACCGCAATATCGGGATTACTGCAGCACAGGCGCGCGATCGGATCGACGCAATTCGCAAGGATCTGCCCGATGATCTGCAGCGCATCAATGTGCTGAAATTCTCGCCCAGCGATCAGGCGGTATTGCAGATTCGCTTCGCCGGCAATCGCGATTTCCGTGGCGAATATCAGTTAATGCAGAACCTGGTGCAAAAACGCATCCAGCGCGTACCCGGTGTGGCGAAGGTGGAGATTACCGGTGCGTTTCCACCGGAAGTGGAAATCGCCATCGCGCCCGACCGCCTCAGCGCCCACGGTTTGAGTCTCAACGAACTCGCTGTGCGTTTGCAGGCGGCGAATTTCTCGGTGTCCGCCGGCGAGATCAACGACGGCACGCAACGCATTCGGGTGCAACCGGTGGGCGAGGTGCGCAACCTAGACGCGTTGCGAAATCTGGTGATCGGCAGCAATGGTCTCCGGCTGTCCGATATTGCCGACGTGCACCTGCAGCCACAGCACGCCAACATCGGCCGCCGGCTGGACGGCAGGCCGGCGGTCGGCATCGATGTCTATCGCGAGCGCAATGCCAACCTGGTCGAGGTTTCGCGCGCGGTGCTGGCGGAGATGGAAGAGATCAGCAAGGAGCCGGAGTTTGCCGGGGTCCAGCAGAACATCGTCGGCAACCAGGCGGAAAGTGTGACCAGCTCTATTAATGACTTGGTCGAAGCGGGTGTGATTGGTTCGCTGTTCTCGTTGCTGATCCTGTTTTATTTCCTTCGCCACTGGCCTTCAACGCTGATGGTGACGCTGGCCATTCCAATCTGCATCGTGATTACGCTTGGCGCGATGTCATTCATGGGCATGACCCTGAATGTGCTGTCGATGATGGGCCTGCTGCTCGGCATCGGCATGCTGGTCGACAACGCGGTGGTCGTGGTCGAGAGCATTTATCAGTATCGCGAGAAATATCCAAACGATCCCGTACGCTGCGCGATCGAAGGCACGCGCGCGGTACAGATTGCGATCAGTTGCGGCACGCTGACCAGCATCATCGTGTTTCTGCCGAATCTGTTCGGCGCGAAAAACCAGGTCACGGTATTTCTGGGCGAGGTGGCGATCACGATCACGATCGCACTGCTGGCTTCGTGGCTGGTCGCGGTCAGCCTGATTCCAATGATTTCAGCGCGTCTGAAAACACCCCCGGCAGTCATGGCCGAACATGGGTTCATACCGCGCCTAACGCGTTGGTACACAGGCGCGCTACGCTGGACTTTGCAGCACCGCGGCAAGGCGATCCTCGGTATCGTGCTGATCGTGATGGTCAGCATCATTCCGATCAAGCTCACCCAGTTCGACATGTTCAAGAACGAAGGCGGTCGCCGGATTAACCTGTTCTACGAATGGAAGGGTGCCTACAGTCTCGACCAGACATCGACCGAGGTGAAGCGGATCGAGGATTTCCTCGACTCACGGCGTCAGCGTTACCAGATCAAGCAGATCTACTCGTTTTTCAGTGAAGGCGACGGTGCCGGCACATTCATCACCTTGCGTGACCCGAATCCGAGCCTGATCGACCGCATGTTGCTGCGCAAGAGCGAGCCAGGTTTGTTGTCGACCGATCGCGTCAAGGAAATGATCCGCAAGGAGATGCCGAAAACCGCGCGTGCCGAGATCGGTTTTCAGGGCGATGACAACGGCGGTGGAGGCAGCGATCAGGGCATCCGCGTCTACATCAACGGAGATTCCACTGCCACCTTGAACGAGATCGCCAGCAACCTTGTGCCGGTGCTCTCAAGCCTCAAACAGCTGCGCGACGTGCGCGTGGACAACGGCGACGAGAACAGTGAAATCCAGGTCAGCGTCAATCGCGACCGGGCCGAAGCCTACGGCTTCAGCGCGAACGACGTTGCCAAGTATGTCGGTATCGCGTTGCGCGGTTCGCCATTGCGCGAATTCCGCACGCCCGGCGGCGAGGTGCCGGTCTGGGTGCGATTTGCCGGTGCCGAACATTATCGAATCCAGGATCTGTCCGGCCTGACATTGCGCCGCAAGGATGGCAGCAGCATCCCGCTGTTGTCGGTAGTGGACGTGGCTGTGCACCAAGGTGCGTCGCAGATTTCCCGATTGAATCGGCAAACCACACTGGCGATCCAGGCCACGTTGCCGGAAGGCGTCACTACCGACCAAGCGCAACAAGCAATGGAAAAGGCGTTGGCGTCGACCACATTCCCGGCTGGCTATCGCTACAATTTCGGCGGCGGATTCCAGCGTAACGACGATGCCGGAAGCCAGATGGGGAAGAACACCTTGATTGCACTGTTCCTGGTGTACCTGGTCATGGCTGCATTGTTCGAATCGCTACTGATGCCCAGCGCGATCCTCGCAAGCATCATCTTTTCGGCGCTGGGCATGTTCTGGCTGTTCGCGATTACCGGTACGACGTTTACGGTGATGGCCTCGATCGGCATCCTGGTGCTGATGGGCGTGGTGGTGAACAACGGCATCGTCTTGTTCGATCACATCAATACCTTGCGGCGGCGCGGGCTGGATCGCACCGATGCACTGGTCGCCGGTTGCAAGGAGCGACTGCGCCCGATCCTGATGACGATGGGCACGGCGATCGTTGGCATGTTGCCGCTGTGCATGGGCGGAACGCAGATCGGGGGCGGTGGCCCTGCTTATTTCCCGATGGCGCGCGCCATCGCCGGCGGTCTTGCGTTCTCTACCGTGGTCAGCCTGATGTTTTTGCCGACCATCTACGCCACGCTGGATGACATGCGTTTGTGGACGTCACGCGCGATCCGCAGGGGGCGAGATCGTGCGCCGATGGGGCGTCCGCAACTGCGCGATGAAGACGGTGAAGTGGTTGGCTGATGCCGGTGCGATTGCGTGAATCGACCTTGCGCGTGAGTTGAGTGCGCTCAGCCGAGCTTGCTGATCAATCGCGCGCCGGCAGTGAGTACCCCGATCGAGGTGCCCAAACTGGTGAGGAAAAAGTTGAGCAGCACGCGGCCGACGCGGTTGCGATACCAGCCGCGCAGGCTGCCGACATCCTCGCGCAGGCGCAGGAAGTCCTCGACCGTCGGTTTGCGAATCCACGCCTGAACCAGCCCGCTGACCATGCCCGACGGCACGCCGGGATGAATGGGCTTGAGCGGCGACCACACCGCCGCGGCCAGCACGCTCAGCGGATGACCGCCGGCGGCGATGCAGCCGAGCGCGCCGCAAATACTGGTCAGCAGCACCCATTCGATCACGAAGGTATTGCCCAGCTGCGCGCCGCCGCGCCAATAAGCCCAGGCAAAACTGCCCAAAACCAACGCGCCCAGCGCTATGCCGAGCCATGGAACGCGACTGCCGTTAGGCAGAGATTCCAGTTGCGTGCGCACCGCGGTCGGAGCATCGGTTGCATTGCGCAGAGAATCGCACATGCCTTTCAGGTGACCTGCACCGACCACCACCAAAACCTCGCGCGCCGGCCCGTTAGCAGCTTCCTCGCGCAGGCGCGCGGCCATGTAACGGTCGCGTTCGTTGATCAGTGCTTCGTAAAGTTGCGGACTTGATTGGGCGAATTCGCCAAAACTCGACTCCAGCATGTCGCCCTGCTTGAGCTGTTCGATCTGTGTTTCGCCCACGTCCTCGCTGTCGAATAGGCTGGCAAGCAGGCCGACGCCCAGCTTGGCGCGACTCCAGAATCCCAGTGACGCCATCGCGCGTCGGAAGGTGAGGCCGACTTCGCGATCGATCAGCCACAGACGCAAGCCGCGCGCGGTTGCTTCCTCGGCAGCCAACTTCAGCTCGCCGCCTGGTTGCACGCCGAGTTGCTCGGCCAAGCGCCGCTGATACGCGGCAAGGCCGAGGTTGGCGGCGAAAATCATCGCCTTGCCATCGCGCAGGATGCGCACCAGATCGACTTCCTCTGGCGCGTTATCGATGCGCACAAGATTGCGATGGCGCAGCGCATCAAGCTCGACCGCGATCGTGTCGAAACCGCCATCGGCAATCAACGCGCGCACCGCCTCGGTGCTTGCGCGCGAGACATGCGCGGTGCCGACAACGGTGTAGCGAACGCCATCGCGTTCGATGATCTGGTGCGGCTGCTGCGCGAGCACAGCCTCGATCGGCGAGGTTTCAGTTTCCATTGCGTGAATATCCGAAAACAGGAGTGTTGGCCAGTCGTCTCATTGCGGGCCCATCAGAGCAATGGCTGGATCTCAATCGCGATAGCGCTTGAGCAGATCGCCATAGGCATCGATCCGGCGATCGCGCAGGAACGGCCAGATGCGTCGTACCTGTTCGCTGCGTTGCAGGTCGATCTGAGCGTGCAGCGTCGCCGCGCTATCCGTCGCTGCTTCGGCGAGTATCTCGCCCTGCGGACCCAGCACGTGGCTTGAGCCCCAGAAGTCGATGCCAGAGGTCTGCAGCGGCGAAGGCTCATGGCCGACGCGGTTGCACGAGAGAACCGGCAATCCGTTGGCGACCGCATGCCCACGATGACTCAGGATCCACGCGTTGCGCTGGCGATCCTTTTCATCTTGCGCGTCATCTGGATCCCAGCCGATCGCGGTCGGATACAGCAGCAGTTCGGCGCCGGCGAGCGCCATCATCCGCGCGGCTTCGGGATACCACTGATCCCAGCACACCAGCACACCAAGCCGGCCGACAGAGGTATCGATCGGCTGAAAACCCAGATCGCCCGGGGTGAAGTAGAACTTTTCGTGGAAGCCAGGATCGTCGGGGATATGCATCTTGCGATATTTGCCAGCGAGCGAACCGTCGCTCTCAAGCACTACCGCCGTGTTGTGGTACAGCCCGGCGGCGCGACGCTCGAACAGCGAGCCGACGATCACCACATTATGTTGTTTGGCCAACGCGCCTAGAAACTCGGTGCTTGGCCCGGGGATCGGTTCGGCGCGATCGAATTCAGCAACTGACTCGTGCTGGCAGAAGTACGCCCCGTTGTGCAATTCCTGCAACAACAGCAGACGCGCGCCGGCGTTAGCGGCGCTGGCGACGCGATCAGCGATCACCTCGCGGTTGGCCTGCATGCTGCCGTGATCGAATTCCTGCACCAGCGCCACGTGCAATGGCAGTTTGCGCGTCGATGTGTCCATCACAACACGCCTTGCGGCAACTGCATGCTGAGGCAATGCAGGCTGCCGTTCTGCCAGATCAGCGGTTTGCACGGAATCTGCACGATCTCGCGATCAGGAAATGCCTGTGCGATTACTTCTAGCGCTTTCGCGTCTGCCGGATCGTCGTATCCCGGCACCAGCACCGCGCCGTTGATGATCAAGAAGTTTGCATACGACGCCGCCAACCGGCGATCGCCGTCCATGATCTCGCGCGCCCAGGGCAGGGCGAACAGCCGGTAAGGTTTGTCGTCGACGGTGCGCATGCTGGCCAGTTCCACCGACATCGCACGCATCTCCTCGAAGTGCGCGTCGTTCTGGTCGTCGCACCCCTGATACACGAAGCTGTCGGCCGAGGCGAAGCGTGCCAGCGTGTCTATGTGCGCGTCGGTGTCATCGCCCTGCAGATACCCGTAGTCGATCCACAACACGCGGTCCTGATGCAGGATGGCCGTCAGCTTGTCGCGGATCTGCGCGCGGCTCGAATCCGGATGCCGACAGTGCTGGCACTGTCTGCTGGTGAGCAAGGTGCCGAGCCCGTCGGTTTCAACCGAGCCGCCTTCCAGCGTGAACTCGACGCGTTCGCGGCGCGCGTTGCCAAACACGCCTTGTTCGAACAGACCGGCGATCAGTCGATCATCGCGGCCGGCGTCGTACTTTCCACCCCAGGCGTTGAAATGGAAGTCGAGCATGACCGGGCCGTCATTGCCCAGCAAGGTGACCGGACCGGTATCACGCAACCAGGTATCGTCGTAATCAACGAGAACCATGCGCACTTGATCCAGCGCAACGCCAGCGTGGGACAGGCAGTCGGCTGCACGTTGCCGCACGGCGTCGTCGGCCACGCACAGCAGCACCGGCTGGAAGCGAGTGATCGCAGCGATCAGTGCGGCGTATGTGGACTCGACCGATTCAAGGCGCGCGGCCCAGTCAGTATCAGCATGCGGCCACGCCAACAAAATCGCGGACTGGGGTTCCCACTCCGCGGGAAATCGCAACGCGTCCTTGCGCATGCCTCAGCGCACGGGCGCCGGACCGATTTCCTCGGGCATGGCGTGGTTGAGCACGATATCGATCACGTGCGTGCGCTCGAAATAAACCGTGTAATTGGCGTACACCCAGCGCCGGATCACCGGCCAGTCGGCTTTCTGGCCACCGCGCGGTTCAAGCCTCTGCATCGGCGCGCCAAATCGCTTTTCGACCTGGGCCATGGTCATGCCGCGCGCAGGCTGCGCAATTGGCCGGCCCATCTGTGCGCGATCGATCAGCAGGGTGTCGGCCCGAGCCGGCGTGCAGACGCAAGCCAATCCAGACACTAATACCGATAGCAGCAGACTACGTTGTAAACCTGTCATGGCACTCTCCCTTGGCTGACTAGCGCAATTATCGCAAGACCACTACGACCAGAACGCCGTTGTATCAGAACTGACCAGCCGCCGCCATTTGCAGCGTCGCGCGTGGATGCTGCAGATAGCACAAAGGCCGCAGCTAGCGGCCTTTGGCGGTGCAGCTTCGATCGTGCCAGCCTGTCGTGCGGCGATGAAACGCCACGCGACGCCTGCAATCAACGCTGACGAGCCTTGAAGCGCGGATTCGACTTGCAAATCACGAACACCTTGCCTCGACGCCGAACGACTTTGCAGTCGCGGTGGCGGGTTTTGGCGGATTTAAGCGAGGACAAGACTTTCATGGCATTAGACTCTGGAGCGCAAGTTAGTCGCGCAGTATATCGGGGATTTTCAGCACGTTCAATGGCTTGCCCCGACAATGGCGATGCATCGAGTGGTTTCCGTTCAATGATCGCCTATGCCCGGAACATCTGCATGGATCGGCCTCAATCAACCAGGATCGGTTGGGTGCGCAATTGCACCCATTGGCCCAGCCCGCAGCCAAGCAACGCCATGGCTGCGATGTAATACGCCGGCGCTGCCGCATTCGCGTGCAAAGCCAGTGTCAGCAATACAGGCGTTGCACCGCCGAAGATCGCATATGCCACGTTGTAGGAGAACGGCAATCCGCTAAAGCGCACCGTCGGCGGAAACGCGCTAACGGCGATCGACGGCACCAATGCAGTCAATCCGACACTGAATCCGACCAGCGCATACGACGGCTACAACCAGCGGGCGTCTTGCCGGACCCCGAAGTAGAAAAGCCAAAAACTGACGCCCAGCAACACACTCCATATGACCAGTACGCGGCCGGCACCGAAGCGATCGGCGGCGCTCCCGGCAACGATGTTGCCCAGCATCGTGCACACGATCGCGAGAGAGTTGGCCAGCAACTCCGATTGCATCGAGATGCCGAACCCCTTCTGCAGCAGCGTCGGCATCATCAAAAGCGGCACCACCACCGCGGCAGTTAGCAGCCAAGTCAGCAGCATCGACAACAGCACGCCGCCACGATGGTCACGCAGGACAGTCTTGATCGGAAGCTCCGACGCGAGCGCCTTGCGCGCCTGCAGTTCCGCGAATACCGGCGTCTCTTGCAACAGGCGTCGCAGGTGCATGGCGATCAAGCCGAATGCGCCGCCGAGCAGGAACGGAACTCGCCAACCCCAAGTCAACAAATGGCTATCGGTGAGTACTGCGCCAATCCCAGCGGCGATCAGCGAATCCAGCAGGATGCCGGCGGTCAATCCGGCCGATAGCGTGCCGCAGGCCAGACTGCGATGACGGGGCGACACGCGCTCGCTCACGAACACCCATGCGCCGGGCGCCTCGCCTCCGATTGCCGCGCCCTGCATCATCCTCAGTAGCAACAGCAGCAGCGGCGCAGCGATGCCGACAGTCGCATAGGTTGGCAGGCAACCGATCAGCAAGGTCGGGATCGCCATCAGCGCTATGCTGAGCATAAACATCCGCTTGCGTCCAAGCAGATCGCCAAAATGCGCCATCACCACTCCGGCCGAGTGGACGTGCGAGATAGCCCGCAGCGAAAATCCCGAATGTCTGTACCAGCCGCAGCCACTCGGGCATGGCTGGCGGAAAAAACACCGCACCCATTGTCGCGGCGAAGAACACGAAGATCACCAAATCGTAAAACTCCAGCGCGCCGCCCAACGCTGCGAGCGTGAGCGTGCGCAGTTGCTGACGTGTGAGGCCGGGGTGATTGCTTCAAGGGTCATCGGTGACAATCGCGCTTGCGTGTAGAACGTTTTATTGGAGCAACCGCACCAGCCGGCGCGAGCCGTTGGCGGGTCCGGGCGCAACAGTCAGGGCTTCGTCGGTTCAAGCGATTGACAATGCGAGCGGATCACCCGATGCACGAAACGAAGCTTTTCGAGCACTGGCGGGGTGAGGATGAAAGTCGCGGGTGCCCATGCTTTGGTTGAGGTTGTTGAGCGCATAGGTCAGAGAAAACCAGCGCCCATTTCGACCGTGTCCTCGATGAACCCGAGCAGCCCGCCGCAGCGTTCGCAACCGGTATTTTCGTAAAACACCTGTTACGCGCAGCGATCGCAGTGGAACGTTTTCATGGACGCCTCGGGCGCTGTGCGGATTGGCTGGTGGATCGGTGGGCACGGTAGCAAGCGGCGTGTCGTTGAAAACTGACCCCGCAGCATCCTCGCCTGATTGACGAGCTAAAGAAATTCAATGAATCCCCTAGAATGCTTTTACTTCTACCAAGGTGGCCGCGATTGATTGACCAGCTTCGCTGTTGAAGAGCAGATCAGCGTCCGCCGAAAAGTCTTGCAACAGAGAAGCTGGGAAATGACGAACGAAAGACGTCCAGAGATTCCCCCTAGAATGCGGTGACTTCAAACAAGGTTGTCAGGATGGATTCCAGCGTTCCCGTGTTGACCATCGATGGGCCATCCGGTTCGGGCAAGGGCACCATCAGCCGTGCAGTGGCGCAGAAGCTGGGCTGGCATTATCTGGATTCGGGCGCGCTGTATCGGGCTGTCGGGTTAGCGTCGAGATGGTCCGATCTCGATTTTTCCGACCACGCCGCGCTGGTCCGGCGGGCGTTGGATACCGACATCCGCTTTTGTACCGAAGGAGCCAGCGAGCCGCGCGTGCTGGTGGATGGCGTGGATGCGACCGACGAATTGCGCACCGAAACTGCCGGCGCAGCAGCCTCGGCGATCGCGGCGATCCCGGAAGTCCGGCTCGCGCTGTTCGACAAGCAGCGCGCCTTTCGGCAGCCGCCGGGGCTGGTCGCCGATGGTCGCGACATGGGCACGGTGGTGTTCACCGATGCCGCGCACAAGGTGTTTCTGACTGCCAGCGCCGGCCAGCGTGCGGAAAGACGCTATAAGCAGTTGAAGGACAAAGGAGTTTCCGTTACGCTAGACGGTCTGCTGCGGGAAATTCTTGCCCGTGACGCCCGCGACGCCCAGCGTGCGGTGGCGCCACTCAGACCGGCTGAAGATGCGGTTTTGATCGACACCACCGATGTTCCGGTCGATACGGTTGTCGCGCGCGTGCTGGCGCTGGTTGACGCGTAATTCCTGACTGTTTCTTTCGGGCGTTTCGCGCAAGGCTTGAGTTGGCATTCAAAGCGTCCTGCGCCAAGGGGAACATTGCGTAGCAGAGCCGCTCCCGGAGGGAATGCTTCCTGCGGGTTTTACAATCAACTCCACCGACCATACGCATTCCGCGCAGGTCGACAACGGGTGGATCGGTGCCAACCAATGCATCGATCTGTGTCATCAACAGAGAAATTTTCAATGACCGAATCATTCGCAGAACTGTTCGAACAAACCCAGGCGACCATCGCCAAACTCAAGCCCGGCAGCATCGTGACGGGTACGATCGTCGAGATTCGTTCCGACGTCGTGGTCATCCACGCCGGTTTGAAGTCCGAAGGCATTGTGCCGATCGAACAGTTTCGTGACGACGACGGCAACCTCGACCTCGAAATCGGTCAGCAGGTCAAGGTCGCCCTCGAATACCTGGAAAATGGCTTCGGCGAGACCGTGCTCTCGCGCGAGAAAGCCAAGCGTTCGCTGGTCTGGGACGAGCTCGAGGAAGCGCTCGAGAAGAACGAAACAATCACCGGTCGCATCAGCGGCAAGGTGAAGGGTGGTTTCACCGTCGACATCCGCGACGTGCGCGCGTTCCTGCCGGGTTCGCTGGTCGATGTGCGCCCCGTGCGCGATCCCGGCTATCTGGAAGGCAAGGAACTCGAGTTCAAGCTGATCAAGCTGGATCGCAAGCGCAACAACGTGGTGGTTTCGCGTCGCGCGGTGGTTGAATCCGAGCATTCGGAAGAGCGCGAGCAGTTGATGGATCGTCTGCAGGAAGGCGCAGTGATCAAGGGTGTGGTCAAGAACCTCACCGATTACGGCGCGTTCGTTGACCTCGGCGGTATCGATGGCCTGCTGCACATCACCGACATGGCGTGGAAGCGCGTGCGGCATCCGTCCGAAGTGGTTGAAGTGGGTCAGGAACTCGACGTGCGCGTGCTCAAGTACGACCGCGAGCGCAACCGCGTCAGCCTCGGCCTCAAGCAGCTGGGCGAGGATCCGTGGGACAACATCACCCGCCGCTATCCAGCCAGCGCGCGCCTGTTCGGCAAGGTCAGCAACGTCACCGATTACGGCGCGTTTGTCGAGATCGAGCCGGGCGTCGAAGGGCTGGTGCACGTCTCCGAAATGGACTGGACCAACAAGAACGTCAACCCGTCGAAGATGGTGCAGGTGGGCGACGAAGTGCAGGTCATGGTGCTGGACGTCGACGAAGAGCGTCGCCGGATTTCGCTGGGCATGAAGCAAGTGCAGGCCAATCCGTGGGAAGCCTTCGCCGCAATGCACAACAAGGGCGACAAGGTCTCGGGCCAGATCAAATCGATCACCGACTTCGGCATCTTCATCGGCCTGGATGGCGGCATCGACGGTCTGGTGCATTTGTCCGATATCTCCTGGAACTCTACCGGCGAAGACGTTGCGCGCAACTACAAGAAGGGCGACACGCTGGAAGCCGTGGTGTTGGCGGTCGATCCGGAACGCGAGCGCATTTCGCTCGGCGTCAAGCAGATGGAACAGGATCCGGTCGGTCAGTTCATGGCCGGCACACCGAAGGGCAGCCTCGTCACCGGCACCGTGAAGGAAGTTGACGCCAAGGGCGCCACGATCGATCTCCCCGATGGCATGGAAGGCTATGTGCGCGCGTCCGACATCGCCAAAGAGCGGGTCGATGACGCCACCGAGCACCTGAAGGTTGGCGACACCATCGAGGCTCGCTTCATGGGCATGGATCGCAAGGGCCGTTTGTTGCAGCTGTCGATCAAGGCCAAGGACGAAGCCGAAGTGCAGCAGGCGATGGACGACATCCAGCAGAGTGCCTCCACCGGCACCACTACGCTGGGTGCGTTGCTGCGCGAGAAGATGAACAAGAGCGAGTAAGGCTTGCGCGCCTGCTATTGGTTGAAAACGATGGCAGGCGCCTGGTTTGTTGCTGGTCGATTATTGTTGATGCAAGTGGCCGCGATCCGGGATTCCGGGTCGCGGCTTTTGTCACAGTTTGAACACGCGTAACACCCCCCGCATTGAGCATCCGCGCGCCGCATCTGGCATGACCAAGTCCGAATTGATCGAAGTGCTGGCCCTGCGCCAGGCGCACCTCAAGGCCGACGATGTCGACCTCGCGGTGAAGACATTGCTGGAACTGATGAGTGACGCGCTGGCACATGGCGAGCGCATCGAAGTACGCGGCTTTGGCAGTTTTTCCCTGCACTTCCGACCCGCACGCATTGGCCGCAACCCCAAGACTGGCGACTCGGTCGCACTGCCCGGCAAGCACGTCCCGCACTTCAAGCCCGGCAAGGAACTGCGCGAGTGCGTGAACTCAGTCGAGATCAGCGAATGATCACGCGGAATTTCGTGCGCCTGCATTGAGCGCGCGTACGGGCCGACGATTGGGCTAAGCTTTCCGCATCATCGCCACGAGGCAGTTCCGCATGCGCCTGCTGCAGTTGTTGCTTGCCTTGTTGTTCGTCGCCGCCGGCGTGGTGTTTGGCGCGCTCAATCCGCAGACCACGATGCTGGACTTCTATTACCTGCATCAATCGGTTGGTGTCGGCGTGGCGCTGCTGGTTGCGCTATTGATTGGCGCGTTACTGGGCGGCATGGCGATCAGTGTCGGTGTCGTCTGGCCGCTGCGGCGCAAACTGAGGCAGGCGCACAAACGACAGGCGCAACCACTCGCTGCAACGTATCGACTCTCCGAAGATGATCCAGCAACGGCAGCGTTAGTGCAGCCGCGGGTTTGACCTGCACATGCCATTGATCGAAACCCTGCTGCTGATCGCATTGCCGTTTGCCGCGCTTGGCGGTTGGTACTTCGGCCGACGCGGCAGCGTGCTGCAAACCGGGCGCCAGGTCAGCCGACTGTCGACCACGTATTTTCGCGGCCTCAACTACCTGCTGACCGAACAGCCGGACAAGGCGATTGAGCTGTTTTTGCAACTGGCCGAAATCGACAAGGACACGGTCGAAACCCAGTTTGCGCTGGGTTATCTGTTTCGTCGTCGTGGCGAAGTCGATCGCGCCATTCGTCTGCATCAGAACCTCGTCGCACGTACCGGGTTGAGCGATGAGCAGCGGCGCTATGCCGCGCTCGAACTGGGCGAGGACTACATGCGTGCGGGTTTGCTCGACCGCGCCGAGACGTTGTTCACCGACCTGGTGCAGATGGATGTCTCGGTGCCGCAGGCGCGCAAACATCTGATCTCGATCTACCAGGCCGAGCGCGACTGGGAGGAGGCGATCCGCCACGCGCGTGGGTTCGAGCAGGCGACCGGCGAGGCGATGGGTCCATTGATCGCGCAGTTTTATTGCGAGCTGGCGCAGCAGGCAAAGTTGGAGGGCGATACCGAGGCAGCGACTCGGCGAATCGCGGAGGCGTACGCCGCTGATCCGCACAGCACCCGCGCAGGCATCCTCGAAGGCCAATTGGAATCGTCCGCCGGCAATGATGTCGGCGCGATCCGCGCGTTCGAGCGGGTTGCCCGTCACGATGTCAACTATCTGCCGGAAATCCTGCGACCCTTGTTGGAAGCCTACCAGCGTCGCAACGACACGCCCCGCGCGCGTGCATTTCTGGCCGAGATGATCGAGCGCTCGCCCGGCATCGCTGCGATTCTGGCGCTGGCCAAGCTGATCCATGCGCAGGAAGGCGTGGACGCTGCGCGAGTCTTCCTGACCAAGCAGGTACAACATCGGCCTTCCGTGCGCGGGCAAGCTGCGCTGATCGATCTGAGTCTGGATGACGCCGAATCGGCCGAGGCGACCCTGCACACGCTCAAACAGGTCAACGACCAGTTGTTGGTGCGCACGCCGGCCTATCGCTGCAGCCGGTGCGGATTCGGAGCTCGCGCGCATCATTGGCAATGCCCGAGTTGCAAGAACTGGGGCACGATCACCCCGCAATACAACATGCTGGGCGAATGAGTCTTGCCAACGGCTGGATCTTGCTGTGTGCGGCGGCGGCCGTTTCGGCGCTGTTGACCGCAGCGACCCGCCACTACGCGCTGCGCAGAAACCTGCTGGATGCGCCAGGTCGTCGTCGCAGCCACGCTATGCCAACGCCACGAGGCGGCGGACTCGGACCGGTATTGACGATCCTTGTGGCAGGCGTCATCTGGCTGGGTATCAAGCATCGATTGGATACATCCTTCGCTGGCTGCCTCGCAGGCTTGTCGTTGGTTGCAGCGATTGGCTGGCTGGACGACCACCGTCCGTTGCCGGCAAGTCTGCGACTCCCGGTCCACGTTGCCGCCGCGGCGCTGGCTGCACTCGGGCTGCTGGGAATGCCATCGACACCCGCGCAATCGGGATTGTTGTTGATCGCGATCGTATGGATTGCCGGACTGATCAACGCGTGGAATTTCATGGATGGGATCGATGGCATCGCCACCACCCAGGCGATCCTAGTGACGGCTTGCGTGTTGGCCGGAGGCGCGTTGTTCGCCTGGCTGGATGCATGCTGGTTGGCTGCCGGCTGGGTCGCACTCGGCGCGCTGATCGGCTTTCTTCCATTCAACTTTCCGCGCGCGCGAATTTTTCTTGGTGATGTTGGTTCCGGCGCACTCGGTTTCGTGATCGCCTGCCTGCTGCTGCGAGCAATCGTCAGCGGTGGCATGCAGTGGCCGCTGGCACTGCTGCCGGTTTCGGCTTTCGGCATTGATGCTGCGTTGACCCTCGGCAAGCGCATGGGTCAGCTTAAGGCATGGTGGCGGCCGCACCGCGAACACCTCTACCAGTGGCTGGTAAGGCGTGGCAAATCGCATCGATGGGTGACCATTGCCTATGCGACATGGACGCTGCTCGCGTGCGTCCTGACCTTGGTCGCCGCGTCAGCCGGAGCAATCCTGTCAGTGTGGATGACGATTGCCGCGTTATCATGCGCGTGCCTGCTCTGGCTCGGTGCACGTCGCCGGCTGGGCGGCAGAACGCGCACCTGACAGCGCGCGACCACGATGCATCCATCAACAGTGACCTGATGATCAGGAGAGGATATCCAGTGCTGGGACAGCGCCTGACCAACCTCCTGCCCAAGGGCCTGGTCGTGCTGCACGATCTGACCATGGTGTGGCTGTGCTGGGTGGGCCTGACGGTGGTGCGATACAGCTTTGAGCCGGCGCACCAACCCATCGCGCTGTTCTCGCCGGTGGTGGCGATGGTGCTGGTCGTGCAGGGCCTGATCTTCTGGGCGACCGGCCTTTATCGCGGACTGTGGCGGTTTGCCAGCATGCCCGACCTGATCAATATCGTGAAGGCAAGCCTGCTCGGTGTGCTGTTGATTGTGCTCGGCCTGTTTCTGTTGACGAGGCTTGAACTGGTGCCGCGCTCGGCTCTGGTGCTGTATCCGATGGTGCTGGTGGTGCTGATCGGCGGTCCGCGACTGCTGTACCGGGCCTGGAAGGATAGTCGTGAATCGGCGGGGCGCTCCGAGGCCGCCGTTCGCGTGCTGGTGCTCGGCGCCGGACGCGCTGGAGAGGCTTTGATCCGCGATCTCAGTCGCGATCGACAGTACTTTCCGGTCGGTTTTCTTGACGACGATCCGCGCCTGCATGGGGCGAAATTGCACGGTTTTCCGGTGCTGGGCTCGTTTGATGAGCTGGTCGAGATCGCCCGCGAAACCGATGCCCGCCTGATCGTGATTGCGATCCCCACGGCGGACGCTGGACAAATGCAGCGCGCAGTGGCGCTGTGTGATGACACCGGCCTGCCGTTCCGCACTGTGCCGCGCTTGCAAGACATCCTGCATGGCCGCGCCACGCCCGGTCAGCTCAAGGAAGTGGCGATCGAGGATCTGCTCGGGCGCGAAGCGATCGCCCCGGACTGGCAGGCAATGCGCAGCTGGCTGGGCGGGCGCTCGGTGCTGGTGACCGGAGCCGGTGGGTCAATTGGCAGCGAGCTGTGTCGGCAGGCGGCAGGCCTGGGCGTCAGCGCGCTGACCTTGCTGGAACAAACCGAACTTGCCTTGATGATGATTTTTGAGGAGCTGCGGCGCGAGCATCCCGATTTGCCGATCCATTGCGTCTTGGGTGATTGCGGCGACCCGGCCGTGATCGCTCACGCATTGGGCCGCAGCCGACCGCAGGCGGTGCTGCATGCAGCGGCGTACAAACAAGTGCCGGTGCTGGAGCAGCAAGTGCGCGAAGCGGTGCGCAACAATGTGCTGGCGACTCAGGTCGTGGCGCAGGCCAGTGTCGCCGCCGGAGTTGACACTTTCGTGCTGATCTCCACCGACAAGGCGATCAATCCGGCCAACGTGCTGGGCGCCAGCAAACGCATGGCCGAGATGGCGTGTCAGGTAGCTATCGGCTCGGCGCGCACTCGTTGTGCCATCGTGCGTTTCGGCAATGTGCTCGATTCGGCCGGCAGCGTGGTGCCCGCCTTCCGCGAGCAGATCCGCCGTGGCGGCCCGGTCACTGTCACCCATCCGGAGGTGTCGCGTTATTTCATGACCATTCCCGAGGCCTGCCAGTTGATCCTGCAGGCCGCCGCAATGGATCGCAGTCAGGCGATCTTCACCCTCGACATGGGCGCGCCGGTACCAATTAGGCTACTGGCCGAGCAGATGGTGCGGCTGGCCGGAAAAATCCCGGGGCGCGACATCGAGATCGTGTACTCCGGCCTGCGTCCGGGCGAAAAGGTGCACGAGGAGCTGTATCACCCGGACGAACAATACGATCGCACCGCGAACGTGAAGATTTTGCAGGCGCAGGTGCGCGCGGTTGACGGGCCACGTTGCCAGCGTCTGCTGGCCGCGTTCGCCGAAGCCGTCGCCAGCTATGACGAAACACTTCTGCGGCGGCTGTTGCGTGAGGCGGTTCCCGAATATGTGCCGGCCGACGCCGATGTGCTGCCGTTGGAGGTCACATCCATTGATTCCGCGCGGTTGCGCCGCGCGATTCCCTGAGCCCGCTGTCCGAGCCCGCCATGACCCAAATCACCGCACACCGTCGTATCCGCAAAGCCGTGTTTCCGGTCGCTGGCCTCGGCACGCGCTTTCTGCCCGCGACCAAAACCGTGCCGAAGGAAATGTTGCCGATCATCGACCGACCGCTGATCCAGTACGCGGTGGACGAAGCAGTAGAGGCGGGCTGCGACACCCTCATCTTCGTCACCAATCGCTACAAGCATGCGGTTGCGGACTACTTCGACAAGGCCTATGAGCTTGAGCACAAGCTTGAAAAGGCCGGCAAAAGCGAATTGCTGTCGCTGGTGCGCAATGTGTTGCCGAAGGGAGTGAGTGCGGTGTTTGTGACCCAGGCAGAAGCATTGGGCCTGGGCCACGCAGTGCTGTGCGCGAAGGCGGTGGTCGGCGACGAGCCGTTCGCGGTGATCTTGCCCGATGACCTGATCTGGAATCGCGGTATCGGCGCGTTGGCGCAAATGGCCGATCGCGCCGAAGCGCTAGGCGGCAGCATGATCGCGGTCGAGGACGTGCCGCGCGAGCAGACTTCCAGTTACGGCATAGTCGCCACTGACGCGTTCGACAATCGCTACGGTCGCATTCGCGCGATTGTCGAGAAACCCGATCCCGAATCGGCGCCCAGCACGCTGGCAGTGGTCGGTCGATATATCCTCGAACCACGCATTTTCGAATTGCTGGAATCGGTGCCGCCGGGCAAGGGCGGTGAGATCCAGTTGACCGATGCGATTGCGCAACTGTTGCAAGAGCGCACCGTCAATGCGTACCGCTTTCAAGGCACGCGCTTTGATTGTGGCACTCACATTGGTCTGATCGAAGCGACTATCCGTTTTGCTCTTGATCATGAAACGCTCAGCGATGCAGCACGCAATGCGATGCAGTCGGCACTCAACGAGCTGGGCGTGCGCGAGATCGACTGACATGTAGTTGCACTCGTTGCTTCGCAGCCGAGCACGCAAATGAACACCAGCGAAAATTATTATCGGGCGACTGCAAATCCACACCCGGATTTTCCGTACGCACGCGGCAAGCTCGACTGCGACGTGTGCATCGTTGGTGCCGGATTCGCTGGACTTAACACCGCGCTGGGGTTGGCGGAACGCGGTTGTCGCGATGTCGTCGTGCTCGAATCCGAACGCATCGCATTTGGTGCATCTGGCCGCAACGGGGGGTTCGTGTTTGCCGGATTTTCGCTCGGCGAGAAGGCGCTGGTGCGTGATCTCGGCCCGCAGCGGGCGCGCGACCTGCATCGTGGCACGCTGGAGGCGGTCGAAACGATTCGTCAGCGTGTCGCACGCTATGTGATCGAGTGCGACGCCAATCCGGCCGGTGTGTTGTGGGCCAACTGGTTCCGCGATCCCGAGGTGCTGCGCGCGCGCCAGCGATTGCTGGCGGACAACTTTGGCGTGCATTGGGAGTGGGTCGACTGCGAGCGCCTGCGCACCTTGCTGCACAGCGAACGCTACTCGGATGCGTTGTTCGAGCCTGCAGCGCTGCACATGCATCCGCTCAACTACGCACTCGGTATCGCGCAGGCGGCGGCAGCGCAGGGGGTGACGCTGTTTGAGCAGTCACCCGCGATCGCACTCGAGCGCGACGGTGCAGGCTGGCTGGTGCGCACCAACGAGGCGCAGATTCGTGCGCAACAGGTGGTGCTGGCTTGCGGTGGTTATCTTGCAGAGTTGCGACACGACGTAGATGCCGGAGTGTTGCCGATCGCGACCTACGTGATGGTCACCGAGCCGCTTGGATCACGCATGGCCGACGTGATGGGCACGCAGGCGGCGGTTTACGACAGCCGGTTCGCATTCGACTATTACCGGCCGTTGCCGGACACGCGGTTACTGTGGGGCGGCCGGATTTCCGTGCTCGATCGCAAGCCCGAGGCGGTCAAACGCTTGCTCTATCGCGACATGTTGAAGGTCTACCCGCAGCTCGATGGTGTGCGCATCGACTATGCGTGGTCGGGGCTGATGAGTTATGCGCGTCACCAGATGCCGCAGGTCGGACGCATTGATGACGGCTTGTGGCTCGCGCAGGCATTCGGCGGACACGGTGTCGCGCCGACCACGCTCGCAGGCGAGGTGATCGCCTCCGCCATTGCCGAGGACGATCAACGCTGGAAACAATTCGCCGACTATCCGCTGGTGTCCGCGTTGAAGCCCGCCGGATTCATCGGCGCCCAGCTCACTTACTGGTGGGCGGAAGCGCGCGACGCTTGGAATGCGCGTCGCCGTTGAGTATTTCGCGCGGGTTACAGTGCCTCGAAAATCCCCGCCGCGCCCATTCCGGTGCCGATGCACATCGTCACCATGCCGTATTTCTGTTTGCGCCGGCGCATGCCGTGCAGAATGGTCGCGGTGCGCACCGCGCCGGTTGCGCCCAGCGGATGGCCGAGCGCAATCGCGCCGCCCAGCGGGTTGACCTTCTCCGGATCGAGACCGAGCTCGCGGATCACCGCCAGTGCCTGCGCGGCGAACGCTTCGTTGAGCTCGATCCAGTCGATTTGATCCCTGGTCAAACCGGCCTGTGCGAGCGCTATGGGAATCGCGGCGATCGGTCCGATGCCCATTACTTCCGGTCGCACTCCGGCGACCGAAAACCCGACGAAGCGGGCGAGTGGGGTGAGGCCGTATTGCTTGATCGCCGACTCGGACGCGAGTAGCACCGCGGCTGCACCGTCCGACATCTGCGATGAATTGCCGGCAGTCACGCTGCCGCCATTGCGAAACACCGCGCGCAATTTCGCCAGACCTTCGAGCGTAGTATCAGGGCGCGGACCCTCGTCGGTATCGATCAATATTTCGCGGGTGCGAATAATGTCTGCATCCAGGTCTGGCACGTGCGAGACCACATCGTAAGGCGTGATCTCGTCCTTGAATTTGCCAGCGGCAATCGCTGCCATCGCTTTCTGGTGTGAGGCGAACGCGAATGCATCCTGGTCGGCACGCGAGACGTTCCATTCCTCGGCGACTTTCTCGGCGGTGATGCCCATGCCGTAGGCGATGTTGATGTGGTCGTCGCTGAACACCTTCGGGCTCATCGCGACCTTATTGCCCATCATCGGCACCATCGACATCGATTCGGTGCCACCGGCAAGCATCAAGTCGGCTTCACCTAAGCGGATACGATCGGCCGCGAGTGCGACCGCTTGCAGCCCCGAGGAGCAGAAGCGGTTGATCGTCTGCGCCGGCACCGAATTGGGCAAGCCAGATAGCAGCGCACCGATGCGCGCGACATTCATGCCTTGCTCGCCCTCGGGCATCGCGCAGCCAATGATGATGTCGCCGATTCGCGCGGTATCGATGCCCGGCGCCTGCGCGACAACAGCGCGCAGTACATGCGCCAGCATCTCATCGGGACGGGTATTGCGAAACGCGCCGCGCGGTGCCTTGCCGACCGGGGTGCGGGTGGCGGCAACAATGTAGGCGTCTTGAGTTTGTTTGGTCATTGGTCAGTTCCTCAGCGGCTTGCCGGTGGTGAGCGTATGCACGATGCGTTCCTGTGTTTTCGGCATCTGTGCGAGTGCGACGAAGTGCTTGCGCTCCAGTTCGATCAGCCAGTCCTCGTCCACCAGCGAGCCGCGATCAATCTCGCCGCCGCACAGCACGGTCGCGACGCGGGTCGACACCTCGAAGTCGTGTTCGGAAATGAAGCGGCCTTCGAGCATATTCACCAGCATCATCTTGAAGGTGGCAATGCCGACATCGCCAGCGACCGGAATCTGTCGCGCCGGCAGCGGCGGGCGATAACCTGACTCAGCCAGCGCGCGTGCTTGCTGCTTGGCGACGTACAGCAGCTCATGCGCATTGAACACGATCACGTCGTCTGGGCGCAGCAAACCCAAATCCTTGGCTTCCATCGCCGAGGTCGAGACCTTGCCCATCGCTACCGTCTCGAAATAGGGCTTCAGCCCGGCGAAGACATCGCCGTTCTGGCCGACGCTCAAACCCACCCGCGTCGCGATTTCCTTCAGTCCACCCCCGCCGGGCAGCAAGCCAACACCTGCCTCGACCAGTCCGATGTAGCTTTCCAGTGCCGCCACCGTGCGCGCCGAATGCATCTGGAACTCGCACCCGCCGCCAAATGCCATTCCGCGCACCGCAGCGACCACCGGTACCAGCGCGTACTTGATTTGCTGGCTGGTGGCCTGGAAGGTCGCGATCATCGCGTCGAAATCATCAACCTTGCCGGCCTTCAGCAATCCCATTGCGCCTTTGAGGTCGGCGCCCGCAGAGAAAGGTTCGCTGTCCTGCCAGATCACAAGGCCGTCGAAGTCCTGCTCGGCCGTCGTGATGGCCTGCTGCAAGCCTTCGAGCACGCCATCATTTACCGTATGCATCTTGGTCTTGAAGCCGACCACCGCGATGCCATCACCGTCGTGCCACATGCGCACAGCATCGGTCTCGAATACGGTTTGGCCGCGATCGAATGTCTCGCCGAGTACCGGGTCGGGAAAGCGCTGGCGCTGGTAGACCGGAAGTTGCGAGCGCGGCAGCCGTGTCTTGCGCGCCGGGCTGTAGGAGCCATCCGGCCCGTGCACGCCGTCGCGTCCGTCGAACACCCAATCGGGCAACGGCGCGCTCGACATCGCCTTGCCAGCCACGATGTCATCGGCAATCCAGCCGGCGATCTGCTTCCAGCCGGCCGCCTGCCAGGTTTCGAATGGACCGAGCTTCCAGCCGTAACCCCAGCGAATGGCGAGATCGACATCGCGCGCGGTTTGCGCAATCGACGCAAGGTGATACGCGCTGTAATGGAACAGGTCGCGGAAAATCGCCCAAAGAAACTGCGCCTGCGGAAGCTCACTGGCGCGTAGCGCGGCGAACTTCGCGACCGGATCCTTCAGCTTCAACATCTCGATGACTTCCGGCGCGACCTCGCCGGCGCTGATGCGATAGTCCTGCGCGGCCAGATCCAGCACCTGGATGTCACGACCGACCTTGCGATAGATGCCGGCGCCGGTTTTCTGCCCCAGCGCGCCTTTTTCCACTAGCGCTTGCAGCCACGGGGGCGAGGTGAAGTATTTGTGCCACGGGTCGTCCGCCAGAGTGTCGCCCATGGTTTTGATCACGTGCGCCATCGTGTCCAGTCCGACCACATCGGCGGTGCGATAGGTCGCCGACTTCGGCCGGCCGATCAGTGGGCCGGTGAGGGTGTCCACTTCATCGAAGCCAAGCTTGAACTGTGCGGTCTGGTAAGCGGTGGACAGGATCGAGAACACGCCGATTCGATTGCCGATGAAGTTGGGCGTGTCGCGCGCATACACCACGCCTTTACCCAGTGTCGTGGTCAGGAAAGTTTCTAGTTGTTCAAGCACTTGTGGATCGGTCTTCTTGCACGGGATGAGCTCTGCAAGGTGCATGTAGCGCGGCGGATTGAAGAAGTGCACGCCACAAAAACGCTCGTGCACTGAGGCATCCAGCACCTCGGCCAGCGCGTTGATCGACAGGCCCGACGTGTTCGACGCCAGGATCGCGCGTTCGGACAAATGCGGAACGATCTTCGCGTACAAATCCTTCTTCCAGTCCAGTTTTTCTGCGATCGCCTCGATCACCAGATCGCAGCCCTGCAGAAGCTCCAAATCCTGATCGTAGTTGGCTGGCGTGATCGCGCCGGCGAGTGACTTGAGCGCCAGCGGAGCGGGGGACAGTTTGCTGAGGTTCGCGATGGCTTTCCTGGCGATACCGCTGGGATCGGCTTCCTTCGCAGGCAAGTCGAACAGCACGGTGTCTACTCCGGCATTGACAAGGTGCGCGGCGATCTGCGCACCCATCACGCCGGCTCCCAACACGGCGACCCGACGAACAAGTAAATTCTGAGACATATCGTCCATCCAGTTGATTTATTGTAAAATGCTATCGGCTAAAGCAGCCGAAGAATTCGAGCTCAGGCTCGCAACCCGGCGGCGGCAAAGCGGATTAACGCGTCGGCCGCGCGCTGGCAATGCAGCTTTTCACTGACACTGGCGGTGCGTCGGATCAGCCCAAAATCGGCCATCGCGTAGGTCAGGGCACCGGCCACGAAATCCAGCCGCCAATAGAGTTCTTCCTTGCCCAGATCGGGCAGGCAGACACCGATCGCCTTGGCGAACTGCCGCAGCACGTGCCCGTAGTTATCCGACAAGAACTTTCGCAGGCGCTCGTTCTTCTCGGCGTACGCCCGCGCCAGCACGCGTACAAAGGCCGAACCGCCGTGCCGATCCATCGTCAGCGCCAGCGCCGGCTCGATGAACGCCGCGAGCAGGGCGTCAAGATCGCCAGGATGGTTGTCCAATGCATCGCGTAACGCCGCCAGTCGCTTTTCGCTGAGTTCGTCCAGTCGCCGCCGGAACACCTCGTTGATCAGGTTTTCCTTCGACCCGAAGTGATAGTTGACCGCCGCGATATTGACGTCGGCCTCACTGGTGACCTGTCGCAGCGACGTCCCCGCAAACCCGAACTGCGCAAACAGCGTCTCCGCCGCGGTCAGGATGCGTTGCTTGGTCGAGAAATGGACGGTTGCAGACATCGGATGCCAGCGCTTGATTAAAACAGGCGTTTAGATTAGCTGCAGCGGCGCGCCATCGTCAAGCGCGAGTGCATGTCCTCCATGCGTTCTCAGCTCAGCCGTAGCGTCCAGCTCATGACGTTCTTGTTTCCGTCAATGACCATCATTTCTCACGCTTTGATCGCGAAAACGCGAACTCGGTCGGCGAAGTGGCTAGATGTCTAGTCCCGTCTGATTCTTTGGCTTTCGGATAAATAGTTCCGGGCGCTTGGTGCACCAGGCTCGAATGGCTTGCAGGGGCGTGATATTGCCCAGCGCACGCTGCGGCAGGTGTTGGTTGTAGAGGGTTTCGTACCGC
>JBBQQH010000034.1:0-33799 GCA_038216155.1 Lysobacterales bacterium
GGACCCGCGATGAGGCTCGGGCCGATCTGTTCGACTACCTGGAGCGGTTCCACAATCCGCGAATGCGTCGTAGAGTTGCCCGGCGTGATCGGGAGTTTCAGGCCTTAATCAAACCGTCCGTGGAAACGGGGTAGAACCCTAGCGCGTCACAGCTTTGAAGAGCTTTGCCTCCTCTGTAGCGCTCAAGCGTCGATCGCGACCCTCACCGGGAGACGGCATCCGTATTCCGCCCACTGGATTGTGGGTTAGCCCCAAGTGCCATTCTTTGATAGCGGTGACAAAGACGTGCCTGAGCAGCGCCAATTCGAGGCGCACAGTATTGCGGCTCAGATTGCTAATCTTGCCGATGACTCGATGCACGCGCTTGGACGGTGTGGCTAGACGTTGGTCGCGATACCGAGCAACAAGATCGGGCGTGATCGCCGCCAGTGAATACTTGCCAAAAAAAGCGCGCAGTGGTTCGGCGCGTGGCTTTTCGGAGCGCTGGGTGCTCGCTTTTTTAACAGTCGAGACTTCGGCGAGATAACGATCAATCGCCACTTCAAAAGTCATGCGCTCCGATGCAGACCTCTCGATGTAGACCCCACGCACCATTTCGTCCTCGGTGCGGCGCGACCAGTCTTCGGCATCGCGCTTGGTGCGAAATGTCTTCGCCGTCGACGGCCAACCTTGCTTACGAATGAGCGCTTTCCAGGTTCCAGAAAGCGTTTTTACGATCGTCGCTATGGCAGTTCCGTTTCGCTACTGTACCGAAACTGTACAGACCAAATTTTGCGACCGCAAACCAGATGTTTAAGTTATTGATTTCATTGGTGGGTCGTCCGAGATTCGAACTCGGGACCAACGGATTAAAAGTCCGATGCTCTACCGACTGAGCTAACGACCCACAGGTTGAACTGGTGACGCGCCGCTTGGGCGGACGCGCATTTTAGCCGACTCGGCTCATGCGCGATAGCGTGTCGGATCGGCCATACCGGCGTTGGCGAAACCTTCCGCGCGCAGACGGCAAGCATCGCAGCGTCTGCAGGCGCGGCCATCGGCGTCAGCCTGGTAGCATGAAACCGTTTGCGCGAAGTCCACGCCCAGGCGTACGCCCTCGCGCGCGATCGCGTCTTTGCCCATCCGCATCAGCGGTGCGCGCACGCGGAAGCCGGCGCCTTCGACACCGGTTTTCGTGGCGAGATTGGCGAGCGTTTGGAACGCGTCGATGAACTCGGGCCGACAATCGGGATAACCGGAAAAATCCACCGCGTTGACACCGCAGAAGATCTCCGTGGCATCCAGCACCTCAGCCCAGCCCAGGGCGATCGACAACATGATCGTGTTGCGCGCGGGCACATATGTGACAGGAATGCCGGCATCTGCAGGTTCACCGAACTCGTGCTCCGGAACGGCGATGTCGGCAGTCAGCGCGGAACCGCCAATGCTGCGCAAATCCACCGCAACAATCTTGTGCTCGGCAGCACCTAGCGCCTGTGCATTGCGTGCGGCGGCGGCGAGTTCGGACGTGTGGCGCTGGCCGTAGGCGACGCTGAGCGCATACGTGATGAAGCCCTGCTCCCGCGCCATGGCGAGCACGACGGCGGAATCCATGCCGCCAGAAACCAGAACGACAGCGCGCTTCATCGCCCTTGCTCCTCGCCCCAGAGCACCTTGTGCAACTGCAACTGGAAGCGCGCGGGCACTCGATCAGCGAGCATCCATTCGGCCAGAGCGCGTGGATCGACTTGCCCATGACTTGGCGAGAACAGCACATCGCAGCGCGCGGGCAAATCGTGTTCGTGCAGCATCGCCACTGCCCAGTCAAAATCGGCGCGATCACAGAGTACGAACTTCACCTGGTCGCGTGCGGTGAGCAACGCAATATTCTCGAGCCGGTTGCGCGCCTGCTCACCGGATCCCGGCGTTTTCAGATCCATCACCCGCGATACGCGCGGGTCGACCGCGCTGATGTCCAGCGCGCCTGAGGTCTCCAGCGACACCTCATAACCCGCGTCGCACAGCCGCGTGAGTAAATCGATGCAACGCTTCTGCGCCAGCGGCTCGCCACCGGTCACGCACACATGCCGCGCGCCATGGCGTGACACTTCGGCGAGGATCGAATCGATCTCCCACCAGTCGCCGCCGTGAAACGCGTATGCCGTATCGCAATAGCCGCAGCGCAGCGGGCAGCCGGTGAGGCGCACGAACACGGTCGGCCAGCCGACGCTGCGCGCCTCGCCCTGCAGCGAATGGAATATCTCGGTCAGGCGCAGGCGATCGGTTGCTGGCGTGTCGGTCGAGGCGTTGCTCATGAAAATGGTAGTCGAGTCGGATGCTTGCGCTCAGCGTTCACCAGATTCACTTGAGAACTGCGCCTCATCACGATCGGTAACCACGTTGCGATCGCTCATGACGGATGCTGGAATCAAAATGGTCCGGCATGCGCGGGCAAGGCAAAGTGAGTGAGATTGAACCAACGAGATCAAGCGCAACCAGATTGGTCTACGTAAGTGACGCAGCGGCTACCGCTCCGCGTCCACCGCACTCAAGCGCAATCGACTTTGCGCCTGATTGGCCGCTTCGCTGCGCGGGTAGCGCTGGATCAGATCGCGCAAGGTGGCCACGGCCGCGTCGTGTTGTTTCAAGCCGTCCTGGCTGTAACCCAGCTTGAGCAATGCACCGGGCGCCTTGGGCGAATCCGGAAAACGCTTCACCACAGTGAGAAACGCGTCCAACGCAAGCTGGTAGTTTTGCGTGACGTAATACGACTCGCCCAGCCAGTACCAGGCATTGGGCGCCAGCGGGCTGTTGGGATATTGCTGCACGAACGCCTGGAATCGGCGCGCGGCTTCGGCGGAGTGGTCCGCGGTGACCGCCGCCAAGGCGCCGTCGTAGGCCTGTTTTTCCGCGACCGGATCCGCTGGAGCAACAGGTAACACTGGAGGTGGCAGTGAACCTGACGAGGCTGGCATCGCCGGCGCTATCGGACCAGCAGCGATCGGCCGCGGCGCACTACCGGCGCCACCACCTTCCAGTCGGCTCAGCCGACCATCCAGATCGACATACAGATCTTGGCTGCGCTGCTTGAGTTGCGCATTCTCGTTTTGCAGCGCCTCAACGATGCTGCGCAACGACTTGATGTCGGTTTCGAGCTGCGCGATGCGATTGAGCTGTTCCACCGATTGCTGATTCTGGTTCTGCTGCAATCGGGTTTCCAGCGCGCTCACGCGATCGCTCAGGCTCGCGCGTGACTCGGCCCACGCCGGAGCGACAGCCAGCAAGGCTGCCGCCACGGACATCGCTATGACTGAGTGAATCGGACGCATCACGTCGCGCTGCTTAACTTCGGCCGACTTCACTTGGCTGTGTAACGGATCTCGACCCGACGATTGCGCGACCAGCAGTCCTCGCTGGACTCGGTGCAAGTCGGACGCTCTTCGCCATAACTGACCACGTGCATCTGGCCGGCCGAACCGCCGCTGCCCTGCACCGCGCCCATCACCGCATTACCGCGACGCTCGCCCAGGCCGAGGTTGTACTCGCGACTGCCGCGTTCATCGGCATTGCCTTCCAGCGTCATTGCCGCCTGCGCGCGATCGCGCAAGTACTTGCCGTGGCAGGCGACGATCGCCTGGAACTCGGGCTTGAGCGTGTCTTGGTCGAGGTCGAAATAGACAACGCGCTGGCGCAGGCAAGCGTCCGTATCAAGGTCGCCCGGGCCGTAATGACCCGGCATGCCGGAATCATTCATGCCGCTGGTGTTCGCCGGCGGAGTCATGCCGGCGTCATCGTGCATGTCCATGTCCTTGACGTTTTTCTTGGTGCAGGCGGCCGCCGCGAGGCATAACACTGCAAGTAACAACACGCGCTTGGTGGTAGTCATCTGGTCATCCTTTTCGCTGCGGCCCGCAGGGACCGAAATACATCTGTGATTTTGCGTCTTGCTGGTTGACGGATCGATCCGCGCCCGGCACGCGTCCATCTTGCCCGCGCGCATCCGGCGGTTCAATGGCTGCGACCATAAAAAGCCATTTTAATGTTGTCGATACGGCCCCCACGCCGGCTCGCGAACGTCGCCATCGGCCAGCACCAGCCGTTGCCGCACCCGACCATCGGCCGAAACCGAATACAGCACCCCACGTCCGGCGTCGCGGGTGGCGTACAGCACCATGCTGGCGTTGGGGGCAAGACTTGGAGATTCATCGAGATTGCCAGGGGAGATATTCTGCCAGCGACCGGCACCTCCTGCGCTGCGATCCATTATTGCGATGCGGTAGACGCTGCCGTTGCCCTGCGCCACCGCGATCTTCTTGCCGTCGTACGAGACGCTCGCGGTGGCGTTGTAGCTACCCTGGAAGGTGATTCTGGTCGGTTCGCCGCCGGTCGGCGAAACCGTGTAGATCTGCGGCTTGCCGCCGCGATCGGAAGTAAATGCCAGATTTCCATCCGGCATCCAGGTCGGCTCGGTATCAATGCTGTAGTGATTGGTGACCTGCGTGAGCTGCTTGCTGGCCAGATCCATCACATAGATCTCGGGATTGCCGGTGCGCGAGAGCGTCAGCGCCAGCCGCTTGCCATCTGGCGAGAACGCCGGCGCGCCATTGATGCCCTTGAAGCTGGCCAGAAGCTCGCGCGCTCCGGTGCCGGTGTCCTGGACATAAATCGAGGAATTGCCGCGCTCGAAGCTCACATAAGCCAGCTTGCGGCCATCCGGACTCCACGCCGGCGACAGCAATGGCTCGCGCGAGCGCACGATGGTCTGCGGATTGACCCCGTCCGAATCGGCCACCACCAGCGCGTAATTGATGTTGCGACCGGTGCCGTTGGCAGTGATGTAGCCGATGCGGGTCCAGAACGCACCGCGCACGCCGAGAATTTTTTCGTAAATCTGGTCGGCGATCTGATGCGCAACATCACGCATGCCTTGCGCACGGCCGGTCATCGCCAAACCCAGCAGTCGCTGCTGCTTGGCCACGTCATACAACTCGAACTCGGCGCGGTAGCCGCCATCGGTGGAATCGATGACGCGGCCGACCACGATGAAATCCTGCTTCAGCAATCGCCAGGTTGCGAAGTTCACGTCGGCGCCGCGCTGCGGCTTCTCGACCATGTCCTTGTCGGCCAGCGAACGAAACTGGCCCGAGCGATCCAGATCCGCACGCACCACCGCACCCACGTCGGTATCGGGCTTGGCACTGCTGCCGGTGTAATTCATCGGCACCACGGCAATCTTGAGTGCGCCTTCATTGCCGGTCACCAGGCCAACATCCAGGCCTTGCGCAAACGCGTTCGAGCACAGCGTGAGGCAGGCAATCAGCAAAGCCAACACTCCGTGCAGAGGGCGGAGATTGGTTCGATAGGTTTTGATTGGGTCTGTGCGAGTCATTTGGTGCATGCGTCCTCCGGATAACAAAATTCAATATCAACCTTTCGCTCGAACACCGATTCGAACCCATAATACGGCATCGGTTGTTTGTGCATCGCCCGCTCAATGGTCTCGCGCGCTGCAGGATCGAACGAACATCTGTCGTAATTGATGTCGATCACCTGCCCACCTGGAATCTGAGTAAAGGAGATATAGCAATGAGTCTTCGCTGGAACCCCAACAGGGTTCCAACTGAAATTTGCAACGTCTTTGATTGCCTTCAGGTAGCGCGCTTTTAGACCAGCATCGGAGTTGCCATTGCTACCGGCTGTTGCCGCCGGCAGCGCGGCCTGCGCCGGCGGCTTGTTGGTGTTCGCCATCGCCTTGCGCGCATCCTCCAGTTGCTGCCGCTTTTCCTCGGCAAGCTTCAGTTGACGATCCACTTTCGCCTGCTCTGCATGGATCGCATCGAGCTGCTTCTGCCGTTCAAGTTCCTGCGCCGACAATCGTTGCTTGTTTTCTGCTTCCTGTTGGGTCTGTTGCTGCAACAGGATCTGCGCTTGGCGATGTTTTTCGTCCTGCTCTTTCTGCTGTTGCTCGGCCTGCGCCTCCGCGAGAGCTGACACCTTTTGCTGTTCGACCTTGTCTGGTTGGTCAAGCGCTTGCTGCGGCTTCATCTGCGGCGCGATGGTCGCGGTTTGCGGGGCTTTTTCTGGAATCGGCTGCGGTGGCGGTACCGCGTCGCGCTGCGCCTGCTCGGCTGCACGGATCGCCTTCTGCGCCGAAGCCGCCGCTGCGGGATCGACCACCAGCGTCGCTTCGATCTCACCGCCACCGGCCGGTGCGCTGGGCGGCGTTGTGTGCCAGACCACGCCGATGAACAACGCCGCGATCAGCACGGCATGCACCAGCAACGCCAGCCCCAGGCCGCGCCATTTGTCGAAATCCGACTCGAAGGTGGCTGTTGTCATCTGCGCTCAGTGTCCTGCGTCACCTGCGCGGCGCTGGCGTCGTCGCCGGCTCTGCCTGACTCATCATCAACGACACTTTCTCGACTCCGGCCTGTTGCAGCGAACTCATCAAATCGACCACGCGTTGGTAATCGAGCTTGCCATCGGCGGCGACGAAAACCGGCGCGGTTGGATTCTGCGCGTGGAAGCTTTGCACCTGAGCGGCAAGGTCGGCCACGCTGGTCGCGGGCTTGGTATCGCTGTCTTTGCCCGACTTGATCTGCAACGAATAGTTGCCCTTGCCATCGATGATCGCAATCAGCGATTCCTTTTTCTGCTGCAGCGGTTTGGCATTTGCTTTGGGCAGGTTGACATCGACACCCAGGTTCAGCAGCGGCGCAGTGACCATGAAGATGATCAGCAGCACCAGCATCACGTCGATGTAAGGCACGACGTTGATGTCGGCCTTGAGCTTGCGGCGTTTGCGGCTGCTGCGTGCGGACATGCATGACTTCCTGAAAACGGCGGAACGTGAAGAACGGGGTTACTCGTTGAGCGCCTACTCGTCGACGTGCGCCTGGCGTTGCAGGATCGAGGAGAAATCCTCGGCAAACGCCTCGAATCGCACATTCAAGCGATCAACGCGAGTTGCAAACCGGTTGTAGGCCCAGACCGCAGGAATCGCCGCGAAAAGGCCCATCGCGGTGGCAATCAGCGCTTCGGAAATGCCCGGCGCGACGGTAGCGATGGTGGCTTCCTTCATGCTGGCCAGGCCCTGGAACGAAATCATGATGCCCCACACGGTGCCGAACAGGCCGACGTAAGGGCTGATCGAACCCACGTTGGCCAGCGTTTCCAGATTGTTCTCAAGTCCATCGACCTCACGCGCCAGGCTCGCACGCATTGCGCGCTGCGCGCCCTCAAGCTGGGTGCGTGCGTCCATGCCGCGCTTTTGCCGCAGTCGCGCGAATTCGCGAAAGCCGGCTTCGAAGATCGCTTCGAGCCCCGCCACCACGCGATTGCGTTCGGTGGCTTCGCGATAGAGTTGGGCAAGATCGGCGCCGGACCAGAAGCGCTCCTCGAAGCGCGCGGCGGACTTTTCGGTAGTGCCCAGCACGCGCTGCTTACGGAAGATGATCACCCACGACATGATCGAGGCCAACAACAACAAGGCCATTACCGCTTGCACGGGCAGGCTGGCATGGGTGAGCAGTAACAACAGGTCGAGCCCGCTGCCCGGCGCGTGGCCTGCGGCAGAGGTCGTGGTGACAGCATCCACCGCTGCGGGCGAGGCATCGGGCAGCACCTCGGGAATCGATTGCAGCGCGGCGAGCAACGAAGTCAGGGTCATTCAATGGTCCTTGGTAGGGCCGCAACAAGTTTGGCTAGGGTGAGCATCGCGCATCGATGAAGTTCGATGCACAACGCGGACAATGGGTTGTGTTCGGCTCGCTGAGCTGCATGTGGCCTGGGCAGCGCGCGCTCGATCAGCTGCATTGCATCCATCGAGAGTTCAAGGATCACCGGGCAACTCCGTCGAAGGGGGCAACTCTGTTTCAATTTCGGGCGCAATCATTGCTGCTTCAAACGCTCGGCCAACCCAGTTGGAACAGCTCGCGGCCGAAACCCTGAAGCCGACACGCAAGCCACTTTGACCGTCGCATCCAGCAACGGTTCACCATCCCGTCGAATCTGCTGTCGGAGTAGCAAACTGGCGGCACGCATTGCGGTTGGCACCACGTCGACTTCCAGCACATCATCCAGCCGTGCAGGCCGGCGAAATTCCAGCTGCATCGCGCGCACCACGAATACCGCGTCTTCGTGCTCCTGCAAGCGCTGCTGCGAACATCCAAGGTGACGCAGCCATTCGCTGCGTGCGCGCTCAAGAAATCGCAGGTAACTGGCGTGATACACCACGCCACCCGCGTCGGTATCTTCCCAATACACCCTTATCGGCCAGATGAACGGCAGTGCAACCAACGCTTGCGTTTGCTCAATCGACGTCATCAGCGACGTCATCGGTAGCGTGTTCGGCGAAGAGTGGCGCAGAGGCCACGGCCTTAGGTTGCAATCCGAACCAGCGCCACGCCTTCGGGCTAAGCGCCCGGCCCCGCGCGGTGCGCAGCAGGTAGCCCTGTTGGATCAGATAGGGTTCGATCACGTCTTCGAGGGTGCCACGTTCCTCGCTGAGCGCCGCGGCGAGCGAATCCACACCGACCGGTCCGCCATCGAAACTGTCCTTGATCAGCGACAGCAGTCGGCGATCGAGCACGTCGAACCCATCGCTATCGACATTCAGCATGCGCATCGCCGCATCGGCCACCGCCAACGTGATCTTGCCATCTGCTTTGACTTGCGCGTAGTCGCGCGCGCGCCTTAGCAAACGATTGGCGATGCGTGGCGTGCCGCGTGAGCGCCGGGCGATTTCGGCCGCGCCTGCAGGATCGCAATCAATACCGAGGATACCGGCCGATCGCCGCACGATGCGCGTGAGCTCCTCGGCCGAATAGAACTCCAGCCGCTGCACGATGCCGAAGCGATCGCGCAGCGGTCCGGTCAGCAGTCCGGCGCGCGTGGTGGCACCAATCAAGGTGAAGGGCGGCAGATCCAGCTTGATCGAGCGCGCGGCCGGGCCTTCGCCGATCATGATGTCGATCTGAAAATCTTCCATCGCCGGATACAACACTTCTTCGACCACGGGCGACAGGCGATGGATCTCGTCGATGAACAACACATCGTGCGGCTGCAGGTTGGTCGGCAATGCGGCAAGGTCGCCTGCCCGTTCGATCACAGGCCCCGATGTGGTGCGCAGGTTGACCCCTAGCTCATTGGCGATGACGTGCGACAGCGTGGTCTTGCCCAGTCCCGGCGGGCCAAAAATGAGCACGTGGTCTAGTGCCTCGCCGCGTCCCTTGGCCGCTTCAATGTAAATCTTGAGTTGCTCGCGAACTGGTGCCTGACCGAGGTATTCATCGAGCGTCTTCGGTCGAATGCTGGCCTCGAGCGCTTCGTCCTCGCGGTTGGCGGCGCTGGCGATGACACGATCTTCAGTCATCAAATCTCGACCTTGGTGCCTAGCTCGACCAGACGATTGCCGGGAATGCGGAAGAAGTCGGTGGCCGAACTGGCGTTGCGCGCCATGAACGCGAACAGCTTGTCGCGCCACAGCGCCATGCCGGCGTGTTCGGCCGCGACCAGGCTTTCGCGGCTGGAGAAGAAGGTGGTTTCCATCATGTCAAAGCGCAGCCCTGGAATGTCGCAACTCAGGAGCGTCTCAGGTACGTTGGGTTCTTCTGCAAAACCATATCGCAGCCAGAGCTGATGGAAACTGTTGCCCAGATCGCGTAGTTCGAAGCGCGCGTCCGGATCGGCGTAAGCCTCTTCGAGGGTCTCCACAGTCAAGATCACGTTGTGCGCGTGCAGCACTTTGTTGTGTTTGAGATTGTGCAGCAGCGCATGCGGTACATGGCTGGTGTGCGCGCTCAAAAACACTGCGGTGCCGGGCACGATGTGCGGCGGATGCGAAGCCAGGCTGTCGAGGAACGGCCGCAGCACCAGTCCCTGCTCCTCCATCGACGAGCGCACCAGCCCGCGCCCGCGCTTCCAGGTCGACATCAGCGTGAACACACACACGCCGAGCACCAGCGGGAACCAGCCGCCATGCACCACCTTGGTCAGGTTGGACGACAGAAACGCGAAGTCGACGATCCAGAACACAGTACCGGCCAGCGCCACCTGCCACACCTTCCAGTACCACAGTCGGCGCGCCACGATCATCAGCAGCGCTGTGTCGATCGCCATTGTGCTGACGACTGCGATGCCGTAGGCCGAGGCCAGGTTGCTCGAGGTCTGGAAGCCCAGCACCACCAGCACCACCAGTACCAACAGCATGCGATTGATGCCGGGTACGAAGATCTGGCCCTTGGTCTTTTCCGAGGTATGCAGGATGCGCAGCCTCGGCAGGAAGCCCAGCTGGATCGCTTCGCGCGCGATCGAAAATGCGCCGGAAATCACCGCCTGCGATGCAATGATGGCGGCCGCCGTGGCCAATGCGATCATCGGATACAGCAACGCGGGCGGCGCCAGCAGATAGAACGGATTGACCAACGCCTTGGGATCGATCAGCACCAGTGCGCCCTGGCCGAGATAGTTGAGCAGCAATGCCGGCAACACGAAGCCATACCACGCCAGCCGGATCGGCACCTTGCCGAAATGACCCATGTCGGCGTACAGAGCCTCGGCGCCGGTGATCGCCAGCACCACGCTGCCTAATGCGAGAAATCCAAGCTTGCCGTTGTGCAGGAAAAACTGCACGCCATACCAGGGGTTTAGCGCGGCCAGCACGTGCGGGTAGTTGATGATCGAGCGCACGCCAAGCACCGCCAAGGTGAGAAACCACAGCGCCATGATCGGCCCGAATACCGCACCAACCACCGCCGTGCCGCGTCGCTGGATCATGAACAAGCCGATGATCACGATGATCGTGATCGGCACCACGAAATGCGACAGCGCGGGCGCGGCCACCTTGATGCCCTCGACCGCAGAGAGCACCGACATCGCTGGTGTGATCACGCTGTCGCCGAAGAACAGCGAGGCGCCGAACAGTCCGAGGATCATGATCATCCAGCGCACTCGCGGCGAATTGCGGATGCCGCGCTGGGCCAGTGACATCAGCGCCATGATGCCGCCCTCACCCTTGTTGTCGGCGCGCAGGATGAAAAACGCGTACTTGATCGACACCACCATGATCAATGCCCAGAACACCAACGACAGCACGCCAAGAATGTTCGGATGATTGACGGTCAATCCGTGCTGGCCGAAGGTTTCCTTGATCGCGTACAGCGGACTGGTGCCGATGTCGCCGAACACCACGCCGGCGGCACCGAGCGCCATTTTCGCCACACTGCCATGGCCTGCGCGGGTGCGTGCGTCGATGGCTGGCGCGCCAGCGGTTGGCGTGGCGGTAGACGATTTGCGATTGTTCAAGACAATTCCTAGCGAAGCGCGGATTTTAGCGCTTGGCGGATGATGGTTTCGGCAGCATCGCCAGCAGTGTGCGCCTCGCGTGCCATGCGCACCGCCTCAGCCGGCTTGTAGCCCAATTGCTGCAGTGCGACCGTGGCCTCGGCCAGCGGATCGGCCGGAACACTGCGTGATCCGACGATCGCCGCATCCAGCGGGCGATCGCGCAATTCAATTAGCATGCGCTCGGCCGTCTTCTTGCCGATTCCCGGGATGCGCGTGAGCGCAGCGATATCGCCACCGTGGATCAGCCGCGAGAATTCGCTGACGCTGACGCCCGACAGCACCGCCAGCGCAATCTTCGCGCCGATCCCGGTCACCTTTTGCACATCGCGAAACAGGCGCCGCTCGGGTTCGGTGAGAAATCCGAACAGCGCGACACTGTCCTCCTTGACCGCGTAATGCGTGAACAGCAGAACTTCGCGGCCAAGGTCGGGCAAGTCATACACAGTCGACATCGGTGCTTCGATTTCGTAGCCCACGCCGTGCACGTCGACGACTAGCCATGGCGGCTGCTTGTGAATGAGGATGCCTTTGAGTCGACCAATCATGTGTAGTCCCGTCCGGCCCGCGTGCACAGCCCGTGTGCGTTTGCCGATGCGCGAGCCAGCGGCTCGCAAACGCGTCGGCTCACCCACGGCGGCTGCTTGTGAATCAGGATTCCTTTCAATCGACCGATCATCGACGCCTCCGCAATGCCTGTGCGCTCACGCCCACGCGCAGTGCCGACGCACGTAGATGCGCATGTGTGAGCGCGATCGCCAAGGCGTCGGCGGCGTCGGCCTGAATCTTGCCGTGAAGGTTCAGCAGCACGCCAACCATGTGTTGCACCTGGGTCTTTTCCGCGCCGCCGCTGCCGACCACCGATTGCTTGACCTCTTTGGCGGAGTATTCGTGCACCGGCAAATCGAGCTGCACCACCGCGCAAATCGCGGCCCCGCGCGCCTGTCCGAGCTTGAGCGCGGAATCGGGATTGCGCGCCATGAATACGCGCTCGATCGACACCTCGTCCGGCTGGTATTCGATCAACAGCGCATTGATGCCGAGCAGGATCGCCTTCAGTCGCAACGCAAAACTTGGCTCGTCCATTACCTTCAGCATCGCATGGTGCACATGCACGCAGCGACCGCTCGCATCGGCATCGATGATGCCGATACCGGTGCGCTGCGAACCCGGATCGATGCCGAAGATGCGGGTCACTTCACGCGCACCGGATTGTGCGCGCAGCAACCAAGGAAATCGCAACAGGATTCAATTGGTCAGCCATCAACATCCGCCGGCAACTCGGCGTTGGAATACACGTTTTGCACGTCGTCCAGATCATCCAGCCATGCCAGCATCTTCGCGACGGTTTCCGCCGTTTCATCTGTCACGGCGACCTGATTCTCGGCACGAAACGTGACTTCTGCGATATCCGGTTGCAGGCCGGCGACTTCCATCGCGCCCTTGACGTTGGTAAACGACTCGAAATCGGTCAATACCTCAATCACCCCGTTCTCGTGCGCGACGACGTCATCGGCACCCGCCTCGATCGCGACATCCGTGATTTGGTCTTCATCCGCACCACCGGCGAACGTCAGGACGCCGCACTTTCGAAACAGAAACGCGACCGAGCCATCGGTCCCTAGGCTGCCGCCATGTCGCGCAAATGCGTTGCGAACTTCTGCGACGGTACGATTGCGATTGTCGGTAAGGCAATCCACGATCACCGCGACCCCACCCTGTGCGTAACCTTCATAGCGGATTTCTTCGTAATCGACGCCTTCCAGCTCGCCAGTCGCCTTCTTGATCGCGCGCTCGATCGTGTCCCTGGTCATGTTGGCCGACAGGCCTTTGTCGATCGCAGTGCGCAGCCGCGCATTCACCGACGGATCACCGCTGATGCGCGCGGCGACCGAAATCTCGCGGATCACCTTGGTAAAAATTTTGCCGCGCCGAGCGTCTTCCGCGTTCTTGCGGCCCTCAATCGATGGTCCCCTGCCCATGTGTGTTCAGCGCTCTCGAATCGGGTCAATCGTCGATTTTACTGCGGGACGGCGCGCAAATGCGGAACCCGGCGCAAATGCGGACATCGGCGTGCTGATCGATCTGTCTGCGCGGGAGCCCGGCCTGAACGTTGCCATCAGGCCGCTTTACGCTTCGAGTCAAACCGCCCATCGCTCAGGAACGCGACTGTCAGTTGTGCGACCTCGCGCGAAAATACCAGGCCGGTATGCGCGGCCGAGACCACGCGGTGGTCGGTGAGGCCGGGGAGTTGGGTTTCGGCCACGGCCACGGTGCCATCGTGTGGCGAACTCACGCCGCCCAGCATGAAGCCCAGGCCGAACGGCAACTGTCCTGCAATTGCGCCGATCGCATGTGGCGCATCCCAGCGCTCCAGACCGCGCTCGAGCAATTCGGCGCTGCGTCCGAGCAAGCTGCCGCCACCGGGAAACCCCAGCAGCGAGCGTGCCGCCGCGCTGCCGCGCAAGGGCGACCCAAGGCAAACGATGCGATTGATCGAAAGCTCAGGGTTGGCCTGCACGACCATCGCCGCCAGCAATCCGCCGAGGCTGTGGCCGACAAGGTGCACGCGTTGGCCGGCAAAGCCCGCGATGCATTGACGCAGATGATCGCTAGCCACGTCGAGCCCGTCGCGGGTGGTGAAGTGGTCGAAGCTGTGCGGCGCAAACCCTTCGTCACGCAGGCGATCGGACAGAAACCCCATTGCCGCGCCACGCAGCCACAAGCCATGCAACAGGATGACTGGATCGCCGGTTGCGGGTTGGCCTTTCGACGTCGATTTACCCAATGTCGTTGCGCACCGACACGTGCACCTCGCGCAATTGCTTGTCGGGCACCGACGATGGCGCACCGGTCATCAGGCATTGCGCCGTTGTGGTTTTCGGAAACGCAATCACGTCGCGAATCGACTCCGTGCCCGCCATCAGCGCGGCAATACGGTCGATACCGAACGCGATGCCGCCGTGCGGCGGCGCGCCGTATTTCAACGCGTCCAGCAGGAATCCGAACTTGGCTTGCGCCTCGGTCGCGTCGATGCCCAGCAGCTCGAACACCGCGCTTTGCATATCGCTGCGATGGATACGGATAGAACCGCCACCGATCTCGGCGCCGTTGAGGACCATGTCGTAACCGCGCGAAACGGCGCTTTTCGCATTCGTGCGCAGCTCGGCGATATCGTCCACCGCCGGCGCAGTGAACGGATGATGCAGGGCGACGTAACGTTGGTCTTCCTCGTCGAATTCGAACATTGGAAAATCGGTGACCCAGAGCGGCTTCCAGCCTTTCGCAACGAAGCCCAAATCTTTCGCGACCTTCAGCCGCACCGCGCCCATGAAATCGCTCGCAGTCTTGAACGTTGATGCGCCGAACAGGATCAAGTCACCCGCCTGCGCTGCTGTCGCCTCAATGATCGCTTGCAACGTCGCGCCGTCGAGGAATTTCGCGATCGGCGAATTCACGCCCTCAGCGCCCATCGAAGGATCATCAACCTTCATCCACGCCAGGCCCTTTGCGCCAAACTTGGCCGCGTGCGCGCCGAGCTCGTCGATCTGCTTGCGTGACAGCGTCGCACCGCCGGGTACTCGCAGCGCGACGACACGACCGTCCGCGTGATTCGCCCAGTCGGTGAACACCTTGAACTCGCAGTTTTTCACCAGCTCGGCGATATCGACCAGTTCCAGATCGATGCGGAGATCGGGCTTGTCCGAGCCATAGCGAAGCATCGCCTCGGCGTAAGTCAGACGCGGAAATTCGCCAAGCTCCACCTCCATCACCTCGCGGAACACCACGCGGACCATCTCCTCGGTCGCGTCCTGCACGTCGCGCTCGCCGACCCAGGCAAACTCGATGTCCAACTGGGTGAATTCGAGCTGGCGATCGGCACGCAGCGCCTCGTCGCGAAAGCATCGCGCGATCTGGTAGTAGCGATCGAATCCGGCCACCATCAATATCTGTTTGAACAACTGCGGCGACTGCGGCAACGCATAGAACTCGCCGGGATGCATCCGCGCCGGCACCAGAAAATCGCGCGCACCCTCAGGCGTGGCCTTGGTCAGGATCGGGGTTTCGATGTCCTGGAATCCGCGCGCATCCAGCCAGTGCCGCAGCGCCTGCACCAGCTTGATGCGGGTGCGCATCATCTTTTGCATTTCGGGCCGACGCAGGTCGAGGTAACGATAGGTCAAGCGGATTTCCTCGCCCGGATTCTCGTGCGCGTGAAACGGCAATGGCTGCGCCTTGTTCAACAGCTCGATACGGCTGGCGAGGATCTCGACCTTGCCGCTGCGCAGCTTGTCGTTGCTCGCTTGCCGCGCACGCACGGTGCCGGTGATGCGCAGGCAATCCTCGTAACCCACCGCTACAGCCGCGGCAAACACGTCCGCCTGATCGGGGTCGGCGACAATCTGCACGATGCCTTCATGATCACGCAGGTCGATAAAGCACACACCGCCCAGATTGCGGGCGACATCAGCCCAACCGCACAGGGTGACGGTTTGGCCTAGCAGGGACTCATCGATAAGTCCGCAAAAATGGGTACGCATGCAAACTCCAATGAAGCGATCACTGCGCATCAAACGCAACGGGTCGGCTAGTTTATCGGTTGGGAATGAAGCTGGCGCCTCGCAGCACGCAAAACGCACTTGTGATCATGGCCTTGCGCTCAATCGGCAGCCGGTTTCGCAGACGGGGTCGAGGCGGGCGGGTTGCTTGCCGGAGGTGCAGTTTTGGCTTTGGCGCCCGGCTTCGAGCTTGAGCCCGTATCGGCCTTTGGCGGCGCCAATGCATCCGGCTTGGTGGTCGGTTTGGATTGCGCTGTGTCGCCGGATTTTGCTTCTGCCGGCGCATCGGACTTTTCAACCAGATTGCGCTTGTTGTCGCCGTCCTTCTTGAAATCGGTTTCGTACCAGCCGCTGCCGGCCAGCCTGAAAGCCGGTGCGGTCAGGCGGCGACGAATCGCTTGTTCGCCGCACGCAGGGCACGTATCGGGATCGGTATCCGACAACTTCTGCAGGCGCTCGAACACATGGCTGCAGCGATCGCACTGGAATTCGTAGATGGGCATCGTTTGCTCGTTAGTGTTGCTGTTGGGTGGAATCGCCGCTTGCCGTACTGCCGCGGCTAGGCTGCGATGTAGGACAGGATTGATGCAGAACCTGCACTGCGGCAAAGCTGGGGCCGATTAGGGCTTGATGCAAGCACCAACTCACACGCTCGGCGCATTCGGCACCGGTGCCAGCTCGACCCGATTGCGGCCGGTTTGTTTGGCCCGATAGAGGGCCTGGTCGGCGCTACGAATCAATGCGTCCAGATCTGAGCTCCACGGCACCGACAAGGCAACGCCGATCGACACGGTCGGGGTCGGCAATACGCGCGGGCCAAGACGAATCTGCAAACCCGCTATGCCTTCGCGCAGTTGATCCAGCCGCCGCAACGCGCCGCCGGGTTCGGCTTCGGACAGGATCAGCAGGAATTCCTCGCCCCCATAGCGAAAGATACCGTCGGTGCCACGCAACGCTTCACGCAGATGATCGGCCAGCGCGCGCAACACGGCATCGCCGGCCTCGTGTCCGTAATCGTCGTTGTAGCGCTTGAAATGGTCGATATCGAGCATCGCCACGCATAGCGGCACGCCGCGGCGTTCGGCGCGTTCGAATTCCAGCGGCAGGATCGCATCCAGATGCCGCCGATTGTGCAGGCCGGTCAGCTTGTCGTGGGTTGCCTGTTCGGCCAGCGACAGTCGCAGATCGAGATTGGTCAGGCCGGTTCCGATCACGCCAGCTGCGATTCCCAGAGGTCGCATCACCCGCTCGGCATCGGCCTTGCCACGCAGACCACCAACCCACAGCAATCCTCCGGCGTTGCCATCGACCAGCAGTGGGATGCAGGCGTAACCCGCGGCATCTCGCGCTGCCAGATCGCGCTGCGCGGCGAACGCGATCACGTTGCCGGCGCCGACGTGGCGACATCCCGCCTGATCGACACCCGGCAGATGCACGCGAATCTCGCCTTGGTCGACCGCCAGACAACTGGTTGCCTCGATCCTGGATTCGAGCCAGCGTGCATCGCTGGCCCCGATGATTCGCCAACGATTGTGGTGAGCGGGCTCGGCCACCGCCGCAAACCACGGATGCCGCCCCAACAACTGGCCGAGGTTTTCCGAAATCGCCTGCCACGCTTGTGCATGATCGATGCTGCCCACCAGTTGCTGGCCCAGCTCGTGGATGCGCAACAACTCGTTTTCGTAGCGCTGCAGGTCGGCTACCGCCTGCGACAGATCAGCATTGCTCAGGGTGAGCTCCGCCTCGATGCGCTTGCGTTCGCTGATGTCCTGGATCTGGTTGATGAAATAGCGAATGCCGTTGTCGGCATTGCGCACGGCCGAAACCGAGAGCAGGGTCCAGATTGCGCGGCCGTCGCGCGCGAGATAGCGCTTCTCGATGCTGTACGACGTGATGTCGGCTTCAGTGAGGCGGTCGAACTGGGTGACGTCGCGTTCGATGTCGTCTTCGTGGGTGAGGGCCTGGAAATCCAGCCGCAACAATTCGGCCTCGCTGTAACCCAACAACTCGCACAGCGCGCGATTGACTTGCAGCCATCGTCCGTCCAGCGATACCAGCGCCATACCGATCGCGGAGTTGTCGAACGCCTGATGGAAGCGTTCCTGCACTTCGTGCAGCTCCGCTTTCACCTCGCCCAGATCGGTAGTGTCGGTCGAGATCGTCCCGATTGCTTCCAGCATCCCAGTCTCGCTCAGGATCGGAAACTTCACCGTCAGAAATTCATGGGCAACGCCAGCGTAGTTGGCGATGTCACGATAGGTGCTGGGCCGCAGCGTGTCGCGCACGATCTGCTCGTGCTCTGTCATCGCCTGCAGGCTTTCGACCGGCAGCACGTCGCGCGCATGCATGCCGCGCAGCGCGTCCACCCCGATCCCGACAATCTCGGCCATGCGCATGCTGGCGTAGAGAAACCGACCTTCGAGATCCTTCACGTTGATCAGGATTGGCGTGTTCGCCAGCACCTGCTGCATCAGCCGTTCGTTGAATGAGGTCGCGGGCGAACGCACCGACAAACGCCCACCGGTGGCGTCGGCCAGCCCGGACAGCAACGTCATTTCGATGGGGTCGCTGGATGCCGGCATGAGAGTCGGTTGAATTGGGATGAAGGATCCGACGGCATCCGGGCCGCGGGGGGTCGCATTACACACGGGGTGCGCCAGCCCTGCGACTACCGCCAACTTGCCATTGTCCGCGAACTGGGCGGCAGTGCAAATCGCGCAGGACTGCGCCTCCGGATCGATATCCATTCAGACGGCGTCCCACGTCAGGAGGCTGGGGTCGCGCTGGGTTTGGAGAACTGCGAAAACCGGCGCGCGTCAGGCGCCTTCGATCACCTCGTACAGTGCCAGCCACTCGGATTCCAGCGCAGCTTCTTGGTCGATCAATCCGGCCAAGCGTTTGCCCAGCTGCTCGGCGCCGGCGTTTGCATAGCGTGCCGGATCGGCCAGATCCTGCTCGCAGTTGGCACGCTCTCCACGCAACGATTCCAGGCGTGCTTCCAGTTGCAGCAGGCGTTTGCGGTCGGCGGACTGCTCGTTTCGCGCTGCCGGTTTCGATTTGTTGGGCAGGGGTTTGAGGGTTTTTTCAAGCGCTGCGCGCTGAGCACCGTCGGGGCCGCTGGAGCGCAGCCACGCCGCGTACGCATCCAGATCACCATCGAACGCCTCGACCCGCCCATGCGCCACCCGCCAGAAAGTGTCGCAGACCAGCCCAATCAGGTGCCGATCGTGCGAGACCAGCACGATCGCGCCCGCAAAGTCGCTCAGTGCCTCGGCCAGCGCCTCGCGCATGTCGAGGTCGAGATGGTTGGTCGGCTCGTCCAGCAGCAGTACGTTGGGTTTGCGCCAGGCGATCAGGGCCAGCGCGAGGCGCGCGCGCTCACCACCGGAGAATCCGTCGACCGACTCGAATGCGCGATCGCCGGCGAAATTCCAGCGGCCGAGAAAATCACGGAAGTTCTGGTTCGATTCCATCGGCGCTATTTCGCGCAGGTGATCCAGCGGGCTCAATCCCGCCTGCAGCGACTCCACTGTGTGCTGCGCAAAGTAGCCCAGCTTGAGATCCGGATGGGCACTGCGCTCTCCGCCGAGCAATGGCAACTCGCCGACCAGCGTCTTCACCAACGTCGACTTGCCGGCACCATTGGGGCCCAACAGCCCGACGCGATCGCCTGCTTCGAGTCCAAATCCAATGTCTTCCAAAATGCGGATGACCGAGCCATCGGCCACAAGCGTGCCGCCATCAGGTTCCGACTTCTGATCGAGCACGTATCCCGCATCAACGTGATTCAAGCGGATCAGCGAATTGGGCAATTTCACTGGCTCGGCAAATGCTATCCGCAGCGAGCGTTCCGCCCGAACCGCCTCGGTACCCGCCAGCTTGGCCAGCCGCTTCATCCGCGACTGCGCCTGCTTGGCTTTGCTGGCCTGGGCCTTGAAGCGGTCGATGAAGCTTTGCAGATGCGCGCGCTCGGCCTGTTCCTTCTCGAATGCCGACTGCTGCTGATGCAACTGCTCGGCGCGCTGATGCTCGAACGCGGTGTAATCGCCGGTGTAGAGCTTCGCCTTGCCTTCGTGCAAATGCAGTGTGTGGGTGCAGACCCCATCGAGAAATTCGCGGTCGTGCGAAATCAGCAACAAGGTGCCGGGAAATTTCAGCAGCCACTGCTCCAGCCACAGCACGGCATCCAGATCGAGGTGATTGGTCGGCTCGTCAAGCAGCAGCAGGTCGGACGGCATCATCAGCGCACGCGCCAGATTCAGGCGCACCCGCCAACCGCCGGAGAATGTGGAGACCGCGCGCTGATGCGTGTCGGCAGAAAATCCCAGGCCGTGCAGCAGGCGTCCGGCGCGCGCGGTCGCGTCGTAGCCATTGAGCTCCTCCAGCCGGTGATGCGCCATTGCCACGGCTTCCCAATCCTCTGCGGCGACCGCGGCACTTTCGGCCTGAGTGGCTGCGTGCACCTCGACATCGCCGGAGAGCACGAAATCGATCGCGGCATCCGGCAGCGAGGGTGTCTCCTGCGCAACGCTGGCAATGCGAACACGCCCCGGCAGGTCGAGATCTCCGGTGTCAGCTTCAATCTCGCGCATCAGCGCCGCGAACAACGACGACTTGCCGGTGCCGTTGCGGCCGACCACGCCCACCCGCCAGCCCGCATGCAGGCTCAGGTCAACCTCGGACAGCAGCAGGCGCTCGCCACGGCGCAACGCGAAATTACGGAAGGAAATCATGTCGGGAAGGTCAGCGGCGACGTAGCGGAGTGCCGGGTGCGTCGCGAACAGCAACAAGGGCGCGGAGTCTAGCAGCCGGAAGCAGCGAGCGCCCTTTCGCTCGCTTTAAAATAACGCCGGGAGTCCGCTATTGCCGCAGCGGCGAAAACGCGTGCAAGGCTTCAGCCACGTCTGTGCCGCAGCCCAGCGTGATGCTGTGGATATGGCCGGCCTTGTCCGTGGCCACCTCGACGCTGCGTCGATGCGGTACATCCACCGTTTCGCCATTGGCGGCAAGCACCTGGCCTGAAACACGCTGTTGTGGCGCAAACTTTAGGGCGGTGCACTGGCGCGCGGCGTCGTAGCGGTAGTTTTCCAGCACCAACAGCGGAATCTGCGTCGCCAGATCGCGTCGATCGGCCGCTTCCAGCGCCTGGCGCAGTTCGGTGCCAAAACCCGGCAGCATGTCGATCAGTTTCAAGATGGCCTCGTCGTTTCCGCCTCCCCGTGGCGGACCGAGGGCAGTTTACTCCTTGCCCGGCGCCAATGGCGGCGCGGCTACGCCGTCAAATGCACCGTCCGGCGGATAACCGAACAATTTGAAATCCTGGTGATACAGGCTGCCGATCCGCTCGATCAGCTCGGCGTCGTAGTAATCGGCGTAACCCAGATGGCTTGATTGATTGGTGATTGCCAGCTGCCCGCTTTCGATGCCGATGCGCGCGCAGATTGCGTCCCACGATTGCTGCATCGTCTCGACACGCCCAACGGCATCAACCAACAATCGACCGTCAGCGTCCGCCACGAATTCGTGTTGCGGCCGAAACAGGATGTGATTCCACGGCTGCACCGTATCGAGCAGGTATTTCATGTACTGCCGCGGCGCGCGCTCGAACTCGCCTTGCTCGCGACCCATGAACGCGGCATAGGAGACAAACCGGGCAAACGGATTGCGCACGAACGAGAACTTGAAATAGGCGTCGAATGCCGCTGCGCCAAGGCATGGTCGCAACTGGGCAGCGCTGATATGGCCGTGGTTGATGCGCGCCAGCTCCGGATACGGCAACTTGGATTGCGCAAACAGGCTGACCTGTTCGGCATCGCCTGGCTGCAGGTGCGGACGAAGCGCCTGCCGAATGGAGTGCGTACCAGTCTTGGGAATGGCGACGAACACGCATCGCAGGCTGTGGGAAAGGATCACGCAATATCCACGGCAGGGGCGGTCAAATCAGGGGCGATTGGATGCATTCGTGTTCCACGCCCGCACCTCGTTAGCATGTCCGCGACGCGCGTGATCTAGAGCAAACGCATTGTAACGGCGGCTTAGGCTGCGACGTGCAATATATATTTCCGAATTAGCTGTTGCCCAAGGCACACGCCTGATGACGACAACCACGACCAACCAGAGCCATGCACGCACGGTCGACCCCGAGGAGTGGGCCAATCTGCTCACGCATGCGATCGGCCTGGTCGCAAGCCTGATCGGCGGCACCGTGTTGATCTGGCTGACCGTGCGCGGCGGCGATGAATGGAACATCGCGGCGGCGGTCGTCTACAGCCTGTCGATGCTGCTGCTGTATATCGCCAGCACTGCCTATCATGGCGTCACCCATCCAGTTGCCAAGGCGCGGCTGAAGATTTTCGATCACTGCGCGATCTATGTGTTGATCGCCGGCACTTACACGCCGGTCACCTTGATCGGTTTGCGCGGGCCGACCGGCTGGATCCTGTTTGCCGCGGTGTGGTCGCTGGCGCTATTGGGAATCGTGTTCAAACTGTTTTTCACCGGCCGCTTCAAGCGCACGTCGACTCTGCTGTACGTGGCGATGGGTTGGCTGGTGCTGTTCGCGCTCAAACCCGTTATCCACGCTTTGAGCACCGCCGCGCTGGCGTGGCTGCTGGCCGGCGGCGTGTTCTACACGCTCGGAACGGTGTTTTATTTGAGCAAGCGCATCCGCTATTCGCACGCGATCTGGCACGTCTTCGTGCTGCTTGGCAGCGTGTCGCATTTTGTTTCGGTCGCGTTGCAGGTGTTGCAATTACCGAGCGGTTGATCCGGGCGCTATCCGGCGCACGTGGATTGGTTGTGCTCGCGATCGCCGTTTGACGAGAAGCGCAATCACGATGAAATCCAATCCTGCCCAAAGTCGTGAGCGAGACTTCTGGAGTCTGCGCTCGCGCAGTGCCCTGGTGCGCATTCTCGCCTTCATCGTGCTCGCCTTCGCGCTGGGTTACGGCAGTGCCGCGATGCTCGCGTGGCTGCGCGTGCCGGATCTGATGTCGGTGTTTGCAACGTCGCCCGATGTGCTGCTGCGGGTGATGCTGCAGTTGCTTCCGTTCGTTCTGGCGTATTGGTTGCTGGCACGCGTCGTTGAGGGCCGCTGAGTGCGCGAACTGGCGTTGCGCAAGCTGTTGCCGCACACGGTCGCTGGTTTTGCAGGCGGCGTGGTACTGCTTGCGGTGATTGTCGGAATCCTCTGGCTGGTTGGCGGCTACCGCGTAGATGGCCTGAATACCGGCGTGCCATGGTTTCGCGAATTGTTGCTGGTCGGCCTGCTGCCTGGCGTAATCGAGGAAATCATCAGCCGCGGCGTGTTGTATCGGATCGTGGAGGATCGTTGGGGCAGTTGGATCGCGCTGGTATTTTCCGCAGTGATGTTCGGCCTGATGCACGCCGGCAATCCCAACGCCACCTTGTGGAGTTGCATCGCCATCGCGATCGAGGCCGGTCTGCTGCTGGGCATTCTGTACACCGTGACGCGGTCGCTGTATGTCTGCATTGGACTGCACATGGCGTGGAATTTCATGGAGGGTCCGGTGTTGGGCACGCCGGTATCCGGGATCGAATTGCAAAGTTTGTTGCAAGGCTCGCTGCTAGGTCCGCACTGGCTCACCGGAGGTGCGTTCGGCATTGAGGCCTCGCTGGTCACCGTTGGCCTGATGGGCGGACTGAGCGTGGGCTTGATGGCGTACGCGCAGCGACGCGGGTTGATCCGGCCGTGGCCAACGCGCGAGCAACGGGCGATGGACTGGCATGCGGATTGATTCGATGGGCAAGGCAGCCAAAGTTGATTGGCGTGTTGCAGTCATCTGCCCAGGACTGACGTCCGCGTGAACGACTGAATGTGCTTGCGGACGAATCGACCGGCGCACCCCTAGACTGGTGCCCATGCCGACTTCAGACGACGCCCCGCCCGCACCCGCCGAACCGATTCCGGGCAGCGCGCCCGCAACTCCTGCCCCGGCGGCAGCCGGATCCGCAACACCGGATGCAACACTGCATCGCCGAAAGTGGCTGGTTCTGTTATTTCTGTTGGTAGCGATCGTGTTGCTGTATGCGTTCTGGGACTGGAACTGGTTCAAGGGCATCGTCGAACGACGCGTCAGCGCGAGCACCGGTCGCACATTTCATATCGATGGCGATCTGGCGGTGAAACCGTCGTTCTCGCCGCTGATCAGTGCCGACGGTCTGCATCTTGGCAATGTGCAAGGCGCCAAGGAAGCGGAGATGGCCAGCGCGCAGCGCGTGCAACTTCGCATCAAGTTGTGGCCGCTGTTGCAGGGCAAGACCGTGCTGCCGGAACTGCATCTGGTCAAACCCGTGGTGCTGCTGGAAAAGGATGCCAAGGGCAACGTCAACTGGAATTTCCCTGAGCGCAGCGGCCCCGCGCCGGAGATTCGCGACTTCAGCATCGATCACGGCAAGCTCACTTATCTCGAACCCGCCGACAATACCAACGTCGTCGTCGGCATCAACAGCTCGGTGCCCGACCCGAAGTCGCGACAAGCGCCGGTGCTGCTCGATGGCGGCGGCAATTATCGCGGCAACGCGTTCACCTTGAGCGGTCGTGTCGATTCGCCGCTGCAACTGGAAAATGCCGCTCAACCATTTCATATCGACATCAGCGCCAAGGCCGGCGCCACCAAGGCGCATGCGCAAGGCGGCTTGCAAAATCCGCTGCAATTGCACGATTTCGATCTGGATTTTGCGATCTCGGGAGCAGATCTGGAACAGCTGTATCGCTTGCTGGGCATTGCCCTGCCGCAAACGCCGCCGTATCACTTCCAGGGTCGACTGGGTCACGAAGGCAACGTCTGGAGCTATCGTAAATTCAGCGGCATGGTCGGAGACAGCGACCTCGGCGGCGATCTGAGCGTGGATAACGGTAAAAAAAGGTCGTTCCTCAAGGCGGACCTGATGTCCAAGCGCCTGGACTTCGACGATCTTGGGGGCTTTGTCGGTGCGCCGCCGCAAACTGGCCGAGGCGAAACGGCTTCGGCAAAGGAAATGGCGCAGGCGGCAAAGTTGCGCGCCAGTGATCGGGTGCTACCGGATGATCCATTCAACCTCGAAAAAATTCGCGGCATGGATGCCGACGTGCACCTGCGCGCCGACCGTCTCAATGCCCCAAAGCTGCCGCTGCAGGCGATGCGTACACATCTGCTGTTGAAAGATGGCGTGCTCAAACTCGATCCGCTGGATTTTGATGCTGCCGACGGGCGCATCCAGTCGGTCATCACCCTCGACGCAACCAAGTCGATCATCGCCGCGAAGGCCAGGATCGAGTTGCGCCAGCTCGATCTCGGCAAGTTGCTACCGACCGTCAAGCTGATGAAAACCGGATTCGGTCGAATCAACGGCGACATCGCCCTCACTGGTCGCGGCAATTCGATCGGGAGGATGATGGCGACCTCTGACGGCACCATGGCATTTGGAATGGGCAACGGGAAGATCAGCAATCTGCTGCTCGAATATGCGGGCCTGGATCTTGCCGAAATCATCAAGTTCAAGATCATCGGCGATCACGACGTGACCATTCGCTGCATGGTCGGCGACTTCGCTGACCGCAATGGGATCATGACCACGCGACGCTTCTTATTTGATACCACCGATACGCTGCTGACCGCGACCGGCAGCGTGGATCTGCGGGTGGAGCAGTTCGACCTGCGGGTGACTGCCAAGCCGAAAGATCACAGCGTGCTGGCACTGCGCGCGCCACTGATCGTGCGCGGCACCTTCAAGTACCCCAGCGTCAAGCCGGATTTCAAATCGTTAGGCGTGCGTGGCGTGATCGCGGTGGTGCTCGGCGCGATTGCGCCACCAGCGGCAGAACTGGCGCTGATCGAATTCGGGCCGGGCAAGAACGTCGATTGCAGCGGCGCGGCAGCAGCGGCGAAGGCTGCACCAGCGGCGAAGGCCGGTAAAAAGTAGGCGCGGGTCAGGTAGACGAAACTCGTATCGCTACTGGCGCGGTGATTCTCCTCGCGCTTGATCGGAATCGATCCTGCGACGTGTGCATGCGGCGAGAAAGGAATCGCACATCGCAAAATCCGTCAACGGTCGTTTGGCGCGGCCCGCGCGAATCCCACTTGGCGAATCAGCTCGCGATGTACTGTTGCAACTGACTGATTTCGCGCTTTTGCTGCTCGATGACCGCCTTGACCAGATCGCCGATTGAAATCAGCCCGACCACCTTTCCTTTTTCAGTGACTGGCAGATGACGGATGCGCTTGTCGGTCATCAACTGCATGCAGTTGTTGATGCTGTCGCCAATTTCCACGGTCACAGCCTCGGACATGATGTCGGCAACCGGCGTGCTGGCCGATGCGCGTCCGCGCAGGGCGACATTGCGTGCGTAATCGCGCTCGGAGACGATGCCGAGCAAGTCTTCGCCGCGCATCACCAGCACCGAGCCGATGCCGTGTTCGGCCATCAGGCGGATGGCGTCGAGCACCATGGCCTCTGGCGTGATCGCGATCACGCCGACGCGTTTGCTGTCGATCAGGTGGGTCACATTTTGCATTGCGTCCTCCGTCGCGCCGGAGCAGCCGCTGCTTCAAAAGGCGGCTGCATCAAAAGGCGTTCATTGCCCGTGCGTCTGATGATAACGCCGCCTCGTCAACACTGCTCGGATTTGTCGTGGCGACGCCTGCCGGATGCCAGGCATCGACCAGATACAGCGGGCGCTGCCGGGATTCCTCATGCAGCCGCCCGAGATATTCGCCGATCACCCCGAGCGCCACCAGTTGCGCGCCGCCGAGAAACAGCACAACCGTGATCAGCGTTGGATAGCCGCGCACGGGTTCGCCCCATAGAATCGTCTTGATGATCGTCCACGCCGCAAATCCAAACGCGACCACTGCTGTGACCAAGCCCAGATAGGTCGCGCTGCGCAGCGGCACGGTGGAAAACCCGGTGATGCCGTCCAGCGCAAAGTTCCACAGTTTCCAGAATCCGAACTTGCTGTGTCCGGCAAGCCGCGGTTCGCGCCGGTACTGGATGGCAGATTGCCGATAGCCGACCCAGGCGAACAAGCCCTTCATGAAGCGCCCGCGTTCGCGCAACTGCGCCAATGCATCCAGTGCGCGTCGCGATAGCAGGCGAAAATCGCCGGTGTCTGCCGGGATCGGTGTGCGCGAAAGGTGATTGATCACCCGATAAAACGTCGCCGCGCTGGCCCGCTTGAGCCAGCCCTCGCCCTCGCGCGCCAGTCGCGTGCCGTAGACGACGTCGTCGCCAGCGCGCCAATGGGCGACAAATTCGGGGATCAGTTCCGGTGGATCCTGACCGTCGGCATCGAGAATGATTGCGGCGCCGGCAATAACCCGATCGAGCCCCGCAGTCAGCGCACTTTCCTTGCCGAAATTGCGCGACAGCCGCAGCAGCGAAATCCGCTGGTCTGCTGCGGCCAGCGACTGCAACAGCTGCCAAGTGTTGTCGCTACTGCCATCATCAACGTACAGCACGTGCATCGGTATTCGATCGTGCTCCAACGCGTCCAGCACGGGGCTTAGCCGCGAGTGCAGCAATGGCAGCGCCTCCTGCTCGTTGTAGGCGGCGATCACCACGGTGAGCATGTCGGCAGGCTGCATGGGGCGATGGTAAGGCCGAACAGTGTATTGACCAACTTGCGCGTGGTCGCAAGGTTGCACTCAGCGGATGGATTCGCGATACCAGGCCAGCCCGCCCAACTGGCGCACCTGGCGCTCGATCCAATTCGCATGCCGCTGCACGAATGGCCCTGGCTTGACCACCGACCACCTGCGCGGACTCGGCAGCACCGCCGCCAGCCGCGCCGACTCCGATGCGTTCAATTGCGCGGCCGACTTGTGAAAATAGGCCTGCGCCGCCGCCTCCGCACCGTAAATGCCATCGCCGAATTCGGCGACGTTGACGTACACTTCGACGATCCTGCGTTTGGGCCACAACGCCTCGATCAACACGGTGTACCAGGCCTCCAGCCCCTTGCGCAGATAATTGCGACCGCTCCACAGAAACAGATTCTTGGCCACCTGCTGGCTGATCGTACTGGCGCCGCGCACGCGCCTGCCACGTTGATTGTTGTCCATCGCCTTGTCGATCGCTTGCATGTCGAAACCGTGATGGTCGAAGAATTTCTGATCCTCCGAGGCAATCACTGAGACCGGCATCCACAGCGAAATACGCGACAGCGATCGCCATTGATAGCGAACCGCAACGCGCTGGCTGCGATCGAACATGCCGTCGATGCGGCGATTGAGCATAAACATGCTGGTTGGCGGCGGGATCCAGCGCAGGCTCAACACCTGCAACGTGGTGATCGCGACAAACAGCAATGGCAACCACAGCAACAGCCAGCGCCCGAGCCGGAGCTTGCGGCGCGGCGCGGCATGATCGGTCGAGCGCGCGCGCCTCAACATGCTGCGGTCGGTTCCGCACGGTCGTGCACCTGAATGCCTAGGGTGCAGTTGAGTCGCCAGCCATCGATACCCATAGTGAACTCCTCGTTGCTGCCAGCTTACCGATGTGCGTGCGCGACCGCAGCGACCCAACTCCCGCCGAGTCTTTGCCAATGTCCGACACCAGCCTCAACCAGCCCGCTGCCCCGAGTGACCACGAAGTCGATGCTCGCGCAGCCGACCATGACGCACTGAGCCGATTCCTGATCGAAGGCTCCGGCGTACGCGGCGTGATTGTGCGGTTGACCGAAACCTGGCGCGAGGTGCGCGCGCGATCGACGTATCCGCATTCAGTCGCGCAGGTGCTGGGCCAGACGCTGACAGCAAGCGCGCTGTTTACCGGCCACGCCAAGATCGCCGGCCGGCTCAGTGTGCAATTGCGCGGCGATGGGGCGTTGCGATCGGTATTTGCCGAATGCACCAGCGCCGGCACCTTGCGCGGACTGGCGCGTTACGACCAACCATTGCCCGCGGCGCTGACGCCGCGCAGTTTCGGCAACGATGCATTGATGGCGATCACGATTGAAAATCCACCGCGCCACGCGGCCGATGCAGGACGCTATCAAGGGCTGGTGCCGCTGGATGCCGACAGCCTGCCTGACGCATTCGAGCACTATTTCAACCAGTCCGAGCAACTGCCAACCCGAATCGTGCTGGCCACCGACGAAGCGACTGCCGCCGGAATCATGTTGCAGCGCCTGCCCGAGGCCAGTGGTGGTGAGGACACCGAAGAGGGCTGGCGCCGCGCGAGTGCCCTGCTGGATACCCTGGATCCTGCGGAATTGCTCAAGTTGCCGCTGCAGCGGTTGTTGTATCGCCTGTTCAATCAGGACGGCGTGCGCCTGCTTGACCATCGTCCACTGCGCTTCGGATGCTCGTGTTCGGCCGAGCGCGTGTCCGGGATGTTGCAGGGCTTGGGCCGCGAGGAATCGCTGGCCGCAGCGGAGTCTGGCGCGGCGGAAATCACCTGCGAATTTTGCGGCCAGACCTATCGTCTCACCATTACCGAGATCGAAGCCTTGTTCATCCCCGCGCTGATCGCCCAATCGCCTGAACGATTGCAGTGAAAGCCAGTGCTGGCTTGAAACTTTCTGCAAAAAGGGATTGTTAAAGAAATAGAAAGAGAGTTATAGTCGAGTCGTTGCCGGGAACCCTGTTCTGCCGCCCGTGTCATAGACGCCGCAGCACCCTGATTGGCCTTTCAACGAGCCGCACGCCCCATGTCGATCCGCCTCACCAGCATCGTGTTGATTGCCCTCATGGCAGCGCCCTTGCATGTGCAAGCGGCGACGCCTGTGCGGGCGAAATCGGCGGGCTTGGTAACAACGCCAGACACCACCGTGCTGCCGGTATGGAATGATCGCAGCGGCAAAGTCGAGGCGCTGCTACTGCTGGATCGGGCAAGCGACGACAATACCTTCGGCGGCCTTGCGCCAGCCAGTTCCAACCTGTTTGGCGCCGGCGCACGAGTCAAGACTGGCGCGGGTGTATTTCAGGCCGGGATCGGCGCTGACAGCAGCAGCGGAATGGCGTTGCTGTGCAATGCCAGCACCGGCTTGATGACGCTGGGTTCGCTGGCCGATCGCTGCCTGCTGGCATCGCTCGACGCAACCCCGCAAGATGCGTCCAATCCGTTCTTCAAACCAGTCCAGGGCGTGCGCGCCCAGGCGCGCTTCGAGCGCCCCGAGAGTCTGTTCGAGGTCAGCGCCGGGAAAACCGACTTTCAGGGCACTGGCACTGATTGGCTGTCGCCGTCGGCGGGTTTAGTGCCCAGCATCGGAATTTTGGGCGGACATTTCAGCGAGCAGGATGTCAGTGCGCGCGGAAAGCTCAAATTGGGTAGCAATGGCTGGGTTTCGATTGGCGGCACGCTTGCGCATGCGCGGCTGATTCCGACCGACGGCAGCGCCGGTGCAGACGGACAGCGCTGGAATACCACCAGCGTCGGAGTAGCCGCCGGCAAGGGCCGACTCAGTGGCGAAGTGATCGGTCGCGTGGTCGCCCTGCCCGGTCAAAGCACGACCGCCAATACGCTCGGTGTCGGCGTTTCATGGCTGACGCCGTGGAAGGGCAAGCTCACCATTGGTGCGGAACACACCACCGGCGCAAACGCATTGAGCCTGCCGATTGAACCCAAGGATCCAGGCAAGGACGACGGCACCGTGCCCTACGTTCGCTATCACCAGGATCTGTAAATCCGAGCAGCGCCACCTTCATAGCCGTGTCGCGTTCATGCTGCCCGTCGGCGATCCACCCCCTCATAAAATAGACAATTCGCGTAGCGTCGCGCCCGTAAGGAATTGCGATGACAGCGTGCTGTAGTCGCAGCGACCCAATCCGCGCCGCCCGAGCTGCTCGCCCACCGATTCCGCCATGGGCTGACTGGGATCAGGCACCGTGGACGCCCGCAGCGGCTATCATCGTCACGACACCTGATGGATGCCTGCCGTGAGTGAGTTGAAGGTCGCGCCGCTGTTCTCGGTACCGTTCGGTTATTCCCAATTCGACCAGCCGCAGGCCTTGTGCGAGGAATTGCGCGGACTGTTCCTTGCGCGCGAAGGCGACGGCGGACGCTACCGCAACGAGATTGCGCGCGATACCCAGGTGGGATTGTTCGAAAGCAAGTTTGATCTGCACAACTGGCCGGAGCCCTGCGTGCAACGCGCGTTTGCCTTCATCCACGGCACCCTGGCGCAACTGGTGCAGCAGCTAAACCAGTATCCGACCGAGATCTACAACGCGCTGACGTTCAATTACCACACTTGGTTCCACGTCACCCGCAACGGTGGCCATCAAGGCGCGCACAATCATCCGATGGCGTCATGGTCAGGCATTTTCTGCGTCGATCCTGGTGATTCACCGGCGGACGACGTCGCCAGCGGCAGCGTGCGCTTTCTGGACACGCGGCCGGGAAGCGACATGTTCTCGGATGCCGGCAACCGGCACATGCTCGGGCAATATCATCTGGGCGGATTTCAGACCCGCCATGAAATGGGCCGACTGATCCTGTTTCCGTCATGGGTGCTACACGAGGTATTCACCTACCGTGGCACGCGGCCGCGTATCGTGATCGCGTTCAATGCGTGGATCGACGGCGCGCCGCACGAACTTCAGCGCTAAGTGCGCAATACACCTCAGCCGGGGATGCTGTCCGACGCAATGGTTATCCGGGTCCAGATCTCCTCCGCCATGAAGCCCACTGCGCCGGGCGTGCGAATGTTCGGCAACACCGCGATATCGAACAGCTCGCGGATATCGCCGACCATGCGCACCTCGTGCGGCACATCGCCGTTTTTTAGGCTCACCACCTGGATCGCGCAACGGGCGATCGAACCCTTCTTGTCCAGCGCCTCCTGCAACGCAAGGCCGGAGAAGGTGTTTTCGCGGCCCATCGACAGACCGACCACCGCGAAGTCGTTGATGAAGCCGAGTCCTCGCAAGTATCCCGGGCAGAATGCGACCGGCTCGAAACGACCCTTGTCCATGTCCACATAACCGAACTCGCCGGTGCCCGAGTTGTGCATCCACAGCCGGCCCTGATACCAGCGCGGCGAATGCGGCATCGACAGGCCGGAACACACGACTTCGCCGCTCGCCACGTCCAGCACCAGTCCACCGTCGCGGCGAAAATCCCGCCAGCCTCCTGCGGCATCGCTGCGACTGATGCAGGTGACATATTTGGGCTCGCCGTCCACCATCGCCAGTCCGTTGAGATGGCAACGATCTTCCGCAGCCAGACGCGAGATAAAGGGCGGCTTCCACAGCGGGCGAAAGCTGTAACGTTCGTCTACGGTCGCCAGGCAGCTATACAAGGTATTGACGAAAATCGGCATGCCTATTTTGTCGACGTTGACGTCGTGGCAGTCGATATCGCCGGTGGTATAGGCAATCCGCGGCGTGTAGTAGGCGTCGAACTCGTTGAAGTTTTGCCCCGGTGACAGGGAATTCTCGTAACGCCAGATCTGGAACATCGAGCCAACCCACAACGTCTGCGGGCCGGCGCACAGTCCCATGCAGCGCGGCACGGCGCGGGTGAAATACGACATGCTGCCGTCCGGGCGCACGCCCATCATGAACAGGATGCCGGTCTGGTAGGTTGATGCCAGCAGCGAGGCATTCTGCTCCTTGAGCCAGGTGCCGAACAACCGTGTGGTGTTGAATTCGAGTTTGGGCTTTTGCACCTGTGCCATGCGCAACATTCCTGAAAGCGTTCTAGGGTTTACTGCGCGTCAGCGGTGCGAGCACAGCGAAACAACGGCCCGCTGATTATGCCCGCCTTTTGATGCGTTCGAGATTCTTGCGGTGGCGACTTGGCGGGGCCCCACTGTGCCAATGACTACAACGACGGCCAGGTGTCGGCGGGCAATTCCTGCGATGGCACGTCGACGCGGGTGAGAAACTCATCGGACTGATAATCGATGGTGCCGGGCCGCGTCGCACCGCGCAGGAATTCGACGCCGAATACGTCGCGCACACCGGAAGTAAAGGTCAGCGAGTGGCAGACATCGCCCGATTCCAGATCCACGATCAACACCGCACAACGCGAGCGAACGCCCTTGTTTGCCAGCACGGAGGCGAGTGGCTTGCCCACCGGCGTATCTTCGCGCAGCAACGACACGCCAATCGCCGCGTAACCATCGATAAACGACAAGCCTCGTGCAAATCCGGAGCAGAACGCCACAGGCACGAAGCGTCCAGTATCGAGTTCAACATGACCGAACTCGCCGGTGCCGGCATTGAGCAGCCACAATTTGCCAGCGTACCAGCGAGGCGATTGCGGAGAGGACAATCCACTGGCAATGACTTCACCGCTGGCCACATCCAGCAACACGCCTCCGTTTACTGGAGCATTGCGCCAGCCACGCGCGGTATTGCTTGTCGACAGGCAGGTCACAAACGCGGGAACTCCATCGCGCGCGGCGACACCATTGAGATGACAGCGATCCTCGCGGGCAATGGCATCGATGAATCGCGGACGCCACAGCGGCTGCATGCTGTAGACCGGATCCACCGTCGCCAGACAGCTGTACAGGCTGCTGGCAAGCACACAGCTGCCGTCAGTCAACACTGCAATATCCTCGACCCCGATCTCGCCGGTACTCCAGGCTAGACGCGGCACAAAAAACGCATCGGTCAACTCACGGGGCGCGCCGCCAGCGCGCATCACCTCGGGCATCCGCAGCACCTGGAACGAGCTGCTCATCCACAGCGTCGCATCGTTCGCGTGCAACGCCTTGCAAGCAGGAATCGGCCGCAACCGCCCATTAACGGTTCCATCCTCCAGCACGCCCATCAGCAGCAGCATGTTGGCGCTGTCCGAACTGACTGCAAGGCTGACACGCTGCTGGTTCATCCAGCTGCCCATCAATCGAGTCGCCGAAAAGTTCAACTGCTCGTCCTGCATTTGCGCACTCACGAAAGCCGCCCTCTGCTCGCTGGATGTGGAAATTGCCACCCGAAAAAATGACAAACCGGCCTGTGAAGCCG
>JBBQQH010000035.1:0-32170 GCA_038216155.1 Lysobacterales bacterium
CTCTTCCAACATCCACTCAGCAAAGCAACCCAAACGACAACAGAGCTACACTCATCCACACACGCTGGAGCAAACCACAGCGTCCCGTCCCGGTTCACTATTCAATCGGCAGGGCGGTTCAATATTCAGTCGGCGCCCACAGATCGACAAGGCAGAATCGCGCAAGAACAGCACGGCTGCACCAGCCGTCGTCGCGCGTTCTCCCGCACTCGATGAGGGCGGGAAGTCATGAAATTCTTCGGGATCAGCTGGGTCGGCCTGAACGCAGAAAATGGCAGAAAGCTCTTGCTGTCACTGGCATTCATCGCTGCCGTGCTCATCGTCAGTGCGCTGGCGCGCTGGTTGGTTGGGCAGACCCTGCGCCGTACCGACCGCGCCACGATGCAGACCAAGTTCTGGGCGCGCCAAGCCGTCAGCCTGCTCGCCACCGTCGTTCTCATCGCCGGCCTGCTCTCGATCTGGTTCAACGATCCGACGCGGCTGGGCACCGCTTTCGGACTGATGACGGCCGGCCTCGCCTTCGCGCTGCAGCAGGTCATCACCTCGATCGCCGGCTACTTCGTGATCCTGCGCGGCTCGACCTTCACCGTCGGCGATCGCATCTCGATGGGCGGCGTGCGTGGCGATGTGATGCGTCTGGGCTTCATCCAGACCACGATCATGGAGATGGGCCAGCCGCCAGCCGTGCAATCGGCCGACCCGGCAATGTGGGTGAAGAGTCGACAATTCACTGGGCGCATTGTCACCGTTACCAACTCGAAGATCTTCGCCGAGCCGGTGTTCAACTACACCCGCGAATTCCCGTACATCTGGGAGGAAATGGTGATCCCGATCACTTATAGAGCCGATCGCGCCAAGGTCGAAGCGATCCTGCTGGAGGCCGCGCACCGTTATGCGCTCGATCCGCATGCATTGCCGGAAGAGGCAAAAAATGAAATGAAAGAGCGCTTCGGGGTCGAACATATTGATCTCGAACCGCGCGTCTATTTCCGCATCACCGACAACTGGCTCGAGCTGACGATCCGCTTCGTCGTGGGCACACACGGCATCCGCAATGTCAAGGATCTGATGAGCCGGAACATCGTGGTGGCGTTGGAGGAGGCCGGCATCGGGATCGCCTCGGCCACGTACGACATTGTCGGATTTCCGTCGATCGAGGTACGCACTGCGACCACGATTACGCGCGACTGAGCGCCGAGTACGCAGTCGCCGTATCTGTGTAGTGCGCGACTGGGGGCGCTGCTGTCGCTGTCGCTCACCGCTGTCTGCGGCTATCGACGATAATAGACGAGATGTGATCGCCATGCCGCTGTCGCCGTACGGCAGCGTTCAACCACTCTGCAGAATCGCGCATCCTTCGAGGAAGGCATCATGATCACAGCACCCAAGGAAAGAGCATTCCACGACAGCTTTCTGATTGGCATCTGGTTCAAGTTCGTGGTCGGCGCGTTGCAGGCGATTGCCGGGCTTGCGGTGCTGCTGGTGAGCCAGGCATCGCTTGCCGCGATGGTGACGCGCTGGACCAATCCGGAACTCGCCGAGGAACCGAACAACCATATCGCGAACTGGGCGTTGCACGGCGTCGCCGACCTCGGCACCGGATCGCGCACGTTCGTGGCCATCTACCTGCTCTCGCACGGCATCATCAAGCTCGGGCTGATCTGGGCGATGCTGCGCGGCAAGATGTGGGCCTATCCATGGTCGATGTTGGCCATCAGCGGGTTCATCGCGTACCAGCTCTACCGCTACGCATCCACGCATTCGGTGGCGCTGCTGGTGTTATCGGTGTTCGATGCGATCGTGGTGTATCTGATCTGGCACGAATACCGGACGCGCAAGGCCGATGGATTGCCCGCGCGCATCACACATCCCTGATCCTTTCAGACAACACGACTTGCGCGATCGCCCGACCATGCCGAGCAGCCTACGCTGCGCATGCAATATTGCCGGCAACCCAGCACACATCATCTACCAGCATCAGGTTGACGTCTCGCGTACGGATCGCAGCCGCTAGTTAGGCCCGTGTTGCATGGGTGGCTTTGCCTTGCGGTCGCGCAGCATCGACTGCACCACCAGAGCAATCCCGAGCCCTGCGCCGATCAGGAACAGAACGAACGCGACCGCTGGATAGCCCCACAACATCACGCTGGATGGAACCTTGGTCATCATCGCGCCGCCGATGATCAGTGCGGCGACGATGACGCCGGTACTGATCCGGTTTGCGATTTTCTGCAGGTTCTCCATGAGCCGGGATTCCTCAAGCCCGGTGATGTGCACGCGCAGCTTGTTTGCGGCGAGCGTCTGCAGGAATTCGGAAACACGCTTGGGCGATTCGCGGATCAACTCCTGCATTTCCATGAACTCCGTCGCCAGGTTTGCAGGCGAGAGCGACTTCATCATGCGGCGCCGCAAAACGGATTCCAGATGCGACTTGATGATCTGGCGAGGGTCCAGATTCGGATCGAGTGCGTTGGACACCGCTTCGAGGCTCAGCAAGGTCTTGCCTAGCAGACTGAGTTCCGGCGGTGGTCGTAATCCTGCCGATATGGCGCGCGTGGTGAGGTGCAGCAGCAGGCGTCCGTCGGACGTCGTACAGGGATTCGACGCCGATGCGTACTGCGCCACCATTTGGCTGGTGTCGCGCACGAACGCGCGCTCGTCGAAGTCTTCAAGACGAGTCCCCAGTGCGATCGCCGACTCGGCCGCATCCTCACCGCGCCCGTCCACGGTGGCCAACATGAGCTTGAGCAACCGATCGCGCAGACGCGGCGCAATATGCGCAACCATTCCAAGATCCAGCAAGGCGAGCTGGTTTTCCCTTGTGAGGAGAAAGTTGCCCGGATGCGGATCAGCCTGGATCAATCCATGTACGAAAATCTGATCGAGATACGCACGCATCAACTCGGATGCGACTTCTGTCAGTGGCTGTTCCAAGCGGCGCAACTCGGAGACTTTGGTCACCTTCTGGCCCTTGATCATCTCCATTGTCAGGACGCGTCCAGTCGAAAAATCCGGCAGGAACTTGGGCACGAACAGATTCGGATAATCGGCCAGGTTTTTTGCGAAGGTTTCCAGGTTATCCGCTTCGGCGCGATAGTCGAGTTCCGCGACCAGGCTCTTGCGGAATTCGCCGACCCAGTCGGTGAAGCCGACTCGGCGACCGGTATCGCTGAACTTGTCCGCTTTCCCGGCCAGCGACGCCAATAGATCCAGATCGTCGCGAATGCCGGCTGCGATATCGGGGCGCTGTACTTTCACGGCCACTGCGCGTCCGTCGCGCAGCGTTGCAGAATGAACCTGCGCAAGCGACGCGGCTGCAATCGGTTTTTCGTCGAAAGTCGCGAACATCTTGCTCAGCCGGACGCCGAGCTCGGATTCGATCACCTCGCGGATCTGGTCGAATGGCAGCGGGGCGACATCGTCCTGCATCCGCTCCAGCGCATCGATGTAGGGTTGCGGCACGAAATCCGGCCGGGTTGACAGCCCTTGTCCGATCTTGACAAAAGTCGGACCCAGCGCCTCGAGATCCTTGACGAATTCCTCGGGCTTTCCCTCGGGGATGTTTTGCGATTTGGCCTCCTGCAGCAACGGGTCGTCCGGATCGACCGTACTGAAGATTCCGGCATTGCGGTACTTCAACATCACCGCGCCAACCTCGACAGCGCGTGAAATAGGCCGTGGCTCGTCCATGTTGTGTCCCCTGTCAGTGGTGCGGCCTTCCTGGCCGTGGATTCACATACTTCCATCAAAAGCGATCAGCCGATTTCATCGCCTTTTTCCGACGCGCCCTGGCGAGTCGCGCAGGGTCAGCCGTTGATCGCCGTTCGGCGCGATCAACTCGCGCCGCTGCCTATCCCACCTTCGGGCGAGCAGAATTTTTACGGGCTTTGGTTGGTGTCGGCTTGGCACCCAGCTCGATTTTGCGCGCCTGCATCGCATCTCCCAAGTCTGCTAACTCCTGTTTGGAAAGCAGCGTTTTGGCGCGCGGGAACATTTCCTTCTCTTCTTCCTTGGCGTGGTGTTCAATCAGTTCCTTGAGCACCTTGGCGCGTCCACTGAATTTCTCGGAAGCGACGTCCGTGCCTTCAAGGTCTGGCAATACCAGATCGCCTGCGGCGCGATGTTCCTCCGTGGCTTCGTAAAACATCTTCGCATCGTCCCCTTTCTTGCCCGCCGCTTTGAAGGCCGGATAGAAGATTTCCTCCTCGATACGCGCATGAATCCGGATCTCCTTGCCAACTTTTGCCAGCAGGTCGGTGCGTTTTTTCGCTGCACGAATGGTTGTTGCGTCCAACTCCTTGAGCAGCGCGCGTACTGTCGCGTGATCTTTCTTCAGCAATTGAATGGCGTCCATGGCATGTTGCTCCTGTGTGGAATTTTGTGACGAGCAAAAATAGTCGGTGAAGTAAAGCCTGCAGCTTCTTTGCGGGACATAAGTGTCTCGGCATCATCGTTGTCACGCGCACCAATGCAAACGTGCGCCTGCAGCCGCATTGAATTGAAAGGTGAACTACCGGTTGCGGATCTTTCCAAGAATGATCGACAAGGCGACCGCGCCCAAGGATTTCACCAGGACCGGATGTTGTGCATAAAAATGACTCATCGATTCGACAATGCCGGGATTGGCGTTTTGTGCGTGCGTGGCGATCTGCTGCACCTGCGCAGTGGATATCTGACCGGCCTGCTCGGTTGACAGCGCCGGCGTCGCGGCGCCTTCGGTGTGCGTCAGTCCCAACTGTGTCATCACGCCAGCAGCCGCTGGACCAAGCCCCGCAAGCAAGCGATTCACGATCCCTGACTTTTGCTGGGCATTGGCCTGCCCGAACATGGATCCGATCATTTCCCCAAAGGAAGATGTTTGATCCGAGTTGAACGCGGCGGATAGCCCCTGACTCAGCAACTCCGGCGGCGTCGATTGAGCGACTTGATGGAATTGCTCTTGTGCGGAATTGGACACAGGACCGGAACCGGATCCGATAAGCTGTTGCAATATGTTGTCTATCTCTCCGCTCATGCCACCTCTCCTTGGTAACGATTGGTCATAGCCTACCGTCCGAACATGCCCATGAGGTCAAATCTGCGAATGTGTATTTGCAGGTTGTTCAGCAAACGCCGCCTGCGCCTGATGATCTGTTCGAACTGAAATTCACTCGCTGGCTGTGGCTGCCGTATCCGTGAAGCAGCAATTTTTGCGCCGTCTGAAATCAAGCTACAAGGGCGGCTTGACTGGTTCATGCTGGGCGAATAACCCGTTGATCGAGCTGTCGCAGCGTCGAAAACGCAATATTTGAACGAAATTGCGTGCGCAAAGCACAATTTCGCACGTAACAAGTTGGCTACGCCGCAGACTTCCCGTACATTCGTAGCGCCGAGAGGCATTCGATCCATCCACTCAAACTATGCGGGGAATCCATGGCGACCAATAAGACAGCAAAGGGCAAGTCGGCGTCCACGTCCATGTCCACGGCGCACAAGCCGATCAAGGACGCCTTGAGCAAATCCGGTCTGGTAGCGCACGTTGCCGAAACCAGCGGCGTCGCGGCCAAGGATGTGCGGGCCGTGTTTGCCGCGCTCGAAGGCGCAGTGGCGGGCTCCGTCCACAAGAAGGGAGCCGGCTCGTTCACGCTGCCGGGGCTGCTGAAAATTTCTGCGGTCAGCGTGCCGGCCAAGCCGAAGCGCAAGGGCATCAATCCGTTCACGAAAGAAGAGCAGTGGTTCGCCGCCAAGCCGGCCACCACCAAGGTCAAAATCCGCCCACTGAAAAAGTTGAAAGACGCAGCGGCCTGAGATTCGTTTCAGCGCTAATTCGCTGGACGTACAAAATTGGATGCGGCAGCTTCGGCTGCCGCTTTTTTTCCATCTGAAATTCCTCCTGGATGGAACCGCTCCGTCGGTTCATCGGCATTTCCGCCATCCGTGGCCGGCAAATTTGGGGTTCAACCGCCGTGAATGAAAGAATGTCGCGAGCGCTGGCGACGGCCGTGATGCCGGGTGGCTTGCGCAGTTCGGTTTCGGCCAAACTGCATGTCGAGCAACGGCGGAGCGTAGTGCGACATCTGGTTTTCCTTGGGACGGAAACAAAGTGCGATTGGGATCGGATCCCGTAGTGCGTTCAAACTAATTCCAGGCTACCCAGCACCAGCGGTTGCACGTCGCGACTGCGATCCGGCATCGTCACCGCGAAGCCATGCTCTTTCAATCCATGCGCATCATCTTGCTCCAGGGAAGGCATAAAACGCACGGTCGCATGTGGATAACGACCATGGCTGCCAGCGGCGAGCCTATGATGCACGCTACCCACGAGGACACCATCCGGCCCGATGGAAAAGATCACACATGCCATCGGAGTTGTGTCCGGGAAAGGCGACCATGGCATCGGATTTGGTGCTGCGACCCGCGTATGGGCCCGCATCGCGTTACTAAGCTTTGGCGGTCCCGCCGGCCAGATCGCGGTGATGCATCGCATCCTCGTCGAGGAAAAGAAATGGATCGGCGAACAGCGCTTCCTGCATGCGCTCAGCTATTGCATGCTGCTGCCGGGGCCGGAAGCGCAGCAACTCGCGATCTACATCGGCTGGCTCCTCCACAAGACCAAGGGCGGATTGGTCGCTGGCTCTCTGTTCGTGCTGCCCGGTTTCATCGCGATCATGGCGCTGTCGTGGATGTACGCGCTGTACGGCAAGGTCGGCATCGTCGCGGCGTTGTTCTTCGGCCTGAAAGCTGCCGTCCTCGCGATCGTTGTGCAGGCCGTTATCCGGGTCGGCAAGCGGGCGCTCGCAACACCGGCGATGCGCGCGTTGGCGGTCTGCGCCTTCGTGGCGATCGCAGTCTTCAGCGTGCCATTCCCATTCATCGTGCTCGGTGCCGGAGTCATCGGCTTTGCAGGCAGTCGCATGGGCATGCGCAGTGTTGCCACATCGGGGCATGGACCGGCTGGCGGCAAGACATTCGCCGATGCGGATTCGGCGCTTGGCGAAGGCATCCCGTCGCACGCAAAGCCCAACCTTGCGTGGTCGTTCCGGATCGGCCTGATGTTGCTTCTGGCGTGGTTGGTGCCAGTTGGTCTCCTGCTGGCTTTCACGGAGCCGTCGAACACCTTCCGCGACATCGCGTTGTTTTTCTCGAAGATGGCCGTGGTGACGTTCGGCGGCGCGTACGCCGTGCTTGCCTATGTCGCGCAGCAGGCCGTCACGCACTATCACTGGCTCGCACCGGGCGAGATGCTCGATGGGCTGGGCATGGCCGAGACGACACCGGGCCCGCTCATCATGGTCACCCAGTTCGTGGGCTTCATGGGCGCATATAGAGGCGCGACCGGCCTCACGCCACTGCTCGCTGGAACCCTGGGCGGCATCCTCACGACGTGGGTCACGTTCGTGCCATGTTTCCTGTGGATCTTCGTCGGAGCGCCTTTCATCGAGCGCTTGCGCGGCAACGCGGCGTTGAATGCATCGCTGGCTGCAGTCACCGCCGCCATCGTCGGCGTGATCGCCAGCCTGGCGTTCTGGTTCGCAATCCATTTCCTGTTCGCCAGCGTGGTATCGCGCGACCTGCTCGGCGCGCGCATCGACTTGCCGATCCTCGCATCGATCCATTACCCGGCGCTGCTACTCACGCTATTGGCCATGGCATTCACCTTTGTCATGAAGTGGCCGACGCTGGTGGTCCTGTTGGCGTCGAGCGCGCTTGGCATCGCGTGGTTCGGACTGCTGGCTATCCTTTAGCCTTGAAAGCTTCGCTCGCTTCCAGCAACGTCAGCGCAGGCACGTCTACTCTCGTACCCGTTTCCAGCTGTCCGCAAACCCATCCCACGCAAGGACGCACATGTCACCGAAGGCGACCATCTACAAAGCCGAACTTTCTGTCAGCGACATGGATCGCCACTACTATGCGACACATGCGCTTACGCTGGCGCGGCATCCGTCGGAGACCGACGAGCGGCTGATGGTGCGGTTGCTCGCATTCGCGCTGCACGCGGATGAACGGCTGGAGTTCGGGCGCGGGTTGAGTACCGATGACGAACCCGATCTGTGGCGCAAATCGCTCACCGGCGAGATCGAGCAATGGATCGACCTCGGCCAGCCCGACGAACAACGCATCCGCAAGGCCTGCGGACGCGCGCGACAGGTCGTGGTGATCGGCTACAGCGGCCGCGGCTTCGATATCTGGTGGAACAAGATCGCGGGCGGTCTTGCACGCCTGAAGAACCTCACCGTGATCGACATTCCCGCCGCCACCGTGCAAGCGCTGGCAGCCCTCGCCGATCGCAACATGCAGCTGCAATGCCTGATCCAGGATGGGCAGGCGCAACTGATGACCGAGAAGGCGAGCGTCACCATCGATGCGACAGCGCGCATGACGCCGACGACGCAAGCTTATTGAATGATCGTTCGCAATCACGGCAAGCTGTCGCTGCGAACGCCAGTATCCTGTGCCTGCTGTTGCTTTCTTCCGGACATTGGCAGCACCAGCCATCACTCCAGGTCGGAAAGCGTGTGCTGCAACTTCTGCTTCCAGTCGGTATCCGTCTCGGTCGCGATCAGGTCTTTCAGGATGGTGATCTGCGCGGCATCAAGCGACTTCTTTGCCGACGTTTCCACGTTCGGCGCAACGCCGACGCCTTCCCAATCGGTGTGCGTGACCGGATTGATCGCACGGCCATTCGGCACGAACATCATGAAGTGCGCGCCGATGCGATGCGGGTCGCCCGGATGCGCGCCACCGCCCGTCGTCTCGCCGACCAGCGTCGCGCGCCCGTTGTTCTTCAGTGCATAGGCGAAGTCTTCGCCAGCTGAAAACGTCTCTTCGCTGGTCAGGATGTACAGCTTGCGCGCCTCGCCGTACCGCTTGCCGGGAACGCTATCGGTCGTCCACCGTTGCTCGATGCGGTTTCCGTCGCGCCAGTAGATGTCGTTGAGGTGGGTGCGCTTGTCGTAGAAATAGCTCGCGAACAGCATCACGGCTTCCGGATCGCCGCCGCCGCACTCGCGCAAGTCGATGATCAGCGCCTTGGTATCGGCCATCAGCGTCGTCGCAGCCGCAATCCGCTCGGCCTCAACCGAACCCGGTCGCGAGACTTGGTGCAGGTCGATGTAGCCGATGTCGCCGTGCAGGCGCTGGATGTGCGCGAAGCCGTAGCGCGACATTCAGCAACTGCGCGCGCGCGTGGATCGTTCCAGGCCGTTTCGCCATCGCTGCGAACAGGCTGTATTCGGTCGGCGTCAGGTCCAGCGCTTGCGAGCGGATGCGCACCGTGCGCGTGGACTCATCGACTTCGATGACCTGCCTGTCCTCGTCGTCTGGACTGCGATGCCGGCGCAGGATGGCCTTGATGCGCGCGATCAGTTCACGCGGACTGAACGGCTTGCACAGATAGTCGTCGGCGCCGACTTCCAGTCCCAGCAACCGATCGATCTCCTCGACCTTCGCTGTCACCATGATCATGGGCACCTCGGAAAACCCGCGCACGGCCTTGCACAGTGCGATGCCATCCAGGCCTGGCAGCATGATGTCCAGCACGATCAGGCCTGCAGGTTGTGCGCTGCACGCTCGCCAACACATCGTGTCCATCGGCGATCACTGCGGCCTCGTAACCCGCTGCGGTGACATAGTCGGCAATGATGGCTGCCAGATCGCTTTCGTCTTCGACGATGAGAATGGTTGCGCTCATCTCAGTCCAGCTTCAACACGATGGTGGCGCGTAGTCCGCCCGATGGCGACGGAGCAAACTCGAGACGCCCATCGTGCGCATCCACGATTTGCCTGCACAGCGCCAATCCCAGTCCTGCTCCTCCGAGTTTCCGGTTACGCGACGATTCGACGCGGAAGAATCGTTCACCAAGGCGACTGATTGCATACGCTGGAACAGTTGGTGCCGAATCGTCGAACACAATGCGTAACTCATTCTCCAATGACAAGACCCCCATCGATCGGCCGAATCCAATGGAGTTCGCCGACTGAGGCAAGAAAAACGGTCATGAAAAACGTTTCGTAAAGAAATTCGTCCATGCGACGAATTTCCAACATGCATCCACATTTTCGTGCGTCGGATGACCTCCATGAATGGCATCAGAGGAACTTCGACGCATCCGCATACGTCAGTAGACCATCGACGATGCGTGCGGGCGCGGTGTAAGGATGCTCCGATGTTTTGCCGTCCATGATGTGCAGCACGCGGATGCCGCGCGATTTGAGGTCGTCGGAAATCATCGAGCGGTGACAGCGCCACCACACCGCTTCGGCGCACATCAGGCAGTTGCGCTGGCGCGCGGCGAAAACGAGCAGATCGGCGAATGCTGCGGCAAATTCTGCGGTCTGCATATAGTCGGCGTAGCCGCGAAACGCCGCGTTCTTCCACACTCCATTCGGCGAGTCCGGAATCGGCCGCCGACGTCCACCGAGCTCAGGCATCCAGCGGTAACTGATCGCATGTTCGGCGAGCGTCGCCGCCAAGATGTCGCTGCAGTAGTGCGGATGACGGCGTGAACCCGGAAAGCGACGCACGTCGGCAATCGCTTCGATGCGATCGCGTTTAAGCAATTCGAAAAATGCGTCCAGTGGCCGCGTCGAGTGGCCGATCGTCCAGACCGTCAGTTGCTCCTGCGATTCCATTCCGTTTCTTGCTGACAACGCATCCGATTCGTGGGTCTAAGGCGCCAGGCACTGATCAGTCGGGTTCCACGGGATTTCCGAGGGTACATTCCAGTACAGATCAACGACAGTATTTTGCGCATTGATCAGCACCGCCAGATAGCGCGTCGGCGCGTCCCATTGGACGATCCAGCTCACAATGCGCTGTTTGTGCACGATGCCGTCGCGAGTTGGCTGGCCGAGTTGCTGCTGAAGTTCGGCCAGTTGAGTGCGGCAGAGCCGTATGGCATGCGCGACAGTCGTTGCATCGACCGTCGAATCTGTCGTATGCGCAGAGACTGAAGCATGCAGCTTCGGTACCGATGCGCAGCCTGCGAGGGCAGCCACGACGACGAAGGCCAATGGTCTATATGTTTGTCGCATCTTCGCGATCCTTGTGATGGTCGTGCGGCATCCGCAAGCGATGACGGGCGTTAGCGACATGAAACGCCAGGTACTCTAGCAAGACTTGCGGCTCAATGTGGGCCTTCCACAAGCTGATATCTGGCACATGATGGATTCGATATTCGAGCAACATGCACAATGCGCGCACTTGCCGGTTTACGGGTCGATCGCTACAGGCCGATCGGGCGCAACACTGCATCTCTGCCGATCATATGCAGCAATACGTTACCGCCTACGAGCGGCTGCGGCTGCGGCTGCGGCTAGCGTGAAAGTCGACCAGGTCAACGCCGATGAGACAGGCTGGCACACGACTACGCCAACATCCATGCGCTGATCAAGGGCGCTCTGGCAGTGCAGGCGGCCGGCACTGGCATCGATGGGAAGACAGCGGGCAATTGTCGTTCGTGGACAATGCGATCGATCCTGCGACGAGCACGGTGAAGCTGCGCGCGAGTTTCGCCCAGGCCGATGAGCGTCTGTGGCCCGGCGAATTCGTGTACACCGCGTTGAGTCTCAGCAAGCGGCCCGATGCGCTCGTCGTGTCCGAGGCGCCCGTGAAAGCCGGAGCGGACGGCCGTTATGTGTTTAGTCAAGGGCGGCTGCGCCGCGCAGCGCGAGGTCGCTGGGAACTGCATCCTTCGCGTTTGCGCTGAAACGTGACAGGCACGCATCGCGCGAGAAACTGCTGACCACCAACGCTGCTTCAATCCGGCTGGCAGATGAACGCGAGCTTCCGCATTGAGCAATATGGTCGATTTATGGGTGCGCGATCATCCCGCGTTCAGCGGAATTATTGCCTGCTGTCACCGAGTTGCCAGGTTGGCCGCCGCGCGTAGTGACACACGCTTGGACAGAGGAGTCGCTTACGTCGCAGGAATCATCACAGAGCTCAGCACAACTTATCACCACAACTTAACGGAGAACCGACCATGAGCATTGCACGCCCCAACCAAAAACTGCTTGCGACATTGATTGCTGCAATCGTGTGCGTGAGCGCCAGCGCACCGCTCTTCGCGCAGGATCAACAACAAGGTGACCAGCCGAAAACGGAAGCGCAAAAGGCCGAAGCGCAAAAGAAACAGGACGATCGCAAACAGGCAAGGATGGCGCAGCAAAAGTCGGCGCAGGAAAATAACCAGCAGCAAAACGCTGCGCAAACGCGCGCCGATCGCCAACAGGCACGTGCCGAGCGTCAGCAGGCGATGCAGAAACAGCAGGATGCCATGCCGAACCGGACTGACGCGGCGAGCGCGGCCGCAACCCAACAGGCTGATAGCGCGCGCGCGCAAAATCAGCATGAAATCCAGAAGAGCAACGAGAAAATGGTTCCGCCAGCCGAGCAAGCGCGCATCGAACAGCGCGATCAGGCGAAGGCTCAGGAACAGGCTCGTGCGGCGCAGATGCGAGCGCGGGATCAGCAAACAAAAGCGCAGGCAGATCAGCGCACGGCGGCAAGCGCACAGGCGCAGGCGCAGTTGCAACAGTCCAGACAGCAACAACAGCAGGAGAACAGGCAGCAACAGCAAGTCAGACAAAAGCAACAACAGCGCTTGACCCAGCAGGCCCAGCAAGAGCGGATCAATCAGCAGAAACAGCGTGTCGCGGCGTACCAACGCCGTCTTGATCAGCAACAGGATGTCTCGCGCCGTCTCGCGCAGAAGCTGCAGGCCGAACACCGCAACGCGCAGTACCGTTTCCAGCAGCAATATTTCGAGCGCCTGCAACAGCAAAGAGCAGCGTTGCAGAGTCGACGTTTCGATTACGAAAACGATCCGTACTTCTACAGCGCTCCAATCTACAGCTATTACCGTGACGGTCGTTCGTACCAGATCAACGAATACGGCGCGAATCACCTTCGACAGGCGGCCAATGCCGGCTATGCGGAAGGGCTGGAAGCCGGTCGCGCCGATCGCGCGGATCGCTATCGCTACGATTATCGCGATTCATTCGCGTATCAGGACGCGACTTTCGGTTACGAGGGCTATTACGTGAGTCAGGAAGACTACAACTATTACTTCCGTCAAGGATTCCGTCGCGGTTATGAGGATGGCTATTACACGCGTTCGCGTTATGGCAACAACATCAACGGCGTCATCCGGTTGCAGGATTCGGCGCTTTCGGGCGTACTGGATTTGCGCTCGTTGTTCTGAACGACCGTTGTCTGGTGGTCTAAGCCGAAGTCAGAAACACAGCCGCCTATCGCACGATTTGCGGCTGTGTTTTTTGGATTCGCATCGTTCAATCGGCACGATGCACAACTCAATAGCCTGGACAGCACTTCCGCAAACGCCAGTCAGGACTAAGGGGCCGAAGCCCCTTGTCTTTCGCGCAGTCAAATCGCTGCTTACAGTACTGGCTGTGGCATCACATTCGTCGCAAGCAATTGCTGCGGAGCATGATGAGATATCGCATGCGCAGCGGCAGTCCGCGCGCCCTTGGGCACGAAGAAGAAATCACCGCTTTCGTGGCCGGCGAACTGGATCGGCGCATAGCCGGGCGATTGCGCGATCGGCGAATCGATTGCCGCCAGTGCAAGCGAGCTCGACACTTCACGATACAACCGTCGCGCTTCGAGCATGCGGTTGTTGTCCTGCAGCACGTTGAGGAACGCGCGGGTGAAATAGGAATGCTTGCCGCTGCCCGTATCCGGAACCGGTTGCACGCCACCCGAGGTCAATGCGGTGCGCGATTTACCGCTGAGCATCTTCTCGACCCACGCCGTCCACTTGTCCGACGACAGCGCCCCGGTGTCGAAGCTCGGCACCGCCGAACGCGACAACGTGCCGGAGTAGCACGAGTCGGCGACCACCAGCACATGGCGCGACTTGATCGTGGTCAGGATGTCGCTGATCGCGGCATTGGAAATCCAGGTGGTCGCGGTACTGGCCTTCGCATCCACCGGTATCCAGTATCCCTGGCGTCCCTGCAATTCGCCGTGGCCGGCAAAGTAGATCAGCAGATTGTCGTCGGGGCCGAGTTTCTCACGCATGTTATTGAGCGCGGTCAGTATCTCGAGCCGCGATGCGTTGGGCAGCAGCGTGGTCTGGAATCCATAACGCGTCTTGAGCACTTGCGATACTGCGGTGGCGTCGCTGACCGCGCTTTGCAGGGTCGGGTATGCCGCATCCTGATAATTGTTGTTGCCGATGATCACCGCGTAGTTGTTGCCCAGGCGGACATTCGCCGGAACCGCACCGACGCCGCCGGTGCTTCCGGAACTGGCCTGCGCACCGCCGCCAGCTTGCGCGATCAGATTGAAATCCATTGCGTAGCGACCGCCGGCCTTGGTGGTCGCCGCGACTTGCACGCTCGCGCCACCGGCAGGCACATCCACCTGCGCCTTGAATGCGCCATTTGCGCCCACAGCGACTGGCTTGTCGTTCACTGTCACCTGCGTCACCGCCTGCGGCTGGGTCACGCGACCGATCAACTCGTGCGGACCGGGAGCGCCACGCACCACGGCGGTGTTCTTGCCACGCGTCGCGAACACCTGCGGTTCGATCATCACCAACGATCCGGCGAGCACCGGCCCCGAACCTGACGTGCCGCTACCAATGCGCTGCTGCAACGAAGCGATGGCGCGAGTCTGCTGGCGCACTTCGGTCTGCTTGTCCACCATCTGGTTTTCGAGCAGCTTCATCAATTCCCAGTCCTGCTTGCTCTTGGTCGGCGCGCGCACCTGCATGTTTCTGATCCGCGCATCGAACTGTTTGCGCTGGCTGGCGAGTTGCGCTTTGAGTTTGGCGATTTCGGCGGCATTCGCAGCAGCGTTGTCGCCGTTCTGCGCATCGGCAAGCGCGTCGGAACTGCTCTGCACCTGCGCACGCGCCTGTTCGATCTGGCTATTGTCCACGCCGATGGCGGCGCGCGCTTTTTCGAGTTTCGCCTGGGTATCGTTCAACTCGCTCTGCCTGGATTCCAGTGCCTGCTTGTGCTGATCAAGTTGCGACTGCAACTGCTTGACCTGTTCGCGCAATTGTTCGGAGGTCGCGTGTTCGGTTGCAACGCTCTGCTTGAGTTCGGTGATCTGGCTGTCCTTGGCCTGCAACTGCAGTTGCACGGTGGATTCGAAAATCAAGTCATCGCCGGTAACCCCTGATGCTTCGCGATAAAGATTCAGCGCCTTGGTCATGTCCTTGTCGACGCCGAGTCCTTCCTCGTACATGAAGCCGAGATTGATCTTGGCGCGGCTGTTGCCCTTGTCGGCAGCTTTCTTGAACCAGACCTGGGCGAGCGCGTAATCCGGATCGGTGCCGAGGCCTTTCAGGTATATCTCGCCGACGTAATTCATCGCTTCGACGTCGCCGGTCATCGCCGATTCCATCCATACCTTCAACGCGGTCTGGTAATTGGCGCGGTCGAAGGAAACGTATTCGCCGCCGCGAATCTGGCAGTCGGCCTGGGTCGTGCGCACCGGTCTGCGCGCGCTCATGAATGTGGACATGGCGCCGAGTCGGCGGATCTGACCCGGCAACAGGCAATCGACCACCAGCAGGTCTTCGGCATTGCGCACGGTTTGCGCATGCGCGACTGGCGCGGAAATGCCGGAACCGACGATGAAGCCGATCGTGGCGACTAAAACGGCAAACCTAAGGAAGACCGGACACGGGATGGGCGAAGTCATGATACGAAGCTCCAAGAAGAGTTTCGCAGCTCGCGCCGACCCTTGCAGCGGCGCGCGAGCCGCTATACTGGGTGCGCGCAGTATATAGCTGGATCGGGGGAGAAAAGCCATGCGCTTGTGCATCGGGGTAGTGCCGCCTGTCCGCGATCGTGCAATCCGCGATCACGCAATCATGATCCAGGTTCTGCAAGCGCATGGATCGCGCCTGCTCTGTCGCTTTGCCGTGAATCGGCGCAACCATGCAACCTCGCGAATTCCACGAGTGCGCGATCGTGCATTATCGGCGCCACAGCAGATGTCACATTACCGACCAACGGGCTAGCCATGCTCCGCCGGGCGTGGTTTAGTTCATAGTAGATGGCGTGGGGAAGCAAAACCGCCCACGACAGGATTGGCATCACATCAATCGCGCAACATGTTTTCGGCGTGACTGCTGGGCGAACACGGAATAAACCGGCGCATTGGGCTGCGTCGAGAACCAACGAATATCAGGGGATCAAGATCATGAGCAATCGACGTATCAGCGTCCGCACATCCATCGCTCCTGGATGGCGTTTGTTGCGATGCGCGCTCGGCGCACTGTTGCTGGCCGGTTCCATGCTCGGGCAGGTTTCACTCGCCGCAGATGGCAGCAGCGCCCAGATCGCTACGCTGACTCCCTTGCAACCGGACGCCGGCCCCGCCAGCGTCGGCGCCGGCGCGGATGTCGCTTTGGCTGCGGTCAAGAAAATCGACGGTCAAGGCGTCGCCGGGCAAAAGATCGACTGGACCGTGGCCGGCCCCGCGCAGGCCACGTTGACTCCGCTCAGCAGTACGACCTCCGCGCAATCGGTCACCGGCGACGCCGGCATCGCGACCACCGTGTTCAATGCCGTCACACCCGGCAGCTATGTGGTGACCGCGACGACTCAGAAGAATCCCGCGTGTACGACCGCAGCTTGCGCGACATACATCAGCATCCGTTATGAGGTGAACGTCACCGCTGACGTGGCCGACGCCAGCGTAAAGCCCTCCGGAATCAATAAAACCGAGGTGATCGGTGCGATCGTCGCGGTCGGTGCCGGCGTCGCGCTGGCGGCCAACAACGGCAACGGCCACTCGACTGCGTCCATCCTGCACACACTCACCAACGCGGGCGGCGATGGCCAGTCGGCCAATGCCAATTCTCCGCTTGCGCAACCTTTGCTTGTCCATGCCACCAACGACGGCGCGAACGTTGCCGGTGTCGGCATCCACTGGACCGTGAGCGGCGGCGGCACCTTGAGCGCACCGCTGAGCTTTACCGATGCGAATGGCGTGGCCAGCATCCGGGTGGTCAATGTCGGTCCCGGGCCGGGTCCGGTCATCGTGACAGCGACCCGCGCCGATGCAGCGGATGCTACGGTGCACTTTACAGTCAACGTCAACCAGCCGCCGGCACCATCGCTGAACATCGTATCGGGCGACGGACAATCCGGATCGGCCAATACGCGCGTCGCAAACCCGCTGGTCGTCGAGGCGGATCTGGGCAACGCGCCGCAGGCGAACATCCCGATTAACTGGGCAGTCACCAGCGGCGATGCGACCATCACCAGCGTCAGCAATGGCGGCAACACCAATGCGGCCGGACAATCGCGCGCCTTCATCAAGTTCGGGCCGACCGCAGGCCCAGTCGATATCACCGCGACCCGCACCGACAACGGTCTCAGCCAGACCTTCCATCTCAACTCGGTCATCACCAACTCGTTGACCATCGTGAGTGGCGATAACCAGTCAGGCCCGCCGAATGCGCCTTTGCCGCAACGATTGGTGGTGTATGCGCAGACCAATGGTCATAACGCGGCCGGGGTGACGATCAACTGGAGCGCCAGCGGCGGCGCCACCCTGAGCTCGACGACCAGCGTCACCAGCAGCGCCGGCCTTGCAGGCGTCCGGGTCATCAATACCGGTTCCGGGCTTGGTCCAATCATCGTGACCGCGACCCGCGCCGATGATCCCAGCGCGTCCGTGCAGTTCACCGAGAACATCCTTGCGCCGACCATGAGCAGAGTCAGCGGTAACGGTCAGTCAGGTTTGATCGGCACGGCCGCAGCGGCGATGTTGGTCGCGCAACTCAAGGACGGAGCCGGCGTTGCGTTGTCCGGCCAGACCGTGACTTGGGTGGTGACCAGTGGTTCGGCGACCTTGTCGACATCCACCACCACGACAGACAGTTCCGGTAACGCCACGATCTCCTTTACTTACGGCAATTCCACCGCGCCGATCACGATCCGTGCCTCCGCGTTTGGCGGCTTGGCCTTCGTGGACTTCAGCGAAACCCCGGTGACCGCGAATGCGCTGCTGCGGATCAGCGGTAATGCGCAGACCGGCGCACCAGGCACCCGCCTGCCGCTTGATCTGGTGGTCCGCATCCAGCCACCTCCGGGTTCGCCTGTGCTGTCCGGCGTGCCGATCAATTTTACCGTCGTTTCCGGGAGCGCCACCGTCACGGTCAGTTCGACGATGACCGACGGCTCCGGCCAGGCCAGCACCAAAGTCGACCTCGGCCTGACCCCGGGTAAAGTGAAGGTACTCGCGCAAGTTTCGGGCGGAGGCCCGAGCACGACCTTTACTGAAACGATATCTGGAAGCCTGGTTTCGAGCGTCCTGACCATCGCTGCCGGCGACAAGCAGGTCATTGCGCCGAATACGCCATCGCAGCCGCTCGTCGTCCAACTCGAAGGCAGCGGCTCCCCGCTGGTTGGGCAAACCATCGACTGGAGTTCGACCAGTGGCACGTTGTCGGCAACCAGCAGCAGCACCGATGCGAACGGCAAGGCCAGCGTGACGATCACGCCGACCACGACCGGCGCGATCACGGTGACGGCGAGCTTTGCCGGCTTCGCGCAATACACGGGAACGCAAGTCGCGTTCTCCGAAAACACCACGCTGAGCTCCATCCCGACGCTTACCACCAACGATCAGTCAATCGGCGCGGCGCTCGATTCTGCGTGTACGGCGTTGTCGGGCATCCCGAACCGCACGCAACAGCAGCAGGATCTGTTGAATCAATGCCTCGCGCTGAACGCGTCCAGCGGCGTTTCCACGGCTGCCACCGCCATCGCGATCCATCAACTTCTGCCAAGTGTCGCCGAGACCCAGACCCAGACTGCAGCCACCGCGACCACCACGCAATTCGACAATCTTGCAGGGCGCATGAATGCGCTGCGCGGTGGTGCGCATGGCGCGTCGTTCAGCGGACTGTCCTTCAACGGCACCAATGGCAGCTTGCCCTTGTCGGACGTCGGTGCGGCCTTGCTGGGGGTCAACGACAAACCCAAGCAGGACGATGCGACGGCGTTCTCACGCTGGGGCGCGTTTGCCTCCGGACAGATCGGCCGTCAGGAAGCCAACGCCCAGGGCGCGACGCCTGGCTACAATCTTGACATCCACGGATTGACCTTCGGAGTGGACTATCGGGAGAACAGCAATCTGGTGCTCGGCGCTGCGCTCGGTTACACAAGGCAAACCACCAATCTGAATGGTGGGCAAGGCGACTTGAGCATGAATGGCTGGAGCCTGTCCGGTTATGCGACTTGGTACCGGCAGAGCAACTGGTATCTGGATAGCTCGCTCACCTGGAGCAACAACAACTTCGATTCGCGCCGACACATCGGCTTTGCCCTGCCGCAACCCGATGGCAGCACGGTGTTCGTGGATCAGCTGGCGCGTGCGACCTCGGGCGGCAATGCGCTGGGTGGATCGCTCACCTTCGGCCGCGATTTCAACCGCAAGGCGTGGGCCTCGGGGCTCTACGGGAAGGTGCAATACAGCCACCAGAACTTCGACGCATTCCATGAACAACTCAACACCGCATTGCCAGGCAGTGGCCTGGGCCTGCGGGTGGATTCGCGCACGCAAACCTCGGTGGCTTCGGTACTGGGCGGGAAAATCGACTACAACCACAGCACCGGTTGGGGCGTGCTGATTCCGCATGCAGAGTTTGAATGGCAGCATGAATTCCGCAGCGACCCGAATGCGTTCCGCGCGTTCTTCATCGACGACCCGAGCGGAACTCCGATCCTGATCACCGGCGATGCGCTGGACAGCGATTTCTTCCGGCTCGGCCTTGGGATGTCGTTCGTGTTCCCGCACGGGCGCTCGGGTTTCATCCTGTACGACAAGACGCTCGGTCGCAGTGGCACCACCGAGGATAATTTGTCGATCGGCTTCCGGATGGAATTCTGATCTGGCTATAGGCTTGCCGTCGTCAGCTGTGCTTACGAGACCCGTGTTCGACTTGGTAACAAGGTAAATGTGTATGGATGGTCGATTCGCAACGTCAAATGCCCAGCTCGTCGTTGCGTCATTGTCTGATCGTGTGAAGCACTCAGCGCTGCGAGTTTTTCAAAGATGATTCGATCCCACGACAACCGCGAAGTCAGGTCATGAGCATTTCGCATGCCCCGCATGCAAGCATCCGTAAACTTATGCCCGGCGGGTTCCGCTCGTTTGGATTTTTGACACTCCGAGCTGGGCTCGCCATTCTCTTGCTTGTGTTTTGGCTGGTTGGTTCTTCCGCTGCGTTCGCAGCTGGCGCATCTGGCGCAGCGATGAACCTTCAGGTCGTGGAGTCCGGATTCATCGACAACGACAGCAGCGGAACCGTCACGCAGGGCGATCAACTGGATTTCACGATCACCGCGACGAACACCGGCAGCGTGCCACTGACCAGCGTGCACGTCACCGATGACTTCAATATGACTGGCAGATCCTGCCTCATCGTTGCCATGGGTACGACGTGCGTCGCGAACAGCTCGCACATCGTGACGGCAACCGATGTCAGCGCAGGACAAGTGATTGACCACGCCGCTGCGACATCGAACGAGCTTCCAACGCAGTTTGCCGGCAGCGGCGGCGGTAGCGGCGGCCCTGCCATGGCGATCACTCCGACACTGACCTCCAATGCAGATGGCGATGGTTCTGGCACGGTGACGCTGGGCGATGTATTGACCGTCACAACGACAATGAGTAATACCGGTACCGTGCCATTGACCAATGTCGTGGTGACCGGGTCCACTATCCCCAACTCGATCAGTTGCACAAGCGTGGCGACTGCTGGCAGCTGCATTCTGACTGGCACGCACACGATCACCGCTGCCGATGTCGCGGCAGGATTGTTCGTCGACCATGTCGCGGCGACTTCGAACGAACTGCCGTCCGGGGTGAGTGGAAGCCTTAATATCCCGGTTGTCGGTCCGGTTCCGCCGGCGCTCACCATCGTATCGGGCAACAATCAGGTGCTGCCCCTCAACACACCGTCGGCACTGCTGGTGGTGCAACTGAAAAACAACGGCGTGCCGATCGCGAATGCGACGATCAACTGGAGCGCCGCAAACGGAACCCTCGCCACCCCGACGTCGCTCACCGACGCCAATGGCAAAGCCACTAACTCAGTGACCTTGCAGCAAGCCGGCGCAGCGAGCGTGAGTGCATCGTCCACATCGCCAGCGGCAGGCCCGGTAATCTTCGCGTTGAACGCCGGTCTCGCGAGTCTAGGCGGCCTCACGCCACCGGAAATCGCAGTTGCCAATTCGCTCGACCATGCGTGCCCGGCGCTGGCTGGGCTGACCACGCGAACTCGCGCTGAACAAAGTCTTCTGGATGAATGCCAAGCGCTCGCGTCGGCGGCCGCATCGCATCCGGACCAAGTAGCAAATGCGCTCAACCAGATGCTTCCGCACGATGCTCTGATTCAGACCAACGCGTCAGTGCTAATCACCACCGCACAGTTCGATAACATCAAGGCACGCCTTGCCGCACTACGCAGCGGCAGCGGCGGCGACCACTTCGGCGGACTGGCATTCAGTACGCCGAACGGGTCTGTCCCATTCGGTTCGCTCACCCAGGCCGCGCTCGGCCTCAACGACAAACCAGAAGTCGGCGGTGGATTCGACCGGTGGGGATTCTTCGCAACCGGCAGCTTCGGTAGCGGTTCGGCCGATCCACGCAACGTGACCCCGGGCTATGGTTTCCACACCGGCGGACTCACTGCTGGCGTGGACTACCGATTCAACGACCATGCGATCTTCGGTGTCAGCGCGGGCTACGCGAACTACTCCAGCAACGTGGACAATGTGGGCGGTGGTCTGGACACGCACGGGTGGAGCCTGTCAGCGTATTCGTCGTTCTTCCGCCAGGACAACTGGTACCTCGACGGCGTGCTGACGTATGGCAACAACAGCTACGACATCACCCGCCGAATCATCTATGCATTGACGACCGCTACCGGTACCGACACCGTGAATCAGACCGCCGCATCCAGTTCCAGCGGCAATACATTCGCCGGTGCATTCACCCTGGGTCGCGATTTTTCCAAGGGCCCGTTGTCGTTCGGACCGTATCTGCGTGGCACTTACACCCACACCGCCTTCGGCAGTTACCAGGAAGTGTTGCAGTCCGACCAGCCAGGCAATGGCTTGGGTTTGGTCGTGGCTAGCCGCAGCAGCAAGGACATTTCGAGCGTCTTGGGTGCGAAAATCAATTACGCCTCCAGTCATAGTTGGGGGGTGTTGATACCGCACGCCGAACTTGAGTGGGAACACGATTTCGAGAATAACCCGGACAACATCAACGCGTATTTCCTGCAGGATCCGACAGCAACGCCGTTCCAGTTGCGCGGCGACTCAATCGACACCAACTTTTTCCGGCTCGGCCTTGGACTGTCGTTCCAGTTCACGCACGGGCGATCGGGTTTCATCTATTACGAAAAGACCCTTGGCTTATCCAACATCACCCAGAACAACATCTCGCTCGGCTTCCGGATGGAATTTTGATGTCGTTCGTAACTTACGATTGTGGTCAAGATTTGCGCCGATATCCCGCATGTCCGGAGTTACAATCGAACGCATCGGGCTTGCGCAAGCCGCCACTGTCCAAGCATCATCCGCTGCAGATGACCGCAACGATCCGCCCCAACCCGCCGAGCGGATGCGCTCCATGATCGAATTCGGCCATCTCAGCCATGTCGGTCTGCGTCGCGAACTCAACGAAGACACCTATTACGGTGACTCCGGGTTGGGCCTGTGGCTGGTCGCCGACGGCATGGGCGGTCATGAATTCGGCGAGGTCGCAAGCGCGGTGGCGCGCGAGGCAATCGTGACCAATGTGCGCGCCGGCAAATCGCTGGTGGATTCGATCCGCATCGCGGATGAGGAAATCATCCGTCATTCCAAGCTGCGCACTGAGGGCCTGCCGATGGGCACCACGGTCGCGGCGGCGCGGCTGGATGGCAACCGCTTCGAGGTCGCATGGGTTGGCGACAGCCGCGTGTATCTGTGGAACGGCCAGCTCTGCCAGCTCTCGCAGGATCACTCCTACGTGCAGGAACTGATCGATCAGGGCGCGATCACAGCCGAGCAAGCGCGCAGCCACCCGCACCGCAACGTGGTGACCCAGGCGCTGGGCGTGACCGATCCGCAGAATCTGAAAGTCGAGAGCATTACCGGCGAACTGCGCCCCGGTATGCAATTGCTGCTGTGCAGTGACGGCCTGACAGAGGAAGTGGACAACGCGGCAATCGGTCGCATTCTCACCCAGACGAATTATTCCGCGCAGGAATGCGTGGATCATCTCGTCGCTGCGGCGCTCGATGGCGGCGGCAGCGACAACGTGACAGTGCTCCTGGTCAGGCAGCTTTAGCGGTCACTGGCGGCTTCGTAGCGGGCTGCACGCCTCTGCCCCATGATCGAAACATCAACGCGTCGATGGCGTGATCCCGCGCGAGGCGTCGTCGGCGCGCTTGTCGAGTTGTTTCAATGCGCTGTTGTCCGGATCGGCAAGCAGGCCATTCTCGGCGTTGGTCTTGCACGCGTCGTAGAGCTGCGCGTCGCATGTCCTCTGCGCAAAACTCGTATAAAACGCTGCGATATCCTGCAAGCCATGCTTGGCCTGCTGGTTGTCAGGCTGGGTCAGCAGGACTTTGCCGTAAAGCTCGACGGCATTTGCGCCATCGGGCCCGACCAGATTGCGTCCGATGTCTTCCTTGCTGGTGATGCCATGTTGTTTGTAGGCATCGGCTTGATCGAGCATTTGCTGGGTGTCGCCGCCCAACGCGTTTTCGATGGTCTGGGGATGGATGATGTCGGGATTTGCCGCCCCGCTGGCATCGATTGCAACGCTGGCGCCGGATGCAACGGTTGTTGGCTGCATCGTGGTTGGCAAGACCTGTGCACGGGGCAATTCGTCAGACGTCCGCAACAGCATCCGCAGGACGATCCCGACAATGATCACCAACGCAGCCACGGCCGGCCACAACCAGCGCGGAAGCGAAGCGTCGCGATTGATCACGCGCGTACGCTGCATCGTCGCGCCCGTGCTGATCCGGTTCGACGACCTGGATGCGGTCTTGCTGAGCGTGCTCGCGCCTTCCGGAGATTTACTCAGCAACTGATGCACTTCCTCGGCCAGACTCGCGCCGGTCTGCACGCGTGAGCTCGGTTGCTTGTCCATCGTGCGGTCGATCAACGGCTGCAGCCAGGCGAATTCGGGCGGCAACTGCGGAACCGGCTGGGTGACGTGCATCAGAGCGACGGTGAACGGATCGGCAGCCTGGTACGGCGGCGCACCGGTCAGCATTTCGTACAACACCGTGCCGAGGCTGTAGAGATCCGAGCGACCGTCTACGGGTTCGGCGCGCGCCTGTTCGGGGCTCATGTAATCCGGCGTGCCGATCGATGCGCCCACGACGGTGGAACTCGAACTCGAATCCATCGCCTTGGCGATGCCGAAGTCGGCCAGCACGACGCTGCCGTCCTTGCGGAACAGGATGTTGCCGGGCTTGACATCGCGATGGACGAAGCCCTTCTGGTGCGCAAAGTCCAGACCGCGCGCCATCTCGACCATGATGTCGAGGATCTCGCCAACGTTCAGCCCGCCGGCGTCGATGCGTTCCTTGAGGGTCCCGCCGGGAATGTATTCAGCGGCGAGATAGTACACGCCGGCGTGCGTGCCGATGTCGTACACCGTCACCAGATTCTGGTGCTGCAGCTTGGCGGTGATCCGGCCTTCCTTGAGGAAGCGCTCGGTGAACTCCGTGTTCGCGGCCAGCGCCGGCGCCATTACCTTCAGCGCGACTTCGCGATCCAGCGATTCCTGCACTGCCAGGAACACCGATGCCATGCCGCCCTCGCCGATCGGCCGCAGGATCTTGTATCCCGGGATCGCGATATCGACCGAATGCAGCAGGACGGTGGACGATGAGCTCACTCAAGACCTCGCGGTGCGCGGAACGACGCTCTCACGCCAACCGCGATGATGCCGAAAATGATCCGCGAACGCGACGGTTTCGGCGCTGCCGTGGCATACCGGCTTCTGCCGATAAAACTCACGCCGCTTCTTCCTGCCAGAGGCAGCGACGGTCGCTGGCGACCGCAATGCGCTCGAGACGTGCGCGGTGCAGCGCCAACTCGGCCGGATCGGCGCGCACCACGCGACGTGCTTGTGCGCTCGTGGCGCGCGCGCGCAGGCCGACATTCTGGCTGGTCATGACGACATCGAAACCCAGATCGCCTTGGCCGGCAGTGAGATGCAGGTAAGCCTCGGCAAGCAATTGCGCATCCAGCAGCGCACCGTGCAAAGTGCGTTGGGTATTGTCCACGCCAAGCCGTTTGCACAGCGCATCCAGACTGTTGCGCTGGCCCGGGAAACGCTGCCGAGCCAGTTCAAGCGTATCAAGCACTCCGCAGCGTTCGCGCAGCCGCGTGTGACCCACATTCAGCAGATTCAGTTCGTTGTCGAGGAAGCCGACGTCGAACGCGGCGTTGTGGATGATCAGTTCCGCGCCATCGATGAACTCCAGAAACTCCTCGACGACATCGCCGAAGCACGGCTTGTCGGAGAGAAATTCCAGAGTGAGCCCGGTGACTTCCTGGGCACCGAATTCCATGTCGCGGCCGGGATTGAAATAGCGCTGGAAATGGCGGCCAGTAGGGCGTCGTTGCACAAGCTCGACGCAGCCGATTTCCACGACGCGATTTCCCTTCTCCCACGACAGGCCCGTGGTTTCAGTATCGAGCACGACCTGTCGCGTCATCCGGTGGCTCCATTGGTTTGTGCACGCAAGGCTGCATCGCGCGCGAGCGCATCCACGCGCTCGTTCTCGGGATGCCCGGCATGTCCCTTCACCCAGCGCCACTCTACGCGATGGCGAGCGGCGGCGGCATGCAGGCGTTCCCACAGGTCGCGATTTTTCACCATCTGGCCACCGCTGGTTTTCCAGCCCCTGCGCAGCCAATTCGGCAACCATGCACTGATGCCCTGCTGCACGTATTTCGAGTCGGTATGGAGAACTGCGGTGCACGGCTCGGTCAATGCCTCAAGCGCCATGATCGCGCCCATCAGCTCCATGCGATTGTTGGTGGTCGCCGGATCGCCGCCGGACAGTTCGCGTTCGCGACCCGCAAAGCGCAGCAACGCGCCCCAGCCGCCGGGGCCTGGGTTGCCGAGGCAGGCACCGTCGGTGTGGATTTCGACTGATTTCATGGAATCCTGGTTTTCCGTGCGCAGTGTCATCGTCCTATCCGCATCCGCGCAGATCCAGCGCGCGCGCCGGCACCCAATAGCAGATTGGCCGATTGCACACGCAGTGGTGTCACGCCCGGATCGCGGCGACGCGCTTCGAGCAGAAATCCGCTGCGCAACGCCGACCCCAACGTTTGCGCTGCGCCGACATCAAGCGCAGGCATTGCGTTCGCGGACCAGCGCGCGCCCAGATAACGACAGCCCATGATCTCCAAGCCGAGGCCGGTCAGCAGCGTGCGCAGCGCATCCGGCGACCACACGCGCAGGCCTCCGGACATCCAGCGCAGATGCGCAGGACTCCACGGATTCAGACCAAGGATCAACAGCGTGCCTTCGGGCTCGAGCACACGCGCGCATTCCGTTGCCAGGCCAACCGCATCGTGCGCGGTCTCGAATGCGCAGGCCATGAAGATCAACGCGATGCTGTCATCGAGAAGGGGAATCGCCGATTCGCTGCAACACAGATCGCCATCGAACCTGTCGCCATCGCGCTGCACCTGCAATCGCGTGTGCAGATTCGGCACTACAAACGCATAGCCATCGTCCGCATGCGGCTGCACAAACAGGCCGTAGCGACCACTGAAACGCGCCACATCCGCCGCCGCATCGCGATGGCAGCGCCGCAACAATGCGCGCATCGCTTCGCTGGATAGCGTCGCCTCGGCGCGGTTCGTGGGTTGACGGGAGGATTGCAGAGCGGGCATGGTGCTGATTTTGCGGCAATCGGTCGCCGGGGTCACCCATCACATGCTGAAGCTGCGCGCCATCGAAGCATTCGAGGACAACTACATCTGGACCCTGGCCGATGCCGACGGTCAGGCGATCATCGTGGATCCCGGCGATTCAGCGCCCGTATTCGCCGCGATTGCCGATGGCCTGCGTCCAGTCGCCATCCTGCTCACCCATCATCATCCCGACCATATCGGGGGTGCCGAGCAACTGCTGCAACATTTCGATGTGCCGTGCTACGCGCCGGTCGATCCGCGCATCGGCTGCGCGACGCATCGCGTCAGTGACGGCGACAGCTTCGTCATTCCCGAACTCGGCTTGCAATTCTCGACGCTGGAAGTGCATGGACATACCAGTTCGCACGTCGCTTTCGTCGGCAACGGCATTGTCTTTTGCGGCGACACCTTGTTCAGTCTCGGCTGCGGGCGCATGTTCGAAGGCACGCCGGATCAGATGCTCGCATCGCTGGATCGCCTTGCCGCGCTGCCGCCCGCCACAGAAGTTTGTTGCGGACACGAATACACGCTGTCGAATGGCGCGTTCGCGAGCGTGATCGAGCCGGACAATTCCACATTGCAGGATCGTCTTCGCGAAGCGCGCGCGTTGCGCGAACAAGGCTTGCCGACCGTACCAAGCCTGCTGGCTAGCGAACTGGCCTGCAATCCATTCCTGCGCGTTGACGCAGCAACCGTTCGCGCGTCGGTCGATCGGCATATCGGTGCGCCCTGCGCCGATCGCGTGCAGACCTTCGCAGCATTGCGGCGCTGGAAAGACGGATTTCGCGCGTGATCCGCATATCGCGTCCATGGGTTCTTGCGGCACTGCTTGCGACAGCGGCGCTGGCCCTTTCCGGTTGCGAACCTCCGGGCGCCACGCGCGCCTCGCCAACTATTGCCGATGCCACTCCGGTTTCCGAACCGATCCCGCTGCAATCGGCGCCACCGATCGTGGTGTCGAAATTGCCATCGGAAATCTCCTCACCGATCACCGCGCCGTCGAATGCACCGCTGCCGGCCGAAGGCGACGTGCTGACCAGCGGTGAGGTGCTCGATCGCCTGCGCGCGCGCCTGAGCACGCCGACCTGCATCATTGGCCCCAACAACACGCGCTGGCGCCACAAATATGCGGGCTATCCGCAGCATTTCGCCGATGAAGTGCAGGCGACGCTGCCGATGATGCTGGTGGTACTGGACGAACTCGAACAGCGCAAGCTGCCCGGCGAATTCGCGCTGATTCCAATCGTTGAAAGCTGGTATCGCCCGGATACCCATAGCTTCGGCGGCGCGGCCGGCATGTGGCAGATGCTCAACGAGACCTCGCGCAACAACGGCGCGACCGTCAACGACGGATACGACGGCCGCCTGTCCGCACTGGATTCCACCGACGCAGCACTGACTTATCTGGACAAGCTTCACGCGATGTTCCACGACTGGCGACTGACTGCGATGGCGTACAACTCCGGCGAGTACCGTTTGATGAAGACCATGCCCGCCGACGAATTGCAGCAGCGCAGCATCGGCGCCATCAAGTATCGCCGTCCATACGGCCTTGCCTACACCACCTACGAATACGTCTCCAAGATGCGCGCGCTGACCTGCCTGCTCGCGCAACCGCAACGTCAATCCATCCCCTTGCAGACGACGCTGCCGGTTACGCACTGGATTCGGTACACCATGCCGGCCGACATCACATCGCTGGATGAACTCGCGCGTCGTCTCGGCACCGACGCGGAAGAACTCAAGACATTCAATCGCGGTTATCGCAATGGGCGCGTGGTGGCTGGTGCGCCACGCATGTTATTGGTGCCGGCCAGCACACGGGCGCGCTGGTCGAATGCGGCAGAGCAATCGACTGGACCCGCGCCTGCCCCTGTATCGACAGCTTCCATGGATGGACCTGAAGCGTCCGCGACGTCGTCGTCACCGCTGTCTGCGATGCACGGTGCGAACGTGCGCACGCATGTAGTAGATCATGGCGAAACGCTCGAAATGATCGCGCAGCGTTACCATCTGAGTGTCGAGGATCTGCGCAAGTGGAATCACCTCGGCCAGCATCGTTCACCACGGCCTGGGCAAACCATCAAGCTGGAACCATGAATCCGCAGCAGTCACACTAGCGCCCTGCACTGGATGCATCGGTCATCACATCTCGGAGGCATCATGGGTTTTCTGCAAGGCAAACGCGCACTGATCACCGGCGTACTCAACCAACGCTCGATTGCATACGGCATTGCCAGCGCGATGCATCGCGAAGGCGCGGAGCTCGCATTCACCTACGTCAACGACAAGCTCAAGTCGCGCGTCGAGGACGCCGCACATGCGTTCGGATCCAACCTCGTGCTGCCCTGCGATGTGGGCAACGACGAGCAGATCACGCAATTGTTCGTCGATCTCGGCAAACACTGGGATGGCCTCGATATCCTCGTGCATTCGATCGGCTTCGCGCCCGGCGAGGCGCTGGCCGGCGGATTTCTCGATGGACTGACCCGCGCAAACTTCGCGATCGCGCACGATATCTCGGCCTACAGTTTTCCCGCGCTAGCCAAGGCCGCGCGACCGATGATGCAAGGCCGCAATGGCGCTCTGCTGACGCTCACCTACCTCGGCGCCGATCGCGCGTTGATGAACTACAACGTGATGGGACTTGCGAAAGCGAGCCTGGAATCGAGCGTGCGCTATCTGGCCTACAACCTCGGCCCTGAAGGCACCCGCGTGAATGCGATTTCCGCCGGCCCGATCAAGACCCTCGCAGCCGCAGGCGTCGGCAACATCCGCAAGATGCTCGATCATGTCGAACAGAATTCGCCGCTGCGCCGCAACGTGACCACCGACGAAGTCGGCAACGTCGCCGCGTTCCTGTGCTCGAACCTCGCGTCCGGGATCACCGGCGAAGTCACTTACGTCGATTCCGGTTACAACATTCTGGGCATGACCGGGCTCGAATGAGTAGCGATGAGCTGACTTTACGTCAGATCATCCAGTCAACTTCCTACAATCGATCCTCGGCAATTTTCACCGGGAATTCGCGGCGCAGCGCATCGACGTAGGCGCGCGTGTCCAGAGCGCCGCGCATCTGCGCGTAGTGCTGACGCATCGTCGTGCGCGTAGACGGATCCACCGTGCCGGAATCGCCATCGACAACCCTGGTCGCCTCGACGAGCGCGTAGCGATCGTCGGCCACTTGTGCGACGCCGAGTTGCAGCGGCTTGCCCTGCACCGGTCGCGGCAACCGAAATCCGGCCGCAATCAGATCAACCGATGGCGCAGTGAGATTGCGGGTCGCGGCGGTGGTGGTCTGCACCGTGCCTCCGATAGCGATTGCGAGCGCATCGAGCGATTCGCCCTTGTTCGCGCGCGCGAGCAAGGCATCCGCCGCCGCCTTCGCTGTTTTCGCATGGCGATCGGATTGAAGATCAGCAAGCACGCGATCGTGCACTTGCGCCAGCGACAAGGTCTTGGCCGGCAGATGCTGGGCAACGCGTATCACGATCATGCGATCGTGGTTCTTGCCGATCTCGATCGGATCGCTGGTGTTGCCATCCTGCAACACCGAGGCTGAAAACGCGGCGCGCATCACGGCTGGGTTGGCGGCGATACCGGTACCGCCGGCTGCAGTGAACAGCGGCGTTTTCTGGATGGTCATCCCGAGTTCGCGCGCGACCGGAACGAGTGTCGTGGAATCCTTGAGGGTGAGATCCACGAGTTTGCCGGAGCGATCGTTGTAGAGGCGTTCGCGGCCATCCTTGAGTTCGCTTTTCTCCAGCTCTGCACGCGCGGCCTCGAAAGGAATCTGTCGACCCGGGCGCACATCGCGCAACTGGATGACATGCCAGCCTTCGGCTGTGCGTACCGGGTCGCTGATGGCGCCCGGCTTCAATCCGTATAGCGCGGTCGCGAATGCTTTTTGTTCGATCACGCTCTGGCTCAACCAGCCCAGATCGCCGCCGAGATTCTTCGAGCCTTCGTCCTGCGAATTCACTTGAGCAAGCTTTGCGAAATCCGCCCCAGGCGTGCGTGCCTGCACGGCAAGCGCTGCGGCCTTGGCCTGTGCAGCTTTCTCGGTCGCCGCATCGGCGTTCGCCGGGACATTGATCAGGATGTGCGAAGCCAGCCGTTGCTCGGGTTCGATGAAGTGGTTTTTCTGTTCGTCGTAGCGTTGATGCAAGGTCGCATCGTCAACGGTGGTGGGCACTTGCAACGTCGCGGCATCCAGGTCGAGATATTCCAGTGCAACCTGCTCCGGGGTGCGATAGCTCGCGATATGCGCCTGATACCACGCCTGCAGATCCGAATCGCTGGGCACTGTCGCATCCGCAGGAGCAGGCACTTCGAGATAGCGCAGATCGCGTTTTTGCTCGCTCAATCGAAGCGCATCGTCGATATTGGCGGCCGATGCGATTCCCGAAGCCGAGATCTCGTTCGGCAAGGTTTGATAAAGCAGATCCCCACGCACGGATTCCTCGAATTCGGTCGGCGTCTTGGGTGGACTCTGGACGGAGAGGACTTCCTTGTAGAGATTCCTGTCGAATTTTCCTGCGACCTGGAATGCGGGCTCCGCTGCGATTGCGTCGTACACCTGCTGCCCAGACACCGCAATTCCATCGCGCATCGCCGCTGCGGTCAACAATTCGCGCTGGATCAGGTGATCCATGACCTCGCGCTTGTTGGCGACGGCATCGAACTTGATCGGATCGAAACGATCCTTCAGTTCATCGCGCTGACGCTGGCGTTCCTGTTCGAATTGTCTGCGGAATTCGTCCTGACTGATGTCCTTGTACTTCGCACCGAACGCCGTGCCGAACCAGCCGGGCTTGAGTGTGATGCGCGCCGCGTACGTTTCGGTCTGACCCGAGAAATAACCCTGGATGCCCCACAAGGCGAACGTGATGATGATCACCCCAAGGACCACGCCGGCAAACCACCCGGAACTCAATTCACGTATTTTCTGCAACATGTTGTCGACCTATATGCGTTGCCCGATCGGTCGGGCCAGTTGCGTAGATTACCGCGCGTGCGTGCTGTTGAAACAGCCGGCATTGCGCGACCGCTATCGCTTCATGCCTCGCGCGGCACTCGTATCCGTTGCTTCGGCCGCTATCGGCTTCATGCCTCGCGCGGCACTCGCACATCCGTGTGCTTCGGCCGCTATCGGCTTCATGCCTCGCGCGGCACTCGCACATCCTTGTGCTTCGGCCGCAATCGGCTTCATGCCTCGCGCGGCACTCGCACATCCATGTGCTTCGGC
>JBBQQH010000036.1:0-32149 GCA_038216155.1 Lysobacterales bacterium
GACGTACACGCCCATTATCTTCCGCGCGACTGGCCGGATCTTGCGACCAAGTACGGCGATGACCGGTTTCCGGTGATCCATCACGGCGATGGCGGGCATCGCATCTACAAGGATGGCAAGTTTTTTCGCGAGATCTGGCCGAAGACATGGGATGCGGACGAGCGCGTAGCTGACTACCAGCGTTTTGGCGTGCAGGTGCAGGTGATCAGCACGGTGCCGGTGATGTTCAGCTACTGGGCCAAACCGCATCACGCGCTGGAACTGCATCAGTCGTTGAACGACGACATGGCGCGGATCGTGCGCGATCATCCGAAGCACTACGCAGGAATCGGCACGGTGCCGATGCAGTCGCCACGGCTCGCGGTGCAGGAACTCGAGCGCTGCATGGATCAGCTCAACCTGCAGGGCGTGCAGATTGGTTCGCACGTCAACGATTGGAATCTGGATGCGCCCGAGCTTGAACCGTTCTTCGCCGCCGCCGAGGAATTGGGCGCCGCGATTCTGGTGCACCCGTGGGACATGATGGGCAAGGACAGCATGCCCAAGTACTGGCTGCCGTGGTTGGTCGGGATGCCAGCAGAACAATCGCGCGCGGCGTGCTGCCTGATCTTTGGTGGCGTGCTGGAACGGCATCCGAAATTGCGCGTGTGCATGGCGCACGGAGGCGGCGCATTCCCCTACACCATCGGTCGCATCGAGCACGGATTCAAGATGCGTCCGGACCTCGTCGCTACCGATAACCCGCGCAATCCGCGCGAGTATCTGGATCGCATGTATTTCGATTCGTGGGTAGCCGACGATCGCGCGCTGCGTTATCTGATCGACACCGTCGGCGTTTCGAGGGTGATGTTGGGCACCGATTATCCATTCCCTCTGGGCGAGCAGGAACCTGGCCAAGGCATCCATGCATTGCAACTCGACGCCACCGGCGAGGAGCGATTGTTCAACGGCACAGCGCTGGAATGGCTGGGGTTGTCCGCCAACCGCTTCGAGGCCGCATGAGCGATTCCTCGAATTACGACTTCAGCAATTGTCATTCGCTAGAAGGCGCCAGTGCGCTAGACGCTGCCGATCCGCTGCGCGCGTTTCGTGCTGAATTCCTGATTCCGCCGCTGGAAAATCCTTCAGCTGATCCGGATCGCACCGAGCAGCTGTATTTTTGCGGCAACTCGCTCGGTCTGCAGCCACGCAGTGTTCGCGATGCGGTCATTGCCGAACTCGACGACTGGGCGCGGCTCGGTGTCGAAGCGCACTTCAAGGGCCGGCATCCGTGGATGCCCTATCACGCCTTCGTGCGCGAGCAACTGGCCGAATTGGTCGGCGCGCAGCCGCAGGAAGTGGTGGCGATGAATTCGCTGACCGCCAATTTGCATCTGATGATGGTCAGCTTCTATCGGCCGGTTGCAGGTCGCAATGCGATTTTGATCGAAGCCGGCGCGTTTCCGTCCGATCGCTATGCGGTTGAATCGCAGCTGCGATTCCACGGTATCGATCCTGCCCATGCCTTGATTGAGCTCGAAGCCGACGAGCCAGGCGGCATCGTGTCCATGCGTGCGATTGAACGCGCGCTAGCCGAGCATGGTCACCGAATCGCGCTGGTGTTGTGGCCGGGCGTTCAATACCGCACGGGTCAGGCGTTTGATCTGGGCGAGATCGCGCGACTGGCCCATGCGCAAGGTTGCACGGTTGGTTTCGATCTTGCCCATGCGGCCGGCAACCTGCCGTTGCAACTGCACGACAGCGGCGCCGATTTCGCGGTCTGGTGCAGTTACAAATATCTCAACTCCGGCCCGGGCGCAGTCGCTGGATGTTTCGTCCACGAGCGGCATGCGCGCGCCGATCTGCCACGTTTTTCCGGATGGTGGGGACACGATCAGGACACACGCTTCCGGATGGGTCCGCAGTTTGTGCCGACGCCGGGTGCCGATGGCTGGCAACTAAGCAACCCACCAATCCTCGCGCTCGCACCTCTGCTGGCGTCGCTGCAGGTGTTTCACGATGCCGGCATGTCGCGACTGCGCGAAAAGTCCATCGCCCTCACCGGCTATCTGGAATCGCTGATCACCGCAAAGCTTTCCGACACGCTGGAAATTGTCACGCCAACCGACACGGCGCAACGCGGATGCCAACTGTCGCTGCGGGTGCTCGGCGGTCGCGAACACGGACGCGCACTGTTCGACCATCTCACCGAGCGCGGCATCATCGGCGACTGGCGCGAACCTGACGTGATCCGCATCTCACCGGTGCCGCTGTACAACCGATTCGTCGATGTGTGGATGCTAGTTGATGCAATAAAGGCATGGCGCAACGTTTAGCTCGTCGTTCCTGCGAACGCAGGAACCCAGCGACTCTAGCTTACGATGAACAAACATCCAGCCGTCTACATTCTTACGAGCATTCGCAATGGCACGCTGTACCTTGGCGTTACTAGTAATCTTGCTCAGCGTACGTGGCAAAATCGCGAGCAACTGGTTGAAGGATTCAGCAAGAAGCACAACATCAAAGTCCTGGTGTGGTACGAACAGCACGACAACATGGAATCTGCCATTACGCGCGAAAAGCAGATCAAGGCTTGGAAACGCGAGTGGAAGTTGGAACTGATAGAGAAAGCGAACCCATACTGGAATGATTTGTGGCCGTCGATTTGCGGCTGAGAAAATAGAGACACTGGGTTCCTGCTTTCGCAGGAACGACGGGCGTAAACGTGAATCCCTCTAGCAATAAATCCATCACCATCATCGGCGCCGGCCTCGCCGGCTCGTTGCTTGCGGTGTTGCTTGCTCGTCGCGGCTGGCGCGTCGATGCGTTCGAGAAGCGACCGGACCCACGCCAGGCCGGCTATGAAGGCGGTCGATCGATCAACCTGGCGCTGGCCGAACGCGGCTTGTCGGCGTTGCGAAGCGCCGGGCTGGAATCGGTGGTGATGGCGCAAGCGGTGATGATGCGCGGGCGCATGGTGCACTTCGTTGATGGTCAAGTGCTGTTGCAACGCTACGGACGTGACGACAGCGAAGTGATCTGGTCGGTGCATCGCGGCCGACTCAACCTGAGCTTGCTGGACGCAGCCGAAACCGCCGGCGCGCGATTGCATTTCGGCGAGCGGCTAGGCGCTGTCGATTTCGCAGCACGCAGCTTTGCAATGCACGACGATGCGTCCGGCAACGTGGCGACGCGCGTCTTCGACGTGCTGATCGGCACCGACGGCGCTGGATCGGCTATGCGCGCGGCCATGTCTTCCGACATGGAACTGGGCGAACGCTTCGAATCACTCGGTCACGGCTACAAAGAATTGGAGATACCGCCGGCGGCCGATGGCGCTTTCCGGATCGAACCCAACGCGCTGCACATCTGGCCGCGTGGTCGCTACATGTGCATCGCGCTGCCGAATTCCGAGCGCACCTTCACCGTCACGTTGTTCATGCCCAATCACGGAGAACCGAGCTTCGACACTGTGCAAAGTGCGGACGATGCGACGCGATTGTTTGAGCGTGATTTCGCCGACACGCTGCCCTTGATCCCGGAGTTACGTGAGGATTTCGTGTGCAATCCGGTTGGCGCGCTGTCGACGCTGTACCTGGATCGCTGGCATCGCGACGGCGCCGCGGTGCTACTCGGCGATGCAGCGCACGCGATGGTGCCGTTCCACGGCCAGGGCATGAATTGTGCGTTCGAGGACTGCATCGCGCTGGATCGCTGGATCGCGCAGTCAGCCGACTTTGCTAGTGCTTTCGTCGGATTTGAAGCGGAGCGTCTACCCGATTCGCGCGCGATCCAGCAGATGGCGTTGGAAAATTATCTGGAGATGCGCGATCGCGTCGATGATGCCGATTATCTCTTGCAACGCGAACTGGAGCGCCTGCTGGCACTACGCCACCCGCAGCGATTCGTGCCGCGCTATTCGATGGTGAGTTTCACCCGGATTCCTTATGCGACTGCGTTTGCACGCGGCGAAATTCAGCGAAAGCTTCTCGTGGAAGTCACCCGTGATTGCACGCGGATCGAGGATGTCGATCTGGACGCAGTTGACGCGATGGTTCTCGAACGTCTACCGACAATCGATGTAAGCGTGCTCGGTGCTGATTCGGGTTCAAGCGGCGCGAACACAGTGAGTAGCAACTCCAGTTCGGGCACCACTCCGTTTGAGGCTGAGAAGCCTTCGCTTGAGGATTCGGACGCTTCGTCTGAGGGCGCGAACCCTTCGTTTGAGGGCGCGGACCATACGGGGTCCGGAACAACGCCGAAACAATGAGCGCGGAATTCTATTGGTACGACCTCGAAACATTCGGCAGCGATCCGCGCCGCACGCGCATTGCGCAATTCGCCGGTCAGCGTACCGATGCCGAACTCAATCCGATCGGCGATCCGCTGGTGCTGTTCTGCAAACCGGCAGACGACCTGCTGCCCTCGCCCGAAGCGACGCTGATCACCGGCATCACCCCGCAACAGGCACTGCGCGAAGGCGTCAGCGAAGCCGAATTGATCGCCCGCGTGCTGGAGGAAATCGCGCAGCCAAACACCTGCACTGTCGGCTACAACTCGCTGCGTTTCGACGACGAATTCATCCGGCACACGCTGTATCGCAATTTTCACGACGCCTACGAACGCGAATGGTGCGGTGGCAATTCGCGCTGGGATCTGCTCGACGTGCTGCGTCTCGTGCGAGCGCTGCGTCCAGACGGACTGGAATGGCCGCTACGCGAAGACGGCACGCCGAGTTTCAAGCTCGAGCAACTGGCCATCGCCAACGATGTACGGCAAGGTTCCGCGCACGAGGCGCTGTCCGACGTGCAGGCATTGATCGGCCTTGCGCGAAAATTTCGCCAAGCACAACCACGGCTATTCGACTACGCGTTGCAGCTGCGCGACAAGCGCCACGCTGGCGCGTTGCTGGACATCGCCAACATGACACCGTTGCTGCATGTCAGCGGCCGGTATTCCGCGGCACGCCAGTGCGCGGCGCTGGTCGCACCGATCGCGCGTCATCCTCAATTCGACAACCGGGTGATCGTGCTCGATCTGGGCGATGATCCCGATCGTCTGTTGCAACTGGATGTCGATGGCATCGTCGATCGCCTGTACACGCCGCGCGCCGATCTACCTGAAGGTGAAACACGCATCGGCCTCAAGGAAATTCACCTCAATCGCTGTCCGATGCTGGTCCCACTGGCGCATCTGCGCGATGCCGACCTTGAACGGTTGCAACTGGATCGCAACCAGGCGCTATCGCGCGCCGCACAACTGCGCGCCGATCCGCAGATCGCCGAAACCGTGCGCCAGGTGTATGCCAGACCACGCGAGCGCGAGCCGTCCGACGCCGATGCCGCCCTGTACGATGGCTTCGCCCCTGCCGGAGACAAGCGCGTGTTCGCGCAGCTGCGTGCCGCACCGCCCTCCGCCCTGCCCGACTTTAGCCAGCGCCTGAGCGATCCGCGCATGCGCGAATTGTTGTTTCGCTATCAGGCACGCAACTGGCCCGAATCGCTGGATGCCGAACAATCCGTGCGCTGGGACGACTATCGGCGCAAGCGCTTGGGTAGTGACATCGGGTTGTCCGAGTATTCGTTTGAAACCCATCGCGATTCCATCGAACGACTACGGCAGGAACGCACTGAGCCCCGCGATCACGCGCTGCTGGATGCGTTGCAGGACTGGGCGGCCAGCATCGAGCGAAGCCTAGACTAGGGCGAACCTCTCAAACCTCGTCATTCCCGCAGAGGCGGGGCTTTCAACCGCCGACTGGCGGATCATCCAGTGTCGTCGCTTTTCAAGGGAATCGAGTCACTGGATGATCCGCCAGTCGGCGGTTGAAAGCCCCGCATTCGCGGAAGTGATTTTCAACAGCGATGCTGGTCAATGACGGCTAAAAGTATGTACGCCTTCTCGTCTTCGATAGCTGGAGGAGCAAAGACGTTTCATCAACCCATGAACTGCACTGGCCAGCACGGGAACGCGACTATAATTCGCGCATGGCCGCTGCCTTCTTTACCGACAAGACCTTCCGCTTCCAGCGAGCGCTGGCGCGTAACAACAATCGCGAGTGGTTCACTGCCCATCGCGACGATTACGAGCAGCATCTGCGGCAGCCGTTCCTGCGGCTGATCACTGCAATGCAACCGGTGATCGCCGGAATCAGTCCGCACTATCGTGCTGACCCGAAGCCGATGGGCGGTTCATTATTTCGCATCCATCGCGATACCCGTTTTGCGAACGACAAGACGCCGTACAAGATTGGCGCCGGTGCGCGTTTCTTTCATGAGCGTCGTCGACACGTCGAAGCGCCGTCGTTCTATCTGCACGTGCAGCCTGGTCACTGCTTTCTCGGTGCGGGCCTCTGGCATCCGGAGCAACCGACGGTTCGCCGTGTGCGTGCGTTCCTGTTCGAGAATCCGGATGCGTGGACCAAGGTCGTGCATTCGAAGCCGTTCAAGCGCAGCTACAGCATGGGCAGCGAATCGCTGGTACGCGTGCCGCAGGGGTATCCAGCAGACCACCCGTTGATTGAGGACATCAAACGCAAGAGTTTTGTCGCCACGATTACGCTTGACGACGCGCAAGTTACCGGGCCGAACCTGTTGAAACTGATCGACACGCATTTCAAGGCGATCTCGCCAGTTGTCGACTATCTATGCGCCGCGCTCGACCTCGAATTCTGATACCACGCATTGCCATGGAATGCAGCTGATGTCGCCGCGCGACCGATTTCGCTTTGCCGCGTTTTACTTCTGCTATTACGCCGCTCTGGGCGCGGTCACGCCGTATCTCGGGCGCTGGATTGAATCGCTCGGACATCCGGGATTCGTGGTCGGTGCACTGTTCGGCGTGTGGTACGGCACGCGCGTCGTCGCACCACCGGTGTGGGCCTGGCTCTCGGGTCGAAGCACGCGGCCCGGCCTGTGGTTTGTGGGCGCATGCGCGGCGAGTCTTTTCTGTTTTTCTGGTTTTTTATTTACGCATACAACGGCCGCGTTGCTGCTGGTGATGGCGGCATTCGGATTCTTCTACAACGCACTGCTGCCGCAATTCGAAGCGATGACGCTGACCGCACTCGGCGCCGCGAGCGAGCAATACGGCCGCATTCGCTTGTGGGGCTCGCTCGGATTCCTGCTGGTCGCCGGCAGCTACGGTGCACTGATGGATCGGATCGGCAACCCGTCGTTTCCGTGGATCACCCTGCCCTTGTTATTACTTGCATTGATCGCCGCTTGGCTGCATCGGCAGGATGCCCCGCCCGCGCACAGTGCAACCGTCGCCGATGCCGGGCATCTGTGGAAGCGCCCCGGAGTACGTCGGTTCCTGCTGGTGGCGATGCTGGTGCAGGCCGGATTCGGCACGTTCTACGTCTACTACACGCTGCATTTGCAGGCGCATGGGCACAACGGGTTAGCGGTGGGAATCCTGTGGGCGGCCGGCGTGCTGGCCGAAATCGCGATGTTCTGGTTCGCGCCGCGGCTGATCGCACGAATCGGTGCTGCCCGACTGTTGGGTATCTGCGTCGCGATCAACGCGCTGCGCTGGTCGGTCACGGCGCTGTTTGCCGATTCGTTCACCATCATGCTGCTAGCCCAGCTCACGCATGCATTCGGTTTCGCAGTGTTCCAGGCCTGCTGCATGCAGCGCATGACCGAATTCTTTCCAGGCCGGCGTGCTGGCCCCGGGCAAAGCCTGTTGTACGGATTCAGTTCGGGCGTCGGCGGCGTGCTCGGCGCCAGCGTCGCAGCCGCACTGTGGCATTACGGTCGCGGCGAGTGGGCATTCCTCGGCGGTAGCACGATCACGGCGCTGGCTTGGATCATCCATGTGTCACGACGCCAACCGCAGCTGCGGGCAGCCTAATCTGTCTTGTCTGCGGATTCCTTCGGACCTGACTACGTGTTGCGAACTTCGCTGATCAGAATTTCGGATGGGTCGCATGGCTGTGCCAACCAATACCGACTGCCCGAAAAGTGCCAATGACGGACGGTTGCGATGGGCGAGATTCAACGCCGTTGACAGCGCCTGCTTCGCACCTGACCATCCGTTTCATGCCCCCGAATGGGTCTAATAGTGGTTCGGCCTCATGGTAATTCCACCGCTTATGGAACCAATTATGAAAATTTCCCATATGGCCGGCGTTGCGCTGCTACTAATTTGTGGCGGCAATGCGTCAACAAGCGCTGAGCCAATATTTTCATTCGAATCAGTCCTCTCGCTCGACGATATGACCACTCTGGTTCGATCCAAATTGCCATTAGGAACTTCTCGTGCGGACGTTCGGCGCACGTTCGTAAATCAAGGGCACGCAACACTTAAGACGAGAACTGGTAGCCCCGGTATCGAAAAGTATATTTATGATATTGATTTGTGCCACTACTATATTTGGCGGTGGAATATATCGGCTGACTATGACGTCAACAGCAAATTGCTACAGGCATATGTAAACGGAAACACCGTCTTTCCAGGTAGCACCGAAAAACGGATGATTCCAACGGTCGCCGGCGGGGAAAAAACATCAATTTATCTGTTACAACGTCCAAGGCCGGAAGCGTACAAGGGTGAAAAGTCACTCGGGTTTGTGCTCTTGGATAGTGATAGCGATCCTTCGACCACAGATGACCAGGTTCTTACGGGCGCTGGCCCAAGTCGTGCAGATCCAATGAATATGGGCAACATGTTTGCCTATTCAGATGTCGATCCGTGGCGCTCTATCTTTGATTCGGATGCCGCCGACCGCATCGTGCCGTATCAAGGTGATTGCAAGGAAGTCGATAGGCATATGGAGGCACAGCAACGATGAGGCCTTACTCATCGGTCACCCTACCTGCGCATAAATCTGCCCAAGGCTGGCTAACTCAAACGTCTACGAACGTTCGCTTGGGGTCGATAGCGAAGTAAAGACCAACGCAGCTAGTCATCGACCGCAAAAGTAATCGGCGCTTGCGAGCGCCGCATCTGCAAGTCTCGCGGATCAGATTCAGTTCACCGACGCAGCAATCCCAATCCGCACATCGACCTGATGTTCGCGGCCATCATCGACCAGTGGGATGGCGAGTTCGTCCTGAGGCGCACCGTCGAGCAGTAGCGTGGGCTTGCCGCCGGCAGTGCTGCCCTGCACTACCTTGATGCGATACAAGGTGTTGCCATGGCGATAATCCATCACATACGACGGCCAGTCGTCTGGAATGCACGGCGCGATGCGCAATCGATCGCCGCGTACATCAAGGCCCAGCAGCGATTCGACCATCAATCGGTACATCCAGCCGGCTGATCCGGTGTACCAGGTCCAGCCGCCGCGACCGATGTGCGGCGCGACCGCATACACATCTGCTGCCAGCACATAGGGTTCCACCTTGTACAGCGCCACATCTTCGGGCGTCAGCGCATGATGGACAGGATTGATCATCCGCAGCAATTCCCACGCGCGCTCGCGGTTTCCCAGTCGCGCAAACGCCATTACTGTCCAGATCGCAGCGTGCGTGTATTGGCCGCCGTTTTCGCGCACACCCGGTACGTAACCGGCGATGTAGCCCGGATCGTGACCCAGCCGCTGGCCGGTGTCAGCGTCACTCGCGGTGAGATCGAATGGTGGGTCGAGCAGCTGGATCAGGCCGGCGTCGCGACGCACGAGGCGCTTGTCCAGCGACGCCATCGCCTGACGCACCCGTTTCGGGTCTCCAGCGCCCGACAACACAGACCAACTCTGCGCGATCGAATCGATCTGGCAGGCGTCCGAACTGGTTGAACCCAAAGGCGTGCCATCGTCGTACCAAGCGCGCCGATACCAGTCACCGTCCCAGGCATGTTGTTCGAGATTGCCGCGCATCTGTTCCGCCGACTGCAGGCAGTGATCGGCGAATCCGGCATCGCCGTGCCCGCGTGCAACCGTGCTGAACTGCTGCAGCGCATCGAACAGGAAGAAGCCGAGCCACACGCTTTCGCCGCGACCGGCTTCGCCGACCCGGTTCATGCCATCGTTCCAGTCGCCGGTGGCAATCAGCGGCAGGCCTTGCGCACCGAGCAGCTTCAATCCGCGCTGCAATGCGCGCACGCAATGCTGATACAGCGTGTCGCGGCGCATCGAGGCCAGCGGCAGATCGTAATAGGATTCCTCATCGGGATTGACTGCGCGCCCATCGATGTAGCGCACCGACTCGTTCAAAACCGACGTATCGCCGGTTACCTGCAGGTATCGACAGACTGCGAACGGCAGCCACAGGTAGTCGTCGGAGCAGCGCGTGCGCACGCCGCGATCGAGCGGCGGATGCCACCAATGCTGCACATCGCCCTCAGGAAACTGGTGGGCGGCGCATAACAGCAGGTGCTCGCGCACGCGGGCTGGCTGCGCATGCACCATCGCCATCGCATCCTGCAACTGGTCGCGAAAACCGAACGCGCCACCCGACTGGTAATAGCCGCTGCGTGCGAGATAGCGACAAGCGATGGTCTGGTACAGCAACCAGCCATTGGCGAGCAGGTCGAACGCGGGATCGGGGGTGCTGACCTGGATCGTGCCCAACGTCTGCAACCATTGCGCCTTGATCGCATCCAGCGATGCGCTCGCGACCGCCGCGCCTTGCATGCGCTGCGCCAACGCGATCGCCTTGCCCGAATTGCGCGCCACGCCTAGCCGGAACACGATGGTGCATTCACCGCCGGGATCGAGTTCGAAGCCCAGCATGATTGCCGCACAGGCATCCAGGCCCGCACCAACGCGACCTGACAACTGCTCGCGCTTGAGTGCCGCCGGATCGCGCAGACTGCCATTGCGACCGATGAACTCGGCGCGGTCGCCGCTGACGCTGCGCTGCACGTGCGTGGCATCGCTATCGGCATCGAAAAATCCGGTGCGACCCTCGAATTCCGTGTTGTAAGGATTGCGAGCAAGGATCACGCCATTTGCGAAGTCATGTTCGGTCAATAGATGCGGCTGCGAGCGTGCGCGCAGATCGCCCAACACCCATTCGATATAGCCGGTGGCCGAAAGTCTCCGCCCGCGCGAGGAAAGATTGCGCAGATGCAGCTTGGCGAATTTCACCGATTCGCTGGCATCCACGTGCACGGTCAGCTCGCTCGCGATCTCCGCCTCGACATGTCGCCAACTGCTGTAACCAAAGCCATGCCGCACCTGATAGCGACCGGCTCCGCGACGCGGCAACGGCGTCGGAGACCACACGCGACCGCTTTCGTCGTCGCGCAAGTAATAGGCCTCGCCACCCGCATCGGTTACCGGATCGTTGTGCCACGGCGTGAGCCGGAACTCGTGCGCGTTTTCGCCCCAGGTATAGCCGACTCCACTTTCGCTCAGCACGCAACCAAACTTCGCGTTGGCCAGCACGTTGGCCCACGGCATCGGCGTCGCCTCACCCGCTTCCAGCGTGATCACATATTCACGGCCATCAGCACTGAATCCGCCAATGCCGTTGTCCAGTTGCAGCTTTTCATCCGCATCATCGAACGGCCATGCCAACACGACTGCATCTGCCGTCACTGGCGCTGGCAATGCCAACAACGGCAACAAAGGCATCGGCAATGCATCCGGCAAGCGCCGGCGATTGATCTGCTCGCTCAAGCTGCCATCGGCATCGCTGACGATTACCCGCGCCACCGATTGCAGCAGCACTCGGTCCTCCAGCGACATCTGCTGCGCCAGACGCACGAAAATGCCGCCCGGGCGATCCATCACATGCGCTTCCACGCCGGCCGCAATCAGACCCATGATCTGGTCCTGCAACTGCTGCCGATAGCCGGCTTGGTCCTCGTTCCAGATCACCAGATCGACCGCAAGCCCTTTCAGCCGCCAGTACGCATGCGCCTGCACGAGTTGGCGCACCAGTTCGATGTTGTCGGCATCGGCAATCTGCACCAGCACGATTGGCAGATCGCCAGAAATCGTTTGGCCCCAGAGACCCGCCTGCCCGCGGCGATTCTGCATCAGCACGTGCGGCCCGGCCCGCAGTCCGCCGTTGGAATAGATCACCAGGCCAGCCAGCCGCTCGTATAGTTGAGCATCCGATTGACTGGCGTTGATCTGCCGCCGCACCACTTGGCTGTGCGTCCAGGCCAGGTCAAACACGCGATCGGCCAGCCGGCGATCGCGGTACTTGTCGATCAATCGCACACAATCCTCGCGCGTCGCCGCGATACCGAACACCTGATCGATCTGCACGATCTGACCGGGCTGCAGCGTGATGCGACAACGGATCGCGACCATGGGATCGAGTACCGAACCATCGCTGTCGGACAAGCGCTCGTCCAATTCGAGCGCGCGCGGGTCAGCGAGCGAACGGGTGCGGCCGATGAAGCGTGCACGATCGGTCTCGTATGAAATCGAATTGATGTCGACATCGTGCACGGCCAGCAAATGCAGCATCCACGGTGGCGCTTCATCGTGCGAACGCGGCCTGCGCGTGCACACGATCGCTTGCTTGGCGCGAATCAATTCGGTCTGCACGAACAAGTTGCTGAAAGCCGGATGTAGTTCGTCGGAAATCGCCGGCGCCAACACCACTTCAGCATAGGTGGTGATCTCGATCGTTCGGCGCTGCCGCGAGCGGTTGACGATGCGCAACCGCCGCAGTTCGATATCGTCCTCGGGCGAGACCGCGATCTCGGTGTGCATGTCGTAATCGAGCTTGCGACCACGAAACTCGGCACGCGCATCCGAAAAAATCGCCTCGTAATTTTGCACCGGCACACAGGTTGGCTGGAATGCGCTCGACCAAAATTCGCCGCTGGCAACATCGCGCAGATAGCAGTGAATGCCCCACGGATCGCGGGTGAAATCCTCGCGCCAGCGATTGAGTGCGATATCACCCAATCGGCTGAAACCGCCGCCGGCGCTGGTCAGCATCACGTGATAGCGACCGTTTGAGAGCATTTGCACCGCAGGCAACAGCGATGCGGGCGTGGCAAAGATGCGCAGATGTGTTTCGTGTTGCTCGCTTGCAGATGGCTGGTCGGCGGCCTCGCCGGCATGCGGATGGAATATGGCAATCTTCGGGATGCGCTCCTGCAACAGCAGCAAGGTCGCCTGCAATTCTGGATCGGAGGCAAAACGCTGCTGCATCGGCTGATCGAGCAACAAATACGCCAGCGCCAGCAGCCCCATGCCCTGGTGATGGGCCATGAACGATCGCACGGTTACGCTGTCCTGACCGCGTGGCGTGCGTGCCGAGGTGTAGTCGATTGCTTCATAAAATCCGAAGCGACCCAGGCGTTCGTCCGCCGCAAGCCGTTGCAGGTTTTCGCAGGCGGCCTCGGGCGCGACCATCAAGGCCAACATGCTGGCGTATGGCGCGATCACCAGATCCTGCGCCAGCCCGCGTTTGAGCCCAAGCCCGGGCACGCCGAACGCGCGGTACTGATAATTCAGATGCGCATCGACTGTGTTGTAGCCCGATTCGGAAATTCCCCATGGCACGCCGCGCAACTCGCCGTAATCAATCTGCCGGTCGACCGTGCTGCGCGCGGTTTGATCGAGCAGGCTGTCCTCGTACGAAGGCATCACCAGCTGCGGCATCAGGTACTCGAACATCGAGCCGCTCCACGACAGCAGCACCGGATCGCCTTCCGTCGCGCTCAACTGACGGCCAAGCGCGAACCAGCTTTCCTGCGGCAACTGTCCCTGCGCGATGGCAACGAAACTGCACAGTCGGGCTTCTGAAGCCAGCAAATCGTAGTAGCCCGGATCCAGCCTTTGCTCGTCGACGTTGTAGCCGATCGACAACAAATGGCGGCCGCGATCGTAGAGAAACGCGTATTCCATTCGCGCCAGTTCGGCGATCTGTGCGGACAGCACATCAATCAGCGCGAGTCGCTCACGGGCCAGCGCGGGCAAAGCGTCGATCGCGATCATGCTCGCCTCGCGCAGGCTGTTCGTTGAGCGCAGGTCAAAGCCGGACTGTCCCCAGGTCTGCGCTTCCGACAGCAAACTGCCGCACTGGCGCTGCAATGTGGCAATCCAGAACGCCGCTTCGTCGTCCAGGCTTGCCGTTTCGTGCCCGATTTCGGTGGCATAGCCGGCGGCGGTCTGCAGGTAGCGGATGCAGGTCGCCAGCTCTGCGGGTGGCGCCGCGCACGCCGCATCGAGTTCGCGTTCAAAGCCGCCCAGCGCAGGCGGCTCGCGCTTGTCCAGCGCTTCGCGCAGGATAGCCAGCGTGCGCCGCAATCCAATCCAGACCGTCGGTCGCAATAACGGCGCATCGGCAAGCGCAAGGATGCCTTGGCGCAAAGTCAACAGGTGCCCCGCGAGATTTCCGCTGTCGACTGTGGAAATGTAATGCGGTCGCAGTGGTTCAAGCGTGCGGGTGTCGTACCAGTTGTAGAAATGACCGCGATATCGCTGCATGCGCTGCATCGTCTCCAGCGTGCGTGCCGTGCGCGCCAGCAGCTCGCCGCTACCAATAAAGCCGAAATCAGCGGCGGCGAGGTTCGCCAGCAGCACCATGCCGATATTGGTGGGCGAGGTCCGATGCGCGACGATCGTTTCCGGATTGGCCTGCATATTGTCCGGCGGCAACCAGTTGTCTTCCGGTCCAACGTACACCTCGAAAAACGCCCAGGTGCGCCGCGCCAAGCGTTCGAGAAATGCATTCTGTCCCGGGCTGAGTTGCGCCCGCTCGCGCTCACGCGGCAGGCTCAGCCACCACATCAGGCCGGGCGCCAACAGCCACAGCGCCAGGATCGGTGAAGCAACCACAAGCGCCTCGGGTCGCCGCAACAGCAGCGCCGCAGCCACCCCGATCGCCAGTGCAGGCGCAATCCACATCCGCCGGACCGAATCGCCCAGCGAATTGCCCAGCGTGCGTTCGACTTCGCTCGATGGTGCCCACTGCAGCAAATTGCGCCGCGAAATCGCCATCCGCCACAGCGTGCGTGCGATTGCATCAAGGATGAATGCGGCCTCATACGGCAGGCAGGCCAGCGTGATCGGCGCGCGAGACAGGCTGCGTGCACTGTTGCGCCACGCGTTGAGCAGATGCGCCGGCAGTGGCATCTCGGCCGGCTTGCGCAACAGGTCCATCATCGATGTCAGCAGCGGCGGCACCAGTACGATCGCCAGCAGCCACAGCGTCCACTCCAGCGGTTTGGCCGCCAGCAGCCAACCAATCAACAGCAACGCGGTCAATGCCACCGACGCCAGGCTGCGGCGCAGGTTGTCGAGGATCTTGCCGCGCGACAGCCAAGTCAGCGGATTGAGCTCACGACGCCCGCCCTGCCGCCGGGTCCACGGCAGCAACCATGGCAGCAACTGCCAGTCGCCGCGGATCCAGCGCTGGCGGCGTTTGACGTCCGCCGCATAGCGCCCCGGATAGTCCTCGTACAACTGCACGTCGCTGATCAATCCGGCGCGCGCATAGCAGCCTTCCAGCAGATCGTGGCTGAGGATGCTGTTGTCCGGAAAGCGCCCATCGAGCGCGCGCTCAAACGCGTCCACATCGTAGATGCCTTTGCCGACGAACGAGCCTTCGCCGAATACGTCTTGGTAGACGTCGGACACCGCGCGCGTGTAAGGATCGATGCCTGGCTCGCTGCCGAACAAGCGCGCGTAGCGAGACAGCCGACCGCCGCCCAGGCTGACGCCGACCCGTGGCTGCAGGATTCCGTAGCCGCGCACCTCGCGGCCGCCGGCGCGAGTTTTCGCGGGACCGAAGCGCGGCCGGTTGAGCGGATGCGCGAGGGTGCCGACAAATTCGCGCGCGGCATCGCGCGGCAACTGGGTGTCGGTATCAAGCGTGATCACGTAGCGCACGTTCCGCAGCGCCTGCGTATGGCCAACGATCAGCGAAAAATCACCGCGATCGCTGCTGCGCAACAGTCGGTTGAGCGCCGACAGCTTGCCGCGCTTGCGCTCGTGGCCCATCCACTTGCGCTCGCTCGGGTTCCAGCGCCGCGGGCGATGCAACAGCACGAAAATGTCGTTGCCGTCTGCTGCGTATTTGCGGTTCAGCCGCTCGATTGCCGGCGCCGCATGCGCCAGCAATTCGGCATCTTCGGGCAGCGTTTCGCTGTCGGCATCAAGAAAATCGGTGAGCAACACGAAATGCAGGTGCGCATCGCGATTGGCGAGGAAGCGCACTTCAAGCGCCTCAATCAGGGCATCGATGCCGACGATGTTTGTCAGCATGGTCGGCACCACCACCACAGTGCGCGCCGATGCCGGGATGCCTTCGGAAAAATCCATGCGCGGCAATCGGCGCGGGCCGACGATCAAGGTCACAGCCCAGTTGACCACCGAGATACCCAGGTCGCTGAAAGCGATCAAGCCCAGCAAGGCTACAAGCCAGGGCACCCACTTGGGCGCGTCATAGATGTGCTGCTCGCTGAGAAAGCCCGACAAAAATGCCGCAACAATCGCGCCAATGCTGAACAAATACAGCAGCAGCGGCGACTTGCGCGCGATTCGGCGCACGCGCATGCCGAAGGTCGGACGCATCCCGACCGCGCGTTGCAAGTCGATGAGGCCATCGTCAATCAGGTACCAGCCGATATGCGCCCGTGCCGGATCGTGCGCATCGTCGGCGCCATCTACGGCAACCGCTTCGCCCGTCGCGGCGCGCTGCTCGATTGCCAGCGCTGCTTGCCGCGACAGTTCGAGCGCCTTGTCGGCAACCTCGATCTCGCTCAACTCGCTGCGGCGCGCGACGCGCTCCAGCAAGTGACGATAGCGGTCGCGGCTGGCGAAGGTCATCTGCACGTAGGCGCCGGCCGGATCGCGGCGGAGCACGTCCTCGACCACGCTCATCGTCTCGACAAATTCGCGCCAGTCCATCATCGCCAGAAAGCGGATGCTGCCGATGCTGTTGCTGATGGTCACCTGATCCGCGGCTTGGTGCTGATTTTCGACGTGCACCATGCGCTCGATCGACTGTTCCGATTCACCAAGCCAGTGTTCAATCCAAGTCAATGGAAGCGCAAGCGACGAACTCTTTCCTTGCAATCGACGCGCAAGTTCGGCCACGAAGGCGCTGGTGAGTGGCGGATGGGAACGCGCCATGTCGGCAACGATCAGCACCAGATCCTTACTGGCGGCGTCGGCGACCTCTGTCAGCCGATCGGCCCAGTCGTCGGCGATGTTGCGGTTGATGCAATCCAGCAGCACCCGCGCGCCGACGCGGCGCAGGTTTTCGATCAACGCCAGACGCAGCATGATTGGAAACGCCCACAGCTCGCCCAGGCGCAGCGGTGTCACCGATTGATAGGCGGCGACGAATCGACTCAGGCTTTCCGCATCGATGCGACCGTCGCCGTGTGAGATCGCCTGCAACGCAAGGTCGTACACACGCGGATAGCCGGCTGAGGGCCCTTGGGTCAGTCGCGGCAATTGACGGCTGTAGTTTTTCGGCAGATGCCGCCGCGCGGTAAGAACCTGCTCCTCGATCAGGTAGAAGTTGTCGAGCAACCATTCCGATGCTGGCGTGATCAGCCGATGTGCGCGCACCGCTTGGGTCAAAGTCTCGCGCGCCTGCCTGAGCACACGCTCGTTTTCGGCAAGACGCGGGATGAGTTGATCCGGTGCCGGGGCGTCGTCGCACTGGTGTGCGGCCGCCAGCTTGCGGCCGTGTCGCTCCATCTGCTCGGCGGAAAACAATTGCGCGCGCAACGGCAGTTGGGCGTGATCGATCGCATCGAGCGAGATCCTGCGCGTAAATAGCCGGATCAGCCGCTGCCACGAGGCGCGCGAGCGCCGACGCATCATCGCGTAGGCCAGCCGCTTCCAGCGTTTCAACATCAGTGCGACTTCCGGCGTGTCGGCATCAACCGATTATCGCGGCTTGCGCGACCCAATGCCAAGCCGATGCAAGCCTAAGGCGACTGCGCTCAGGCAAAAACAGCTAGCTCGCCAGCGACGCTACGCTGGGGTTTTGGCAGTGGAATCAGTCGCTCAGTCTCTCGACGGACAGTCTCGTAGCATTCGCAAGCCCTGGCGTGGAGCCCATCACGGTCGATGACGGTGATCAATCCGCGGCTGTAGCGGATCAGTCCCGCCTCCTGCAGCACGCCTGCCGCCTTGGTGACCGCCTCCTGACGCACGCCAAGCATGTTGGCGATCAGTTCCTGGGTCATGGAAACCTGGTTGGACAGCAGACGATCGAGCGTCATCAACAACCAGCGACACAATTGTTGATCAACCGAATGATGGCGATTGCATACCGCCGATTGGTTGGTTTGCACGCTAACGGTTTGCATGTAGCGCAGAAAAAGTTGCAATGACTCCATTGATACCCTGCACTCGCGTCGCAACAGGTCTCCCCGAAGGCGGAAGCCACGGCCAGCAATCTGCACGACCGCCTGGCTGGTCGCAGGACCCCCACCCAGAAACCAAACTGTGCCGGCCACACCCTCGTTTCCGACCAGTCCGATTTCGGTGGTCGCTCCCGTGCTGAGCACCGAAAGCAACGAGACGACCCCAGTCGTCGGAAAGATCACATGTTCAAAAATGGAGTGCTGCTGATGGACGATCAGTCCCAGCGGCAACGCCACTTCCTGCATATGGGGCGCCAGGCGATCAAGCGCTTCTGAAGGCAGGCTGGCAAACAGCTTGTTGCCGTAAATTCGGGTGTCGATCGACATAGTGTTTTCCTCGCGCTGCAGCTACGAACGCCGTTATTTGCGAGCAGAGGGTACGCGCTATTGATTCACGTATGTTAAAAAACGTGCATAGCGGGTGGCTGCTGTGCCGTGGCCAGGCTGATTGCATCGGAAGCACAGGCAGTGGAGGAGGGCGCGCTGGCGTTACGAATCCCACTTGCCAGGGCCTGTTCCGTGCGCCCTACCCCGGCTGCATCGGGTCGCACATCCTGTGCAACTGCCGTCGGATGTATTCGTGGTGCCGGTCAATCAGGCGAATCAGCGTTTTTTCGCGGCCAGAAAAACCGCCGCCGGCGGGCCAGGAAGCTTGGTTTCCCGCGACGCATTGCTCCCGCCGCCACGCGTAACAGATGCGAAGCCTCGTTGGCGTCGTCCGGGTACATCGCGATCCCGCCGGACATTTGCACGCTGACGGTGTGGTGGCCGATGGTGCATGGCGCGCGCGCAAGGCGAATGATCTTCTCCATCGTCTCGCGCGTCGCCTCGCGGTCGAGCCCGGGCAGGACCACCACAAACTCGTCGTCGCCCGCGCGCGATACCGAATCGGCGTCGGTGATATGGGTCGCGATTCGGCGCGAAACTATCTGCAGCACCTGGTCGCCACAGTGCTCGCCCAACTGCTGGTTGCAACGGGAAAAGCAATCGACGTCCAACCAGATCAGTCCTACTTCAAGGCCCAGGCTCCGCGCGCGGCCCAACACCACCGGCAGGCGCTCGATCAAGCGAAGGCGATTTTCCAATCCGGTCAATGGATCACTCTGGGCTTCGACCCGCACGCGCTCCAGTTCACGTGTCCTTTCGGCGACTAAAGAGTGCAGACGCTGCCGATTGGCGGTAAGTCGATCAATGCGATGCTGCAGCGCTTCGTTTTGGTGGGTCAGCTTTGCGTTTTCCTCGGCAAGCGACAACGCGGTAGCCTGCGAGGAAAGCTCCAGGCGCTCCGCGCTGGCGAGATCGAATACATTGGCGAAACTAGACTCAAACTGGCGCGCTTCGGCCAAATCGCCATCGAACCCGTTGACGCGCTGCAGCAATTCCTGGTTCATACCAGCATTCCCCAGCGGTCAGGCAAATGACGATGGAGTGAATTTAAGGGATGAAATGAGCGGCTTCCGTTCGTCACCGCACACTAGGGCGAGAAAACTGCTGTCAAGAGTCAATCGTTGGAAACTCCGTGCGGCACGTGACCGGCAGCGACGTGGCGACGCGCTGACTCAATGTTCTGGTTGGAATCGTCGAAGAACAGGTCGGCGCCGAATGCCTGCAAAAACCGTCCCTTGTCGCGGCCACCAAGGAACAGCGCCTCGTCCAGCCGCACCCCCCATTCGCGCAGGGTGAGGATCACCCGCTTGTGCGCTGGCGCCGAGCGCGCAGTCACCAAGGCGGTGCGGATCGGCGAATCCTGCACGGGAAACGATGCCTGCAGGCGGTGTAGTGCGGACAGGAACTCGCGGAATGGCCCGCCCGACAATGGCTGGTCAGCACGCTCGTGCTCGTGTTGCGAGAAGGCGGCCAGCCCGTCGTGTTGCGAGATGCGTTCGGACTCGTCGCCAAAGATCACGGCGTCGCCATCGAAGGCTATCCGTAATTGGTCAGAGCAGCGCACGCCGTTGAAATTGCCTGACCGCAAAGCTGGAACGAAAGATCTTGCGTCGATGTGTTCCATCGATTCCGCATTACCGCGCTCCGCTAGATCACGCGGCGGCAAAATGGTCGCCGCAGCGACGTTGTGCTGCAACGCGTTCCGCACCGACTCGGGATTGGCAGACAAGAACAATTGTGCGCCAAACGGCCGGATGTAAGGCCAGGTCGGCGCACCGCTGGTGAACACCGCGCGCACGATGTCCAACTTGTGATGTTCGATCGAATTGAAGATGCGCAAGCCGGTATCGCTCGAATTGCGTGAGAGCAGAATGACCTCGACCTGCGGCGTGTCCTGAGTTCGCAATGGATGGGTGTTGAGCGCCAGCAGCTTGCGCACCAACGGGAATGCGATGCCCGGCGCCAACGGATCGTTCTCGTGTTCGCGCTGATGCCGGGCATATGCGCCGACGCCATCGCGCTCGAATAGCCCGTGACTGTCTTCCAGCTCGAACAGCGCCCGCGCCGTGATCGCCACGATCAATGGCGGCGGTGCTGCTTCGTTGGTCGATGACGGTGCAGGCATGCGTGCAGTATCCACTGACGGCGTCTCGCTGAGCGAGACGCGCTGCCACCTCGACTATGAAACTTCAATCCATCGATGTCGAACACAGTCGCGATCGCCCGCTACAATCCATGGTGGGGAGTCCAACGGTCGCGTCTCAACGTGACACGGCTGACTGCTTCCACCCTTGAACCAAGGAACCCGCGTGCCAGAAATTGCAATCGCCTGCATCGTGATCACTGCGCTCATGGCGTACGTCAATCAGCGCTTTATCGGGCTGCCGACCACGATCGGGGTGATGGTTGTCGCGCTGCTGGTTTCGCTCGGGCTGATCGGGCTGGATCGCCTGGGATTCAGCACGTTGCACGAATACGAAAAACACCTGCTGGGCTCGATCAATTTTTCAGAACTGTTGATGCAAGGCATGCTGTCGATGTTGTTGTTTGCCGGCGCATTGCATATCGATCTGAGCAAGTTGCGGGATTATCGCTGGCAAGTCTTCGGACTCGCGGTGATGGGCACCGCGGCGTCCACCGTGCTGATTGGCGCCGCTGTGTGGTGGCTGCTTCCCTGGTTTGGCTTGTCGCTGGGATTCGCCTGGTGCTTGGTGTTTGGCGCATTGATCTCGCCGACCGATCCGATCGCGGTAATCGGCATCCTCAAATCCGCGCGCGCGCCCGACAGCGTCGGCGTCGTCGTCGCGGGCGAATCGCTGTTCAACGATGGCGTGGGGGTGGTGCTGTTTTCGGTGTTGGCCGGTATTGCGGTCAGCGGGACGACGCCTGACCTGGGCGATGCCGGCATGCTGTTTGCACGCGAAGCCGGCGGCGGGCTGCTGCTGGGCGGCGCGATCGGGATCGTACTGTTTGCGCTATTGCGCAGCGTCGACAACTACGAGGTCGAGGTCATGCTGACGCTGGCCGCAGTGCTCGGCGGCTACGAGTTGGCGCACCGGTTGCACGTGTCGGGGCCGCTGGCGATGGTGGTGGCAGGAGTCGCCATTGGTAACCACGGTCGAGCGCTGGCGATGTCGGACACCACCCGCAAGCACGTCGACCTTTTCTGGAAGCTGCTGGATCAGATTCTCAACGCGGTGCTGTTCGTGCTGCTGGGCCTGGAGCTTGTGCTGATCGCATTTTCTGGCAAGGTATTCCTGGCTTCGCTCGGCGTCATCCTGATCACGCTGCTGGTGCGGTTGCTGACAGTGGGGCTGCCGGTTGCCGGGTTGCGCAAGCGCTTTCGACTGCCCGCCGGCTCATGGAAAGTGTTGACCTGGGGCGGACTGCGCGGCGGCATCTCGGTGGCACTGGCACTCTCGCTGCCGTTCGGTGATAACCGCGACCTGATCCTGTCGCTGACCTATGCGGTGGTGCTGTTCTCGATCCTGGGCCAGGGCTTGAGCATCAAGTGGCTGATCGAGCGGGAGTTGCTGGCGCCACAACGGGCGGCGTCGGTGCTGGCGAATGCGACGGAATCGACGGGCAATCAAGGACAAACATCGAGCAGAGAAATCTCCTGATCGTCATCCCCGCGTGGGCGCGGATGACGGCAAATTGAAAGGGGTGTCGCCAACCTCAGGCACTCATGCCATGAACTGTTCGTTGAGGATGCGCTCTTCGAGGCTGTGTTCTGGATCGAACAGCAACGTCACCGTATGTTCCTGCGATTCGCGCACAGTGACTTCAACGATGTCGCGCACCTCGTGAGAGTCTGCGGTCGCGCTGAGCGGTCGCTTGTCGGGGTCGAGCACTTCGAAGCGCACCACGGTGTCGGAGCGCAGCAGCGCGCCACGCCAGCGTCGCGGCCGAAACGGCGCAATCGGGGTCAACGCGATCACGTTCGAGCCCAGTGGCAGTATCGGTCCGTGCGCGGAATAGTTGTACGCAGTGCTGCCGGCGGGCGTCGCCACCAGCACGCCGTCGCAGACCAGCTCGTCCAGCCGCGCACGATCATTGAGATGGATGCGCAGGTGCGCGGCCTGGCGCGTCTGCCGCAACAGCGAGACCTCGTTGTATGCCAGTGAGGTGACGCTGGCTCCGGATTCGCTGTTGGCGATCATTTCCAGGGGACGCAATATCGCCGGATGCGCGGCAGCGATGCGTTCGACCAATGCGTCTTCCTGATAGTGGTTCATCAGGAACCCGACCGAACCCAGCTTCATGCCAAACACTGGCAATCCGCGAGGGCCGTACTTGTGCAGCGTCTGCAACATGAAGCCATCGCCACCGAGCGCGCACAGCACATCGGCCTGGTCCGGATCTCGTGCGCCGTGCAGCGCCACCAATCGCTCGCGTGCCACCTGCGCTTCCGGTGCGCGGCTGGCGAGAAAAGCGATGCGCTGGCTGCCCGTGGTCATAGGCGACATGTACGGATTGCGATAGCCAGGCGCATCACCAACATCCCGACGCGGTCATGTTGCGTCTGTCGCCACGGTTTGCGCCAGACGACGAACCGCAACCGAGACCGTCGGGTAATCCATGTTGCGCTGGTTGCGCATGTCGGCAAACATCGACAGCGTGTAGCGCATGCTCGGATCGTCGCGCGCCAGCCACTGGTCGACCAGCCCGTCGACCTGTCCATGCCTTCCGCCCGAAGACAATACCTGCGCAACCAGCGCGCTCTGCTGCGACTGCAGTTCGTCGCGCATCACGCCGCGTGCGTGCGCGTGCCAGCGACCTTCCACCGGCAGGCGCTCGATCTGATCCAGCAGCCAGCCCAGGTGCAACGCATCGCCCAACTTGAAATACACCTGCGCCACATCGCTCACATCAAGCTTGCGCGTAAGTGCCACTTCGACAATGTCCAGGGCCGATGAAAGGAATGGCAGCGAGGCAAGTTGCGCAGCTGGCTTGGGCGTGAAACCGAGCGTCGTCCAGTGTTGCGTGCGTTCGCGCATTTGCGCCTGCTCACCTGGCGTGACCCATTTGGCCAGGCCCGCGCGCAACTGATCCATCGGCGCCTTGTAGCGTTGGATACAGGCCGCGATATCGAGTTTTTGCCCGGGCAGGTTGAGCAGCCAGCGAGTCATCCCGCGTTGCAGGTTCCAGATCAGCATCAGCGCTTCGATCTGCGCCGACTCCGGTAGCTTGCCGTCGAGCCCATCGATCGCCGCCCAAATCTGACGCGCATCCAGCACCTCGCGACTGATCGCATACGCCTTGGCAACCTGCGCCGCCGTTTCGCCGGTGTCTTCCTGCATGCGCATCATGAAGGTCGCGCCCATGCGGTTGACCATCGAGTTGGTCACTGCGGTGGCGATGATCTCGCGACGCAGGCGATGCCGCTGCATGTGTTCGGCGTAGCGCACGCGCAGCGGCTCGGGGAAGTAACGCGCCAGTTCGGTGGCAAGGTGCGCATCCTCGGGTACGTCGGACTCGAGCAATTGCTGAAAGATCACGATTTTCGCGTACGACAACAGGATCGACAGTTCGGGGCGGGTCAGCCCTTGGCCGCGCGCCTTGCGTTCGGCGAATTCGGTGTCCGACGGCAGATACTCCAGCTGACGATCGAGCAGGCCTTGGGATTCCAGCGTGCGGATGAAATGCTGCTTGGAACCGAGCCGTTTGACGCTCATCGACTCCATCAGGCTGATCGCCTGGTTTTGCCGATAGTTGTCGGTCAGTACCAGCTCGCCCACCTCGTCGGTCATTTTTGCCAGCAACGCATTGCGCTTGGGCTGGGTCAGCTCGTTGCGGCGCATCGCATCGTTGAGCAGGATCTTGATGTTGACTTCGTGATCGGAGGTATCCACGCCTGCGGAGTTGTCGATAAAATCGGTGTTGAGCAGCACGCCGACGTGCGCCGCATCGATCCGGCCGAGTTGCGTGAACCCTAGGTTGCCGCCCTCTCCCACAGTCTTGCAGCGCAGTTCACCACCATTGACGCGCAACGCGTTGTTGGCGCGATCGCCGACATCGGCGTGGCTTTCACTGGCCGACTTGACGTAGGTGCCGATGCCGCCGTTCCACAACAGATCAACGGGTGCTTTGAGGATCGCGTTCATCAGTTCATTGGGCGCAAGCTGATCCACGCTCTCGGGCAGATCCAGCGCCAAGCGCACCTGTTCACTGATCGGAATACTCTTGAGCGTGCGCGCGAAAATGCCGCCGCCCTTGCTGATGGTCCCCGTGTCGTAATCGGCCCACGACGAGCGCGGCAAGGCGAACATGCGTTCGCGCTCAACGAACGAAGATTCCGCATCGGGATCTGGATCGAGAAAGATGTGCCGGTGATCGAACGCCGCAAGCAGCCGGATGTGCCGAGAGAGCAGCATGCCGTTGCCGAACACATCGCCGGACATGTCGCCGATACCGACGCAAGTGAAGTCCTGGGTCTGGCTGTTGCGACCCATTGCTCGGAAGTGTCGTTTGACCGACTCCCACGCGCCCTTCGCGGTAATGCCCATCGCCTTGTGGTCGTAGCCGACCGATCCGCCAGATGCGAACGCATCGCCAAGCCAGAATCCATGTTCCAGCGCGAGCCCGTTTGCGATATCAGAGAATGTGGCGGTGCCCTTGTCTGCCGCGACTACCAGGTATGGATCGTCGCCATCGTGGCGAACGACGCCATGCGGATGCACGATCCTGTTGTCGACGATGTTGTCGGTGATTTCGAGCAACGCGTTGATGAACAACTTGTAGCAGGCAATGCCTTCCGCCAGTTGCGCATCGCGATCGCCGCCGATGGGTGGGCGCTTGACGTAAAACCCGCCCTTGGCGCCCACCGGCACGATCACCGTGTTCTTGACCATCTGCGCCTTCACCAGGCCTAGCACCTCAGTGCGGAAATCTTCACGCCGATCCGACCAGCGCAAGCCGCCACGCGCGACTGGCCCAAAGCGCAGGTGCACGCCTTCCACCCGCGGCGAATACACGAAGATTTCTCGATACGGCCGCGGCTTGGGCAGGTCCGGTACGTTGGCCGCATCGAACTTGAAGGCGATGGTGTCGCCAAACGAGTCTTCACCGGTGGAATCGCTGTGCACCTTATAGAAACTGGTGCGCAAGGTAGCGTCGATCACGCCCATGAAGCTACTGAGGATGCGATCTTCGTCCAGGCTTGCGACGTCCTCCAGCAGAATTCCAAGCGCGTCGTGACAGGCGTCGATTTGTGCTTCGCGATCCATGCCGCGCGCGTAGGCGACTTCCTCGATCAGTGTCGCCGCCGCATGCTTCTGGCTTTCCGGAGTAATCGCACGCAGTTGCACAAGCAGCGCTGCCCGTGCGGCCTCATCGTGGCGCGCCGCACCGGCCTTGCGACCGGTACCTGCGATGCCGGCATGGCCGGGGTCGAAACGCGCCTCGAACAATTCGACCAGCAACCGCACAATCAACGGGTAGCGGTTAAGCGTAGTTTCCATGTAGGCCTGCGAAAACGTCAGGCCCGTCTGCAACAAGTATTTGCAATAGCCGCGCAGCATCGCGACCTGACGCCAGTCCAGACCTGCGGACAGGATCAGCCGGTTGAAGCCGTCGCTTTCCGCATCGCCGCGCCAGATGCGCTCGAACGCTTCCTCAAACGGACCGCTGACCGTCGCAAGATCGGCATGCGCATGATCGATCAACACCTCGAAATCCTGGATCTGCAAGGTGTCTTCGCCGACGCCGATTTCATACGGATGCTCTGACAAGATCCGCAGCCCCATGTTTTCCATCATCGGCAAGGCATCCGACAGATACACCGCGTCGCCCTTGCGCAGCAGCTTGAAGCGCAGGTTGTCAGTTCCCACATCGGCCTCGTCGGTCGGCGCGCGATACAGGCGCAATTGCAGATCGTCCGAACCTTGCAGCTTGTCGGCCTGCTCGAAATCTGCGATCGCAGCTGCCGGCGTCATCGCATCGATGTAGCTTGCCGGTAACTGGGAGCCGTAGCGCGCCAGCATGTCGGTCGCTCGCGCATCGCCATAGCTTGCAGCTAGCTCGTCGCGCAATTGATCCTGCCAGTTGCGCACGATGTGCGAAATCTCGCGCTCCAGCGCGGCTTCGTCGACGTCGATGGCGACCCCTGATATTGGCCGCACAATGAGATGCAATTGCGCCAGCGGCGCTTCGCCGACCTGGATCGTGGTGTCGACGCGCTGGCCGTGCAGGGCCTCCTTCAACAGCGCTTCGATGCGCTTGCGATTGTCGGTGTTGAAGCGATCGCGTGGAATGTAGACGAGTGCGGAGAAAAACCGTCCATATCTGTCGCGCCGCAGGAACAGCCGACTGCGCGGACGCTCCTGCAAGCCGAGCACACCCATGCTGGTGCGCTGCAATTCTTCGGTGCTGGACTGAAACAATTCATCGCGCGGCAGGGTTTCGATGATGTGTTTGAGCGCCTTGCCACTATGGCTGCTGTTGCCCAGGCCCGAGCGCGCCATCACCTGCGCATAGCGCTCGCGCACCAGCGGGATGTCCCAGGGCCGGCGCCCGTAGGCGCTGGATGTGAACAAGCCCAGGAAGCGTTGTTCCGCGATCGGCGTTCCATGGTCGTCGAAGCGCAGCACGCCGATGTAGTCCATGTAACCGGAACGATGCACGCGAGAACGCGAGTTGGTCTTGGTCAGGATCAACGTCTGCGCCGGCCCGGCTTGCTCGTGCGCGGCGAGGCTGGTGAGCGGACGCGGCGGCGAATTGGTGTGCGAGTGCCGCAGCAGACCTAGTCCCGACCCCTCGACGGCTTCCAGCATGTCCTGCTTCTTGCGCCGCACTACTTCGTATTCGCGATAACCCAGGAATGTGAAATGATCGGCAGCAGCCCAGCGTAAAAACTCCTCCGACTCCGCGCGCAGCGTCGCATCCACCGGCATCTTGCGTCGATGCAGTTCGTCGGCGATCGCCAGCATCTTGTTGCGCATCGTTGCCCAGTCGTTGACGCTGGCACGCACTTCATCCAGCGCCTCGCGCAGGGTCGCGGCCAACTGCTTGCCGCTGGCGGCGTCGGGCAGACGACCAATCTCGACGTGGATCAGCGACTCCAGCTTGCCTTGGCCAATCGCAGTCAAATTGCCGCGCGCGTCGCGCGTTACTGGCAACACTGGATGCAGCAGTATGTGCACGCTGATCCCGGCCTCGGCCAGCATCAAGCTGACGGTATCGACGAGGAACGGCATATCGTCATTGACGATTTGCACCACCGTATGCGGCGCGGTCCAGCCATCGGTTTCGGCGCCCGGGTCGAACACACGGATGTTGGGCTTGTTCGCCTTCCGCACTTGCATCAACTCGTACAGACTGCGCGACGCCGACAGCCAGTCGTGACTACTGCGCGTGGCGAGGTCTTCGGCAGCAGTGCGCTTGAACAGGATTTCGAGGTAGCGCTTGAAGTTGGCGTCTTTCGCCTGCGGGCTGCGACTGAGCGCGGCCAGCACGTCGGCGGCACCTGTTGGTGGGGTACTGGAGGAGGCGCTGCGAGACGACTTGGCAACGACCTTTTTGTTCGGCGACCTGGCGGCCGGTTTGGGAGACGCTTTGGGTTGGACAGGCGACGACTTTTTCACGCGCAGGCTTCATCGGCGGATCGGGACGGCAAGCATACCGGTTGCCGCTTGCGCGGTGCCAGTTGACAGGTTTTGAGGCACTGGTGCTGGAATGGGGATTGGCACCTTTCTCGATCACAATATGCGTGGATCGAACGCATACGGTTGATCAAATCCCACGCGCACCTGCGCTATATGCGGATGGCCTGGATTGATCAGGTAATTCCAAGTCTGCCCGATGATCGCACTCGGCACCTTCAGCAGCAGGCTCGCCCCACCCTCAAGCCACGCATCGCCTTTGGCGCGCGTGGAGGGAACATGCCGATACCAGTCGCGTCGCAGTCGCGTGGGTTGCGTTGCAACATTTGCGTCTGGAATGTCGATGCCGACCAGTCGATAGCCGCTGGGCAGTTCCTCGGGCTGCACGTCCAGATGCACCAGCACTTCGATCAGGCAGCCGGGCGGTTCGGTGGCTGCGTATAAAACCAGACGCCCGCGTGTATGCCAGCGCGCTGAGGCCTGCAGGCCGCCGCGACCGCTAAGGTCCGGATATCGCGTAAGTCGCCACAACCTCAAGCAAACAGTCCGTGTGCAATCTGTTGCAGGCGCTCCTCCACCAGGCGCGCGCCTTGCTCGGTCGCGATCAGGTCGATTGGCTTGCGTTCGCTGCGTGAGCGCACGCCATCGGCACTGCCGAGCCGGTTTGACGACCGCTGCAACCATCCCAGCGCCTTGCGCTGATCGCCGAAGGTTTCAGTTGCCAGCGCAATGATGCGGCCGACCCGCGCAAGACGATCCGACTCGCCTGCATCCAGCGTGCCGTGCTGCTTGAGGCGGCGTTGCAAGGTTGTGCGCGCGCCCACCAGCTTGAATACCTGGCTTCGATCCAGGCCCAAATCGATCAGGTTTTCCAACGAATCGGCAGGCAGCCCGGCCAGCACCGCCTCGTGCAGGTCTATCTCGTTCTTCACGGCAGGCAAGCCCAATAGTCGGCCGAGTGCGAATGGCGGTGTCATAGCGGTAATCTCGCGCAATAGTCCATATGGCATCAGTATATGTCCAAATGGACAAGCGTGGAGTGCAAAAAAACCAGCGGAAGGGAGCTGGCATGCTCGACAAACTGCCCCCAAGGGCGCTGATTACTGCTCTAGACGATTCCAACGTATAGGTGAAATTTCAAGGCTGGGCCGATCAACGCGAAAACAATTTTCTGCGCGGAGGCAGCGAAACCATCCGTCGGGTCAAACTTGCGCTGGTAGCGGCAGGTGTCGACATGCCGGAGCCAATCTACCGCGTCCAACTCAGTCAACCCGCCACTGCGAACGTTGCCGCGCCGCTGCGTGACCACTCAACTGCTGAGGCAACCGACACCAGCGCGATCAGCGACATCAGCAACCAGATCGAAGCCGAACAGAGCCAGCACGCCGACAGCAATCTGCTCGACGCCAACGCACCGCGCGAATAGTCATCTGCTAGCCTCGCATGCGTTGCCAGATCTACGTCTCCGCGCAGGGCTGCTGCAACACATAACGGTGCGCGACACGCTTCGGAATTGAACCAATTGGGTATCGAAGGGTCGCAGTCACCCGCGGTTGTGGATTGGTCATGCAATGGTCGACACCGTCCCTTGCCGACGCCGCCGCAATCAATCGCCACTTGAACCAGCCATCCACGGAAACTCCCCGCATGCGTACGGTCCCCCTCGCTTGTCTGCTGCTTCTGTATGTTTCCACTTCGCTCGCCGCGCCCATGGACGACACTGCGCAAGCGACCACCACGCAAGCCGTCACGTCGGTGCACGACCTTGAAACACTGGTTGTCAGCGGTGCTCAGCCCGGTCCCGGGATGTGGAAGGTGTCCAAAGGTGAGCATGTCGTATGGGTGCTCGGTGTACTGTCACCCTTGCCAAAAAAGATGGAGTGGCAGGCGCCGAAAGTGAGATCGGTATTGCGTCAGGCCGACGAAGTGATCTGGCCGGCGACGCTCGGCTTTACCGTCAAGATCAATCCGCTGCAGGGCTTGTTGCTGCTGCCCAGCGTGCCGGGCGCGCGCAAGAATCCCGACGGCAAGCAGCTCCGCGACGTCGTCTCGGCTCAGGACTATCAGCGTTGGCTCGACTTGAAGGCGCGCTACATCGGCCGCGACCGCGGCATCGAATCATGGCGGCCGTTGTTTGCCGCCTACCGGTTGTGGAAAAAAGCACTGGCCGCATCGGCGTTGAGCGAGGACAGCGTGATCGATCCGCTGATCAAGCGCGCAGCCCGCGAGCGCAAGTTCGTGCAGACGCATCCGCGCAACATGCTGGTCATCACCGACGCACGAGCGGCACTGAAGGAATTCAAGCACGATGACGTCGACGACGATGCCTGCTTCAGCAAAACGCTGGACCGACTCGAAACCGATGTCGCGTCAATGCGCCAGCGCGCAAATGCTTGGGCGGTTGGCGATCTGGACGCGCTGCGTGCGTTGCCGTACGACGACCAATACAGCACCTGTGGCCAGGCGGCGATGCAGTCGCCAGTGTTTCGCAAACGCATGCCCGGCGACCCGATCGTCAAAGCGCATCAACTCTGGCTGGACGCCATCGAGACAGCACTGGCAAAAAATGGAGTTACGTTCGCAATGTTGCCAATGCGGCAGGCGTTGTCCGCAACCGGGCCATTGTCGAAGTTGCGGGCGAAGGGCTATGTGGTCGAGGCGCCAGTTGCTATTACGCCGCAAACCCCTTCTGCGGCGTCAGATGACCCATTGCACTGAGTCGCACGAAATGAGGCTCGCGAGCCAGCAACGAACACGAAATGCATTGCCGCTGGCTAAATCAGACAGATGATCGCCGCGCCAACCAGTACACGGCGATTACCAATTCGGCCGGACTGAGCCAGAGTGGAACACCATGCACCGATGGATTCCCCGGGCAAAAGTAGAGTCCTGACAAGTAGCATCCCGACCGGCAGCCAGAATCGTGCCCGCCGGCTGGATGAGTGCGATCAATCGTACGGATAATCGAAATCGCGCCAGTGGCAGAACAGCGTACCTTCCTCCACCCGCTGTTTGATGATATCGACCTTGCGCTTGTCTGCAGTCAACACGGTTACGTCGGTTCCGCCATCGCCACGCGGCACCAGCCTGGCGCCAGATGGCAGACCATGCAGTGGCCCATCCATTCGCAAACCGAGCCAGATCGAACCGTCGGCATATTTGCCATGGTCCACCGAAAAGTCGTAGGTGCTGACAACCGGCACCACAGCGCCGGGAACAAAAGCGGTTCCGGATATCGTCTGCGACTCTGCGCCGCAGCCACTCTTGAGCGTGCGTTCCTCGATCACCGATGGAACCACGGTTGAAATGAAATCCACGTTCTTCTTTTCGTGTTTTAGCCTTGCATCAACCATTTCAATCGTCGGTCGCATCGACACCATCGAGCATCCGCCGTTGAGCATCAGTAGGGCAGCAATCCCATTGAACAACGCAACTCGATCCAGGTTCACGCAACCTCCTTCTGCGAACGCGCGCAATCACATCAGTCGTCAGAGCCAGTGAGTACGGTCGCGCAAGATGTGTCGCTGCGCAAGCCTGAAATGGTTTTCTGCCTTACCATTGACCTCAGCCGATCAACCGTGCTCTGTTTAAGGACTTGTCTTCGTGCGCCGCCGCCGGTGGCGCACAAGTTTCATCGAGAGGCGCTGCCCCGGGTCGAAGAACCCGCCACGCTCGATGCCGGCTTCGAACCAAGGGCGCCTCTCAGGAGGTTGTGCCATGGTCACGAACAAAAGCAGGACAATCGGTCGTGTGGTCGGATTGTGGCGCTATCCGGTGAAGTCGATGGCGGGCGAAGCATTGACCACCGTCGATGTCGGCTGGCACGGTTTCGCTGGCGATAGGCGCTGGGCGTTCGTGCAGAATCGCCTGACGCACAGCGGCTTTCCCTGGCTCACGCTGCGCGAACGCAACGACATGAGTCACTACCAACCGTCGTT
>JBBQQH010000037.1:0-31661 GCA_038216155.1 Lysobacterales bacterium
GGTGCGATCTGAAGGCCGATCGAAGTCAGCATTTGCTCAGGGCGGCCATTGCCGTGGGTGGTCGCACGCTAACCCTTCTGGACGCGGTGTTTCCCGATGGCATGCAGGCATCGCCGGTGGCCGAGAAGTGGTTCCTGGAACCAAACGCAAAGGGGTCAGAGAACATTACCGTTTGAATCTGCAACTGCTTCAGGTCTCCCGGGACGCCGAATCGCGGCAGGTCGCCCCAGTGCCTGTTCGACCATTGCCTGAAACCTGGGCGATCCGAGCGCACGTTCCTGACGCATGTGGTCGCTAATCGTAGTCAAGTCAACAGCGGACACGGATTCGGTGAGCAGTGCACGGTAAGTTGCTCGACGCTGATCCTCATCTGCGCCCAGCGCGATAAAAGTTGCATGCGGCGTCCAGCGCGTGTCGTGATGCAATCCCAGATGTGCATGCACGCTTGACCAGCGATGTTCCCATGGGGCGGCGACCATCGCTGCGCGCACCGGATTGAGCTCAACGTATCGCATGCACGTCAGCAGGTAGCGATCGCTGTCGACCAGGCAGGATTTGAATCGCCCTTCCCACAACGTTCCGGTGCGCCGATGCCGCGCATTGAAGGCGCGTACGTAGCGCCGACCGACTGCTTGCATCATTCGTGACACACCACCCTCGTTGGGCGTGCTAACGAGCAGATGGACATGGTTGCTCATCAGCACATAAGCGTGGATAGAGACCTGTTGCGCCAAGGCGGCAATCTCCAGTGCTTGCATGTACGACTCGCAGTCGTCGTCGTCAATAAACGTGGCGCCGCGATTGACGCCGCGGTGCGTGAGGTGCATCGGGATGCCGGGGAGTTCGAGACGAGGGCGGCGCATCGGGTAGGCAGCAGGATGAGTTGCCGCCACGATGCGCGTCAGCCCAGCCGAGTGGGATCAGCGTGTTGCCTGAGTTGGCCTAGGAAAACCACCCGATTTAAACGGTAATGTTCTCTGACCCCTTTGGGCCACCCCTTTGGGCCGCGCGTTGCCTGATTTGGCGTAGGAAAACCACCCGATTTAAACGGTAATGTTCTCTGACCCCTTTGGACGCTTACTGACCCCTTTGGACGCCTTTGGACGGACGCGTTCGCGGACGCGAGCAACAGCGGCGATCCTGGCCGCAGTGCGGCGACTGCAATTCGATTGCCCATTCTCTAAATTTTTGACACCAAGCCGGCATCGGCTGGCGCTGGCACTTTGATGCTACTCGCGCGGTCGATCGCCTATTGACCGGCGACTGGGGGTAAGCGAATCTACCTACCTTCCAATTGGTAGGTGGCACGAATGCAGCTCCGTTCTGACTTGTGTGAACGTGTCGTGGTCGACTCGAACGCAATGACCTGGGTGGATTCACCGTCAGCCGGCGTCCAGCGCAAAATGCTTGAGCGCGATGGAGATGAAGTGGCCCGCGCTACATCTTTTGTGCGATACCTGCCGGGTTCTGTATTCGCTCGCCACCGGCACGACCTGGGTGAAGAATTGCTTGTGCTGGAGGGCGAGTTCTGTGATCAGAGCGGCCGCTACGGCGCCGGTACGTATATTCGCAACCCGCCCGGCTCGGCGCATGCACCATGGTCTGACGATGGTTGCGTGCTGTTTGTGAAGTTGCGGTACTTCGACCTAACCGACCAGACGCAAGTCGTGGTGGATACCCGCGCTGCGTCCTGGCTGCCGGGCATGGTGCCGGGGCTATCGGTGATGTCGCTGCACGAATTTGGCACCGAGCACACCGCGCTGGTGCGATGGGCGCCGGAGACGTATTTCAATGCACATCGTCACTACGGGGGTGAGGAAATTCTCGTGGTCGATGGCGTGTTCGAGGACGAACAAGGTCGCTATCCCGCCGGCACCTGGCTGCGCAGTCCACATTTGAGCCAGCACAAGCCTTTCAGCCGTGAGGGTTGCATCATCCTGGTCAAAACCGGGCATCTGGTCTCGGATGCTGAGGTGGCTGCGTGAGTTTCGCCGCACAAGGAACGGCCGCCCGGGTGATGGATGTCGCCGAATCGCTGATTCAGCAGCGTGGTTATGCCGGCTTCTCGTTCGACGACGTGGCTCAGGTCGTGGGCATCCGCAAACCCAGCGTGCATCACCACTTTCGCACCAAGGCAGACCTGGCAGCGGCGGTGACACGGCGATATACCGAACGCTTCGAATCTGCTCTGGCGGCCATCGACGTGGCTCGGCACGATCCGCTCGCCCGCTTGAGAGCCTACTTGCAGTTGTTTGCTGCGACTTATGCACAGCAGCGTCGCCTCTGTGTCTGCGGCATGCTCGGTGCCGAAGCCGATGCATTGCCAGCCGCCGTGAGCGATGCGGTGGCCGACTTCTTCCAGCTCAACCTCACTTGGCTTGCTGCGGCCTTTCGCGACGCTCAGCGCACCGGGCAGGTGACCTCCGCACAGCGGGCAAAAATCTTGGCCGAACTCATGCTGTCGACGCTGGAAGGCGCGATGGTAGTGGGTCGTGGTACGCGCGGCGGCAGTGGCCCGGCGGCAGTCGGAAAATCTTTGCTGGCCGGGTTGGCAAGAAATAACGCTGTCAGGGACACGATCTAACGCCTTGGACTAGGGCAAAGGCGGCGGTCAACTCAAGGCTGCCTTGTAACTTACTGTCTTGCAACGTGCGTTACGAATCGCCCCGAATCTTGACTGTTCCGCATTCAGCGCGGTGACAATCGTGCGCGAACAATAAGGCAGGTTGGGTCTCGGTAGAGTGGCCTGCAAAAAAAAGAGGCGCCAATGGCGCCTCTTTTCTTTTCCCTCGAGCAATGTCCGTCGTTCTTAGTGGTGATGATCGCCGTCATGGTCGTCGTAGCTGAAGTTGGCGTCGCAGTCGCCGCTCACCCACACACCGCGATCGTCGTAACCCCAGGTTTGACCCTGGATGCAGTTCGGGTCTGCGTTGCCGCTCATTTCGTAACTATCGTGGTGGGTGCCACAGTAGGTGCGTCCGCTGGCGGTCGATTCGCAATGAATCAACTGACCTGAGGCATCGATGTAATGGTCATCGCGCACCGGGGCGTTGTCGTTATAGCTGAAGTTCGCGTCACAGTCGCCGCTCACCCACACGCCGCGGTTGTCGTAACCCCATGTTTGACCTTGGATGCAGTTCGGGTCTCTGTTGCCGCTCATTTCGTAACTGTCGTGGTGCGTGCCACAGTAGGTGCGTCCGTTGGCGGTGGATTCGCAATGGATCAGGCGGCCCGATGAATCGACGTAATGATCATCGCGCACAGGGGTGTTACCATAATTATTATTGTTGCCATAGGAACTACCAACGGCGAACTGGGCACGACATCCACGCGACACCCACACGCCGCTTCGGTTGTAACCCCAAGTGCGACCGCGAATGCACGAGCTCTGCGACAGCTGGCGTATCAGCCGCACGCGACCTTGGGTGTTGGCGCGACAAAAGGTGCGCTGCTGGTGTACCGACTCGCATTGCAATGTACGGCTGTTGGAATACCCGTTCCCGTAGCCACTGCCATAATTTTCTCCGTGCGCGCTAACCTGCCCGAAGGCAAATGCCGCCACCGTTGCGACGATGTATTTCCAATGGTTCTTCATGGCCGATCCCTCGTGTCGAGACGGGCGTCGATTCGCCGTCTGCCAGCACTATTCACGGATCGCACTGAACGCTGCGCCAACATCGGGGTGGCAGACATGACCGCCCCGTTCACGTCGGCGGCAGTGCAGTTCAAAGTGAGCGAGCCGCGCGGTTCGGCCAAGCTAGGAAGCCAATTGGCGCGGGAACCGAGCGGTCTGGCTTCGTGACAATTCGATTTTCGACTCGTCAGTGGCCGATGGCTCAGTAGAGGATCGCTGCTTCCTGTCTCGATCCGCGCTCGTAAAAGACCGGGATTGAGTCTGTGGTTCGACAGGCTCACCACGAACGGCGGTTTCTTATCGGGAACTGCCGCGCATCGCTCAGATGCGCATCTCCGGCCCTGCATCCCGAGGCCGCGACGCGGTACGCTTGGCGTTTTCCGGATTGAATTGCGCATGTCCAATACAAATACAACGATCCATGGCATTGGCTTGGCCGGCATCCTGATGGCTTCCGGTGCGCATGCCGCGACGGCGGGCGCGGATGACTGGCGGTTGCCGATCGCGGTGAGGACGCTCGACAACGGATTGACGGTCGTGGTCTCGGAAGATCATTCCTCGCCCACGGTCGGGGTCAGCGTGGTGTACCGGGTCGGATTTCGCAGTGAGCCACGCAATCGCAGCGGGTTTGCGCATCTGTTCGAACATCTGATGTTCGAGGGCACACCAAATGCGCCGGTGGGCGTGTTTGATCGGGTGATCACCGGCGGCGGAGGCGACAACAACGGATCCACGCATCCGGATTTCACCAACTACATCGAACAGGCACCGGTGTCTGCGCTGGAGCCGATCCTGTGGCTGGAAGCCGATCGCATGAAGACGCTCAACTTCAACCAGAAGACGCTCGACAACCAGCGCGACGTGGTCAAGGAGGAGATTCGCGTCAACGTGAAGAATCAGCCGTACGGCGGTTTTGCCTGGACCGACCTGCCGATGCTGGCGTTTGCGAAGTGGGAAAACAGCCACGATGGCTACGGCAGTTTTACCGATCTGGAGCACGCCAAACTCGAGGACGTGCGCGCGTTTCATCGTGATTTTTACGGGCCGAATAATGCCGTCATAGGAATTTCCGGCGACATCACGCCGGCGCAGGCGTTTGCGTTGGCGCAGAAGTATTTCGGCGGCATTCCGCGTCGCGCAACACCCGCCCGTGCGGACATCAGCGAGCCGCTGAATTCGACCGAGAAGCGCAAGTTGCAGGGCGACACGCTGGCGCGGCTGCCGGCGCTGGCGGTGGGCTGGAAAATGCCCGCGCGGGGCACGACAGACCATGTGCCGATGGTAATGCTGAGTGAACTGTTGGCCGGTGGCGACGCGTCGCGCCTGTATCAGCGGCTGGTGAAAGGCGACGCGCTGGTGGTGCAGCTCGACAGCTTTATTGGCGCGGGCTCGCCGTGGGAATTCGACGGCCCGTCGCTGTTCACGCTGCAGGCGGTGTACAAGTATGAAGCGACCGCCGACCAGTTGCTGCTGGCGATTGATCAGGAAATCGCATTGAGCGCCGACAAGGGCGTCGACGACGCACGATTGCAGTCGCTGAAGACACGCATGCTGGCCGACTGGTACGACGGGCTGGAAGGCTTCATGGATCGCGCCGACACGCTGGCGAACCTGCAGGCGATCTGGGGCGATGCCAATATCGCAAACCGCATTCCCGAATGGATCGACGGCGTGACCTCGGCCGACCTGCAACGTGTCGCGCGAACCTACCTGACGCACGCCAATCGCAGCGAGATCGATCGGCGTCCAGATGCGCCGCTGGCGCCGGAGCAGATCGATCACGAGACGCCCAAAAAGCCTGCGCTGAAAACAAATGCCAAGACGATCTCGCCTGCGACCATGAAGGCCGAGGTGCAAAAAGCCCAGGCGGCCAAGGTCGATGCGGCAAAGCAGGTTGAGATAAAGACGATTTCGCCAGCGGAAATGCAAGCGGAAGTGAAGAAATTTCAAGCGGCCAAAGCCGATGCGGCAAAGCAGATTGGAACGAAAGGTACGCCTGCAAAAGACGAATTAACGAAAGGCGTAGCTGCCAGGCCTGCAACGTCGAAAGCCGAAGCGACCGAAGACGAGACAAAGTCCAGCGCGCCACATTCCGACCTGCCGAGCATCAAGCCGCCCGCAAGGGCTTCGATGCAAACAGTGCAACCGGCAGTTGCCACCAGCAAGGCAGTGTTGCCGGTTTCGGGCGCGGCCAACTCAGCTGTACCAACTGCTAAGCCAAATGTACCTGTCAGCGGTCAGCTGCCGCAGATGCCACCAGCAGCAGCAAGCAAAGTGGATTCGATGGAGAAGGTTGATTCAAAGCGCAGCGATCCAAAAAAAGACGACGCAAAAAAAGATGATACGAAAACGAATGGCGCAACAAAGGACGATGCAAAAAACGACGCCAAAAAGGAAAGTGCAAAAAAGGGTGCTATTAAAAAATTGGACCCCGCCAGCACTGATCCAGTAAGCGGCCGCGCGCCATGAGCGGCTTGCTACTGCCTGATGCCACACTCCCGTCGCTGCGGCGCGCCGTACTTGCGCTCGCAACCTTTCTGTCTGCCGTGGCCTTGCCTATGACTTCCGATGCATCTGACGCTTTGCCCAAAGGCCTTCCCGCATACGGCAAGGAGGCCTCCTTGCCACCGTTGCAGATCGAGCAGAAGACGCTGCCGAACGGCTTGACGATCTGGGTGTTGCCGCGCAACGACGGCCCGCCAAAGGTCGAATTCGTGCTGACCGTGCGTGGCGGGTTGGCGCAGGACGATTTCACGCATCCAGGCCTGTCTCAATTCATGGCCGACATGCTGAAAGAGGGCACCACGCTGCGCGATTCTCGGCAGGTAGCCGAAGACTTGCAATCCTACGGCGCGGAACTCGACAGCAGCGCTGGCGATGACGGCATCACATTGAGCGCGTCCGGTCTGGCGTCCAACGCCACGCGCCTGATCACGTTGTTGTCCGAAGTCGCGCTGCAACCCGCATTCGCGCAGGACGAAGTCGATTTGCGCAAACTCAACGCGGTGCAGGCACTGCATTTGTCGGAGGCCGATCCGGCCTATCTGGCGCAGCGTGCGTTGCTGAAATTGATTTACCCGGAGCACGCCTACCAAAATGTCCTGCCCACCGAGCCCGGCATCTTTACGATCACGCCCGAGATGCTGCAGGCCGAGCACGCGCGACGATTCCGACCGGATTCGGCACTGCTGATCATCGGCGGACGGATCGACGCGACTCATGCGTTGCAAATGGCCGAGCGCGTATTCGGCGACTGGCGCAACGATGGCAAGCCGCTGACGCCGGTTGCTGCCGCCGCGACCACGGTGCCGGCGCAGTACGCGTTTGTGCAGCGCGATGGCAGCGTGCAATCGGCGATCCGCATTGGCCGCCCCGCGATTGCTGCCGATTCACCCGATTATTTTCCGCTGATGCTGGCCAACGCAGTGTTGGGCGATGGGTTTTCCAGCCGGCTCAACCAGAACCTGCGCGAGGACAAGGGTTACACCTATGGCGCCGGCAGCAACATGCGCGCCGAACGCGCCGGTGGCAGCCTGATCGCGCAGGCCAACGTGCGCAACGAAGTCACCGGCGCGGCGCTTGGCGAGTTCGTCAAGGAATACGCGCGCATGGGCAGCGATCCGGTGGCGGACGATGAGTTGATGCTGACCAAGCGCTATCTGGCCGGCGGCTATCTGCTATTGAACCAGTCGCTGGGCGAAGTGATGCAGACGTTGTCGAACTTCTGGCTGGTTGGACTGCCGTCGCAAACGCTGTCGGACTACGTGCCGAAATTGCAGGCGGTCACCGCAGCGCAGGTGCAGGCGATGGGCAAGAAGTATTATGCGCCGGGACAGCAGTCGATTGTCGTTGTCGGTGATGCCGAAGTGCAGGATCAGCTCAAGAGCTACGGCGATTTTTCGGTGATCGACAAGGGCGATTGATGCCGCTGTCGCGCGCGCGATTCAATGCAACACCCGCCGGCCGCCGAGGAAATGTTCGCGCCAGTACCAGCCATTGATCTCATCCAGGCGCACGGTGCCGCCGCTATTGGGCGCGTGCACGAAGCGTCCCTTGCCGACGTAGATGCCGACGTGGTTGACGGCCTCACCAAAGCCGAACACCACAAGGTCGCCCGGCGCCAGTCTACCGTCGCGCACCGCCGGCACTCGCATTGCCGCCATCTCGCGCGAGCTGCGCGGCAGGTCGAGACGGCCCATGTCGCGGAACACGAAACTGACCAAACCACTGCAATCAAAGCCGCTGGCGGGCGAGTTGCCGCCCCATTTGTACGGCGTGCCGACCAGGCCAATCGCACGGATCAGCACGTCGTTGGCGCGCGCTGGATCGTCCGGCGCCACGTCCACAATCGCGATTGCTGGCATACGCGACAGCCCGACATTCCCGTTCGCATTTGAACGCCGAACTGGATGCGATCCGCACGCAGTCAGCACCATGGCCAACAACAACGCCACAGGCAGCATGATCGAAGTGACTGGCGGCAAGCGGCGCGCGCAACGATAATGGACGGCATCGCTGTGAACATTGCCATTCTCATTGCACAGGGCTGGAACGAAGGTAGCTCGCAGCATGTGCCTCGCGCGGATCAGTCGCATGGCGCCAGCATGCCGCATCCTTTGCCTGTGCACCATCGCAGGCCTCCATCCATTGTTTGATTGCCGAGCATCAAATGAAAATTGAAACGAACTCAGTCGTGCGCTTCCACTACTCGGTCGCCGAGCCGGGCAAACCCGAATCGGAAAATTCGCGCGAGGGCGAGCCGGTCGCGATCCTGGTCGGCGCAGCGAACGTGATCCCCGGCATCGAGTCGGCAATGATCGGACACGAGGCAGGCGATCGTTTCCAGGTCACTGTCGATCCGACGCAGGGCTATGGCGAACACCGCGACGGTCTGACCCAGCGCGTGGCCAAGAAGTATTTTCCGAAAGGCAGTGTGCTCAAGCCTGGCGAGCGGGTGATGCTGAAGACCCAGCATGGCGAACGCGTGGTCACGGTGGTCAAGGTCGGCGCGTCGGTGGTCGACGTGGATCTCAATCATCCAATGGCAGGACGCACGCTCGATTTTGATATCGAGGTGATCGACGTGCGCGCCGGCACAGACGAGGAAATCGCACATCGACACGTGCACGGTGACGGCGGGCACGCGCACTGAACGAGTGGTCGCGAGTGAATCTGCGTGAAACGCGCGACATTCGAGCGCAATGCGTTCTGGTATGCGCTGCGTTCTCCTTCGCTGCGTGACCTGCTGATGGTGCGAGGATGAAATCGACAGACGTGCTAATTGTTGGCGGTGGCGTGATCGGCCTGTCCTGCGCGTACTACTTGCTTGAGGCTGGTCGCGCAGTCACCGTCATCGACCGCGGCGCCATCGGCTGCGGCAGCTCGCACGCCAACTGCGGCACCATCACGCCCAGCCACACGCCGCCACTCGCCGCACCGGGGATGCCGAGCAAAGCACTGCGCTGGATGTTGCAGGCGGACGCACCGTTCCGGGTCGCGCCACGGATCGATCCCGCGCTATGGCAGTGGCTTTGGCGGTTTGCGCGGCGTTGCAATGCACACGACTGGATGCAATCGGCACAGGCGAAAGCCGCGTTGTTGCATACATCTCGTGTGCTGATAGAAGACCTGATCCGCGATCAGCAAATGGACTGCGAATTCGCCGCCGATGGCGTGCTGCATGCATTCCGCGATGCGCAGACATTCGAGATCAGCCTCGCTGAACGCAGTGCGTTGTCCGCTCTCGGAATCGAAACCGAAGTATGGGACGCTGCCGAGTTGCAAGCACGCGAACCGGCGTTGCGCGATGGACTGGCCGGCGCATTGTGGTTTCCCGGAGATGCCAGCCTGCGCCCCGATCGTTATGTTGCCGAGCTCGCACGCCTAGTGCGCAGCGCGGGCGGAACGATCATTGAGCATTGCACCCTGCAAGGCTTCGATCGCAGCGGTTCATGCATTGCAGCGGTCGACGTGCGTACGTCGGGTGCGGAAACGCAAAGACTCGCTGCGCGCCAGGTGCTGCTTGCGACTGGCGCGTGGTCGCCCAGCATTGCGAAGCAGCTCGGCATCCGCCTGCCGATCCAGCCCGGTAAAGGCTACTCGATCACCTACGACGCACCAGGTCTTGTGCCGCAGCGACCGCTGCTGCTGAAAGAACGCAGCGTGTGCGTCACCTCTTGGGGAAGCGGATTTCGTTTGGGCAGCACGATGGAATTTGCCGGCTTTGACGACACCCTAAATCGCACGCGCCTGGAGGCGCTTGAACGTGGTGCACGCGAGTATCTGCGTGAGCCGGTCGGGCCGGTCAAGCGCGAGGAATGGTTTGGCTGGCGACCGATGACCTGGGATGATCTCCCGATCCTCGGAAGCGCACCCGGTTGCGACAACCTGTGGCTGGCGACCGGCCACGGCATGCTGGGCATGAGCATGTCGGCGGTAACAGGCCAGTTACTGTCGGAACTGATCTGCCAACACGAACCCGTCATCGATCCCGCGCCATACTCCGCGCAACGCTTTATCTGATCCGCACCACATCACGACATACAGTGGGCCATCTCCCAGCGGGAGACGGTTTGCGGTGAGAGACGAATTTGAAACGACTGGAGACCGCATGAGTGACTTTGATCTGATCGTGCTGGGCGGTGGTTCCGGCGGCCTCGCGGCAGCATTTCGCGCTGCGCAACACGGCGCCCGTGTGGCGATGCTGGAACCCGGCCCACTGGGTGGCACCTGCGTCAATGTCGGTTGCGTGCCGAAGAAGGCGATGTGGCTGGCAGCGCATCTCGCTGGCCGCGTGGAGTTCGCGTCGCGCGTGGGCTTCGACGTCAAGCCGGTGTGCCCGGACTGGATGGAGTTGATCACTCATCGCCAGCGTTACATCGAAGGCATCCACGTCAGCTATCGCAAGCGCCTGCTCGACGCGGGCGTCACTTCACTGCCGGTGCGCGGACGCCTGCTGGATGCACGCACGGTGGAATGCGAGGACGGCGTGCGTCTCACCGCGCCGCATATTTTGATGGCGACGGGTGGACGTCCGCGCCGCCCGGACATTCCCGGCTGCGAACTCGGCATCGATTCGGATGGCTTTTTCGATTTGCGCAGTCGGCCAAAGCGCGTTGCGCTGGTGGGCGGCGGTTACATTTCGGTCGAACTCGCCGGCATCCTGCAAGCGCTGGGCAGCGAAGTCGAGGTGTTCGCACAGAAGTCGCGGTTGCTCAAAACGTTCGATCACGACATCACCGACATGCTCGCCGAAAACTGCCGGCAGGCGGGCATCAAGTTGCACTTCGATGTGCAAATCTCGCGTGCCGAAGCGATCGCCGGTGACAGCATCGCGCTACGCGATAAAAACGGACAGCGCAGCGAGGCGTTCGACTGCCTGATCTGGGCCACGGGGCGACGCTCGAACAGCGACGATCTTGGGCTCGATCGCGCCGGTGTCGCCATCGACGCACAAGGTCACGTCACCGTCGATGATTTCCAACGCACCAATGTCGATGGCATTTGCGCGATTGGCGATGTCACCGGACGCATCGCGCTGACCCCGGTTGCGATCGCCGCCGGTCGGCGACTGATGGAGCGCCTGTTCGGTGGTCAGCCTGAAGCGAAACTCGACTACGATCTGATTCCGACTGTGGTATTTGCGCAAGCGCCGCTCGGACACTTGGGCATGACCGAAGCCGAGGCGCGCGAAGCGCACGGCGACGACGTGCACGTGTATCGCAGCAATTTCCGGCCGATGCTGTGTGCGCTCGCCGATTCGCCGCTTCGCAGCTTGTTCAAGCTGATCTGCGTGGGCGATGACGAGCGCGTGGTCGGCGTGCACCTGATCGGCGAGGGCGCAGACGAAATCCTGCAAGGCTTTGCGGTCGCGTTGAAGATGGGTGCGCGCAAGTGCGATTTCGACTCGACCGTTGCGATTCATCCGAGTTCGGCCGAAGAGCTCGTGCTGATGCGTTGAATCGATGCTGGCAGCAACTCCGTCGGTGTGCCCGGCGTAAACTCGCTGCATGGAAATTTTCAGCCTGCATCGCGGTCACACACCATTGCTGGTCAGCCTGCCGCACGACGGCACTGCGTTGCCCGATGATATCCCCGCACGACTGACCGACGATGCGCGTCGTGTGCCTGATACCGACTGGCATGTGTCGAAGCTGTACGCCTTCGCGCGCGAACTTGGTGCGAGCATGATCGTGCCAACCCATTCGCGCTATGTGGTCGATCTCAATCGCTCGTCCGACGACGTCTCGCTGTATCCGGGACAAAACACCACGGGTCTATGTCCAACCGTGCAGTTCAGCGGCGCACCGGTGTATCGCGATGGCATGCTGCCGGACGCCGCAGAAGTCACGAGACGCGTCGACACGTTCTGGCGTCCGTATCACGAGGCATTGTCGGCAGAGCTGCAACGCATTCACGCGCTGCACGGCCGCGTGCTGCTGTGGGAAGGGCACTCGATCCGCGGCGACGTGCCATTCCTGTTCGACGGGACGCTTCCCGACCTCAACCTTGGCACCGCGTCCGGCAACAGTTGCGCGGCGGACACACAGCAACGTATCGAAGACGCGCTTGCAGCGCAGTCCGACTACGACTTCGTCGTCAATGGCCGCTTCAAGGGCGGTTTCATCACACGCAACTATGGCGATCCAGCCAAAGGCATCAACGCGGTGCAACTCGAAATCAGCCAGCGTAATTACATGGATGAGTCGTCATTCGAATACCACGAGACCAAGGCTGCGCGCTTGCAGACGACCATTGCGAACCTGATCGACGCAGCCTTGGGCGATCAACCCACCGCGTAGCCTGCGCTATGCGCACAATGTCCTTTTCTATGTTCTTCAAAGTTGGAGAAGACCTGCGCGCAGCGCACGCTACGAGTCCGAGGCCAATCACGCCTCAAGACTCGCCATATCGCCCTTCAACTCCAGCCACGCCTTGCGGTCGCTGGCGCGCTTTTTGCCCAGCAGCATATCCATCAGCGAGTGGGTTTGCGGAACGTCTTCGACGGTCAGCTGCACCAGCCTGCGGGTGTCCGGGTGGATGGTGGATTCGCGCAGCTGCGACGGATTCATCTCGCCTAGGCCCTTGAATCGGGTGACGTTGACGGTGCCGCCGAAGCCTTTGCTGTTAGCCGCTTTTTCTTTTTCAATACGATCCAGCAACAGCCGCTTTTCCTCTTCGTCCAGCGCGTAGAATACGGTCTTGCCCACGTCGATGCGAAACAGCGGCGGCATCGCCACGAAGATATGGCCGGCTTGCACCAATGACGGAAAATGGCGCAGGAATAGCGCGGACAGCAATGTTGCAATATGCAGGCCGTCGGAATCGGCATCGGCCAGGATCACGATCTTGCCGTAACGCAGCCCTTCGATATTGGTATGTCCCGGATCGCAGCCAATCGCGACAGCGAGATCGTGCACTTCGTTGGATGCGAGAACGCCGGAGCTTTCGACCTCCCAGGTGTTGAGGATCTTGCCGCGCAGCGGAAGGATCGCCTGAAAATCCTTGTCGCGCGCCTGCCGCGCCGAGCCGCCGGCCGAGTCGCCTTCGACCAGAAATAATTCAGTGCGCGAGAGATCCTGCGAAATGCAGTCGGCCAGCTTGCCGGGCAGGGCCGGACCTTGCGTGACTTTCTTGCGCACAATTTGCTTTTCGGTTTTGAGGCGCAGCGTGGCGCGCTCGATCGCCAGTTGCGCGATCCGCTCGCCCAGTTCGGTGTGCTGGTTGAGCCATAGTGAAAACGCATCGTGAGCCGCGTTTTCAACAAAAGCCGCCGCTTGGCGCGATGACAGGCGCTCCTTGGTCTGACCGGAGAATTGCGGGTCGCTCATCTTCAGGCTGAGAACGTAGGAGGCGCGATCCCACACGTCCTCGGGCGCCAGCTTCACGCCGCGCGGCAACAGATTGCGGAAGTCGCAGAACTCGCGCAGCGCTTCGGTGAATCCGGTGCGCAACCCGTTGACGTGGGTGCCGCCTTGCGCGGTCGGGATCAGGTTGACGTAACTCTCCTGCACCAACTCATCGGAATCGTTGACCCAGCCAACCGCCCAGTCGGCGATTTCGTGCTCGCGTGTGAGTTGGCCGACAAACAATTCCGGCGGCAGCAATTCGCGGCCGATCAGCTCGGTGCGCAGGTAATCACGCAGGCCGTCGGCATATCGCCATTCCACGCGCTCGCCACTGACTTCGTCGAAATAGCGCACGGTCAACCCGGGACACAGCACCGCCTTGGCGCGCAGCAGGTGCTTGAGTGGCTTCGGCGCGAACTTGGGCGTGTCGAAGTATCCAGCCGCTGGCCAGAATCGCAGCCGCGTGCCGGTATTGCGCTTGCCGACGCTGCCGATCGTTTCGAGTTTCGTGACGCGATCGCCATGCGCGAACGTCATTCGATATTCATTGCCGTCGCGCTTGATGAACACATCGAGTTTGTCCGACAGTGCATTCACAACGCTCACGCCCACGCCGTGCAGGCCGCCGGAAAACGTGTAGTTGCGATTGTTGAACTTGCCGCCCGCGTGCAGGCGGGTGAGGATCAGTTCGACGCCCGGGATTTTCTCTTCCGGATGCAGATCGACCGGCATGCCGCGCCCGTCGTCGATCACCTCGCAACTGCCGTCGGCGAACAGGGTCACCTCGATGCTCTGCGCGTGCCCGGCGAGAGCTTCGTCGACCGCGTTGTCGATCACCTCCTGCGCCAGATGGTTGGGCCGCGTGGTGTCGGTGTACATGCCTGGACGGCGTTTGACCGGGTCCAGCCCGGACAGGACTTCAATGTCTTCGGCGTTGTAGCGGGTGCTCATGGATGCGTGATGCCTACGATTGCGTGGACTGTCGCGAAGCGTAACTGATGCCCGAGCACCAAGTTGCGCCAATTCATTGAGTTGTCGGGCAGTGAAGGTTCAGGATTTCCTTCACCGCGCCTTAACAGAATATTACTGAGGGGTTTTTAGAATCGGTCGGTCGCCTGGGGTGCGGCACGCAAGACTCCTGAAATCCACAAGAAATCATCGAGGTACTCATGCGCCAATTCCTGCTTGCTGCCGCCATCGCCAGCCTGATCGCCACGCCGGTCGCCTTCGCCAAATCCGGCAAGTCCGCCCATCATTCCAGCCATCATGCAGTCGCCAAGGCCGGCAAGCACAAGGCCAGTCGCTATACGATTACCAATGACTCGGCCATGGCCCAGGACAAACAGCTGCTGCAAGCGCAGCGCGGCACCGGGTACGTAGACGAAGAAGAGATCGGCCAGGACGAACTGGCGATACAGCCATCATCCATGCAGTCCAGTGTGGCAATGCAAGCCAACTGATTGCTTCCGACAACACTGCAAGCAAGCGCCCCGGCCAGTCCGGGGCGTTTTCGTTTGGGCGGCACCCATAGAGGCATGCCGCTCGCGGCGCGGCCCCGCGACCGGTAGAATACGGTTTTCCGGGACATCCAAATCCATGACGCGCCTGATTTTCGTCACCGGTGGTGTCGTGTCCTCGCTGGGCAAGGGCATCGCTTCCGCGTCGCTGGCTGCCATCCTCGAAGCCCGCGGTCTGAGGGTGACGCTGATGAAGCTCGACCCTTACATCAACGTCGATCCGGGCACCATGAGCCCGTTCCAGCACGGCGAGGTGTACGTCACCGACGACGGCGCCGAAACCGATCTCGATCTCGGCCATTACGAGCGCTATGTCCGCATCCGCCTGACCCGGCGCAATTCTGTCACCACCGGGCGCATCTACGAGAACGTGATACGCAAGGAACGTCGTGGCGACTACCTTGGCGCGACCGTGCAGGTCATTCCGCATATCACCGACGAGATCAAGCGCTGCATCGACGCGGCCACCGAAGGCTTCGATGTCGGTCTGGTCGAGATCGGCGGTACGGTCGGCGATATCGAGTCGTTGCCGTTTCTGGAGGCGATCCGCCAGCTCCGCACCGAGCGCGGCCCCGAGCGCGCGATCTTCATGCACCTGACCTTGGTGCCGTTTATCGCCGCGGCCGGCGAGCTCAAAACCAAGCCAACGCAGCATTCGGTGAAGGAACTGCGCTCGATTGGCATCCAGCCCGATGTATTGCTGTGCCGCAGTGAGCGGCCACTGCCGGATTCGGATCGCCGCAAGATCGCGTTGTTCACCAACGTGCCCGAAAGCGCGGTGATCTCTGCGATCGACCTCGACAACATCTACAAGATTCCGCTATGGCTGCATGAGCAGGGCTTGGACCAGATCGTGGTCGAGCGTCTGCATCTGCAAGACAAGGTCACGCCCGCGGATCTGAGCGAATGGGAAGCAGTGGTGGATTCGGCCGAGCATCCGGTCGATGAAGTGACGGTCGCGGTGGTCGGCAAGTACGTCGATCACCAGGACGCTTACAAGTCGCTGGCCGAGGCGTTGCGTCATGGCGGCCTGCGCCAGCGCACCAAGGTTCGGCTGAAGTGGCTGGAATCCGAGCAGATCGAAAGTCAGGGCGCCGCCGCGCTGCTGGATGATGTCGATGCGATCCTTGTGCCGGGCGGATTCGGCGATCGTGGTTTCGAGGGCAAGATTCTCGCTTCGAAATATGCGCGCGAACACAAGGTGCCGTATTTCGGCATTTGCTACGGCATGCAGGCGGCGGTGATCGACATCGCGCGGCACATGGCCGGACTGGAATTCGCTGCCAGCACCGAGAACAACCGCGGCACGCCCGATCCTGTGATCGGCTTGATCACCGAATGGCGGACGGCGAGCGGTGATGTCGAGAAGCGCGACGAGTCAACCGACTTGGGTGGCAGCATGCGCCTGGGCCTGCAGGAGCAGCGCATCAAGCCGGGCACGCTGGCCCACAAGATGTACGGAAAGGATGTGGTCGGCGAACGCCATCGCCATCGTTACGAATTCAACAATCGCTATCGCAGCCAGCTCGAAGATGCAGGATTGGTGATCAGCGCGAAGTCGATGGACGACCTGCTGGTCGAGATGATCGAGTTGCCGCCTGCGGTACACCCGTGGTTTCTGGCTTGTCAGGCGCATCCGGAATTCCTGTCCACGCCACGCGACGGGCACCCGTTGTTCATCGGCTTCATCCGCGCCGCGCGTGAGTACAAGGTCAATCAGGGCGAAGCGGGCGGGCTGCTGAAGGAGGCGAGCGCTTGATGCAAATCGGCAGCAAATCTAATCCGTTCGTCCGGAGCCTGTCGAAGGATGAATCACAACTCGCCGCAATTTCCCTTCTTGGTTCGAGCCGCGCTAGCGCATCCCTGCGCTTGCGGCTCTCGCCCGTCCTTGGGCAGCGGCCGCTTTTGCGCTTCCCGCGCTCGCGGCACTCGCCCGTCCTTGGGCAGCGGCCGTTTTTGCGCTTCCCGCGCTCGCGGCACTCGCCCGTCCTTGGGCAGCGCAGCTCACAACGAACAGAAGTTATGTCATGAAACTTTGCGGCTTCGAAGTCGGCCTCGCCCATCCCTTGTTCCTGATTGCCGGCCCATGCGTGATCGAGTCGATGCAGTTGCAGCTGGACACCGCCGGCACGCTGAAGGAAATCACGGATCGGCTGGGCATCCCCTTCATCTTCAAGTCGAGTTTCGACAAGGCCAACCGCACGTCGGGCACGAGTTTTCGTGGGCCGGGCATTGAAGAAGGTTTGAAGGTTCTTGCCGAAGTGAAGCGCCAGATCGGCGTGTCGGTGCTGACCGACGTGCACGAATACACACCGATGGATGAAGTCGCATCCGTGGTCGACGTGCTGCAGACGCCAGCATTCTTGTGCCGCCAAACCGACTTCATCCAGAAGGTCGCGAACGCCGGCAAACCAGTCAACATCAAGAAAGGCCAGTTCCTGTCGCCATGGGAAATGAAGCACGTCGCCGCCAAGGCGCAGGCGACCGGCAACACGCAGATCATGGTTTGCGAACGCGGCGCGAGTTTCGGCTACAACAACCTGGTCTCCGACATGCGCAGCCTCGCGGTGATGCGCGATACCGGTTGCCCGGTGGTATTCGATGCGACCCACTCGGTGCAATTGCCCGGCGGCGCTGACGGCAAGTCTGGCGGGCAGCGCGAATTCGTACCGGTGCTTTCGCGCGCCGCCGTCGCAGTCGGCATCGCCGGCATCTTCATGGAAACACATCCGGATCCGGACAAGGCACTCAGCGATGGGCCGAATGCTTGGCCGCTGGGAAAGATGGAGGCCTTGCTCACGACACTCGTCATGCTCGATCAGGCAACCAAACGCAGCGGCTTTCTAGAAATTAATCTCTGAAATAGGAAACGCGTTCACCGATGAGTACGATCACCAAAATCCACGCCCGCGAGATTCTTGACTCTCGCGGAAATCCGACTCTTGAAGCCGAAGTGACGCTGAGCGATGGTTCGTTCGGTCGCGCGGCGGTTCCATCCGGTGCATCGACCGGCTCGCGCGAAGCGGTCGAGTTGCGCGACGGCGACAAGACGCGCTACTGCGGCAAGGGCGTGACCCGCGCGGTGGCGAACGTCAATACAACTATCGCCGATGCGTTGCGCGGTTTCGATTCGGCCGACCAGAAGGGCTTGGACGCGAAGATGATCGCGCTCGATGGCACCGACAACAAGGGAAAGTTGGGCGCCAACGCGCTGCTTGGTGTCTCGCTTGCGAATGCGCACGCGATGGCGGCTTCGAAGCAACTGCCGCTTTGGAAGTACTTGTCTGAGATGGCAGCAGCCGACGACAACTCGACTCCGTCGTCGAAGCAAAGTGCGCTTGCTCTCCCCGTTCCGATGATGAACATCATCAACGGCGGTGTCCATGCGGACAACAATGTTGATCTGCAGGAATTCATGATTTTGCCGGTTGGCGTGCCGACGTTCTCCGAGGCATTGCGCGCCGGCGCGGAAATCTTTCACGCATTGAAGTCGGTGCTGAAGTCGAAAGGACTGTCGACCGCAGTCGGCGACGAAGGCGGCTTTGCGCCAGACTTTCGTTCCAATGTCGAGGCGCTTGACACCATCGTTGAGGCGATCGGCAAGGCTGGATATGTGGCCGGCGACGACATCCTGCTCGGGCTGGATGCGGCGTCCAGCGAGTTCTTTGATAACGGCAAGTACAATCTGGTAGGAGAGGGCAAGCGGCTTACGTCGGAACAGTTCGTCGATTTTCTCGCCGACTGGTCGCGCCAGTACCCGATCATCACCATGGAAGACGGCATGGCCGAGCAGGATCGCGCCGGCTGGAAACTGCTGACCGATCGCCTCGGCAAGACTGTGCAATTGGTCGGCGATGACAACTTCGTCACCAATCCGGCAATTTTTCGCGAAGGTATCCGCGACGGCATCGCCAACGCAATCCTGATCAAGGTCAATCAGATCGGCACGCTCAGCGAGACGCTGGAGACGATTGCGATGGCCGATGCAGCCCATTACGCGGCGGTGATCTCGCATCGCTCCGGCGAAACCGAGGACACCACCATCGCCGACATCGCGGTCGCGACCACGGCGACCCAGATCAAAACCGGCTCGCTATGCCGATCCGATCGCGTCGCGAAATACAACCAGTTGCTGCGGATCGAGGAAGCGCTGGGCGCGGACGCATGTTATGTCGGTCGCGATGCCTTCGTCAGCCTGAAGCGCTGAGGGCGCGGCCACGTGTTCCGATTGCTTGCCCTGGTGCTGTTGGTGATCCTGGTCGCCGTGCAGATCAAGCTGTGGTCGGGCGAGGGGAGTTGGACATCCGAGCAGGACTTGCGCGAAACCGTCGCTGAGCAAGCAGCCGAGAACGCGCGGTTGAAAGCGCGCAATGCGGCGCTGTCGGCCGAGGTGCAGGATCTGAAATCGGGGGAAGCCGCGGTCGAGGAGCGCGCGCGTTCCGAATTGGGAATGGTCAAGCCGGGCGAGGTGTTCTATCGCGTGGTCGAACCTGTCGATCCGGCGTCGCAGACAGCGCCCGAAGATGTCCCCGAAGATGCGGTGCCAGCGGATGCGCCAGTGAAAGCTGATGCGACGCATTAAGGCTGTTCTGCGTTGCGAAGCGTACTTGATTTGCGTACGGCGAATAGCATGAGCACGGAATCACTGGGATCCGCGATCTGGGCCATCCTCCCGGCTGCAGGTCGTGGAGAGCGGTTTGGTTCAGCGATTCCAAAACAATATCTGGCGCTGGCTGGCGCTCCGGTGATCGTGCATGCGATTCGGCGTTTGCTGGCGCATCCTCAAATTGGAGGCGCGATCGTTGCGCTGGCGGAGGACGATTCGCACTGGTCGGGATTACGCGCCGTATTCGATAAGCCGGTGCTGACCTGCGTTGGCGGCGCGACGCGCGCGCAGTCGGTGCTGGCTGCGTTGCACGCGTTTCCGGATTCAATGGATGACAGCACGCTGATCGTGGTTCACGATGCCGCGCGACCTTGCCTTGAAGCCGACGACCTCGTGTGCGTGATCGACACGGCTAGAGATGACTGTGTCGGCGCCCTGCTGGCGATTCCGGTGACCGACACCCTCAAGCGCGCGGACTTGAATTGCCGGGCGCTAGCGACCGAAGCGCGCGAACAATTCTGGCGCGCACAAACGCCGCAAGTGTTCCGTCGTGGCTTGCTGATCCGTGCGCTGACCGAAGCAGAGGCGGCGGGCGTGAAAGTCACCGACGAGTCGATGGCGGTCGAGCGTCTGGGTATGCGGCCGCAACTGGTCGAAGGCAGCGCCGACAATATCAAGATCACCGTGGCCTCAGACCTGCTGCAGGCCGAGCAGATTCTATTGCGACAGGCGAGAATGTCCGCATGAGCACATCCATCCGCATCGGCCAGGGCTTTGACGCGCATGCGTTTGCTGAGGGCGATCATCTTATGTTGGGCGGCGTGCGCGTACCGCATGCGCACGGTGTGAGTGCGCACTCCGACGGCGACGTCGCCATCCACGCGCTGTGCGATTCGATTCTCGGCGCGCTGGCGCTGGGCGATATTGGTGCGCACTTTCCGCCAACTGATCCTCGCTGGCTTGATGCCGACAGCCGGATGTTCCTGCGCCAATGCTCGGCGCTGGCGCGCGCGCGCGGATGGATCATCGGCAACGCCGACATCACCATTATCGGTGAGCGTCCGAAGATCACGCCGCACGCAAATGCGATGCGCCACGTGCTGGCCGAGGATCTGGTTGTCGACGTCGAGTGTGTATCGGTCAAGGCCACCACCACTGAGCGGATGGGTTTTTGCGGGCGCGAGGAAGGCATCGCGGCGATGGCCGTGGTGCTGCTGCATGCGGTTGATTGAATTGCCATCTTCCCGTCCGCTGGACGGTGGATCCAGCGCATGAACGAACTGCGGCCTGCGGTCGGATCTTCAGTCCTGTTGGCTGTCATGCGAACGACGCCCGAGGATTTCCGGGTGGAGGAATTGCCGGCCTTCGAAGCGAGCGGTGCTGGCGAGCACCTGTTGCTGACGATCGAGAAGCGCGGCATGAACACTGCATTCGCCGCGCAAACGATTGCACGCTGGGCCGGGGTAGCAGATAGCGCGGTCGGCTACGCCGGCATGAAGGATCGGCATGCAGTGACCACGCAGCGCTTCAGCGTGCATCTGCCAGGACGCGAAGCGCCTGACACCTCCGCCCTGGCCACCGATGAACTGCGCGTGGTTGATGCGACACGCCATGCCCGCAAGCTGCAGCGCGGCGCGTTGCGAGGCAATCGCTTCGAGTTGGTCCTGCGTGAAGTCGTCGGCGATCGCGCTGCAATCGACGATCGGCTGCAATCGATCACACGGCAGGGATTTCCGAATTTCTTCGGCACGCAACGATTTGGTCGTGCGGGCGCGAACCTGGATGCCGCGCGGCAACTGTTCGCGGGCCGGCGCATGCCGCGCGATAAGCGCGGTTTGGTGCTTTCTGCGGCGCGTTCGCACCTGTTCAATACAGTGCTCGGCATGCGCGTCGAACGCGGCGACTGGGCCGCCGGCATGGAAGGCGAGTTGTGGATGCTGGATGGCAGCCACAGCGTGTTTGGGCCAGAACCCGCTTCGGCGGCGCTGGCGCAACGGGTGCTCGAGGGCGACATCCACCCGACCGGCCCGCTGTGGGGTCGCGGCGAGCTGCGCTGTGTCGATCCATGCCGGGAGTTGGAACACGACGCGCTCGCCGGGTTTGTCGACTTGCGCGCGGGTCTCGAGCAGGCCGGGCTCAAGCAAGAGCGCCGGGCGTTACGTGCGCTCGCGCGGCACCTCGACTGGAACTGGCTGTCCGCGAATGCGCTGCGACTGTCATTCGATCTCTCGCCCGGCAGTTATGCCACCAGTTTATTGGTGGCACTGGGCAACGTCACCGATGCCGCCAGTGCCGATGTCTTGTCAACCGCGATTCGCTAGTTGCCAGCGCCGATGACTGCTGCGCTGTTCGCAACCTTCGCTCACCTTAACCGCCGGCTTCCGGCCTATTGCGCTCGGTCGTGATTGGCGTAAATTCGGGATTGGCGTCTTGAGCCAAGTAGGATCAGGATGCGACTCCCCATTGGAGGATCCGGTGATGAACGTCAAACTTCTTGTTGCGGCAGGCATGTTAGTCGGTCTTGTTGCGGCCTCGGGCTGCGCAAGCATGCGCAAGGACAACGATACCCGCTCGCTAGCGACCAAAACGCACCCGCGCGATGTCGACGCCGCCTATGTTTCTGAAGTGGAACGGCGAGCCCGGCATAACAACGCGCAAGTAATCTGGGTGAATCCGCCGGAGCATTGATCGGTTCGACCGTTTGGCGGATTCAATTCCGTTCCCAACTCGCGCGCAGGTGGAAGTTCTGCACACGTCGCGGGCCCTGTCGCCTTGCGACGGGAATCATTTGCGCCCGTGCGTCGTCGTCTTGAGCAGCACCAAAACCGCACCAGTGCCACCAAGCGCTGGCGGCGCGGAGGCGAACGCGAGAATGTCGGCTCGCTGCATCAACGCACGCGCCAGCATGTGTTTGAGCACCGGCTCGTTGATCGAATGCAGACCCTTTCCGTGCACGATCCGCAGGCAGTGCGCTGATTGAGATGGCGCTCCCTGTGAGAGCGCATCGACCAGGAACCGACGCAGTAATGTTTCCGCGGCACGTTCGTCAAGATGGTGCAGGTCAAGCTCGTCCTCGATTACGAACTCGCCGCGCCGCAGCCGACGCAGCACCTGCGGCGATACCTCGTCGCGCCGATACGACAGTACGTCGCCGGCTGCCTGATCGTCCAGCGCGTCGCCACGTCGTGACTGATCGAGTGCTGCGCGCTCATCGGCCTCGCGCATGCGGGGCAGCGCTGGCGGCGGCGGTTTTCGCGGACTCGCGTCAACGGCGGGCAGCGGCCTTACCAGACCGATCGCGTCGCGAAACAATTGCGCATCCGCATCGGACGGGATGGACTTGTCCTGATCTCTCCTGGCCATGGGCCAAGCATACCGATACCGGCAATTTTCCGAGCGAATGCCCTCGCAATCACCAGCTTGCCGCCCACAGGCGTGCCTGTGCATGGCAAACTGGTGCATCACAAGTCGCATCCGCGGCGCGCACGCGATGGGGTCGATGAGAGTACTGGTCAGCAACGATGATGGCGTGGATGCGCAGGGCATCCAGGTGCTGGCCGCGAGCCTGCGAAGCGCAGGCCACGAAGTCTGGGTGGTGGCGCCAGATCGCGATCGCTCGGGAGCCAGCAATTCGCTCACTCTGGACCAGCCGATTCGAGTTGCCCGGATCGATCGCTGGAGCTGGCGTGTCGCTGGCACGCCGACGGATTGCGTGCATGTGGCGCTGGCCGGGCTGCTCGAGCACGAGCCCGACATCGTTGTTTCGGGTATCAACAATTCGGCCAACCTGGGCGATGACGTGATTTATTCGGGGACGGTGGCAGCAGCGATGGAAGGCCGTTTTCTCGGCTTGCCGGCAATCGCCGTGTCCTGCGTTTCCAGCGATCATCGACCGCAGCATTACGAAACCGCGGCGCGTGCTGCAGTGGAAATCACCGCGCGACTGCTGGTTGATCCGTTGCCGGCAGACACCATCCTCAACGTCAACGTGCCAGATCGCGCGTGGGACGAGATCGCCGGATTCGAATCGGTGCGCCTCGGCCATCGGCATCGATCCGAGCCGTGCATCCAGCAAACCGATCCGCGCGGTCGTCCGATCTGGTGGATTGGCGCAGCAGGACCCGAAGCCGATGCAGGTCCCGGTACAGATTTTCATTCTGTGCGAACGGGGCATATCTCGGTGACGCCGATCCAGGTCGATCTCACCCGCTACAAGGCGCTGGAAACGGTGGCGCGCTGGGTCGACGGCCTCGGCGAAACGTTGTGGCAGCGCGCATGAGTCCAATGTTCCATCAACGGGCAGATACGGCAGGCGTCGGCATGACCTCGCCGCGGGCGCGCGATCGCATGATCGAGCGCTTGCGCAGCGACGGCATCCGTGACGAACGGGTGCTGACTGCGATGCGCACCCTGCCGCGACATCTGTTCATTGACGAAGCGCTCGCCAGTCGCGCTTACGAGGACACCGCGCTGCCCATCGGCAAAAGTCAAACCATCTCGCAACCGTGGGTGGTCGCGCGCATGACTGAAGCGCTGATCGAACATTCTTTGCCATCATCGATCAAGACCATGCGCGTGCTGGAGATCGGAACCGGATCGGGCTATCAAGCCGCGGTGCTGTCGCTGTTGGTGGGCGAGGTGTACACGGTTGAGCGAATCGAGGAATTGTTGCGCAGCGCGCGCAAGCGTTTTCGCAAACTGGGGTTTGCCAGTATCCGCACCCGCCACGACGACGGCCGTATCGGTTGGAGCGAGCACGCTCCATTCGATGCGGTCATTGTCACCGCTGCTGGCGCAGCCCTGGATCCAGCGTTGCTGGATCAACTCGCGGTTGGCGGTGCACTGGTGGCGCCGGTCGGCGGGCCCGGCAGCCAGACCTTGCAGCGCTGGCGGCGCACCGAAGAGGCCATTGAAACCGATGCGCTGGGGCAGGTGACATTCGTGCCGCTGTTGCCGGGTGTTGCGTGATCCGGTTCCAGCCATGTTGGAAGTCGAACTGCGCAAGGATTGCATGACATGAAACTGTTCGGTCCACTCTACGAGCGTGCGCTGCGGTGGTCCGCCTCGCCGCGCGCGCCGGCGATCCTGTTCTTGCTTAGCCTGTGCGAAGCCGTGTTTTTCCCGGTCGCGCCGGAAGTGATGCTGGCGCCGATGGCGCTGGCGCGGCGCGATCGGGCGTTTCGCTACGCTGCGATCAGCCTGGCTGGCTCGACCATTGGCATGGCGATTGGTTACGCCGTCGGCCACTACGCCATGGACGCGGTGCTGCCGTGGCTGGAGCGCCTCGGATATGCCGAACACTTCCACGAGATTGAGCGCCAGGCCACAGATCCGGCGAAGGGATTCTGGCTGCTGTTCCTGGCCGGATTCGTGCCGGTGCCGTTCAAGATTTTTACCCTCGCGGCCGGTGCGGTTTCGATGCCGCTGCTGCCGTTCTTCGCCGGCGCGATCATCGGTCGTGGCAAGCGCGTGTTCCTCGTGGCCGGCGCGATCAAGCTCGGTGGCGATCGCGGCGAAGCGGCACTGCGACGCTGGATCGAGCCGATCGGCTGGGTCGGGCTGGCATTGTTTGTGGCACTGGTCGGCTGGCTGGTGTGGAAGGGAACGCACGGATCATGATGCGCGCGCGCACACATCGTCTACTCGGCCTGCTCGCCGCGCTGGTGCTGGTGTTGGTTGGTTGCGGCCATGCGCGCGTGGTGCAGCGCGAATCACGTCCGCTGCAACGAGATGGGTCGGTGCGGCCGCTCGCCGGTCGCGGCGAATACGTGGTAGCGCGCGGCGACACCCTGTATGGCATCGCCTTTCGCAACGGAATGGATTTTCGCGAGCTTGCGGCGATCAACGGTATCGACGCGCCGTATACGATCTATGTGAACCAGTTACTGCGCTTGCGCGGCGGCCATGCGCGACCGCCGGTTGCGCGGCCTGTTGCGAGCGCGCCGCAGTTGAATACTTCGCCATCGCCATCGACGCGGTCCTCAACGCCATCGACTTCCATTCGCGACGTGCGCGTGGAGCAATTGCCGGACAGTCGGCCCGGTAGCGCGATCATCGAGCGTCCGCGCGCCAGCAGTCTTCCACCGGATTCAGCGGCGACGACAAGCATGCCCTCGCGCCCGCCCGCGGCGTCAACTTTGATCGCCGCTCCGACCGCAACTCCAGCGCTGTCAACGCCCGCATCCGCCGCAGTCATCCCTTCGGTCATTGCGCCGATTGGCGGACTCGGATGGCGCTGGCCGACGTCCGGTAACGTCATCAGCCGGTTCATGGCCGGTGATGCGACCCGTCAGGGCCTGGATATCGCTGGCAATGCCGGCGATCCGGTGCTGGCCGCGGCCGATGGCGTGGTTGTGTATTCGGGTTCCGGCCTGGTCGGCTACGGTGAACTGATCATCATCAAGCATTCCGACGAATGGCTCTCGGCCTACGGCCACAACCGCAAGCGCCTGGTCAATGAAGGCCAGCGCGTCAAGGCGGGCCAGCAAATCGCCGAGATGGGTCGCAGCGGCGCCAGCCGCGACATGCTGCACTTCGAGATCCGCCGCAATGGGCGACCGGTGGATCCGCTGCAATTCATGCCGGCCCGGTGAATTGGTGCCGATCGAGTCTAGTCGCTTGCTAGTCCCGCTAGTCCCGCAAATGCCGCTCCAGTCCGAAGACGCGATCCAGCGACCAGTCGCCGCCGCCGCGCGCAATAAGCGGCAGCAACAACGCAGCCCAGGTCAGGTGCGTTGGCCATGCGTCCGGATAGACGAAGATCTCGATCACCAGCGTCATCCCCAGCAATGCGGCTGCTGCGGGTCGGGTGAACAATCCCAGCACCAGCAGGATCGGAAACAGGTGTTCGGAATACGCTGCCGCGTGCGCGGCGAATTCCGGCGGAATCAGCGGCAGCTTGTATTCGGTGCGAAACAACTCGTAGGTGGCCGGGGTGATGTGCAGGATGCCATCGACCTTGGTTCGGCCTGAGAGGAAAAACACCGCCGCGATTCCCAGTCGCGCCAGTAGCAGCAGCAGATTGGTCGGCAACAGGCGTTGCAGCCTGCTGCCGATGCGTGTGTCCCAACTGGTGACCATCGACATGGCTAGTGCCTCGACAGGTGGCAATCAGGACTTCGGCGTCAGTGAGCCCAATCCCTTCGGAGTTTTGGTGCGCTCGCAGGTTCCAGCCGGCACCTGCTTCCAGGCGTTGCCCTGATAGTTGCTGTGTGAGGTTCCCGCGCAGCTGGTTCCGGCGCCGGCCTTGCAATCGTTCTTGCCGGCCAAGGCGATGCCGTAACATTTCTCCATGGACTGCGCAGCAGCCGCTTTTGCGGGTTCGGCTGCGGTGGCTGCGCTGCCGATCAAGGCCAAGGCGAGTGCGGCGGCAACAGCGGCATTGGTGTGCGACATGATTGAGCTCCGATTGGATTGTGGTAAGTGAGTTAGGCAGACGTGGGGAGAAGCCCGATCCAGGCGACTTCGCGACACGATGACCCGGGAACCTGCGCGGGCTGGGTCACGGCTTGACGTTCGTCGCTGGCGGCGAATTGGTTACAGCAGCGGTCATCAATCTCCTCGCTCAGGTTCCGCATGCGTGTAACCTTTGCTGCGCCAATCACGAATGGCCTGACGGGAGCGCAAGTGCGGGAGAGTGAAGACCAGTTGAAAGCGTGGATGATCGGCGGCCTCGAAGGAGATGCTGCTGTCTACGCGACCCTGCTCGGCACGCTCGTCCCGCTGCTTCGATCCTTCTACAAGCGGCGTTTGTTCGACGCCGCGGACGACATCGAGGACCTCGTGCAGGAGACACTGATCGCCATCCACAATCGCCGCGCTAGCTACGACCGGACGCGTCCGTTCGTTGCATGGCTGTATGCCGTCGCGCGCTACAAGATGGTCGATCACCTGCGCAGCCGGCGCATGCACGTTCCAGCCGAGAGCATCGAGGACTTGCTGGTCGACGAAGGCCAGGAAGAAGCCTGGTCCGCGCAGATGGACTTGGAGCGCTTGCTGGACGGCATTCCTGCGAAGCAGGCCCAGGTGATCCGCGACACGCGGCTGCTGGGGCTGAGCATTGCCGATGCCGCCGAGAAAAATGGAATCAGCGAATCCGACGTCAAGGTATCGGTCCACCGCGGCATGAAGGCATTGGCCGCGCGACTGCGAAGGAGCCCCTGATGCAGACCGATGATCTGATCCGCAGCTTGGCCGGTGACGTTGCGCCGATCGCGCCACACGCGCTGCAGCAACGCATTGCATTGGGCATCGCCGGCGGCGCGGCGGTGACGTTGATACTGATTCTGCTGGGGTTGGGCGTGCGGCCCGATCTGGCGGATGCTCTGCATGGATTTTCGTTCTGGATGAAGGCGGTGTACACGGCCACGATTGCAATCGGCGCGGTTGTCACGACCGTGCATTTGGCACGCCCCGATGCAGCACGCGGCAAGCCATCGTTGTGGCTGCTGTTGCCGGTGGCTGCGTTGTCCGCGATTGCCGCCAACGAATTGCTGCAGGTACCGCAATCCGAACGCCTTGCACTGTGGCTGGGGCAAAGCTGGCGCGTTTGCTCGACGCTGGTGCTGCTGTATTCCATCCCGATCTTCATTGGATTGCTGTGGGCGTTTCGGCGGATGGCGCCGACCCGCTTGCGCAGCGCCGGTGCCGCCGCGGGGCTGGCGTCGGGCGCGTGCGCAGCCACCATTTACAGCTTGCACTGCCCGGAAGTCTCGGCCGCATTCGTGCTGACTTGGTACAGCTTGGGCATTGGGCTGGCCGCGGCATTGGGCGCTGTCCTGGGCCCGCGCCTGCTGCGCTGGTAGATTGGACTTCGCCGGCTGTAACCATTTCCTTGGTCCATCCGAATAGTCATCCGCCATTCCGGCACAATCCATCGGAGAATTCCCATGTTCACCATGAAATCCGGCGCCAGCATCGCCGCCGCTGCTGCACTGCTTGCGTTCGCCGCGGCGTCCACCCCGACGACCGCGTACGCGGCTGCCGGACACAAAGCCGAGGTGGTCCATTGTTATGGCACCAACTCCTGCAAAGGCACATCGGACTGCAAGACCGAGCACAACGATTGCAAAGGTATGAACGATTGCAAGGGCATGGGCTTCAAGGAAATGGCATCGGCCTCGGCCTGCACCAAGGCTGGCGGCAGCACTACCGAACCGACTGCGAAGTAAGCGAATACAAACGGCATCTGCGACCCGGCGCCTGCATTGGCCGGGTCGCATCACCGACCGCCATTCATGCAAACAAATCAAGCTGCGCCATTCGCCGGTTTCGGTCTCGGCCTGCGTCCGCCGCATTACCAGGAATTCCTGACAACGTCGGTTGCGGTTGATTTCGTCGAGGTAATTTCCGAAAATTTCATGATCGACGGCGGTCGGCCATTGCATGTGCTGGAGCAAATCCGCGCCAAGCATCCGGTCGCCTTGCACGGCGTTTCGATGTCGCTGGGATCGGCCGATGGGCTTGATCGCGAGCATCTTGGGCGCCTGCAGCAGCTGATTGAGCGCATCGAGCCGTTGTTCGTCTCCGACCACCTGTCGTGGACGCGGATCGAGCGTTTCAATTCGCACGACCTGTTGCCAATTCCCTACACCGAAGAAGCACTTGACCTGGTCTGCAGCAATGTTGCGCACGCGCAGGACGCGATCGGGCGACCGCTGCTGATCGAGAATCCTTCGACCTACTTGCAGTTCGCGCAATCGGCGATGACCGAGTGGGAATTCCTCGCCGAGCTATGCAAGCGCACCGGCTGCAATTTGTTGCTGGATATCAACAACATCTACGTCAGTGCGACCAATCACGGCTTCGATCCGCACGCCTATCTCGCCGGTGTGCCGGCCGAGCGCGTGCGCCAACTGCATCTGGCCGGGCACAGCCAAGGCAGCGAATTGCTGATCGATACCCACGACCAGCCGGTGCCCGATCCGGTGTGGGCGCTGTACGCCGCGATGCTGCCGCGACTGGGCGCGGTCGCGACGATGATCGAGCGCGACGACGCCATTCCGCCGTTGTCCGAGTTGTTGCTCGAGCTCGACACGGCACGCGCGATCGCCGGTAACGCGGTGCGCAAAGCGGCATGAGCCTGCTCGACCTGCAACGCACGTTCCACGCATCGCTGGTCGATGCGTCCGTTCCGCCACGCTCGACGATGGGCGCCGCGCTCGATCCGGGCGTCGCGGTGCACCGCAACAACTACCGCTCGCAACTGATTGCCTGCCTGCGCGAGACGTTCGAGAAGACGCGTGCATGGCTGGGCGAGGAAGCTTTTACCGCTGCGGCGATCAGCCACAGCATAGCCACGCCACCGCACAGCTGGACGCTGGGCGCGTATGGCGAGGGCTTCGATCTCACGCTCGCTGCCTTGTATCCTCGCGATCCGGAAGTCGCCGAACTCGCCTGGCTGGACTGGGCGCTCAGTCGCGCGTTCGAGGGTGCGGATGCGACGCTGTTGCTGCCGGATGCGTTGACCCTGATCGACTGGGACAACGCGCGTCTGCTGCTGGCGCCGACGCTGCGCACTGCCCCGATCACCACCAATGTGCTCGCGATCTGGTCTGCACTGGCCGCTGAGACGATGCCCCCGACTGCCGAATTGCTGCCAGAACCGATGCATGTCATCGTCTGGCGACAGCAGTTCACGCCCACCTTTCGCAGCATCGATGCGACCGAACACGCCGCGCTGGTGCAGATACAAAGCGGCGCGACCTTCGCCGAGCTGTGCGCGACGCTGGCCGAGGCCTGCGGCGAGGACACCGGCATCGCAACCGCCTCAGCCATGCTAGGACAATGGCTGCGCGACGCGGTCGTGGTCGAGGTGGAATAACCAGTGCGGGTTCAGCGCAGCAGAAAACCCGCCACCACGCGGCGGCTTTCATTGGCCAGCACAGTGAAGGTGCGCGCGGCGGCTGCGTTATCCATCACTTCGATGCCGACGCCGCGGGTCAAGCAGGCGGCCATCACCGAGACTGGGGGAAACTGTTGTGCATCGCCGGTGCCGAGCAGGATGACCTCAGGCTGCAAAGCCAGTAGTCCGTGCAAGTCGTCGGGTTGCAGTTCAGCGGCAGTGCGCGGGTTCCAGTTTTCGACCAGTTGATCAGGCGCGAGATAAAAGCTGCGCGTGAGTTCCAATTGGTTGACGCCGATGGCGTCGCTGCGGACAAATCGCAGGCTGTAGCTATAGTCGGCGGGCTCGCGAACGAACGGCATCGCAGCAGCGACTCAACCGCGGCGTGGCAGCACGATCGCGGGATCCTTCGGACGCGGCCGATACAGGCTGGCGACATGACCAACCCGTTGCACCAGCACCGCATCACCCCCTTTTACCAGCGATGCGATCCATGCGTCGCGGGTTTCGCGATCGCCGGCATCCACACGCACCTTGACCAGCTCGTGCTGGTCGAGCACGGCATCGAGTTCGGCCAATATTGCGGGCGTGACGCCTTTGGCGCCCACCAACAGCACCGGACTGAGCGGATGCGCCAGCGTGCGCAGGTAGCGCTTCTGGGCGGCGGCGAGGGTGGTAGGCATGGTCGGGGTCGCGGGTCGAATCGGGGCGGAAGGGTATCATGGCGGGGAACTGGACTGCGGAGACCAAAGGTCGAAGCGAACAGCGCAGCTGGTCAACGGGGAACAGTGAATGCTGCCAATCTCCCAACCTGCAGCAACGCGACCCACCATGAGCGGATTCAGCTCCCTCCCTTGCGCATCGCGCAGGGCGAAGCGCCGCAGCAATACAATCTGCCAGTGGCAGATTGAGCGGCGACGATCGCCCGGAAGGGCCGGCCGGGTTGGGGAGGGGTGCTCTTGCTTGGTTTTGACGCGATCAATGTCTGAAATGGTGTTGTGGTTCGACAGGCTCACCACGAACGGTTGAGACTCTTGCGCTCTCTCTGCAAACCCCAACCCCAACCCCAACCCCAACCCCAACCCCAACCCCCAACCCCCAACCCCCAACCCCCAACCCCCAACCCCCAACCCCCAACCCCCAACCCCCAACCCCCAACCCCCAACCCCCAACCCCCAACCCCCAACCCCCAACCCCCAACCCCCATTTCCCA
>JBBQQH010000038.1:0-29473 GCA_038216155.1 Lysobacterales bacterium
GTGCAGGTTGCAGCTTTCCAGCAGTTCCTTGCGCAGAGAAATGCTGGCGTTGTCGGTGTTGGAAAGGAACGTGTTCTTGATCACCACCGCGCCGCGCCCGCCGGCTTTCAGCTTGCGGATGAAGTGTTGCAGGAACAGGTAGGCGGTCTCCCCTGACTTGATCGGGAAGTTCTGCTGCACTTCCTTGCGCTCGCCGCCGCCGAACGGTGGATTGGCCAGCACGATCTCGTAGCGATCCTTGTTCTGGAGGTCGTCGACGCTGTCGGCCAGCGTGTTGGCGTGCACGATGTTGGGTGCGTCGATGCCGTGCAGGATCATGTTCATGATGCCGATCACGTAGGCGAGGCTCTTTTTCTCCTTGCCAAAGAAAGTGCACTCTTGCAACGTCTTCGCATCGCCGGCGCTCAGGCCCGGCTTGCTGCTCAGGTAGTCGAAGGCTTCGCACAGGAATCCGGCCGAACCACAGGCGCCGTCGTAGATGCGCTCGCCGATTTTCGGGTCGATGACCTTGATCATCGCGCGGATCAGCGGCCTCGGCGTGTAGTACTCGCCGCCGTTGCGCCCGGCGTTGCCCATGTTGCGGATCTTGGCTTCGTACAGGTGCGAGAGTTCGTGCTTTTCGGTCTGCGAGCCGAAGCGCAATTCATCGATCCGCTCGATCACTTCGCGCAGGTTGTAACCGGACTGGATCTTGTTCTTGATCTCGCCAAAGATCTCGCCAATCTTGTATTCGATCGTGTTTTGCCGTCCGTGCCCTTCGGCGCCGCCCAGCTTTCCCAGCGGTATTGCTTGTCAAGGATGAAGGCGTACGCGCGCCCCTCCAGCGCGGCCACGGTGGCACGATCGGTTTCCAGCGCGTCAAGGTATTTGAGAAACAGCAGCCACGCGGTTTGTTCGGTGTAGTCCAGCTCACTGGTGCAGCCGGCATCCTTGTGCAGGATGTCGTCGATGTTCTTGAAGGTCTGCTCGAACACGAGGCATCCTTTGCGTGATTTGGTGATGGGCCGTTGCCCTCCAGTACGCCGGAGCGATCAAATTTTCGCAAGTGTTTTTATGCTTCGCTATCCAGACAGGCGAGCAAGCGTGGCATGCCCTTCGCGCTGCGCTACAGTGCGAGTCGTTCGCGTAGTTCGCGTGCCTGCCTCCGGGAGACCTCGACCTCGGCGCCGTCTTTCATGGTTAGCGTGTAGCCCTCGCCTACCGACAGATCGACCCCCTGCACCAGGCGAATGTTCACCAGCGTGTTGCGATTGGCGCGGAAAAACAACGCCGGGTCGAGTCGTGATTCCAGCGTCGCCAAGCTGCGCCCCAGCATCGCTTTCTCGCCGCGGAAATGGACGGTGGCGTAGTTGCCATCGACCTCGATGCGACTGACCTGACCGAGTTGAACGAACCAGCAGCGCTCGCCATCGCGCAGGAAAACCTGATCGTCCGCACGCAGCATGGATCGCGCATCGGCGCGACCCTCGACGCGCGCCGGCCGTGCACGGGCGAGCGCGGCTTCGAGTCGGTCGGCCTGCACCGGCTTGAGCAGGTAGTCGAGCGCATTGGCTTCGAAGCCGCGCACCGCGTAGTGATCGTAGGCGGTGGTGAAGATCACCTGCGGCGCCGGGTCGAGACCGTCGAGCACATCGAAGCCGGTGCCCGACGGCATCTGGATGTCGAGCAGCACCACGTCCGGGGACAACTGGCTGATCGCCTCGCGCGCAGCCGGTACGTCGTCGGCCTCACCGATGCACTCCACGCCGGCGATCGTCGCAAGCAGCGTGCGCAATTCCTGCCGCGCCAGGCGGCTGTCATCAACGATCAAGATGCTGAGCGTCATTGCGGGATCTCCAGTCGCGCATGCACGCCGTCGGCGTTCTCATCGAGAGAAATGCGTCCTCCCGAGTCCTGCAAACGCTGGCGTAGAAACGCCAAGCCCACGCCGGTACCTGGGGTCGAAGCGCCGAGCCGGCCGGGGTTGGTGACGTCGATGATGAGCGCTTCGCCGTAGCGCGACGCCTGCAACGACAGCAGACCACCACCCGCTGTGCGTGCAATGCCGTGCTTGATCGCGTTCTCGACGAGTAACTGAAGCGCCATCGGCGGCAGGCGGGCGTCGAGCGTGGCGGGATCGACCGCGATGCGAACGCGCAATCTCTCCTCGTAATGCACGGCCTCGACCGCGAGGTAGTCGTCGACCACAGCGAGTTCCTCGCGCAGCGTCGTCCATTCGCGCTGGCTGTGTTCAAGCGCGTGCCGCAGGCTGGCGGACAGGCGCGTCACCAGTTCGCGCGCCCGTTGCGGATCTTCAAGAATCAGTGCGCGAACGTTGTTGAGCGCATTGAACACGAAGTGTGGATTGAGCCGCGCGCGCAGGGCGTCCAGCTCGAGTACGCCGCGCGCCGACTCCGCCCGCAGTGTCGCGATTTCGCTTTCGCGGGCGCGTCGCAGCGCCCGACGCCCGACCCACGCCGCCGTCCAGAATCCCAGCACCACGCAGGTGTTGATCCAGTAGCCGAGCAGTGGCCCCCAACCGTAGGGCGTCGCGTTCGGCAGGTTGACCCAGTGCATTCGAAGCGACGGAATCAGTGCTGCGGCGATACCCGCCTGCGTCGCCACAGCGATCACGCCGATGGCGAGCAGCAGGCGCAGTGCCAGCGCGCCGCCGCTCAGCTCGAACCAGCCGAGGCGGTTCGCCTGCATCCGCAGTGCGCCGCTGCCGAGCCACAGGAAGAAGGAGAGCGCCAAGCTGATCAGCAACATGCCGGACGTCAGCCCGCCGCTGAATACCGCGCCCATGCCGGCGGAGATGCCGGCATAGACCGCCCAGACGATGGCGTTGAGAATCCAGAAACGCCGGGCGGTCGTCTGCGTCATCGAGGGGTCACTTGGCCTGCGGATGGGCCGCGAGAACCTCGCGGATGTTCGACTGTACAAACGTCGGGTCGTCCCACATCAGGAAATGATAGCCGTCCTCGCTCATCTTGATGTCCACGCCATCGAGCCCTGCGTACTGCGCGCGGAAGATGCCGGCGGTGGAATCCTTCGTTGAGCCATAGGGCTTGTAAGCAGCCCAGCTGCCGAGAACCCGCGTCGGCGAATGGATCTTTGACAACTGCGGACGCAGGTCGGTGGTCATCAACTCGTACATCGCCTGCGTCGTCGTGCCCCTGTCGCTGGTGCGGCCCCACCCCTTCAGCGTTTCGACACGCGCCGGATCGTGCGCCATGGTGGCGACCGAGGCTTCAGCGCCCTTGAGGTATGTCGCGTTGTCGGAAGCGCGCATCTGCGTGCGCATGCCATCGGCCATCGGCCGGGAAGATTCGATCGTCGCCGCCGGATTGACCGCCGCCGGGAAGAACGGCAGCGAATCGACAATCACCAGCGGGCCGACCGCATCGGGTTCTGCGATCGCCATCTCCAGCGCGAGCGCGCCGCCCAGACTGTGGCCAACCACAACGGGCTGTTTCAGATGACGCGCTTTCACGTAGGCCAGCAGGCGATCGCGCATAGAGTCGAGGAACGCGCCCTGTGCCGCGGCCGATGGCGCCAGCCCAGCGAAGCCTGGCAGGTTCACGATGTGGCACTGCACGTGATCCTTCTGCAGCGCGGCGCAGGTATCCCGCCACGTGTCGGCACCGCTGTTGAGGCCGGGAATCATCAGTACCGGTCGGCCCTTGCCGACGACGTCGATCGACAGGTCCTGGAAGTGTTCGGGGGCAGCGGTCGCGTTGCTGCCGATGGCAATGCAGGCGATGGCGATGGCGAGCAGCGAACGAGCAGCGCGCGGCGTGCGGGTGGCAGTGTTCATGGCGGGACTCCGTGGAAAGTTCGGCCATCCTGCGGCCCGTGTGCGGTCGTCTGTCGCGAAAAATGACGGGCGGCCTGTGCGTTCCACAAACGGCGGAAGCAGCATGCAGTGCTCGTTCAATAGAAATTAGGCAGCATTGGAGCGAGTGCAGAAGGTGTTGCCTACGCGGTGGCCGCGTTGAGCTGCGCCCAGCGTCACGCATTGACAGGCGCAGCGGTGCAACTGACCATCCGATGCATATCCGGGATTCCGGGTTCGTCTACACGAGTTTGGCAGCGACTCTAATGGCCAAGTATTGGTGGCAGTGCCTATCTTGCGATCACAAGCCCGCCTGGCTTGCCGTCTGCGATTCGCGCAGCATCGCCGCGTTTATATGGGATGAGTTGGCTCCGAGCAAATGGGACCAGCGCCTGCTACGCCGCAAGTGCACCTACTGCGGTCGCAACTCCCTGTACCTGACCTACCGGCTTAAACGCGGCGATCCCGAGAGAGTCAGCATCAAACATATCGCTGGGCTGCGATTGGAGGATGACTATGTTCCGATGCTCTGGGAGACGTTTCGGCACTCAACGCCGCGAACCAAGTGGGTCGACTTCAAGTATCAACGCGCACGCAGTCCGTGGGGTTTAACCAAACGATTGGTGCTGAAGCAATCGCATCTGGCAGCCTTGCTGCGCGCCTATCAGCAAGCCTCAGGACTTCGCTTAGCTCCCGCTACTTAGCTTTTCCGCGCTGAAAACCATCGCCGATGGCTAAGCCGTCCAACGATGAATTGTTCGCCGATTTCGGCGACCCTATTGCTGTTCAACGACTCAGCTTCATTCCCCAACACCGAATGCCAACGGCTGTCGCCACGCCAGCTTGCATGACCTTTGTCACTGCACAATGGCCACCCAATCAAGTTTGATAGCGATTTTCGGGGAAACCACAGGATGATCCTGCGCATCGCCATTTCGATGGCGCTTTCCACACTAGTGCCATTGACGTCCGCACACGCGGACGAGGCCTCGCAATCGTCAAGCTCGCGCGTCACCGATCTTGACCGGATCGAGGTCACCGCCAGCAAGCTGCCCAGTCCGGTCGCGCGCACGCCGGCATCGGTGACTGAGGTCGATGGCGATCGCCTGCGCGCTCAGGGCGCGACGGATCTGGCGAGTGCGCTGCGTTTGGTTGCGGGTGTGGATGTGTCGCCGGGCGGCGATGGCGGGTCTGCTTCGAGCGTGCCGGCGTTGTGGGGCCTACGCGAATTCGATGCATTTTTGCTGGTGGTCGATGGCGTGCCCAGCGGTGGCGCGTTCGTGCCGGCGTTGCAAGCGGTGAATCTGGCCAATGTCGAGCGCATTGAAGTGCTGCGCGGCGCAGCGCCGGTGAGTTTTGGCGCGACCAGTTTTGTCGGCGTCATCCAGGTTATTCATTACGAAGCGGGCAAAGGGCCGTTGCGTGGCGACGTGCATGTAGGCAGTCGCGGCGATGTGGGTGTGTCGCTAGCCGTACCGATGCCGGCCACACACGACGGCGGTTTCGCCGGATCGCTGCTGGTCGACGCGGACCGGAAACGATTTTTAGCCGATCGTAGCGGGTTCGAGCGAGGCCATGCGTTATATCGCGTGACCGGCACAGCAGGCTCGGGCACGCTGGGGTTGGATATCGATGCGAGTGTGGTCAATCAAACGCCCGCCAGCCCGCACCCGCGTGAAGGACAAACCATGACATCGCGGTTTCCGCTGGATTCCAATGTCAATCCGGCCGATGCGCGGCTGAATGAAACTCGATTCCAGGTCACCATGAATTACGCGCTGGAAACGGCAGTTGGTGCGTGGACGACGAAGCTGTCGCTGGCGCGCACGCAGGGCGAGATCGTGCGCGGGTTTTTGCGTGCCGATTTTTCCGATGGCTCGGATGTCAACGCCGATGGCTATCGTCAACGCCGCAGCACGGACGAGTTGTACTTCGACACACACGTCGCGAGCAAACTGTCTGATCGCACGACGCTGGTCTGGGGCGTCGATCATCTATACGGCAATGGCCAACAGACCAGCGATAACTTCGAATACGCCATTGCGCTTGATGGCCGCAGTGCGCCGCAATCCAGCAGCTTGCATACCGATGAGCGCACATTGCTGACCGACCGTCGCAACTTCAGCGGTGTGTATGCGGATTGGCGCTTTGATATCACCGATGCCTGGCGCATCGACGCAGGCGTGCGTTACAACCACACCGCAGAAAATCGCTACGGACAGGTGACCGACCTCACCGGCCCGGAGCCGGCCACCGAAGGCGAATCCGCACACCGCAGCGACAATCGATTCTCCGGCGCTATCGGCAGCAGCTTGCGGCTGTGGCAGAACGGTCGCGACGAATTGGTAGCGTATGCCAATTATCGCAACACCTTCAAGCCGGCTGTGGTTGATTTTGGCCCAGAGGCCGAAGGCGGCATTCTCAAACCCGAAACCGCGCGCAGCGGCGAGTTTGGATTGAAGGGCAGCAATTTCAATGGACGCCTGCAGTGGGACGCCTCGGCATTCGAGATGCGCTTTTGCAATCTGGTCGTAAGTCAGGATGTCGGTGGTTTGCCGGGCCTGACCAACGGCGGCAGCGAGCGCTTTCGCGGTGCAGAAATCGAATCGCGATTCACACTGATTGACAACCTCGATCTGCAAGGCAGTTGGGCGTGGCATGACGCGCGGTTTTCCGACTACGAGCAACTGTTCGATGGTGTGCCTACGCAATTGCGCGGCAAGCGTCTGGAACTCTCGCCCACGCATCTGGGTGGTCTGGGCCTGACCTTCGCGCCCCCGCAAGGATTGAACGGTTACGTGATCGGCAGCCGGGTCGGCTCGCGCTACTTGAACAAGCGCAACACTGCTTTGGCGCCGGGGTACACGACGCTGGACGCCGGCATCGGCTATCGCCGCAACAACTGGGAACTGCGCCTGGATGCGAGCAACCTGAGTAATCGTCGCGATCCGGTGTCGGAAAGCGAACTGGGCGAATCGCAGTATTACCGCCTGCCTGGGCGCAGCGTTCTAGCGTCGCTGCGATTTGCGCTGGATCCAGTGCAAGCATCGCCCTGATTCAGTGGCTTGTTGGTCCTGCCCTGCGCTGTTTCGCCACTGCAAGCTCGGACGAGAGCGGGTTTGATAATTCAGACCCAGCGATCAGTAGCCGCTGGGCCTTACGCGCTCCTCGGGTACGACGGTCACGCGCACGCGCACGCGGTTGCCGGGGTCGTAGGCCATGCGGGTCAGGTAAATGTCGCCCTTGTAGTTGTATTCGACGTCAAATCCGATTCGACGGCGTTCCGCACGATCGAGGTTCTCGTCGTGGCAGTTCGCGCCGTAGGATTCGCCGCTGCCATCGCTGGCTGCATGCCGACCGATCGCGCCACCCGCTACCGCGCCGGCGATCGTCGCGGCCTTGCGCCCATCGCCCTTGCCCACCGTGTTGCCGAGCGCGCCACCGACAATCGCGCCGAGCACGGTGCCGGCCGTCTTTCTGCCTTCGTTGTCGCCACGGTAATACCCATCGTCATCGCATACTTGCTGCTGGCCTCCCGTGCGAACGGTTTCCCACACAGGCGTGGCGCTGAGCACGGTGGCGACGCCGAAACTCGTGGCATCGGCATGGCGCACACCATTGCGCTGCTGGCCAATGGCGAGACCTGCGGCTGTCAGCAGGGATGCAGCCATCAGAAGAACAAGAACGGTTTGGCGGGTATTCATTGAAATTCTCCGAACGTCGGGAGCTGACGGCGTCTCTTTACGCGCTGGACGAAGCCGTGTCAGCCATCGCATCCATCGAACCGCATTGCAGCACCGACGCGCTGAACCCCTGCTGTCACGCCACTCGCAGACCATGTCCGGTTGCTACACTGAACGAGTCCAGGCACCTGAAAACGTCCTCCGCATGTCTGATTTCACCTCGTCGCTGACCCTTTACAACACCCGCAACCGCTGCCTGGAGACCTTCGTTCCTCAGGATCCGTCACGGGTGACGCTGTATGTGTGCGGGCCGACGGTCTACAACTACGTCCACATCGGCAACGCGCGGACTTTTTTGACGTTCGACTTGCTGGCGCGCACGCTCAAGCGGCGTTACCCCAATGTCGTCTACGCGCGCAACGTGACGGATATTGATGACAAGATCAACGCCGCAGCGCGCGAACTCGGCGCGCCAATCGGCACGATCACCGCGCGCTTCGACGCAGCATTTTCGCAGGACATGCAAGCGCTGGGTTTGAGCGAACCGGACGTGGTGCCATATGCGACTGCGCATATCGGCGCCATCATCGCGATGATTGAGCGACTGGTCGCTAGCGCGCATGCTTATGCCGCTGACGGTCATGTGCTGTTTTCCGTCGCCAGTTTTCCGAACTATGGCAAGCTCTCGCGACGCGATCCGGACGACATGCTGGCCGGCGCGCGTGTCGAGGTGGCGCCGTACAAGCGAGATGCCGGCGACTTCGTGTTGTGGAAGCCGTCCGATGCCACCCTGCCCGGCTGGGATTCGCCGTGGGGACGCGGTCGCCCCGGTTGGCACATCGAATGCTCGGCGATGGCTGAAGCGCATCTGGGCGAAACCATCGACATCCATGGCGGCGGCATGGACCTGCAATTTCCGCATCACGAAAACGAGATCGCGCAAAGCGAGTGCGCCCACGGCGGACACGTATTCGCACACTACTGGATGCACGCAGGCATGCTGAATCTGGGTGGTTCGAAGATGTCGAAATCGCTCGGCAATACATTCCGTGTGCACGACTTGCTGCAACAGGTACCAGCCGAAGCGCTGCGCTACGCCTTGCTGTCCGGCCAGTACCGGCAGCCCCTGGACTGGAGCGAAGCGCTGATCGAGCAAAGCCTGCGCACGCTGGACCGGTTGTACGGGACGTTGCGCGAGCTTGCCGACGTTGCGATCGATGCGGACACAATCGAGATTCCGCAGCGTGTCGAATCCGCGCTCGACAACGATCTGGATACGCCAGCGGTGCTTGCGATCATCGCGGGAATCGCGTCGGCAGCGCGCAAGGCGACCGATGCGGTCGACCGTGCGCAGCGCAAGGCGGAGTTGATCGGCGCGGGTCGCGCACTGGGGATATTGCAGATGCAGCCGGTGGACTGGTTTCAGAGAAAGCCCGCTGCAAATGCCGGCGACGATGCTGCTGGCACACAGACTGATCCCGAACAGGCCGAATCAACAATCGACGCGCTGATCACCGATCGTGAGAGCGCGCGCAAGGCTCGAGACTTCAAGACGGCAGACGCCATTCGTGACCAACTCCTGACCATGGGAATCGTACTGGAAGACACAGCGCAAGGTGTTCGATGGGTAAGGAGACGCGTGTAATGGATGCCGGGGGCATGCATTGCGTCGACGAACGCCCGAACGCAAGTTCGGGCCGGACAAGGAGACGCGTGTAGTGGATGCAGGGGGAATGCACTGCGTCGACGAACGCCCGAACGCAAGTTTGTGCCGGACAAGGAGACGCGTGTAGTGGATGCAGGGGGTATGCACTGCCGCCCGAACGGCAGTTCGGGCCGAATCAGGGATCGCACATGACGGGTGCTTTTCCGCTTGAACCAACCGCCGCGGCGGCACAGTCGGCTATCGCCGAGGAGTTCGGCTATTTCTCCAACTGGGCAGAGCGCTATCAATATTTGATCGATTTGGGACGCAAACTGCCGGAGTTTCCCGAGGACTGCAAAACCGAACAACATCGTTTGCTCGGTTGCCAATCGATGGTATGGATTCTCGCTGAAGGCAACGCGGATCTTTTGCGATTTTGCGCAATCAGCGACTCGGCAATTGTTTCAGGTTTGATCTTCCTCGCGCTGCGCGTGTATTCGGGCCGCAGTGCTCAGGAAATCCTTTCCACCAGTCCGGACTACATAGAGGCGGTCGGACTGGCAAAGCATCTCTCACCGACGCGCACCAACGGTCTCGCGGCGCTGATTGAGTTCATCCGTTCGCGGGCACGGCAAGCGGAAGCTGCGGCCTGATTTTTCCATCTCGCTGCAACGAAGGAAGCAAGCTGAGGCAAACCCGCAAAGAAAAAGCCCCGACCGGCGGGGCTTTCCTTGAGTTACCTACAACAACCATTGCGCGCGATGATCAATCCATCGCACAAACGCGCAATCAATCGCCCATCTGCTTCTGGCGATGCTCCCAGCGTTCCTGTGCGTCGATCGTGCGCTCGGCGGTGAGGCGCGCTTCCAGGCGATCGAGACCGATCTCGTCACCAGTGTCCACGCAATAGCCGTAGATTCCATCGTCGATGCGCTTCAAGGCATCGTCGATCTTGCCGATCAGCTTGCGATAGCGATCACGCGTGCGCAGTTCCAGCGAGTTTTCAGTTTCGCGGGTCGCGCGCTCGGCTTCGTCGCCGACGTCGCGCACTTCCTCTTTCAGGTTTTCGATGGTCTGCTTGGATTCTTCCACCAGATCCGCGCGCCACGATTGCAGGCGCTGTCGAAAATATTCCATCTGGTTCGGATTCATGTATTGCTCCTTGGCACTGGGCTTGTAGCCCTTGGGCAATACGATGTTGTCCGGCACTTGCTGGAACGGAATGAGCCTTTCCTGCACGTCCTTGCGCACGACGGCCTTGGCGCGAACGCCATCGGGGCGCACCGGGGCGGGCGGCGGTGGCGCGGGAGGCGGCGGCGGCGGGGCTACGGTTTTGGCCGCTGCCTTGCGTGAACGCGGTTTGGGTTCGGTTGCGGTGCGCAGCGGCTCGGATGTACCCGGCGCCTTCTCCGGCGCAGCTTTTGCCACCGGTTTGCCGACTGGTTTTGCGACCGGCTGCACCTTGCTGGCGGGCAGCGCATTCGGGCTTGCCTGTTTTGTCGCAGCCGACTTGCCAGCAACTGGTTTGGCTACTGGCTTGACAGCAGGTTTTGCAACCGGCTTCCTGGCTGGCGCCTGCTTGGCTGAAACCTTCTTTTCCGGCGCCTTCTTGCCCGTAGACTTTTTCGCCGGCGTGGATTTTGTTGCCGACTGCGCGCTTCCCGACTTGCCAGCGGACTTGGCGACTGACTTCTTTGCCACCGGCTTGGACTTGGCAGCAGGTTTTGCGGTCTTTTTCGCGGCGGGTTTCGCCGCTTTCTTGGCGATTGGCTTCTTCGCGATCGGCTTGCCAACTGGTTTCTTCAGCGGCTTGGCCGACTTGGCGGCGGCGCTCTTGGCGACCTTTTTTGCAGCCGGCTTGGCAGCGGGCTTGGATGATTTCTTGGCGGGTTTCTTGGCTGCCACGGAGGTCTTCCTGATCTGTAAGGTGTGATGAATCGAAAGGGACGCATGCGATGAGCACATGCCGGTGCGCTGGGACTTCAGCGCGAACGCAAACTCAGGGCGACGGGCCGCAGAAATGGCTGTTGGATGCTGCGATCGCGCCGTCAGTTAGAATCCGGCGGCGCGTTGTTATAGCCTAGTCGCGTGACAGCAGCAACTTGACAACCGCTTATTCGCGCTGCGCCTCGCCCTCCCGTTCAGGACACCCTTGAAAGCCGTCGCCTTCGCCCTGCTGCGATTCTACAAGCGCTGGATCTCGCCGCTGCTCGGCGCACGCTGCCGTTTTCAGCCTACTTGTTCGAGCTATGCGATGGTGGCGATCGATCGTTTTGGCGTGCTGCGCGGAAGCTGGATGGCGGCTCGGCGCATTGGCCGCTGTCATCCGTGGCATCCCGGCGGGTTTGATCCAGTGCCCGAGGCACCGCACGCCAACGCCATCGATCGCCAGCATCATTCTCATGACGATCATCCGTATGGCTGACGCTTTCGCCGACATCGATTTGCGGGCCGGCCTTCGATCACTTTCGCCCGACCAACCTAATCGCGAACACTGCGCCAACCACGGACAACCGACGTGATCACGTTATATTCCTTTCCATGCAACTGACCTCGATCCGGATCGCGAACGGCCTCGCGCTGGCGACAGCAGTCGCGATTGCGGGCACAGTCACGCTCGCAGCGCAGGCAACGTCCAGCAGTAGTGCGTCGGACGCGGCAACTCAGGGCTTGCTTGACATGAACGCCGGGGTTACGGATATAGACCTGCCACGCTCCGCCTATCAGGCCGACATGATTCTCGGCCACGCCGCGCCGGGCACGGTGCTGACCGTCGGCAACCACACCTTGCGCATCGGGCGCGATGGCGTGTTCGTGTTCGCTATCGCGCGTGATGCAACCGGCAGCGTGCCGGTACTGGCGACCACGCCTGACGGCCACCGTTACCGGCTCGCCGTGCAGGTGCAGCCGCGCGAATGGAAGATCGAACGCGTCAACGGCGTGCCGCCGAAAACCGTGAATCCGCCACCCGAGATCGCCGCGCGGATCGAACGCGAGCAGGCGTCGGTGGCTGCGGTGCGCGACCGCGATGATGCGCGCGAGGATTATTTGGTGGATTTCATTGCGCCGGTGAGCGGCCGCCAGAGCGGTTGGTACGGCAGCCAGCGCGTCTATAACGGCACGCCGGGCTCGGCGCATTCGGGCATGGACATCGCAGCGGCCAAAGGCACACCGGTCAAGGCGCCGGCCGCGGGCGTGGTCACCTTTGCCTCGCCCGACCTGTATCTCACCGGCGGCACCGTGGTGATCGACCACGGGTATGGCATCAGCTCCAACTTTCTGCACCTGAGCCGGATCGACGTCAAGGTGGGAGATCGCGTCGAACAGGGCCAAGTGTTCGGCGCCGTCGGGGCCACCGGTCGCGCAACCGGGCCGCATATGCATTGGGGCATGAACTGGTTTGAGGTGCGGCTGGATCCGCAGCGGGTGCTGGAGCGCAGCGCCAGCCATTGACGCAGGCGGTCGGCGAATCGTTCGATTCAGCGCGGCGGCGACCGCAACAGTTTGATCACCATCGCCACCACCGCCAACGCGCCCAGCAGCAGGATCCCCCACAGCAACCAGGTTCGACGCGCGCTGGCATCCCAGCCGCTGAGCGCCGCCGCACCGGCTGACGTTCGCATCGGCCCGAGTTGCACCAGCGGCGGACGCCACTCATTGTTTTTTCCCGCACGCATTTGCGCGATGAGTGCTTCAATCGGAAAAGCATCACGGCGTGCGCGACGGCTGCCGGCAACAAGCACATACGGCGGTCGCCCGCTCGTGAGCACCACCCAGCTTTCTGGCAGGTAGCCAAAGGTCAGCGTGGGCGGCTTTGCCAGCGCCACGCTGGAGCGGATTCGCCACTGGCTGGCATTGGTCGATGAGAATTGCAGCGGCTCGGATTCAATCACGGCCGCGTTCGTCTCAGCGCCCTCGCCTTGCAGTCTAAAAACCGTGTCGTGCGCGAGAAAACGAAAGTCGCGATCGTTTTCATTGCGCACATCGATCTCGATGTCTGCCACCTGATTCTGGCCAGCCAGCGCAATCTGCAAGCGATCAACCGCGATCGCTGCAGGCAGCCGGTAGACGAACGCATGACCATCGTTGCTGACGGGTTCGGCCTGCACGGTCTGCCTTACCGCATCGGCACCGAAAACCTGCAATCGCAACTGCACCGCGCGCAGTGGAAGCGGCGTGTTGGCGTGGAGCCTGAGATAGGTGGCCGCCTGCGGTGTGATGTCGATCATGTGGCGCAGCAGCAGTTGCCGTTCGTGATTCAGCTGCGCCAGCGGGGCGTCGGCGGCGAGTTCTCGCCAGTGCTGCAGGTCGTCGCTGGCCTCGACCCGCACGGTTGCTGAAAAATCAGGTGCGCCAGCCATGAAATCGAATGCAATCGCGTTGATTAGGCGATCTTTTGCACGCACGTCGATCAGCACATCGCTCACACCGGTTGGCTCGCCGCCCGCGTTGGATGCGGTCGGTCCAGGCAGCGTCGCGTCCAGCGCCAGATTGCCTTCCGGACTGCGGCGAACATGTAGCTGCAGGTCACCCGCAGTTGAACCTGCCGCGATGGACGCCGGCAGCGCAAACCACGCCGCGGGCTGCCACACCGCCGCTGGCAGACGCAGTGCCGGCGGCATTCGACCGAATGCGAGTTCTTCGCCATCTGCATTGAATGCAGCGAGGTCCGACAGGTCGGCGCGCGTCACCTGTTGATAAATGCTTTTTTCGAGCACGACGGAAAAGGCGCCAACCTTGTCGGTGCCCAGCGTCCATTTGCTGGCGAAATCCGACGGCGCAGACGCTGCGGCTGAGGCTGCAAGCAACAGGCCCACGGTCAAGTGCGTGACATTCATGAGGTCAACTCTCCGTGCCGCTGGTTTGAGGGTCCGGCGCAGCACTGGCCTGTCCGTCGGCAAGTTGTCGCGGCGGCGATGGCGCGAGATAGCCAACGCCCATCAGCAGCAGCCCGACAGCCAGGAACGAGGCGATACCCGGCACATCGCCCATGTATTGACGATCGACCGCAATGAGTTTCAACAGCACGATGCCCATCAGCACCGCCCCGCCCATCCACAGCCGGCGATCGGCACGGCGCGAACCCACGATCCACGCGCCGACGCCCAGCAGGCTCCAAACGACAGTCAACGCCATCTGGGTGACGCCCGAATCGAAGATCGCCGGCGACCACGGTTCGCCATGCAGGAAGTGCACCGCCCGCAACGTGAAAGAGGTCACCAACGCGAAGCCGGCATACGGCAGCAGTTTGCGCAGCCAGAGCAGCGAACCACTGCACAGCGCGACCAGCAGTGCGAGGATGCCGATCAGCAGCAGCTCCAATGGGTTGAGCAGTGGCACGAACGCCAGCGGCATCGTGCTGCCTTCGATCAACAGACCAGACACGAATGCAAACGCGAGCAAGGCCGAGGAAGGTGCAAACCAGCCGAAGCGATAACGCGCAAATGCCTCTGCACGCGGCCACGCAAACAGTGTGGGCGATTCCCACAGGCCGAACGTAACCACCGCAAGTGGCACGGTCAGCATGGCAAATTGCCAACCGTTGGCGAGCCGCCAGACGTCCGCAAGATGCTGACCCTGCAAGGTGCAGACGAGTACCAGAGTCCACAAGGCAGCGAGATGGCTGACCACGATTGCGCGCCCGTCATCATCGCTATTGCTGCCATCTATTGCCGCGCGCCGCCTCCACAAAGCCCACGCCAGTGCGGCCGCATAGGCAGCCCAAGCCGGCAACATCGACATTGCCAGCGGGCCGCCGCCGCGATTGTTCAACCCGAATGGCGATAGCAGGCTCAAGACCGCGCCGGTCGCGACCAGCCAGCGCAATCGCGGCCACGGCAGGCGCAGGCGCAATACCGCGGCTAACCCAATTGTCGCAGCCAGATACAGCATCCAGAACCTGCGTTCACCGATGGCCATTTGTTCGGCCAAATCGAGCTGCGTGACCGCCGCGACCAGCCACCAAATTGTCGCCCACGCGAACAGGAGCCTCGGCAACTGGAAACGCGGTCGCAGACGATCGTGCACCAGACTCAGGATGAATCCAGCGATCGCGATGATCGCCGCACCGAGCCAGGTCGGATTGAGCAACAGCAGCGAAGGCGCGAGGTGCGGCGCAAAATCGATTTGCGAAATCACATACGCGCCGGCGGCGAGCAGCTGCAGCGCAAGACCAGCCAGCCACGGGAAAACGCGATTCTGACGAATACCCAGCCACGCCGCCGCCGCGCCTTCCAGCGCCCACACCGATGCGGTGGTACTAGCGGAGAACGCCAACGGAATCGCCAGCGTCGCGAAACCCATCGCCAACGCTCCATAGGCTTGTGTGAGCAGGCGCTCGTCGCGGCGTCGGCGCAGCCAGACCATCATCCCGACGTATATCACCGCCACCACCAAGGCGCTGAAGGCCAGCGGCATGTGCGTGGGTTGATCCTTGAGCAGCGCGGCCTGCAGCGGGAATGCCAATAGGGGTGTGCCGAACACCAGCGTGCCATCCACCCACGGGCGCCGATGCTGGCTCTGGCGCAACACGTACAGCAGACCGATCACGAGATAGAAAGCGAAGAACAGGATCAGGAACGGTTCGACGCTGGCGAACAATTCCGGTCGATAGAAGCGCGCACCCCAGACCGTGCCAACACCGAATGTGAAGACAAATCCGATCAGGTTCAGCACCCGCCAACTACGACGCCATGAAATCCAGAACACCGCCGCGTTCAACACGGCAAACCAGGAAAACAGCGCGACATGATTATTGCTGCCGGTCTGGATCAATACCGGCGCCAGATAGCCACCAAGGAAACCTAGCGCCGCCAGCGCGACCGCGTTTTGCAGCACCGCCAGCAACGCCGCGCCCGCGACCAGCACGATGACCAACGCGAAAGCCATTTGCGACGGAATCAGGTGATACAGCCCGTACGCTGCAAACACATCCAGCAGCAACACGCCGATAGCTCCGCCCTGCACGCTCAAGCCGAAGGCCGGCTTGCGTTCGCGCTCGCGCCAGCCCCAGGCGAGTCCGGCCAGCGCCGCGGCACCAATCACTGCCAACCGCACTTCGATCGGCATGCGCAGATAGCCTTCCGCGGCGGCATAACGCAGCGCCGCGGCAACGCCGACAAACAACACCAGCACGCCCACCTTCACCGGCACATTGCCTTCGGTAAACCAGCGCCGCAGCACGGCGGTCACGCGCGCGTCCCAGACTGGCTTTGGTGGTTCTCGACCCACCGTCGTGCTGCGTTTCCCCGCGGCGATGGGATCAACCCTGGCGTATGAAGCCGACGCGGCGGCATTGGCGTCTGTAGCGGCCGTGGAGGGCGAGTGCGCAGCTCCGACGGCCATTGCGGACAGCGCTAGGTCTTGCTGCGCATCGACGCTCTCGCGCACGCTCGATGCGTTCTCCAGCTCGCTGGGTGAGTGTGCATCGGTAATGGACGACTGCGCCTCGAATGCACTGCCTTCGGAAGTGCTTGCCAATTCCGAGGATGAAACGAACTCGGCATCAGCCGGCGCGGCCTCGCCCGATGTCGCAGCCCTGGTCTGCACAGCGGCATCAGCCGCGCGTGCGAGGGATTCCGTAGTACGCAAGCGCAGCAACGCTAGCTCGTTTTCGCTGCGGCCAACGCGCGCCTTGAGCGCAGCGACGCTGCCCAGCAGATGTCCCACGCAGAAACCGACCAACAGGCCGAATCCGAGTGAGCGGCTCATCGCGGCTCCGATCAAGGCGCCGATCAATCCGAGTATCCAATTCATGCAGGGTCCGGCCGGCCGCTCCGATTACGAGGCAATCCAGTGTGACCCATCGCTAGCGCGCATCACAGCACGAAGCCCTTGGGCGGGATCAAGCGCGCAGCGGGCCGCTGCATTCTTCTTGTGGATGCGCTTCATGCAATCCTCCGCAGATGCATCTGCAAAACAAAATCAAAAACTGCTATGCACTCAACGCTCGCCGATAGACGCCACGGCGTCGTGCGCGTGCAGGCTTTCGTGATGGGCAACATGCACGCGTACGCTGTGCACGCCCAAGGCGCGCATCGGATCGCTGTCGGCAAACGCCAGATGCAGGCGCCGAACTGCGTCCTCGCAAAACATCTGATTCTCGCCATTCGCACGCGCAAACGCCTGCTCGTCGATCCGTTTGACTGTGGTCTGGACAGCGGTACCCAGTGCGGACTCGGCATGCGCGATCAACGCAGCAAACGGCAACTCAGCAACGGTTGGATCCAGCCGCACAGCTACCTGCGCGGTGCTGCGCTGGCTGTGCGGGGTCGCACGCATGCCGTGCTCGCTGGCCAGCCACTGCAAGGCTTTCTCGCGATCCAGTGGCGCATGAGCGGGAAAGGCATGCGCGAAATCCTGCGCAACCAGTTGCCGCGCCAGCGCGGTCGAGGCCGGACAGGTGCTGGAATAGACGACATCGAATTGCACATCAATCGTCAGCGCATCGCGCTCTATCGTGGCCGTGATCACGACGGGATACCGACGCCAGCCGCTATGCTCGCTGACCAATGCGGGCCGGCGCAGGAAATACTCGAATGCCATCCGCACCCGCGCGCACGTGGACAACCCGATGTGCGAATCGAGCATCTCGCGCAGCAACGCCTTGAGCACCGCAGGTGACAATGGCTCGGACACGGCCTTGTCGAGCGCAAGATACAGCCGCGACATGTGGATACCGCGCGTCGCGTCGCTGCGCAAGTCGACTTCAACGCTCACACGCCCAGGCACGCGGATATCATCGTTGCAGCTGGCGATGCCGTCTGCAACGATCCGCAATGGCAGGTCGATCGCATCCATGCCGACCCAATCCAGGCGGCTGTCGTCACCTATGAGCGCTGCAACTGCAACGTCGGGCAACTGCGCGGTTTCGCCAATAGTGGCGCATGCGACTGATTCGAATGTTTGATCGTTGGACATCTCGGTCTCGTGATTCGTGGTGCAACAGTGGAAGCATCCGGCGGAGCGCGCCGAGGCAATCTAAGCCGATCGCACCCGACGCGCCGCGCGCCAGGCGATCCAGACATCGTGCAATGGTGCTAGCCGACTGAACTGCGATGGGCCGAGATCAGCGTGGATGCGCGTCAGGTGCCGCAATTCGCCGCGATCAAACTCCGTACGCACGGCACGATAGGTAGTGTCGAATCGAGTTGATGCAAGCGACAGTGCCTGCAACGTGCTTGCCCACTCGAGCAGCGCCGGCGCGCCCTGCACTTCGACCAGTTGCGCGGCATTGATGCGGTGTCGTGCCAGCAGCGACAACGGGACGCGGCCACCGTCGTCGCTGCGCAAACCGGTTTGCAAGCGCTGCACCAGCAGATGCACGCAAGTGGCCTGCACCGCGTCGGCTTCGACTGCGCTTGCCTGCGCGGTGCTGACGCCATGCGAATCGCGATCTGCCACGATGCTTCCGCCTTGTCCAGAATTTTCCAAGGTAGATGACGCGAACAACGCGTTTTCGAAGCGCACGATGGCGGTCGCAAACGAGCGCATGGACTGGACTGCCGCCTCAGCATCTGCGGGTCGCGCCTCGCTGGAAGCAGCCATCGCCACGCCGCGCGCAAGCTCGCTCCACGGACCGTCACTGCCGATCTCGTCTGCCAACGCCTGCGTCAGCGGATGACGCGGCTGGCCCTTGCCCGTGCGGACCAATTCGTCTGCCCACCAACTCGACTTGACCTCCACCACGCGTGCATCGCTCAACTCAAATGCGGCCTCTCGCATTTCCGACAGCAAGGCGCCCCACAAACGAAAACGCAGACGTAACGCGCCCGGGCAGAATCCCTCGGCAATCGCCATGCCCGGTTCGCGCGCATGCCACTTGCCGATGAATGCATCGCAAGCCGCCGTCTCAGCCATCGCTGCCATGCTGGCGCATCGCGAACAACTGCGAAGGCTCGGCAATCACCTCATCAGCGTTCCATCCGAACGGATCGTCGTCCGCCAGGAAATAGCCCCACAGCACGGCGACGCCGGGCATGCCTGCGGCGCGGGCGGCAACGATGTCACGGCGATCATCGCCCAGATAGACGCAGCGCGACGGTTGTACCTGAAGCTGCCTGCACGCGTGCAGCAATGGCGCCGGATCGGGTTTCGCTACACCGACGGTATCGCCACCGACGATCGCGCCGCAACGCGCGCTCCAGCCCATGCCTTCGACGACTTGCGTCGCCAGCGCCTCGAGCTTGTTTGTCACAACGCCCCAGCGTTTGCCGGAGCGTTCGATCTGCTGCAACAGTGCTTCGATACCGGCAAACGGTCGCGTATCAACCGCCAGCGCTTGCGCGTAGTAGCCAATGAAAACCGCGATGCGCGCATTGCGCTGCGCATCATTATCGTCGGGAAACGCCAGCGTCAGCATCGCCCGCGCGCCACGCGATACCAGCGGGCGGAACGTGGCGTAGTCGATGGCTTCGCGCCCCGCATCGGCCAGCATCCGATTGGCGGCGGCCAGCAAATCGGGGGCGCTGTCGACCAGCGTGCCATCGAGATCGAACAGCACGGCATCGATGTCATCGAATCGCAGCTGCATCGCTCCGATTGCAGCGCTTGGTGGCGGACTCGAATTCGACATACCTGCACTCATGGTTTGCGCGCGCAGGCCAGGTAATTGACGTCAGTTCGCGATCCAATCGTGGCGCTGCGGGCGATCGGGTTGTAGCGCAGCCCGCTGACATCTTCCAGTTCCAGCCCTGCATCGCGCAGCCATGTTGCGAGTTCGGACGGGCGGATGAATTGGGCGTAGCTGTGGGTGCCGCGCGGCAGCAAGCGGGCGATGTATTCGGCACCAACAATCGCCAGGACGAATGACGCCGGGGTGCGATTCAGCGTTGACAGCAACAAGCGTCCGCCGGGCTTGAGCAGCGCAGCGCAGGCACCAATCACTGCGGACGGATCAGGCACGTGCTCGAGCATTTCCATGCAGGTAATCGCGTCGAACGCGGATGGGCGTTCACTGGCCAGCGCCTCGACAGATTGCACACGGTAGTCGATCTGCAGGTCTGGATGCTGCTGTTGCGTTTCCAGCAGGTGCAATTGCGCGACTTCGATCAGCTCCGGCGCAAGATCCAGCGCGGTGACGTGGGCACCTTTGCAGGCCATTGCTTCACTGAGCAACCCTGCCCCACAACCGACATCCAGCACTACGCTGCCTTGTAGCGCTGCGCGCGCTTCGACGTACGCAAGTCGGGTTGGATTGAGCTCGTGCAGGGCGCGCTGCGGGCCGTTCTTGTCCCACCATCTGTTGGCCAGATCAGCGAACTTGTCCAACTCCGCCTGATCAAAATTGCCCGTTGCGTTGTTCAAAGGGCTGCTCCGGTCGCCACGATCCGACGCTGCCAGTTGCGCGCGTTGGTCATCACCGCATCAATGTCGAAGTCCAGCAACTGGCGATCGCGCAGCTTGGCATGACCGTCGATCCAGACATCGGTTACCTGTTGCCGACCTGTTGCATAGACGATTTGCGAAATCGCCTCGAACATCGGCACCGCCTCGACTCGATCGACATCCACGCAGATCAAATCGGCGCGCTTGCCGACTTCAATGCTGCCGGTCAAGTCACCAAAACCCATCGCACGCGCGCTTCCCAGCGTCGCCATTCGCAGCGCACTGGGCGCATCAAGCGCCGATGCATCCTGCGCAACACCCTTGGCCAGCAACGCAGCGGTGCGCAGTTCGCCAAACATGTCGAGATCGTTGTTGCTGGCGCAACCGTCGGTGCCGAGCGCGAGATTGACGCCGGCAACGCGCAACTTTTCGACCGGGCAGAACCCCGACGCTAGCTTGAGATTCGATTCAGGGCAGTGCGCGACACTGACGCCGCGTTCCGCGCACAGCGCAATCTCGGCGTCCGTGAGTTGGGTCATGTGCACCGCGATCAGGCGATCGTTGATCAACCCCAGCGCATCAAGCCTTGCGATCTGGCGCATGCCGTGCAAGGTCATCGCATCACTGACTTCCTGCGCAGTCTCGTGCACATGGCAATGCACCGGAATATCGAGTTGGTCGGACAGCAGGCGGATACGCTCGAAACTCGCGTCGCACACGGTGTACGGCGCATGCGGCGCAAAGGCGGTACGCACCAACGGGTCGCGGCGATACAGGTCGTGCACCTCGCCGGCGCGATCGAAGTATTCGTCCTGCGTCTTGGCCCAGACCGTCGGGAAGTCGATGACTGGCAGACCGACCAACGCGCGAAAGCCATGCGCGCGATAGGTTGCCGCGGCGACATCCGGGAAAAAATAGTTCTCGTTGCAACAGGTGGTGCCACCACGCAGCATCTCGGCAATCGCCAGCGTGATGCCATCGGCGACAAATTCCGGGCCAACCACCGCACTCTCGATCGGCCAGATGTGCTTGGTCAGCCATTCCATCAAGGGCAGGTCATCCGCAACCCCGCGCAGCAACGTCATCGGGTTGTGCACGTGGGCATTCACCAGCCCGGGCATCAGGATGGATTTCGGGCGGCTGATCGTCTGCGCTGCAGCGAATTGTTCGCGCGCCTGCGCAATCGGCAGCACCGCGACAATCTCACCATTGCGAACGGCTACAGCGTGATCGGCTAGCACCAACGCGTGCGGCTCGACCGGGATGACCCAGCCGGCTTCGATCAGAAGGTCGCACGATTCGGGGATGGGGTTGTCACTCATGCAAACGACTTGCCTGTCACTTCACCCGACTGACGTATTCGCCGCTGCGCGTGTCGACCTTGATGATTTCGTCCTGGCCGACAAACAGCGGCACCCGTACCACGGCACCGGTTTCGAGTTTTGCCGGCTTGCCACCGCCGCCCGATGTATCGCCGCGCACGCCCGGATCGGTTTCCACGATCTTGAGTTCAACAAAATTTGGCGGCTGCACAAAGATCGGCGTGCCATTCCACAGCGTCACGATGCAGTCTTCCTCGCCCTTGAGGTATTTCGATGCATCGCCCACGCCGGTGGCGTCGGCCTGCACCTGCTCGAAGGTCTCGGGCTGCATGAAATGCCAGTGCTCGCCATCGGCGTACAGGAACTGCATGTCGGTATCGACCACGTCGGCCGCTTCCAGTGAATCGGTGGCCTTCATCGTCAACTCGACCACGCGTCCGGTCTTGATGAATCGGTACTTGATGCGGGTAAATGCCTGACCCTTGCCGGGCTTGACGTATTCGGTCTCGCTGATCACGCATGGCTCGCCGTTGACAATGATCTTCGCGCCGTTCTTTACGTCGTTCATGCCATAGCTGGCCATTACACACTCCGGTTGGATAGATCCGATCGCGCCGACAGCTAGAATGGCGACCGGATCAAAAATGGGATGGCATTCGGGCGAGTGCGGATACGCCGCTCGCCGTGCTGCGAACACCAACATGATAACCGCTCAACCCCCGCTGGCGCAGCATGAGCTGGCCCAACCGCGCTGGCAGCAACTATGGCGCGACGCCGTCCGCGATCCGCGCGAGTTGCTGACGATGCTAGGTCTGCAATCGCAACTGGCGGACGTGTCCGATGCCGCTGCAGCGCAGTTCCCGCTGCGGGTGCCGCGTGGGTTTGTGGCGCGCATGCGACACGGTGATCGCGAAGATCCGCTGCTGCGACAAGTGTTGCCGATCGATGCCGAACTGCGCGTCATGCCAGGATTCTCGCTGGATGCCGTCGGCGATCTCGCCGCGCGGCGCGAGACCGGCGTGATCCACAAGTACCAAGGTCGCGCCTTGCTGGTGGCGACCGGCAGTTGCGCGATCCACTGCCGCTACTGCTTCCGGCGGCATTTCGATTACGCCAGTGACACCGCGGCTAGCGCCCACTGGCATGCGGCGCTGGACTATCTGCGCGCTGATTCGTCGATCAACGAGGTGCTGCTATCGGGTGGCGATCCACTGTCGCTGTCGACCGCGCGGCTGGCCGAGTTTAGCACTGCGCTAAACGAGATCAGGCACGTGCGTCGCCTGCGCATCCACACCAGGCTGCCGGTAGTCCTTCCCGAGCGGGTGGATAGCGAGTTGCTGGTCTGGCTGCGCGGACTGCGTCAGCAGGTTGTGGTGGTGATCCACGCCAATCACGCGAACGAGCTGGATGCCGACGTCGGCATCGCGTTGCACGGGATTCACGCCGCCGGTGCGACACTATTGAATCAGTCGGTGCTGCTGCGAGGGGTCAATGATGATCTTGACGCCCAATGCGCACTGGCCGAGCGGCTGTTCGAGCTGGGCGTGTTGCCCTACTACCTGCATCAGCTCGACAGGGTCGCCGGCACCGCGCATTTTGAGGTGGCCGACGACCAGGCGCTGGAGTTGCATCGGCAGATGGCCGCGCGCCTGCCGGGATACCTGCTGCCGCGTCTGGTGCGCGAATGTGCCGGCGCACCCTGCAAGACCGACCTTGCACTCACGCGCGAAAATCTGGCGAAACTGCTCGAATAAGTGTAAATAACCCATTGATAGCGTTGAGACCGCCGGCTGCACTGCCGTGCGACGCCTGCCCTGCCGCAACGAGAAGATTGCATGCCCATCAAGGAAACAGCCATCCGCCTGCTGCTGGTCGAGGATCAGCTCGAGGATGCCGAACAGCTGATCAGCATCCTGCGCAATGGCGGGATGGCGGTGCGCCCGCACCGACCAACCACGAAAGACGAGCTGGTCGCCCAGATCAAGGACAACACCATCGACATGGTGCTGGCATCACTGGACGCGACCCAAGTGACATTTGCCGATGCGGTCAAGGCGGTGAATGACAGCGGCAAGGACATCCCGATTGTCGCCACCGCGACCGAACTGGTCGAGGATCGGGTTGTAGCCGCGATGATCGCCGGCGCGCGCGACGTCGCCCTGTGCGGCCGACCCGAGCACGTGCAATTGGTCGTGCGTAACGAATTCGCCTATCTCGACAACCGCCGCAATCTGCGCCGGCTCGAGGCCGCTCTTCACGAATCCGAGCGACGCTGCAATTCGCTGATCAATTCCTCCCGCGACCCGATCGCCTACGTGCACGAAGGCATGCACATCCGCGCCAACGAGGCATACCTCGAAATGTTCGGCTACGAAGAGTTCATCGACGTGGAGGGCCTGCCGTTGCTAGACATGGTGGCACCCTCTGACGCCGACGGCTTCAAGCAGTTGCTCAAGCACCTGGCAAAGGGCGAACCGCCGCCGAAATCGCTGGAGCTGAAGGCGCGCCGTGCCGACGGCTCGGACTTCGACGCGATTATGGAATTCGCACAGGCCAATTATGAAGGCGAGGCCTGCCTGCAAATCATCTTCCGGCCGCGCGCGATCGACGCCGACATGGCGCGCGAACTCGACGAGTTGCGCTATCGCGACCAGATCACTGGCCTGTTCAACCGCCGCCACTTTCTCGAACAACTCGAACCTGCAGTGGCCGCCGCTGCCGCCGGGCGTAACAACCAGTTGCTGCTGCTGATCGAACCCGATCGGATGAGCACGCTGCTCATCGATATCGGCATCGGCCACATCGATCAACTGTTGATGGGCCTGAGCAAGCGACTGCGCGAAACCGTCGGCGACACCGTGCTGTGTGCGCGCTTTTCCGAATACGGGTTCGCAATCCTCAAGACCGACTCTGCGCCCGACGACAGCGCGGCGCTGGCCGAATACATCCGCGCCGCATTCGACGGTGCGATCATCGAGGCCGGCGAGCGCTCGGTCAACATCACTGTCAGCATCGGCGGCGTGCAGATCGGCGAAAAGATCGCCAGCCTGCAGGAAGTGCTGGGCAAGGCCGGGCGCGCCGTGGGTTCGTGCGAGAGCCTGGGCGGTAACCGCGTCGAGATCTTCGATCCGTCCGCGCGCGACCGTGCGGAGACCGACCGCATCGCCGCCTGGGTCGATCGCATCCAGAAGGCGCTGGCCAACGACGATTTCGTCCTGCATTACCAGCCGATCATCAGCCTGGCCGGCGAGCCGGGCGAAAACTATGAAGTGCTGGTGCGACTGAAGTCGGCTGCCGGCGAGGTCGCCTCTCCAGTAAGCTTCATGCCGATCGCCGAGGAACACGGCCTGCTCGACGACATCGACCGCTGGGTGGTGACCCACGCCATCGCAATGCTGGCTCAGCGCAAGCAGGCGAAGAAGAACACCACGCTGTTTGTAAAGCTTACTGCGGCATCACTGACCGAGGGCGGGATGGACGCCCTCATTGCCGCGCAGCTGAAGGAACACGGCCTGTCGGGAGACAAGCTGGTTCTGCAACTTCCAGAAGCCAAGGTCTTCACCAACCTGCGCGCTACCCAGGACTTGATGAAAGCGATCGCCCCGCTCGGCGTTCGGCTGGCGCTGGAGCAGTTTGGCGCCGGGCTCAATTCGTTCCAGTTGCTCACCCATGTCGATCCTATCTTTTTGAAGATCGATCGCGGGTTCATGACCGAGCTGGCCAAGAACGTCGATTCGCAAAACGCCTTGCGCGAAATCGCCAAGAAGAGCCACGAACTGGGCAAGCTGGTGATCGCAGAATTCGTGCAGGACGCAGGCAGCATGACGGTGCTGTTCTCCAGCGGCGTGGACTATTGCGAAGGCCACTTCCTGGCCATGCCCGGGCCCGACATGAATTACGACTTCGGCTGACCGCGCGAGCAAGTGCCGTATAGCTCGCGACCGCTGACGACGGACGTGCGCGGCCGTTTCGCACCCTCGCCCACCGGCCCGCTGCATTTTGGTTCGCTGATAGCGGCGCTCTGCAGCTGGTTGTTTACGCGCCATCAAGGCGGCGAATGGCTGCTGCGGATCGAGGACATCGACCCGCCGCGCGAGGTAGCGGGCGCTGCGCATTCGCAGATGCAGACACTGGCAGCATACGGACTGCGCCCGGATCGACCGGTGCTGTGGCAGAGCACGCGTAATGCAGCGTATGCACATGCAATCGATGCGCTGCTGCAATCCGGCCAGGCGTTCGAGTGCCGCTGCAGCCGCAGCGATCTTGCTGCCGATGCGGGTGTGCACCGTGCATGCATCGCTTCGGATCCACAACGCGCGCCGGCGATCCGGCTACGCGTGCCCGATCAACGAGTCTTGTTCGACGATTTGGTGCAAGGCCATTTCGAGCAATCCACACGCGATGCGATCGGCGATTTCGTGTTGCGTCGTGCTGATGGCTTGTGGGCGTACCAACTGGCCGTGGTGTTGGATGACGCGATGCAGGGCATCACCCAGGTCGTGCGTGGCGCCGACCTGCTCTACTCGACGCCGCGCCAGATTTTGCTGCAACGGGCGCTGGGTCTTGCAACCCCTGAGTACGCACACTTGCCTTTAGCGGTGGACAGTCACGGTCGCAAGCTGGCGAAGTCGAGCGATGCTCCTGCGATCGATCTTGCCGAGCCGTTGCCGGCATTGCGCGCCGCGCTCGCCTTTCTCGGGCAACCCACTCACGCACCGAATTCCTTACGCAATCCGGAGTTGCTACTGGCGCTGGCGCTAGACCGATTCGACCCCAGTGCCATCCCGCGCGTGTTGCAGCGCGTCGCAGCCTATACCAGCGGCGAGGGTAGAATCGAACCTAGCCCAACAACTGGAGTAGACACATGAGTTCCCGCGTCGCATTGGTCACCGGCGGCACCGGCGGCATTGGCACCGCCATCGTCCAGCGTCTAGCAAGCCTCGGGCACAAGGTGGCCACCAATTATCGCGACGAAGCAAAGACCCGCGCGTGGCAGTCGCAGATGAAGGATCAGGGTTTTGATATCACGGTGATTCCCGGCGACGTCACCGATTTCGAAAGCGCCCAATCGATGGTCAAGCAAGTAGAAGAAGCCATTGGCCCAGTCGATATCCTAGTCAACAATGCCGGCATTACCCGCGACGGCACCTTCCACAAGATGACGCCGAAGCAGTGGCACGATGTGGTCAGCACGAATCTGGATTCCTGCTTCAACGTCACCCGCCACGTGATCGACGGCATGCGCGAGCGCAAGTGGGGACGTATTGTGCAGATCAGTTCGATCAATGGCCAGAAGGGTCAGTACGGCCAGGCCAACTACGCTGCCGCCAAGGCCGGCATGCACGGCTTCACCATTTCGCTGGCGCAGGAAAACGCCAAGTTCGGTATCACTGTCAACACCGTCTCGCCGGGCTATATCGGCACCGACATGGTGATGGCAGTGCCCGAGGACGTGCGTGCAAAAATCACCGCGCAGATTCCGATTGGTCGCCTCGGCAAACCCGACGAAATCGCGTACGCGGTCGCTTTCTTCATGTCCGACGAAGCCGCATGGATCACCGGCGCGAATCTCTCCGCCAACGGCGGCCACTACATGGGTTGGTAGAAAACAGCGCGCAGATGAGATGCCATGAATGGCATCTCATGCGCTGTTTTCTGGTTTGGCATGGATGCCGAACGGCTACGTACCACGGATGGTTACTTGCGCGGAAGTCGGCGCGCGAACTATCAGAGCCGGGCCGCTTCGGGCCTCCTGCCTCCGCAGCACTTGCACATCCCGGTGCAGCGCAGGAGCCGAACGAGCAGCGCGCTATGGACGGCTATTCGCCTCCGCAAGACTTCAAACTCGGAGGTGCCACGCAAGCAGCAGGATACGGCGAGGGCTGAATTCAGCTATCCCGTCAGCGAAAGATAGCGTGCCTCAAACACTTCGCCAGGCACCGGCCTGCTGATGAGGAAGCCTTGCATCTCGTCGCATCCGAGCGATTGCAGCGTTTGCCACTGCTCCTCGGTTTCCACGCCCTCGGCGACCACCGTGTGCTCCAGCGAATGAGCCAAGCTTATGATCGTCGACACCAGCGCGAGCCCATGCGGCGTCACGGTCATGTCGTTGACGAAGGAGCGGTCGATTTTCAGCGTATCCATCGGCAGCCTCGACAAGTAGCTCAACGAGGAAAATCCGGTGCCAAAATCATCGATGGCAATCGTGACGCCCAATTCGCGGATCGCTTGCAACACCTCGATGCTGTATTGGACGTCCTCCATCACCAAGCTCTCGGTGATTTCCAATTCCAGGCCGCCTGCGGCACGCCCGTCGATGCGGAGAGCCTGACCGATTTCTGAAACAAACCCCCGATTACGCAACTGCAGCGCCGACACATTGACCGCGATGCGCACGGCGGCAAATCCCCTGTCGAGCCAGCAAAGATAATCCTCCAGTGCCTTGCGAATCGCCCAGCGGCCCACTTCGTGGATCAACCCGGTTTCTTCCAGAATGGGGATGAACATGCTGGGTGGAACCAGACCGGCCTGCGGGTCGTTCCAGCGGATCAATGCTTCGACTCCGGTCATCTCGCGCGTAGCGAGGTTCAACTTGGGCTGGTAGTGGAGGACGAACTCCTGCCTGCCGATCGCCTGCCGCAGCCGACCCTCCAGGGCGAGGCGTTCGGCGACGCGTTCGGACATCGCCTCGGTGAAAAAAACGAAGCGCTCACCGCTGGCCTTGGCTTTCTTCAGCGCCGCTTCCGCGTTGCGCATCAAAGACTCAGAGTCCATTCCATCATCCGGGAACACGGCAATGCCCACCTTGACCGACACTCGCACCGTATGGTCGCCGACACTAAAGGGCTCGTCGCAGGTCGCGTTCAGGCGCTGCTCGATATATCCGCCCAGCTGTTCGGCATTCTCCATGTCCAACACGACGATCACGAAGCGGTCCGCGCCGACGCGGGCAAACCGCGTGGCGTCGCCACCTCCCGCTTGCACAAGACGTTGCGCCACCATCCTGAGCAGTTTGTCGGCAGCCTTGCGCCCGAATGCATCATTGACCGACTTGAAGCGTTCGATGTCGAGCACGCAAATCGCCTTCTTGCGGCCGTCGGCAAGCGATGTCGACACGATCTGTTGCAGGCGTTCCAGAAACAGCGACTGGTTCGCCAGGCCGGTGGTGGCGTCGTAGAACGCGAGGTAGTCGAGCTGTTCGACCTTGTTGATGTGGTCGATTCCAAACGCCACGTCATCGGCAAGCCCGGAAAGCAATTTCATTTCTTCATCGTGGAAAAAATCAGTTTCGTTTGCGTAGAGCACGAACACACCAAGAACCTGCTCTCCAACGACCAAAGGCAGCACAACGAGCGACCTGACGCCGGCGTCGTAATACAGCTTATGCAGCAATACACGCTGATCGAATTGCGTGTCGTTCACGACCATTGCCCGTTTCTCTCGGAGCGCGCCGGCGATCAGGGTTTTTGGCGCGTCCTCGCTGGAAGACAGCAACTGTTTGACGCTGATCAACAAGTCGTCGTCCTTGCCACTGGTCGCGACGGGCACGATGGCCTTGCTGGCCGGATCGACCATGCAGATCATCGCCATCCGGAAATTCCCATGCTCGACTGCGATCCGACACGTTTCGGCGAACAGTTCGGCGCGAACAGATGCACGCACCATCAGCGCATTGATGTCGCTG
>JBBQQH010000039.1:0-29316 GCA_038216155.1 Lysobacterales bacterium
CGGTGTCGTTCGGGCCAATGGGTGCAAGGTCAGTGGCATCGTCAGGTCCTCAGCTGCTGATACAGTTCTTCCAACACAGCACGTGCCGCGCTCAGGCGCCAGACGCGTTCCTGGATAGCATCACACGAAACCTGACACCTAGTGCCGCAATCGCTCTCGAAACGAGAGACGATCCGCGCGACGAAATTATTTACAGCATGCTGAGCCAGTTTTGGGGGCATGCGAGAGACGTCCATGGTCAGCCCATTCGGCCGGCTTCGGACATTGAGCGCACCACCGTTCCTATCCCCATGCCTGTTGCTTACAGAGCGTTGGAAGCAGGCGAAATATCGGGTATTGCGGAGTGGTGCGGATTGGATTGGAAGTCCCATTACCTTTCTCTCACGAAGATTGCGAGATCGCGTGGCATGAGCGACACCCAAGTTGCCTTTATTTCAGTATTACACGGTGCTGCGCAAGGAAATTTTGTACGCTCCATGCTGGGCAAAACCTGTAATAAGCGCACGAAAAGTCAAGTCGAAACGCGGCTAACGCAGTCGCAAATGTCGGGACTTCCAGACTGACATTCTGCCGATCAGTCACTGCGGAGGCAGGAGGCCGGAGCGAACATCGGTCGCGCGGCGAGCGGTGGCCCGAAGGGCGAAGGCCAGGATGGCCGGAGTCAACCCACTAGGGTTCTCATCAAGTCCTCTCTCTCCGCCAGATACGCAAAAGGCCCCTTGCGGGGCCCTTGCGTATCTGGCGGAGAGAGAGGGATTCGAACCCTCGATACGGGGTAAGCCGTATACACACTTTCCAGGCGTGCTCCTTCAACCACTCGGACACCTCTCCGGATTTTTAAGCTTACCTTTGCATCATCCATCGATATACGGGGTGAGCCGTATACACATCCTAGGCGCACTCCTTCAAGTATTCGGATATTTCTCCGGATCCCCGCCCAGACCGTTCGTTGCGTTTTGCGCGCCATCCGTTGCGGGCCGAAAAGGATAGCGGTCGCGGCTGGACGCAGCAAGCACCCGTATTGATTGGCCCGGATCGCCGGACTGGACAGGCGCGATAGAATGGGAGTGTTCGCATGATCCGTGTCGCCTCTCGGCGGGTTCGGATTGTCGTTTAATTCGCGAAATATCGCGCCATAACGCCTCAACCAGGTTGCCCATGTCCTATCTCGTGCTAGCCCGCAAGTGGCGTCCTAAGCGGTTTTCCGAACTGGTCGGGCAGGAGCATGTGGTGCGGGCGTTGGTGAATGCGCTCGACAGCGGTCGGGTACATCACGCGTTCCTGTTCAGCGGCACGCGCGGGGTGGGCAAGACCACGATTGCGCGAATTTTCGCCAAGAGCCTGAACTGCGACCGCGGGCAGGGCGCCGATCCGTGCGGTGAATGCGCGGCGTGTCTGGACATCGACGCCGGTCGGTTTGTCGATCTGCTGGAAATCGACGCGGCATCGCACACCGGCATCGACGACGTGCGCCAGTTGATCGAGAACGCGCAATACATGCCGTCGCGCGGGCGCACCAAGGTGTACCTGATCGACGAGGTACACATGCTTTCCAAGCCGGCGTTCAATGCGTTGTTGAAGACGCTGGAAGAGCCGCCGGACTATGTGAAGTTTTTGCTGGCCACCACCGATCCGGAAAAGCTGCCGGTGACGGTGCTATCGCGCTGCCTGCAGTTCAACCTCAAGCGGCTTGATCTTGAGCAGATCGGCGGGCAGATGCGGCAGATCTTGACGGCTGAGAATTTGCCGATCGAGGACGCCAGCATTGACCTGCTGGCGCGCGGCGCCGACGGCAGCTTGCGCGATGGCTTGTCGTTGTTGGATCAGGCGATCGCCTATACCGCTGGCACGCTAGACGAAGCCGGAGTACGCGCGATGCTGGGCAGCGTCGACCGCGCCCGCGTCGGCGCGCTGTTGGGTGCGCTGGCCGATGGCGATGGCCAAGCGCTGATGAAAGAGATCGAGGCGCTGGTCGGCTTCGCGCCGGATTTCGGTCAGGTGCTCGACGAAATTGCGGCGACCTTGCATCGCATCCAGCTAAAGCAACTAGTACCCGGTGTTGAGGATGATTCGGGTATCGATACCGCGGCGTTGGCCGAGCGCCTGCCGCCGGAAGTCGTGCAACTGTGGTACCAAATGGCGATCGGTGGGCGCCGCGATTTGCCGCTGGCGCCCAGTCCGCGCGCTGGATTCGAGATGGCGCTGCTGCGGATGTTGGCGTTTCGTCCTGCGGCAGCCGATGCCGCCCACCAAGTGAGTGACGGATCGCGGTCGGTGCCTCCGCGATCGCGTACTGTTTCGACGGCGGCTGCTCGCAGTGCAATGGATACAGCCCCCGCGGCGGTCGCGAAAGCGACAAAACCCGAGGAAACGCGCACGCGTCCAGCGCCACGGATTGCCGAGACGCGTGCGGTCGAACAGCCCTATGCGACTCCAGCGGAGGTGCATCCGGCGACGCCGCAGCGTGCGTCCCCGACCAGCGATGACGTGTCCAGCGGTATCAGGACGGCGGACGTTGCAGACGAATCGGTGCCGGAGAAGTCCGCGCCGGCACATGCGAAGCCGGCGATGCCGATGCCGACAACCAGCGATGACTGGCTGGCGTTGCTGGAAGCTGCCGATCTGCGCGGCCCGGTGCGCGAACTGGCGGCCAACGCGATATTCCAGTCGAGCAGCAACGACGAATTGCAACTGGCGCTGGCCGCTGAAATGTCGCATTTGCGCAACGACGTATCGCGCTTGGCGGAAGTACTGGCGGGCGTGCTGGGCAAACCGCCGAAGATCAGGATTGTCTCGACGACCGGCAGCGAGGGCGAAACCCTGCACGTTCGCAATTCGCGCCGTCGCGAGCAACGGCAAAGCGAAGCCGAACAGTCGTTCATGGACGAATCGGCGGTGCAGCGCTACATGCAGCAATACGGCGCGAAACTAGTGCCCGGTTCGATTCGGCCCATGGATGAAACCTGATCCAAAAGCTCGCAGCGCGAGTCGCACGCAACGCGCGGTTGGCGATCAACTTTGCTGACTTGCCAAGCGATCGCATAGCGGCTGCAAATGACCTTTACGCAGTACTGAATTCAATCATCGTCAGCAGCAACTGGAGACTCACATGAAGGGAAACATCGCTCAACTGATGCAGCAGGCGCAGCGCATGCAAGATGGTCTCAAGCGCGTGCAGGAAGAAATGGCGCAGACCGAACTCACCGGCAGCGCCGGCGGCGGCATGGTCAACGTCACGATCACCGGCAAGATGGAATGCCGGCGCGTGCGCATCGATCCTTCAGTGCTTGGCGACGCCGAAATGCTCGAGGACCTGATCGCTGCCGCGTTCAATGACGCAGTGGGCAAGGTCAATGCGGAATCGCAGCAGAAAATGTCGGTGGTGACCGCCGGCATGCCGTTGCCTCCGGGCATGAATCTCGGGAACCTCTGATCATGTTCTCCTTTGATCGTCATTCCCGCGAAGGCGGGAATCCAGTGACTTATTGGTTGTGCAGTTAACGTCCATGGGTTCCCGCCTTCGCGGGAATGACGGATCTTTTCAGGCATGTCCTACCCGAGTTATGAATCGCGTGTTTGCATCGGATGTCAGTCCAAATCGTCGCAGGCCACTTCAATGAGTTCGCTGCTCGAACAATTGATCGAAGCCCTGCGCGTGCTGCCTGGCGTGGGCCAGAAGTCGGCGCAGCGGATGGCGTATCACTTGCTGGAACGCGATCGCGACGGTGGTTCGCGTCTGGCTGCGCGCCTGACCGAGGCGATGGAGAAAGTGGGCCACTGCGCGCGCTGTCGCGATTTCAGCGAAAGCGAACTGTGCGCGATCTGCGCGAGTTCGACCCGCGATGCGGAATTGTTGTGCGCAGTGGAATCGCCGGCCGACCGGCTGGCGATCGAGCACGCAACCGGCTATCGCGGGTTGTATTTCGTGTTGCAAGGTAGGCTTTCGCCACTGGATGGTATTGGTCCGCGAGAACTCGGGCTCGATCGTCTCGCCGCCCGCATGGCCGAAGGCGACGTCCGCGAATTGATCATCGCGACCAATCCCACGGTAGAAGGCGAAGCGACCGCACATTACCTTGCGCAACTCGCGCGCCAGCATCAAGTCAAACCCAGTCGCATCGCGCACGGCGTGCCACTCGGCGGTGAACTGGAATACATCGATCGCGGCACCTTGTCGCATGCGTTCGGCAGCCGCATCGAAGTGCCGAATTGATTGCGTTCACTTAATTCATCAGATCGAAGGTGCCAACTAGCCCATGACCGACACCCTGTTCGACAAGATCATCCGCCGCGAGATTCCTGCCGACATCGTTTACGAGGACGCGGACATGGTCGCGTTTCGCGATATCCATCCACAAGCGCCGATGCACGTGCTGTTCGTGCCACGCAAGGCGATTGCCACGCTCAACGACCTGTCACCGGACGATGCCGCGTTGGTCGGCAAGTTGGTGATCGCGGCGGCTGCTTATGCCAAGCGCGAAGGGCTTGCCGAGCGCGGCTACCGCACCGTGTTCAATTGCAATGACGATGGTGGACAAACCGTCTTCCACATCCACCTGCACCTGCTGGCAGGCGCGCCGCTAGGGCATTTCGGAACGCCCTGACAGCGCATTCCGCGTCGCTCACCAACCGCGCCACCAAAATGGCGATGGGTAGTAGAACGGCGAGTAGAACGGTGAGTAAAACGGTGAGTAAAACGGATCGCGTCGATAACGCCAGTCATCGATCTCGCGGCGTTCCGGCCACAGATAGATCACGTCCGCTTGAACCATTGGCTGCCGATAATCGTAGCTGCCGACCGGGCGATTGACGACGCCCGTGACATGTCCGGTGACTGTGACTTCTCGGCCCGGCGCGAACACGGTCGGCTCGTAGTAGCCCTTGCGGCATGCTGTGAATCGGCCTTGGGAGCGATCCGTATTCACCGGCCGTGCAAACGAACCCAAGGTGCGACCGTCGATCTCGAAACAAGTTTGCCCAGGCTGCGGATCGGTGTGCACCAATGTGCCACCCCAACGCACGCCTTCACCGGTGAGGTCGTGATCGCTTGCCGCTGCAGGAGCCAGCGTTGAGTACTGGCCTTGAAGTGGCGTTGGCACGGTCATACAGCCGCCCAGTGCCAGCAGGAGCGGCAAGATCGCGACGCCCATCCGGGAAGCGACGGGTCGAACGGGTGCGGCCGCGCGCTGAGCAAACTGTAAGTGCGACGCGATCAGGCTTGCTGATGTCGAACGTGGCGATTTCATCTGGACTCACCTATTGCGGGCGTTGTGATCGACGACGGCACGAAGCCGTGACTGCGATGATTGACAACCAAAGATCCACGGCGGCAGCGGAAATACCTGGAGCGTCTACGGCTGTGGCCTGACTCGGAACGCCCGCAACTCCTGGATCAATTCCGCGCGCGCCGAATCCGTCATCGCTGCTTGAGCGTAGCGCAGCTTGGCGAAACGGCGGCTGAGTGCCAACACCTGTTCAGCTTGATGAGGAAGCAGGGTTGCAACGCGCCGGCCGTAGTCCTGAGCGGGCTCGTACGATTGCTTGCGCAGATGCGCGCGCGCAAGTCGCGTGGTGAAACCCGACCATGCGCGCAACAACGGATCGGGCGGCGGGACGCGTCGGCGCAATTGCCACAGCGTGACCAATGCCAGCAACAGGCCACAGACGGCGGCGAATACCGCAGTCATCTTGCGCGCATCGGGATCGTGCAGGCCAAGCGATTCCAGCAACGATTGCTGGCGCGTGGCGTCGAAACTCAGCACGAATTGGTTCCAACCCTGACGCGCCCAGTCGGCAAGATTGAGAAAGCTGAAACCCGCACCGCCGAGCAAACCGCCGTCACCGCCGCCGATTGATTCACTGGCGCGCTTGAACACATGTTCCGGCGCCACCGCCGCGGTCGGATCGATGCGCACCCAACCGCGCCCGGGCAGCCACACCTCCGACCACGCATGCGCATCGGATTGCTTGACCAGCCAGTAGTCGCCGATCGGATTTCGCGCCGCGCCGACATAGCCGGTCACCACGCGCGCCGGAATGCCCGCCGCGCGCATCAGCACGGTGAACGACGAACTGAAGTGCTCGCAGAATCCCTGTTTGGTGTCGAACAGGAATTCGTCGACGCTGTGATGGCCCAGCGGCGGTGCGGCCAGGGTGTAGATGAAATCGGCGTGGTACATCGCCAGCGCGCGCCGGACCATGCCGAGATCGTCCGCGCCTTCCGCGCGCCACCGATGCGCAAGCGCGACCGTGCGTGGGTTGTAGCCGTTGGGCAGGCGCAGCGCGACCTGGCGGATATTGTCGGTCAAGTCCGGTTCGAACTGCGCGGGCGGGGCGGATATCACCGAGTACGCACGCAGGCTGCTGACCGGTGCGATCGCGGTCATGCTGTAGTCCTGCGCAAGAGTAGCGTTCTCGGCCGCCGCGCGCGGTAGGTCGAGGGCAAACAGGTAGCGCTTGTCGTTGGGTTCGAGCGTGATCTCGTAGCTCACCCCGGCGCGCGTCCGCACAACATTGGCGGGCGGAAGATTGCGCGGCCAGTCTGGTTGGGTCCAACTGCGCCCGTCGAAATTCCACATCACCAAACCGCGCCAATAGCGCTGTGCCGGCGGCGGCGCCGGGCCGTCGAAATGCACACGAAACGCCGGCGTGTCATCGGCCAGGATGTCCAGCCAGTCGCCGGGCGACATGCTGTCGCTGATCCCGATCTTGGCCTTGGCCACGTCGGGAATGCCCCACAGCGGACTGCCAAGACGCGGGAACAACCAGAACGCGGCCAGCGCCAACGGTGCGGCTAGCGCAAAGAGCCCGAGCACCTTAAACACACGCGCCAGCCGAAAGCCTTGCGGCGCGAGACTTACTTCGCTGTCGGCCATCCGCGCGCAGGCGGCAAACGCGAGTGCCGCCGCCGGCACCGACAAGGCCAGAGTGAATGGGCCTTGGTCGAGCAAAAAGGCCGCAAACAACGCGAACAAGGCGAAGCCGACCAGGCTGCGTGCATCGCGCAGTGTTCTCAGTTCAATCGGTTTGAGCAACAACATTGCCAGCAGCAACGCGCTGCCGGTGTCGCGACCGAGTCGATAGCCGTAGGCATCCAGCACCAGCCAGAACAGGCCCAATGTGAGCAACAGTCGCAACGCCGCAGGCGCCGGCCGAAACCAGGTAAGTGCCGCGCTGCCAATACCGACCACGAACAATGCCAGCGCCAGCCAACCCGGAAGCAAGCGCAGCAGCGGAATCGCGCAGGCAAGCCCGGAGGCAAGGCACCAAGCGCGCGTAGGGCGGTCGAGCGCCTTGTTTTTGTGCGCGTGTTCGGTGTCTCCCTTATCGACGGAGGCGGTGGCGATCGGATGCGATGCCGCAGCGTGCTCGCGTGCGATCGTGTTCATGCCGATGCTCTCGCCGCATCGGCGATTGGCAGTAGCGCGAGTGCTTGCAGGCAGGCTTGCCGATGCGCGTGGCCTTGCGCCGTGCCGATGATCTGGTTCGGCAGCACCAGCGCAAAGCGCGCGCCAATCCGGTCGGCCTCGATCACCCATCGCGCAAGCCGCGCGATGCGCGCCTCGTAGGGGATCGCCGACAGCGACGACCATTCCAGCCGCAATTCGCGATCGCTGCGCGTCTCGTATTCGCGCACCAGCAGTTTTCCGATCCGAGCTGACGCCTTCCACGCCACTTGTTTTGGCGGATCGCCAACGTGGTAGTCACGCAGATGATGCGGCTCGTCGCCTTGTGCGCGAACACGGGTGCGCGCGCCGGGTCCGTCGTGTGCGGGCAGCGGCGGCGAGCGCGCTTCGGGTCGCGGATACACCAGCACTCGCGCGTCCGGCCAGAACCACGACCACGCACGCGCCATGCCCAGCGGCTGAGTCGTCGAGAGCTTGATTCGTCCAGGTCGTAACCAGCCGCGCTGGGCGGTCGGGATACTGAGTTCGACCGTGATTGGATCAGCATCGGGCAGTGAAAACACGCTGCGGGCGCCGGCGCATTCGAGAACGAGGCCTGGCCGCGGTCGCGCGCGTGTCGCATCGATGCGCAACTGCACGATTGCCGGATCGCCGGCATGCACTGGCGCTGAGCGCAGTTCCAACAGGCGTACGCCGCTGAGCGCGAGATGGGTCATGTGCAGGCTGAGCTGCGCCGCGGCAGCCAACAGGAAGCCAAGCAACAGCGCCGGATTGTTGTTGTAGTTCAGCGCGCCCATCAGCATCGCAGCCAGCAGCACGCCGATGAATAATCCGAACTGGGTCGGCAGGATGTAGATGCGGCGGCGATCCAGCGTGACAGGCAGCGACTCGCTCGCGCGAGGTCGTGCCAGCGCGGCCAGTCGACCGCGCCAGCGCGCCGCCATCACATGCCGCCAGCCGGGTTGCGAGGCGACAGCCGCCATAGTTCAGTCCACCGCGACCGCGCGCAGAATCGCCTCAGACAGGCGTGTACGCTGGCCTTCGTCGGTATCGGGCACCAGCCGATGCGAGGCAATTTCGGAAAACAGCGACTGCACGTCTTCGGGCAATACGTGCTCGCGACCGAGCAGCAATGCGTGCGCACGCGACGCCCGCAGCAACGCAAGGCCGGCGCGCGGCGACAGTCCGACCGCGACGCCCGGATGCCGACGCGACTGCGCAATCAGCGCCTGCACGTAGTCGATCAGCGCATCGCTGGCGTGCACCCGATCGACCGCACCACGCAACGCCATCACGTCGGTCGCACTCAGCAGATTGGTCGCGTGCGCGATCATCTCGCGCCGATCCTGGCTGACCAGCATCTCGCGTTCGGCGCGTGCATCCGGATAACCGAGCGAGATGCGCAGCAGGAACCGATCGAGTTGCGAATCGGGCAGCGGGAAAGTGCCTGCAAGATCGACGGGATTTTGCGTGGCGATCACGAAAAACGGCTGCGGAAGACCATGGGTGATGCCATCGACAGTCACCTGCTGCTCGGCCATCGCCTCCAGCAATGCACTTTGCGTGCGCGGCGGCGCGCGATTGATCTCGTCCGTCAGTAGCAACTGGGTGAAGATCGGCCCGGGATGAAAATGGAACCGTTGCTGGGTCTGATCGAACACCGAGACGCCGACGATGTCCGATGGCAACAGGTCCGAGGTAAATTGCGTGCGCTGGAACTCAAGGCCCACGGTCGCGGCGATCGCGCGCGCCAGCGTCGTTTTGCCGAGGCCCGGCAGATCCTCGATCAGCAGATGGCCGCCGGCTAGCAGGCAGGCGAACGCGAGCCGCACCTCGCGAGGTTTGCCCAGCACCAGCCCGTTCACTTGTTTGATGGCGGCCAGCAGCGCGGCGCGGATTTGCTCGGGCAGGGGCTCACCGGCGAGAGCAGCAGCTCTCTCCGTCCGATCGGCGGCGGCAGGCTTGGCTAAGATGGTCGCGGGTTCGGTTTGGGTCGACATGTGCTTACCAGGGAATGCGTTGATGTGGATTTGCCAAATGCGTTCGCGAACCGCACGCGCGTTGAGCGCGGGCGCGAGCAACCAACGCACGGAGTTTATCCTGAGCACGGCCGCGTGAAATCGGCGACAGCTTGCCGGACCATTCGCCCATGACCACAGCGGCTCGACCATCCATTCGCACGATCTTCATCTGCGCCTGGCTTCTAGTCTGTGCGCTCAAGCTGTGGCTTGCCGCGCGCGTACCTATTTTTGGCGACGAGGCGTTCTACTGGCTGGAAGGTCAACACCTGGCATGGGCTTATTCGGATCTGCCCGGGCTGAGTGCCTGGCTGGCACGCTTGGGTGTGGAGGTCGGGGGCAACACGCAGCTGGGCTTGCGTTGGCCGTTCCTGATGCTGGGCTGTGCGCTGCCGTGGCTTTGCGTGCGCATCGCACGACGCTTCGGCAGCGATAGCGACGAGGACGACGATGCTTGCTGGCGCGCCGGTTGCCTGGCGTTGCTGCTGCCGCTGGCCTCGACCCTGGGTGTGCTTGCACTCCCGGACGTGCCGTTGGTGTTCGCGACGCTGCTGGCCTTCGATGCCAGCGTGGAACTGTTGCAGCGCGTAACGCCCCGCGCCTGCGTGCAACTCGCGATTGCGTTGGCGTTGGGTGCGCTCACCCACTACCGCTTCGGCATCGCGGTTTTTGCCGGTGGGCTGGGATTGCTCGCTTCACGCGAGGGCCGCGATTTGTTGAAACGGCCGGGCGTGCTGCTGGCGTTGGCAATCGGCGTGCTCGCGTGGCTGCCGGTGCTGCTGTTCAATCTTGATCAGCACGATGCAGGTCTTCGCTTCCAGTTGGTCGATCGACATCCGTGGAGTTTTCACGCCTACGGATTGCGTCTGCAGTTGCTGCAGCCGTTGCTGACTGGTCCGTTGCTGTATGCCGCACTGCTGTGGGCGCTGTGGCGGGTTTGGCGTGCACGCGCGCAGCCGAGCTGGCGGTTGTTGGCGATCGCTGGTGGCATGCCGATCGTGGTGTTTCTCGTGTTGTCTCCGTTCGTGGATATCCAACGTGTCTCGTTCCATTGGCCGCTGTCGGCGTATTTGCTGTTGCTGCCCGTGGTGCCATTGCTGCTTAGGCGTCATCGCATTTTTTACACCACCATGATCGCCACCGGCGTGCTGTGGACGGCAGCGCTGTTTGCGTTGGTGATCGCACTGGCAATGCCGAACGGCATCGCTGCGCTGGCGCGCATTGGCGTGTACCCGGAAACCTTCAACGGCTGGAACGCGGTTGAGCAATCCACTCGCCGGCAACTCGATGTGTTGCCGCGCGGGACGTTGCTGGTTGCCGACAACTTTCTGCTGGCAGCGGAACTCGAATTCGCGCTCGACGGCAAACATCCGGTGTTCGCGCTCGATCATCCGCTCAATGCCAAGCACGGCCGCGCGCTGCAACTCGCGTTGTGGCATCGCGATGAGTCCGCGTTGCAATCGCGTGCGATGCAGCCATTGCTGCTGGTGGTCGAGGAAACCGCGTTGAAGCCTGAGATGCGCGAATCCTGGAATCGGCGTCTGTGTGCGACGTGGCCGGGATTGCAGGCGATCGATGAAACCCAGGTCGACCACGGCCGCAAACGGTTTTTGTTGTTCCTGCATCAGCCCGGCGATCACAGTGCCTGCGATGTGCCGGCGCAGGCGGTGATGCAGCAGCCGCTTCCTGACGCGCAGGTTTCGGCGTCGGTGCAAGTCGCTGGCTGGGCGTTCCAGGATGCCGTCGGCATCGCGCGCGTCGATGTCCTTCTTGATGGAAAGCTCGGCGCCGCCGCCCGCTACGGCATCGCCAACCACAGCGTGCCATCGCAGTATCCCCAGGCGGATGATCCAAATTTTCCGAACGTAGGATTCCAGGCAACCCTGAGTCTGTCGCAGATGCCTGCTGGACGCCACGAACTCGCCTTGAAGATTACGGGCAACAATGGACGCGTGCGCGTCCTGGAGCAGCGCTCGATCCGCGTAGGTGCCATCAAATAGCAAACTCGCGCGCCGACGCGAGGCGCAAGCGCAACCTCAGGGCACCATGAACCCTGCTGCGCGCAGCATCCGCGCCAAGACAATCAATGGCAGCCCAATCAATGCGGTCGGATCGTCGCTGCGGATCGATTCGAACAGGCTGATGCCGAGGCCTTCGCACTTGAAACTGCCAGCACAATCGAACGGTTGTTCGGCCTGCAGGTAGCGCTCGATTTCATGGTCGTTCAATTGGCGAAACTGCACATCTGTGCAATCGCGATGGAGCAGGCGCTGTTCGCCATGGAGTACGCACACCGCAGTGTGGAATCGCAGCTTCCGGCCGGAAGCGGTCCGCAGCTGCGCAAACGCCGTCGCCGCGTCGCCGGATTTTCCAATCGACTCGCCGTCGCGCTCGCAAACCTGATCCGAGCCGATGATCCAGGCGTCAGGGAAGGCTGCCTGCACCGCAATGGCCTTGGCCTGCGCCAGGCGTTCGCTCAAAGCGTCGGGCGCTTCGGCAGCCAATGGCTGCTCGTCGACATCGGGTTTGGCAACGCGATAAGGAAGACGCAAGCGATCCAGCAATTGCCGTCGATAGATCGAGGTCGACGCCAGGATCAGCGAAGGGGGCGCGCTCGGTTCACCCACTGCGCGATCTATTGCCCGGCATGGCGGCGCAACGCAGCGGGCTCGCGCTCGGCGGCCTGAATCGCAGGATCGGTCGCCGATGCGAGTTCAGCGCCAGCGTGCTCGAGGCGATCCAGTTCCGAAGCAATCCGCTCTCGCGCGCGGTGGAGCGCTGCTGCCGCCTCTTCGAGTTCCTGCCGGGTTGCAGTCGTCGCGTTTTGCTGGAGCCAGAGCCGATGCTGCAGCAGGTCGCGGAATGCTGCTTGCAGGTGCTCTTCCTGTTTCAAGGACGCGCGCGCCTCGGCGGCGATGTCGGCTGGTATGCGTCCGACCACGTGCTGCACCGCGCGCATTCGTTCACGAGTGCGATGCAACAGCAGTTCCATCGCATCGGCGCTGTCCATGATCGATGTCAGCGTGCGCCGCCGGCGGCGGCCCTGCCACATCCACCAGCCGGCGGCTGCAAACAAGGCAACGACGATTAACAGGACGACGAGAGGGTTCACGGCGAATCCAGCAATAGCATCGGCAAGGGCATCCGGGCAGTCTGCACCAGCCCTCGCAACCGCTGCAAACCCGCGTGGTTGCTGGAGAATCTTGATTGACACAGGGGCGCTGCGGTCGGTATCATTCCGCGCTTATGTCCGTAGCCTTGCCCGAATCGCTGGACGCGTGGCGCATGGTTTCGGCGCGACGCACGTTTGAGGGCGCGCGAGCGCTTTCGAGGTTTTCGCGCTTGCGCGAGGCGTTGGAAGTCGCCGGTGTGGATTCAGTGGATGGCGAATGCCGCTATGTACTGCAGTTCGATCGTGACGCGCTGGGCGTGGCGTATCTGGAGATTCGCGCCGAAGCAGTATTGCCGCTGATCTGCCAGCGCACCCTCGATCCGTTCGAGCTGCCGGTGCATATTGAGCAGCGCTTGGGATTGATTGCGCGCGAGGATCAGGAAGCAGGCTTGCCCGAAGGTTATGAGCCGATACTGGTCGGGGCGGATGGATTCATCGATGCACGTGCATTGCTGGAAGACGAGTTGATTCTCGCCATTCCGGTGGTGCCGAGCAAACCGGGCACCGAGGCGATCGAGCTGGACGTGGGCGCCGATGGCGAGGACTTGCAGCCGGTCGAGGAGCAGCCGACGCAGCGACCGTTCGCGTTGCTGGCGGCGCTTCGCAAACATTAAAATTGCAGTTGCGGCGGTTGATATTTCGCCGCCACTACTAGGCTAGCCCGAACACGTACGAACGCCGTATTGCAGAAACACGTTTGCCGTAAAATTCATTCTTGCGAATCAACAATTTTTTAGAACGCATCATCGGAGAGCACAATGGCAGTCCAGAAATCCCGCGTTTCGCCTTCCCGCAAAGGAATGCGAAACGCCCACAGAGCGCTTAGCGCCAAGCAGTTGTCGGTCGACGCCACCAGCGGCGAGACCCATATCCGCCATCACGTCACCAAGGATGGCTACTATCGCGGCAAGAAAGTCATCGACACCAAGTCGGCGGTTGAAGCCGAAGAATGATGAGCTGCGGCGCGGAATCCGCGTCGCTAGCGCGTGATCGGTGCCGTTGCGGTTGCTGTCGGGGTGCGATGCGCCAGGGCCGCAATCTGAGCGATATTGAACGTCCCGCGCTTGCGCTGGCAGTCAATTGAAGAACACATTGACGCCGGCGCACCCGCCACAGCAGGAGTCAATGTGACGCAACAGGTGTACGCCCGAATCGCCGGTACTGGCAGCTACCTGCCGGAAAAAGTGCTGACCAACGCCGACATGGCGCAGTTTGTCGAAACCAGCGACGAATGGATCACCGACCGCACCGGCATTCGCCAGCGCCACATTGCCGCGGAAGGTCAGACCACCAGTGATTTGGCAGTCGAAGCCGGCCAACGCGCGATGGATGCCGCCGGCATAACCGCCGCCGACGTGCAGTTGCTGATCATCGGCACCACCACTCCCGACCTGATCTTTCCGTCCACCGCCTGTCTGGTGCAACACCGGCTGGGCGCCAACGGTTGCATTGCGTTTGACGTCAACGCGGCCTGTTCGGGCTTCATGTATGCGCTCAGCATCGCCGACCAGTTCATCCGTGCCGGCACCGTCACCACTGCGCTGGTGATCGGCGCCGAGACGCTCACACGCATGCTTGACTGGTCCGATCGAGCCACCTGCGTGCTGTTCGCCGACGGCGCAGGGGCGGTAGTACTCAAGGCCAACCACGAGACGGGCGTGCTCTCCACCCATCTGCATGCCGACGGCGGCTTCAAGCATCTGTTGTGGAATCCGGTTGGCGTATCGGTCGGTTTCAAGCAGGAGGAAAAAAACTGCGGCGTACGCGTACTGATGGCCGGCAACGAAGTGTTCAAGGTCGCCGTCAAGACGCTGGACGCCGTAGTCGAGGAAACCCTCGCCGCCAACAATCTCGACAAGCACGACATCGACTGGCTGATTCCGCACCAGGCCAACCTGCGCATCATCCAGGCCACCGCCAAGCGGCTGGATATGCCGATGGAACGCGTGATCGTCACCGTCGACCGACACGGCAACACCTCATCGGCCTCTGTACCGCTGGCGCTGGATGAAGCGGTACGCTCGGGCAAGGTGCAGCGCGGGCAGTTGCTGCTGCTGGAAGCATTCGGCGGCGGATTTACCTGGGGCTCGGCACTGGTGAGGTATTGATTGGTGCGGGAACTGGACTGCGAAGCCCGAAGGGCGTAGCGAACGGCGCAGCTGGTCAACGGGCAAAAGGGAACGGGTAGAGCCTGAAGCGGTAGCGTGCGCTATGCGCACGATGATTTTTCAGACGTGCGCGCAGCGCGCGTTACAGACAAATGGCTTACGCAGCATGCGCTGCGCAACAGGAGCAACAAACTGCCGATGAATAGTCCGTCGCCCGTCGCCCGTTCCCCGTTCCCCGATCTGGCCTTCGTCTTCCCGGGCCAAGGCTCGCAATCGATCGGTATGCTCGCTGAGCTGGCTGCCGCACACCCGGTGGTTCGCGACACATTTGCCGAAGCGTCCGAAGGCGCCGGCATCGATTTGTGGAGGCTGTCGCAGGATGGGCCCGAGGCGGAACTGGGTCGCACCGAATTCACCCAGCCAGCGCTTCTGGCGGCAGGCATTGCGGTATGGCGGGCGTGGGCGGAACGCGGCGGCGCGCAGCCTGCGATGCTGGCTGGTCATAGTCTTGGCGAGTACACCGCGCTGGTCGCGGCGGGTGCGTTGTCGCTGGCCGATGGCGCGCGCCTGGTGCGCGATCGTGGCCATCTGATGCAAGAGGCCGTACCGGCCGGTCGGGGCGCGATGGCGGCGATCCTCGGGGCAGAAGATGCGCTTGTGGTCGAGGTCTGCGTCAGTGTCTCGGTGGATGCGGCGATGGCAGCCACTGGCGATAGTCAGCCGGAAGTCGTGGTGCCGGCCAACTACAACTCGCCCGGCCAGATCGTGATCGGCGGCAGCACCGCAGCTGTCGATCGCGCAATCGTGATCCTCGGCGAACGCGGCATCCGCAAGATCCTCAAGCTCGCCGTCAGCGTGCCGTCGCATACGCCATTGATGCGTGCGGCAGCGGATCGGCTGGGCGAGGCAATGGCAGGATTGAGCTGGTCAACGCCGACCCTGCCGATCGTGCAGAACGTCGACGCGATCGCGCGCACGGACACCGACGAATTGCAAGTCAATCTGGTCAAGCAGCTGTATCAGCCAGTGCGCTGGACCGATTGCGTACAGGCGCTGGCAGCCAGCGGCATCAGCCGGATCGCCGAATGCGGCCCGGGCAAGGTGTTGGCGGGTCTGGTCAAGCGGATCGACAAATCGATCGACGCGCGTGCGCTCGGCACGCCGGCTGATTTCGATGCAGCCATGAAGGACTTCAACGCATGAATGCACAGCAGCCATTGACTGGCGAAATCGCGTTGGTCACCGGCGCCAGCCGCGGCATCGGGGCCGCAATCGCGGATGAACTCGCAGCGCAGGGCGCGATCGTGATCGGCACCGCGACTACACAATCCGGCGCGGACGCGATTGGTGAGCGCCTAGGCGCTTACGGCGGCGCAGGTATGGCGCTGGATGTGACCGATGGTGCCGCGGTCGAAGCCGTGATCGATGCCATCGGCAAGCAGCATGGTGCCATCTCGATCCTGGTCAACAACGCCGGCATTACCCGCGACAACCTGCTGATGCGGATGAAGGACGAGGACTGGGACGCGATCATCGCGACCAACCTGAGTTCGGTCTTTCGCACCTGCAAGGCGGTCATGCGCGGCATGATGAAGGCACGCCGCGGCCGCATCATCAACATCGCTTCGGTGATCGGGGTCACCGGCAACGCCGGACAGTCCAACTACGCGGCGGCCAAGGCCGGGATCATCGGATTCAGCAAATCGCTGGCGCGCGAGATCGGCAGCCGCAACGTCACCGTCAACGTGGTCGCGCCGGGTTTTATTGATACCGATATGACCCGCGCGCTGCCGGATGCTGCGAAAGACGGCATGCTGGCGCAAATCGCGCTGGGACGTCTGGGCGAGCCGGCCGATATCGCACGCGCGGTCGCGTTTCTGGCCTCCCCATCGGCCGCCTATATCACCGGCGAAACCCTGCACGTCAACGGCGGCATGTACATGCCCTGATTTTTATCGATGGGTTGCGTCACATAATGCGGTCGCGCCCATACGCGCCCGTTCTGCCCGCCGGCCCGGCTTTCATTTACAATAGGCGCGCCGGTATTTCCCTCAGAGGTTTGCATCCATGAGCAGCATCGAAGAACGCGTAAAGAAAATCGTCGTCGAACAACTCGGCGTGAAGGAAGAAGAAGTCACCACGAATGCGTCGTTCGTCGATGATCTGGGCGCCGACTCGCTGGACACTGTCGAGCTGGTGATGGCGCTGGAAGAGGAATTCGAATGCGAGATTCCGGACGAAGACGCCGAGAAGATCACCAGCGTGCAGCAGGCGATCGACTACGTGAAGGCGCACGTCAAGAGCTGAGCGCGGCCGCGTCAGCGGTTTGAGGCAGCAAGGATCGAGTATTGGAAACCGCCGGGGCCGCATTCAGCGGCCCTGCGCGTTTATGCAACGCGGATGGCGCATTGAACGGCTCTACGGGTTTATGCATCAAGGATTCCGCAGAGTAGCGGCCCTGCGAGTTTGTACGGGTGCACGCACCGTACGCATGTAGAAATTCGATCTACGCCGGCGGCGTGCACGGCAAAGTAGGGCAGGCGCGGTGCGCCGCCAGCGGGAGAATTCGATGAACCAGCGTCGCGTCGTGATCACCGGAATGGGCATCGTCTCGCCGGTCGGCAACAGCCTTGCCACCGCCTGGGACAACATCATCAACGGCCGCTCGGGCATCGGCCCGATCACTCATTTCGACGCCAGCGCGTTCGCCACGCGTATCTGTGGCGAAGTGCACGATTTCGATCCGACCGGTTACGTCCCGCCCAAGGACGTAAAGAAGATGGACCCGTTCATCCACTACGGCGTCGCTGCCGCATCGATGGCAATCGATGATTCGGGGCTTGAGATCACCGACGCCAACGCGGAACGCATCGGCGTGATCATCGGGTCGGGCATCGGCGGCATCGCCGGCATCGAGAAAACCACGATCGCTCTATACGAGGGCGGCCCACGCAAGGTCTCGCCGTTCTACGTGCCATCGACCATCATCAACATGGTGTCGGGCCACCTGAGCATCATGAAGGGGCTGAAAGGACCGAGTTTATCCGCAGTCTCAGCCTGCGCCACGGCGAACCACAGCATCGGCATGGCCATGCGCCTCATCCAGTACGGCGACGCCGACGCGATGGTCGCCGGCGGTGCCGAATATGGTGCGTCGCCAACGTCGGTTGGTGGTTTCTGTTCGATGAAGGCGATGTCCACCCGTAACGATGATCCCACCCGCGCCAGTCGCCCATGGGATCGCGACCGCGATGGATTCGTGCTCGGCGATGGCGCCGGCATCCTGATGCTGGAGGAATACGAATTCGCCAAGGCTCGCGGCGCGCGTATCTATGCCGAACTCGCGGGTTCCGGCAGCAGCAGCGACGCCTTTCACATGACCGCGCCGAGCGAGAATGGCGAAGGGCCTGCGCGCTGCATGACCGCTGCGATGCGCGATGCTGGGGTCAATCCTGAGCAGGTCGAATACCTCAATGCGCATGGCACCTCCACACCGCTGGGCGATCTGGCCGAAACGCGTGCGCTCAAGCTTGCGCTTGGCGATCACGCTTACAAGACGATGGTGAGTTCGACCAAGTCGATGACCGGACACCTGTTGGGCGCTGCCGGCGGCGTGGAGGCGATCTTCAGCGTGCTGGCGCTGCATCACGGGGTGATTCCGCCAACCATCAACCTCGACAATCCGGGTGAAGGTTGCGACCTCGACTACGTGCCGAATGTCGCGCGAGAGAAGGCGATTTCGATTGCGGTGTCGAACGGATTCGGCTTCGGTGGCACCAACGGCACGCTGGTTTTTCGCAAGCTGTGATCGCGCTCGAGCGGGCGTGCGTCGCCTCGTGCCGCTTCGCCGCGCTTGGCATGCGCGTTTCGATCGCCTGACCAACGCATGACAACGCGATTGCTGACGCCCGAGCCTGATCTGCTGGAGCTGCATCGGCGGTTGCCGCAACGCTATCCATTGTTGCTCGAATCTGTCGCTGCGGGCAGCCCGCGCGCGCGCTTCGACATCTTGTTCATTGCCGATGGCAGCGGCTTCAAGCTCAATGCCGACGGGCTGACTCGCACGCTTGATGGTGGCGTGATCGAAGGGCGTTTTCTGGAGACGCTGGATGCGGTCTGGCAGTCGCTGCACTTGCCGCACACAGGTAACGTCGATTGGCCCCACGAAGATCTCATCGATGGAATTCCGTTTCGCGGCGGCTGGGCGTTGTATCTGGGGTACGAACTAGCCCGGGAAATCGAGCCGTCGCTCACGCTGCCACTACTCGACACGTCGGCGCTGCCAACCGCGCTGGCGTTGCGCTGTCCGGCGGCGTTGATTCGCGATCATGAGTTGCAGCGAACCGTCGCGGTGGCCGAGGCGGGTCAGGATGCATTGCTCGATCAAGTGCTGGCCGATCTTCAGGAAACTGCTGCAGCGCCGGCTGCATGGATCGCGCCGCGCACAATCAAGGAAGACCCGTCCGAACGCTTTCTAGATGGCGTTGCCCGCATCCACGAGCACCTTGCCGCGGGCGATGTGTTCCAGGTCAATCTGTCGCGCGCATGGTCGGCGCGCTGCGATGTGGCGCCGCAACCGGGTGCGTTGTATGAGCGGCTGCGGCAGGCCAATCCTTCGCCATTCGCCGGTTCATTGCTGCAACCGGATTGGTCGTTGGCGAGTTCATCACCGGAACGGCTGGTGTCGATCCGCGGTGATCGCGTCGCCACCCGACCGATCGCCGGGACGCGGCCGCGCGTGAGCGGAGATGACGAGCTTGCGCGCGTCCGAGAATTGATCGGCCATCCCAAGGAGCGCGCCGAACACGTGATGCTGAACGATCTGGAACGCACCGATCTCGGCCGCGTCTGCGTGCCGGGCAGCGTTGAGGTCGATGAGCTGATGGCAGTCGAAAGCTACGCGCATGTACACCACATCGTATCCAACGTCAGCGGTCGCCTGCGCGAAGGCGTAACTCCGGCGCAGGTGATCGCGGCGGTGTTTCCCGGCGGCACGATTACGGGTTGCCCGAAGGTGCGTTGCATGCAGATTATTGCTTCGCTGGAAGGTGAAGGTCGCGGTCCGTATACCGGCGCGCTTGGTTATCTGGATCGCAGCGGCGACATGGATCTCAACATCCTGATTCGCAGCATTCGCCAAGTGGGTGAACACCTGCATTTTCGCGCCGGCGCGGGCATCGTTGCCGACTCCGATCCGCAGCGCGAACTCGAGGAAACCCGGGCCAAGGCACGCGGCGTGTTGCGTGCGCTGCAGGACGCGCCTCAGTGAATGACGTTCGCATCGTGGTCGATGGCCAGGTGGTGGATGCCATCGATCCAGCCGATCGCGGCCTTGCCTACGGCGATGGGTTGTTCGAAACAATGCGAATCCACGAAGCGAAAGTTCCCTGGTGGGATGCGCATTGGGCGAGACTGGCACACGGCGCGCAACGGCTGGCGATCGAGCTGCCCGACGAATCGCGCATTGAGTCTATTCGCGATGAGTTAATCGCACACACGAAAACGGGTGTGTTGAAACTGTTGTTGACGCGCGGCGTTGGCGGTCGTGGTTATGCGCCGCCTCAATATGCGCAGCCCACTGTCATCTTTTCGCTGCATCCATTGCCGTCACCGCCAACGCAGGCACTTCGCCTGCGCTGGTGCGAGACGCGCCTGGCGATCCAGCCGCTGCTGGCCGGTATCAAACATTGCAATCGGCTGGAACAGATCATTGCGCGCAGCGAATGGAACGATCCTGAAGTCGACGAAGGCCTGTTGCGCGATAGCGAAGACAACGTTGTCAGCGCCATTTCCGCGAATCTGTTCGTGTTATGCGGCGGCACATGGATCACGCCCCCTGTCGATCGCTGCGGCGTAGCCGGCATCTGTCGCGACTGGCTGCTCGCGCATGCGCAGGTCGAGCAGCGCTCGCTGAGCGCCAGTGAGGTCGAAGCCGCCGACTTATTGTTCCTGTGCAATTCGGTGCGCGGTATCCTTCCGGTGGCTTCACTCGGTACACGTTGCTGGCAGACGCATCCGCAGGTCACGCGATTGCAAAACCTGTTGAGCGATTGCGGTGCTGGATTTGCCGCGTCGCAACTCCCATCCTCCGGAGATCACGTTTGAATCCGACCCATTCTTACGCCACCGGTGGTGCCATTGGCACGCTGCTGAAACTGATTGTGCTGATCGGCGTGCTGACCGCAGGCGTTGCGTTCTGGCGCTGGAACGCGTTCGCCAATGCGCCGCTGCATCCATCGCAGGCGCGACTGGATATCGACAGCGGCGATTCTTTCCGCAATGTGCTGGCCAAGCTGCGCCGTGCCGGAATCAGTGAAGGGCTGGACATCGAGTGGCAGGCACTGGCGATGCAGATGCGCGTGCAATCGCGATTGCAGGCTGGCGAATATGCGATCGCGCCTGACACCACGCCGACGCAATTGTTGCGCCAGTTCGCCGACGGTCGTGTTCTGCAATACCGATTCACGCTGGTCGAAGGCTGGAACATGCGCGAAGTGCGTGCGGCACTCGCCAACGCGCCACAGATGAAGCACCAGCTAACCGACCTTGATGATGCCGCACTGATGGCTGCGCTTGGCCGAAGTGCCGTGCGTCCCGAAGGTCGCTTCCTGCCAGATACATACAACTACACACGCAGCAGCAGCGACGTAGCGCTGCTCAAGCGCGCCGCCAAGGCGATGGATACAGCGCTGGCCGACGCCTGGAAATCGCGCGAAAAGAATTTGCCATTGAAGGGTGCCGAGCAGGCGCTGATTCTTGCCTCGATCGTGGAAAAGGAAACCGGTCGCGCAGACGAGCGCGCCCGAATTGCTGGCGCATTTGTGCGCCGGTTGAAACTCGGGATGCTGCTGCAAACTGATCCGACCGTGATCTACGGCATGGGCAGCAGTTACGACGGCAACATCCGCAAACGCGACTTGCTCACAGACACGCCCTACAACACGTACACCCGCGCCGGTCTGCCGCCAACGCCGATCGCGATGCCCGGACGCGACGCACTTCGCGCGGCAACGCATCCGCAGCCAGGCGATGCGTTGTATTTCGTGGCTCGCGGCGATGGCAGCCATGAGTTCACCAGTAACCTCGCTGATCACCTGCGTGCAGTGGAGAAGTACCAGCTACATCGCAATCGTCCGTCTCCCGATGCGACGCCGCAGCAATGAGGGGGCGCCTGCTCAGCATCGAGGGTGGCGAGGGCGCGGGCAAGTCGAGCGCAATCAGTGCGGTGCACGACGGCCTGCTGGCGCGCGGCATCGAAGTGGTCAGCACGCGTGAGCCTGGGGGCACGGAGGCCGGCGAAGCAATCCGCGCGATCCTGCTCGACCCATCGCGTCGTCTCGCGGCAGAAACTGAATTGCTGCTGATGTTTGCTTCGCGCGCGCAATTGGTGCGCGAATTGATCGAGCCGGCGCTGCAACGCGGCGCGTGGGTTGTCAGCGATCGCTTCACCGATGCCAGCTTTGCCTACCAGGGCGGCGGCCGTGGACTGGACGCCGGGCGCATCGCCGAACTTGAACGCTGGGCTGCCGGCATCAAGCCTGATCTCACCTTTCTGCTCGACGTGGATATCGCGCAAGGCCACGCACGCATCGCCGGGCGTGGCGAGCCGGACCGGATTGAGCGTGAACATGCCGATTTCTTCCAGCGCGTGCGCGACACCTATCTCGCCCATGCAATCGCCGAACCGCAGCGTTTTCGAGTGATCGATGCAAGCCTCGCTGCCAGCGCCGTCGCGGCCGCGGTGATGGCGGCGCTGGATGCGTGGATGCAGGAACACCGATGACCTTGGCGCGTAAGCAATTTGACAAGACAACGCTGCCTGCATGGCAGCAGTTGCCTTTGCAACGCGCGCAGGCTGCGTTGGCTGAAGGGCGTCTCGCGCACGCGCTACTGATTTGTGGAACGCAGCGGATCGGCAAGCGCGCGGTCGCCGAGCACCTGGCGCAATCCATCCTGTGTCGTGAGCGAAGTGCACAAGGTGCCGCCTGCGGTCACTGCCGCAGTTGCGTGTTGTTCGCAGCGCGCACGCCGGCCAGCGCGATTGAAGTCGACGGCGATGGCCGCAGCCTCTATCCGGATGGGCGTAGCGGTCACCCGGATGTGCTGACCATCACTTTCGAGATCAACGAGAAAACCGACAAGCTACGCAGCGTGATTTCAGTCGATCAGATTCGCGCGCTGGGGCAGCGTTTTGCGTTGACGCCGCAGATGGGCGGCGCGCAGGTGGCGCTGATCGTGCCGGCCGACGGCATGAATGCCAACGCCGCCAACGCCTTGCTGAAGACGCTGGAAGAGCCGATGCAAGGCCGCTACGTATTGCTGGTGACTGCGCATCCGATGCAACTGCCGGCAACCATCCGCAGCCGTTGCCAGCGGATCGAATTGCATGCACCGGATGGCGACGATGCGCTCGGATGGTTGGTCGATCGGGGCCATGCCGGCGCGGCTGCAGGCAAGGCACTGGATGCCGCGCGCGGTCATCCGGGACTGGCAGCACATTGGCTGGAAGACGGATTGCTGGAGATTCGTGATCGTGTGCGTGCCGATCTCATCGCGCTCGCTGCCGGCAAGTCGCAGCCACTGCAACTGGCGTCGACATGGCTGACCGATGCGCATGTGGCGCAACGGATCGCATTTGCGGCCGAAGCCGGGTTGGAGTTGCAGGCGATGCTGGTCGGCGCGAGTGCGCACGATCCCGATCCGCAGTTAGGTAGATTGACTGCCAACGCTGATTTCCAAAAGCTGTCGGCGTGGTTCGATTCGGCCAATCGCACGCGCGAGTTGCTGTCGACGCAGATTCGTTCCGATCTGGCGCTGGGTGGCCTGCTGCACGATTGGTGCGAGGCGGTGAGTGCAGCGTCCGCGCGATCAAATGCGCCATCGGCGCGCTAAGCGACGGGATGAGCGCCCAGCGCGATCCAGGCAGCGGTCGCAGCGACACCCTGTTTGCGCATAGACTGCCCACATTCAATCAGGAGAGAGCGGCCATGATGGGAGCAGGCGGCGCGCGGCAGGGCATCCTGTCATTGGCGCTCAAGGACAAGAACGCGCTGTACAACTCGTATCTGTCCTTCATCAAGGGCGGCGGCATCTTCGTGCCGACCGCCAAGCGGTACAGCCTCGGCGACGAGGTGTTCGTGCTGATGACGCTGCCTGAGGGCAATGAGCGTCTGCCAGTCGCCGGCAAGGTGGTCTGGATCACGCCGGCCGGCGCACAAGGTAATCGACCCGCCGGCATCGGCGTGCAATTCGCCGATTCCGCCGAGGGGGAAGTCGCACGCGGAAAGGTCGAGGCGATGTTGGCGGGTATCACCAATTCGGACAAGCCGACTAGCACGATGTAGTTGTGGTGTGGGTGCGGCAGTGGATTGCTGGGTCTTGTTGAACTGGCGATCGCGCTTAGTGGCACACGTTTTGTGAATTGAATCGCAGGCGGATGCCCGCAGCACCCGATATTTCCCACGCGAATGCGGCAAGTTCAGCGCCTTCATAGCCCCTAGTCAGCAGAATCGACTTGCCGCCGATACATGCTTCTACATACTCGTCGACCGGCGGACCGATGCCTCCCTCGATAAATGGTTCAAGCGTGGCCAGTTGCCCGGGCAGTAAAGCTCTGATCGCGTCCGATTGTTGAGCGGAAAGTTCCTGTTGTCCGCTGAGAGGCTTGCCGCTGGCGTCAAGGAAATCGGCCACACCTGTCGATTCCAGATGGACGAGGCCGCGTTGTCCCGGCGCGCCGAGATTGATGTCAACAAGCCATGCCGACATGCATAGCGAATTTTTGAAACGCAATTGGTCGGGCGAATTAATCTGGCAGCTCCAAGACAGTGGGTCGACGCCTCGTGCAACCAATTGTGTTTCAACGTCTAAACGCGCCAGATTCATTTCATGCATTTGGAACGCCGGAGGCATGGGGGGCGATTTCGCGGTGAGCGCATTTCGCAGGAGCGGCGCGACGAAGATAATTGCAATCGGTAGCGAGAGTGCTACGGCGTACTTCGCAATAGAGACTATATGCACCCGGCTCATCGCTTTTGCCTCGGCCACTCAGGAAAGCGTTGTCAAGAGAACAGAAGGCCGAGTTTATCCTTAGCTGCGCAGCGCCTGCGAATCCCACCCGGGTCTCGGCGTAAAGCGATCCCCATAGCGTGCCTGCAGTACCTGTAGTTTCTGCAGCAGAACATTCGCGCCGACGTTGCGGATGTAGTTGATGGGGCCGCCGCGGAATGGGGCGAAGCCGGTGCCGAAAATCACGCCGGCGTCCAAAAGATCGGCATCAGAAACGACGCCGTCGTGCAGTGCGGCGACTGCTTCGTTGAGTAGCGGTAGAATCAGGCGATCTTCGAGATCGTCAGGCACCTTGTAATCAGCCTGTACTTCGGGTTTCACGGCTCTGCCGTTTTCCCATTTGTAAAAGCCCTGGCCATCCTTGCGGCCGCGCTGGTTGGCGGCGAGCTTTTCCTCCAGACCACTCGGAACAGGCAGGTTAAGGAATTCGGCGAGGATTTTTCCGACGCTGGCGGCGACATCCAGACCCACCGTGTCAGCCAGTTCGATCGGGCCCATCGGCATGCCAAATTTCATCGCGACCTTGTCGATCACCGGACCGGGAATGCCGTCGTTGTAGGCGCTCATCGCTTCCATCATGTATGGCATCAGGATGCGGTTGACCAGGAACCCCGGCGTGCCGGCGACTGGCACCGGCAGCTTGTCGATGGCGCGGCAAAACGCGGCCAGACGCTTGCCGGTGGACTCGGTCATGTCGTCGTGGCGCACGATTTCGACCAGCGGCATCAGCGCGACTGGATTGAAATAATGCAGGCCAGCAAAGCGATCGGGATGAATCAATTTCTCGCTCAATGTGTCCAGCGGAATCGATGAGGTATTGGACGTCATCAGCGCATCGGGTTTGAGCGATTGTTCGACCCGATCGAGCAGTTCCTGCTTGGCCTCAAGGTTTTCAAAAATCGCCTCGATCACCAGGTCGGCATCGGCGACTCCGGCTCCGATCACGTCGGCCCGTAGCCGGGCATTGGCTTGCGCGCGCTTGCTCTCGTCCTTGATCTTCTTGGCGAATAATTCGTCAGCGCGCTTGAGCGCAGGTTCGATGTATTGTTGCTCGCGATCCTGCAGCGTGACTTCAAAGCCCTTGTAGGCGCACCAGGTCGCGATATCGCCGCCCATCACGCCGGCGCCGATCACATGCACACGGCTGATACCGCCGTTTTTCGGGACATCCTTGCCGGCCAGGTTCTTCAGGCGTTCCTGCAGGAAAAACACGCGGATCAGGTTGCGAGCGGTCGCGGTCTGCGCCAGTTTGGCAACCGATTTCGCTTCGGCTTTCAGGCGTGCGTCCATGCTGCCGCTGCTGCGGCGCCAGGTTTCGATCAAGGCGTAGGGAGCGGGATAGTGTTCCTTGCGCGCTTTCCGCGCGACCTGCTTGACCAGCATCGGGGCCAAGATCTGTCGGGCGACCCAGGTGTTGGTGAGCCACGCCAGCAGTCGCGTCTGCAGCGGGCGCGAGGGCAGGTGGCCGGCGAGTGCGATCGCTGCGTCGAGCAACAACGCGGGTTCGGCGGTCTTATCGACCAAACCCATTGCGCGTGCTGCCTGTGCCGAGACGGTGCGGCCAGTTAGCATCAGGTCCATCGCCGCCGGCGCGCCGATCAGTCGCGGCAAGCGCACGCTGCCGCCCCAGCCCGGATAGATGCCGAGCTTGATCTCGGGCAGGCCGATTCGGGTGGAGGGATCAGTCGAGGCAATGCGCGCCTTGCACGCCAACGCGAGTTCGGTGCCGCCGCCCATGCAATGGCCGTGGATGGCTGCGACGGTCGGCATCGGCAGAGCAGCCAATCGCTGATAAATTGACTGCCCGCGACGCAGCACGTCAAACACCGTGCCTTTGGCGTCGAAATCCTGAAATTCCTTGACGTCGGCGCCAGGCACGAAGCCCGCTGACTTGCCCGAACGGATCACCACCGCCTTGGGCTTGCCGATCGCGATGCGCTCGACAATCTGATCGAGCTCATCCAGCACCGATTGCGACAGCGCGTTCACCGGCGCATCGGAGCGGTCAAGACTCAGTATCAGAATGCCGTCAGTTCGCAGTTCGGCCTGCCAATGCAAAAAACGCAATCCATCAAACATGAGCTTGTCCGTGTGGGCAGCGGAAGATGACCGTATCATCCGTGCTGGGTGCGCAGTGGGTCAATCGACCGAGTGGTGCGCACGAATCCATCGTCCGGCGCGGAACTTTTCCGCCGCCGGCTTGTCTGTCCGTACGGCGCGACGTTCCCTGCAACCGCTCGCCGTGCATCATCATGGAGAGCGGGCCCGCATGGGCGAGAACGAACTGGACCAGGCGTTGATCCAGCGTGTGCAGCAAGGCGACCGCTCGGCGTTCGACTTGCTGGTGCGCAAGTACCAGCATCGCATTGCGGCGCTGGTCTCGCGCTACGTGCACGACTGGAGCGAATGCCAGGATGTCACCCAGGACACGTTTATTCGCGCCTACAAGGCGATTGGAAACTTTCGTGGAGATGCGCAGTTTTACACCTGGCTTTATCGGATTGCCGTGAATACCGCCAAGAACCACCTCGTTGCCATGCGCCGCCGCCCGCCCACGGATGACGTGGATGCGGAGGATGCCGTCAATTTCGGCAGCGCCGACCGTCTGCGTAACCTCGACACACCAGAGCACGAGCTGCTGCGCGACGAAATCCTGCGCACGGTGAATGCGACGGTTGAAGCGCTGCCGGGAGAGTTGCGAACAGCAATTACCTTGCGCGAAGTCGATGGCCTGTCGTACGAGGAAATTGCCGAGCAGATGGCGTGCCCGATCGGAACCGTGCGCTCGCGCATTTTCCGCGCCCGCGAGGCAATCGACGAAAAGCTGCGACCGCTGGTCTCATCGCAGCGGGTGCGTCCATGACGTGCTGCGGGTCTACTGGACGGGGCACGACGCGCTTGCGTGCGCTGGACGCGCCCATTTATGATTTTTTGACTCACCACGCGTTGCCGGATAACTGCCATGAACACTGATATTGACGGCGATCTGCTGGAACAACTGTCGGCAATGCTTGATGGCGAGCTGGATGCCGACCGTCAGCGATTCCTCATGCAGCGAATGCAACATGATGGAGCATTGCGCGAACGCTGGGAACGTTGGCAACTCGCCTCGGCGTGCCTGAAGCGCCAACCGGTGCAACGCTTGCCTGCTGATTTCGTCGAACGCGTGCTAGGCAATCTCGATGCCGCGTCGGCAGCGGACCTGGATCAAGCCGGATTCAATACCGCTCATGCAGCAGTGGATGGTGAGCCAGTGCAGCGCGCCCGCAGTCCGTGGCGTTGGGTTGGCGGGCTGGCCGTAGCAGCCTCGCTAGGGTTGACGGTGGTGCTGCTGCATCCATTCGCCGGTGAGCCGGATGCTGTTGTGCCGACGCTTGCAAACAGCGCTGGTGCCAGCACGCATGCCGATAGCGTTGCCGCAACGGATGGAATTCCCCAGCTTGCAATTCAGCGTCAGCCGATTCCCCTGCCGATGCCGCATGTCGATCTGCCGATTCCGGTGCGCGCTGGCGTGGTCAGCGTGTATCGCTCACCGTTGCGGGTGATGGCGGTGATGCCGAACCAGCGGCTGGCACCAAACTTCTCGCCGCTGCCCCAGCCGTACGCGATCGATCCCGAACTTGAGGCGTATCTGGCGCGCCAAAAATCGGCCGCGACCGGCAAGCGCGACGTGTTTTCCGAACACGATGTTTATCTGCCCACCGACAACGATGCCAGCGTCGGCACGGTCTCGTGGTCGCAGATGGAGCCAAGTGGCTACTCGCCCTGAAAGACCCCTCGTGTGGAGCAGAGCGAAGCCTCGTTAAACGGTGTCTTTGCCGCGCTGCCGGCGACAATTCGTCATCGAAGTCATGGCAACCAACCGGCCTTGCCAGGAATTTCAATTTGCCACAGGAACATCTAGTCGCATGAATCGTCCGTCATTCCAGCTACTGATCACCACCGTTGTCCTGTCCGTCGCCACTTACGGCAACGCGCATGCTGTTGAAGTCAACTTGCCGGATTTCACCGGGCTGGTCGATGAAGCCGGTCCAGCCGTGGTCAGCATCGAGGCCGAGCACACTGGTCGGGCGCAGCGTAAGACGGCGAAGGCGGGTTCCAGTGCTGCCCCGAACGATAATTCGTCTGCCGAAGACCCATCCAGTGGCGGCTTGCCCGACGGCATGCCCGACATCATCAAGCGTTTCTTTGGCGACCAGATGCCCGATCGCTCGCCGCAGGCGTTTCGCGGTACCGCAGTGGGCAGCGGCTTTCTGATTTCCGCCGATGGCGATGTGCTCACCAACCATCACGTGATTGATGGCGCCGACGAGGTGATCGTGCATCTGGCCGATCGCCGCGAATTCACCGCGAAGGTGATCGGCAGCGATCCACTGTCGGATGTCGCATTGCTCAAGATCAATGCGCACGACCTGCCGTTCCTGCACATGAGCAGCGCGAAAACACTCAAGCCCGGACAGTGGGTGATCGCGATCGGCTCGCCGTTCGGCCTGGATCATTCGGTGACTGCCGGAATCGTCAGTGGCGTCGGTCGGCGCTCGCTG
>JBBQQH010000040.1:0-29241 GCA_038216155.1 Lysobacterales bacterium
CGACACCCGCAACGCCGAACTGACGGTCAAGATCACCGGCTACCAGTGGCTGTGGCAGTACGAATATCTGGATCCGAAAGACTCGAGCAGGAACGTGCAGTTCACCAGCCGGCTCGAACGCAGCAGCGATCGGACCCGCCAACTGGGTTCCGGGCTGGATCCGTATGCAGTCAAGGTCGGCAACGAGAACACCTATCTACTCGACGTCGATCATCCGCTGGTCTTGCCGGTCGATACCAAGGTGCGGTTCGTGATCACCGCCGACGATGTGATCCACGCTTGGTGGGTCCCGGTGCTGGGCTGGAAGCAGGACGCGATCCCCGGGCAGATCAACGAGGACTGGACCGAAATCCACCAGCCGGGCGTGTACCGGGGGCAATGCGCGGAACTGTGCGGCAAGGATCACGGTTTCATGCCGATCGTGGTCAAGGCGGTGCCGAAGGCCGAGTTCCAGAGCTGGCTCGCCGCGCAGCAGAACGCAGCCCAGGCCGCTGCCACCGCCACCATTGCATCAGCTGGAGCTGCACCTGCTGACTCCGCGCCCGCTGCCGCAGCAACTGCCGCTGCGCCCGTCGCGCGCTAATCATTCCGAACAGAACCACACAGAACAGGCTTCCGATCATGGCCACTTACGGCACCAATCCAGCGACGCAGGATTCATTGCATCGGGACTCATTGCACGACGACGTGCAGCATGGTGCCGCGCATGACGATCACGGGCCCAAAGAAGGTTTCTTCCACCGCTGGTTCATGTCCACCAATCACAAGGACATCGGCACGCTGTACCTGGTGTTCTCGCTGGTGATGTTCCTGATCGGCGGCAGCATGGCGATGGTGATCCGCGCCGAACTCTTCCAGCCCGGCCTGCAATTCGTGCAGCCGGAATTCTTCAACCAGATGACCACGATGCACGCGCTGGTGATGATCTTCGGCGCGGTGATGCCGGCGTTCGTCGGGCTGGCGAACTGGATGATCCCGATGATGATCGGCGCGCCGGACATGGCGCTGCCGCGGATGAACAACTGGTCGTTCTGGATCCTGCCGTTCGCGTTCACCATGCTGCTGCTGCCGCTGGTACTGGGTCTGTTCGGTATCGGCGGCGGCGGTCCCGCCGGCGGCTGGACGATGTATCCACCGTTGTCGCTGCAGGGCAGCACGTCCGTCGCGTTCATGATCTTCGCGATCCACATGATGGGCATCTCGTCGATCATGGGAGCGATCAACATCATCGCCACCATCCTCAACCTGCGCGCGCCGGGCGTGGACCTGCTGAAGATGCCGGTGTTCGTGTGGTCGTGGCTGATCACCGCGTTCCTGCTGATCGCGGTGATGCCGGTGCTGGCCGGCGCGGTCACCATGCTGCTGACCGACAAGTTCTTCGGTACGAGTTTCTTCAACGCGGCCGGTGGCGGTGACCCGGTGATGTTCCAGCACATCTTCTGGTTCTTCGGGCACCCCGAGGTCTACATCATGATTCTGCCGGCGTTCGGCATCGTCTCGGAAATCCTGCCGACGTTCTCGCGTAAACCATTGTTCGGTTACCAGGCGATGGTGTACGCGATCGCCTCGATCGCATTCCTGAGCTTCATCGTCTGGGCGCACCACATGTTCACCGTCGGCATGCCGCTGGGCGGCGAACTGTTCTTCATGTACGCGACGATGCTGATCGCGGTGCCGACCGGGGTGAAGGTGTTCAACTGGGTCAGCACGATGTGGAAAGGCTCGATGACTTTCGAGACGCCGATGCTGTTCGCGGTTGCGTTCGTGATCCTGTTCACCATCGGCGGATTCTCCGGGCTGATGCTGGCGATGGTTCCGGCCGACTTCCAGTACCAGGACACCTACTTCGTGGTCGCGCACTTCCACTACGTTCTGGTCACCGGCGCGATCTTCGGAATCATGGCTGGCGTGTACTACTGGCTGCCGAAGTGGACCGGACACATGTACAACGAAACGCTCGGCAAGTGGCACTTCTGGCTGAGCACGATCTTTGTCAACGTGCTGTTTTTCCCGCAGCACTTCCTCGGCCTGGCCGGGATGCCACGGCGCATTCCCGATTACAACGTCGCCTTCGCCGACTTCAACATGATCTCCTCGATCGGCGGCTTCGCGTTCGGACTGAGCCAGTTGCTGTTCGTCTACGTCGTCTGGAAATGCACGCGCGGCGGCCCGGTCGCCGCACCGCGGGCATGGGAAGGCGCGCGCGGACTGGAGTGGACGTTGCCGTCGCCGCCGCCGCACCACAGCTTCGTTACCCCGCCGGTGATCCGCGATGGCGATCTTGCGCACGGCGACGTGACGCATTAGTTAGTGCAATCGTCCTTGATTGCCGAGAGAGTGATATGTGCGGATGTAAGTGTGGTTTTCATTGTCACAGGAATCAGAGGCGGCCATCCCTGGCCGCGGATTCAATGAATGCGCATCACCAATAACCCAACACTGCATGACTCAACAGCCTGCTAGCATTGATCCGAACCTGCAGCGCACTCGCGTGCGCCGCACCGCGTGGACGGTCGGGTTGATCGCGATCGGGATCTACGTCGCTTTCCTGCTCAGCGGCGTGGTTGGGCACTGACGGCACGCCGGCGATGAAGTCCGACCATTCAAAGGTGTTGCGTCGCGCGTTGCTGGGGATCGGTGGCATGTTCGTGTTCGGCTTCGCGCTGGTGCCGGTGTACCGGGTCGCCTGCGAGAAGGTGTTCGGGATCAAGCTTGCGCAATCCGCAGTGGACGGGAAGACGGTGGCCGGCATGCATGCGGTCGCCAGTCGCATCGTCACGGTGGAGTTCGACGGCACGGTCAACTCAGCGCTGTCATGGGGCTTCCATCCGAACCAGGCCCGCATGCAGGTGCATCCGGGTGAACTCAATTCGGCAAGCTACTGGGCCCGGAACGAATCCGATCACGCCATCGTCGGCAATGCCGCGCCCTCGATCGCGCCCAATACCGCGTCGGGTTACTTCAACAAGACCGAGTGCTTCTGCTTCACCCAGCAGTTGCTGCAAGCAGGCGAGGCGCGACAGATGCCGGTGCGCTTCATCGTCGATCCCGCCTTGCCCGCGGACGTGAAGACCATCACCCTGTCGTACACTTTCTACCAGAACGATATCGCTACTGCCGCGCTGGCCAAGCCTGCGCCCGTGGCGCCATCGCCGACGACAGCGGTCGTCTCCACTTCTCCCACCTATTCCAGGTAGTCCCCATGGCAAACACCCACGATAGCGGGATTGATCACGGCAGCGCCCACGACGCCAGCGTCTATTACGTGCCGCACGGCAGCCGCTGGCCGATTTTCGGATCGGTGGCGATGTTCACGATCATGTTCGGCGTCGCCAACTGGATCAACGAGAACCACTGGGGCAAGTCGGTGTTCTTCTTCGGGCTGGCCCTGATGATCGGCACGCTGTTCGGCTGGTTCGGCGACGTAATTCGCGAAGGCCTCGCCAAGTACTACAACAAGCAGGTCGATGTCTCGTTCCGGATGGGGATGCTGTGGTTCATCTTCTCGGAAGTGATGTTCTTCGCCGCGTTCTTTGGCGCGCTGTTCTACACCCGCATGTACGGACTGCCGTGGCTCGGCGGCGATGGCGACGGAGCGACCACCAACAACCTGTTGCATCCCGGGTTCGAAGCGGCCTGGCCGACCAACGGACCGGGCGGCATCGGCGGCGCATTCCGGACCATTCCGGCGTGGGGCGTGCCGCTGCTGAACACATTGATCCTGCTGTCCTCGGGCGTCACCATCACCATTGCCCATCACGCCCTGCGTGCGGGCAATCGCAAGCAACTGATGATCTGGCTGGGTGCGACCATCCTGCTCGGCGCGAGCTTCCTGTGGTTCCAGGCGCACGAATACATCGAGGCCTACACCCACCTCAACCTGACACTGGGCTCGGGCGTGTACGGTTCGACCTTCTTCATGCTCACCGGCTTCCACGGCATGCACGTGACGCTGGGCGCGATCATGCTGACGGTCATCTGGCTGCGCTGCGCGCGTGGCCATTTCACCCGCGACCATCACTTCGCATTTGAAGCAGTCGCCTGGTACTGGCACTTCGTCGACGTGGTGTGGCTGGGGTTGTTCCTGTTCGTGTACGTGCTTTGACGTAGTACTGCACCGGACACGATTCGCGCCAACCGATCAGACGCTTGTCGATCGCGAAGTCTCAGTGGCCGAGGTCATGCGGCTTGATCACGCCGGTCCAGATTCCCAGAATCACCAGCACGATCAGCGCGACCGACAGGCCGATGCGCCAGGTCAGCGAGCGCACCATGCGGTTGTTCTCGCCCTTGTCGACCATCATGTAATACAGGCCGGCGCCGAGGTTGTAGAGAATGGCCGCGAGAAACACGATGATGATCAGCTTCTGCATGGCGAGCAACCGGTGACGGAACGATTGCACGCATTATCGCGCCGCATGCGTTGCGGAGCGAATTCGCGTTGCAAACCGGTGTGGATTGCCGTCGCGTGAAGCGCGCGCCGCTGTATCTGCTGGCGCTGATCGTTGTCATCGGCTTCATCATGCTGGGCCGCTGGCAGTTGCAACGCGCGGCATACAAGGACGCCCTGATCGCGCAGAGTCAGTCCGTGCTCGAGCGGCGCGCGCCGGTTGCATTGGCTGCCGCCAGCGATGTCGATGCCCACGATTTCACCTGGGTCGCCGGCGCTGGACGCTTCCTGTCACGCCCGGCCTTGCTGCTGGACAACCAGACCCGCAGCGGCCAGCACGGCGTGCGCGTGTACCGCCTGTTTCAAGCCAGCGGTGCGCAACGCCCATTGCTGGTTGAGCTCGGCTGGCGTCCGTTGCCACCGCAACGCACGCTGCCGAATGAGCCCGTGCTCTACGGCGGTTATCGACTGCAGGGTCTGCTGGCGCCGCCACCGTCGGCGGGATTCGCGATGGGCATGGCGGACCAGCCGCAGCCGGATGGTTCGCACCTGCTGACGCGGATCGACGTCGATGCGCTGGCGAAATCACTGGCGCTGCCCGCTGGAATCGCGCCGCGCGTCTTGCGGCTGGACCCGGCAATGAGACTGGGGTACGTGCGCGATCTGGACGTGCTTTCGAATACATTGCCGCCGTCTCGCCATCGCGGGTACGCGGTGCAATGGTTCGCGATGGCCGCCGCGCTCGCAGCGATCGCGCTGTATTTCCTGTTCCGACGCAAGCCCGAATGAGTAGCGACGAGATGAACACTAGCCGGAACGGCAACTGGATCGACCGGCGTTCGCGCAATCGCTCGCGCGCCGTGCTGTTGCTGATCGTGGCGATGTTCATCGCGCCGTTCGCGATGGCACTGGTCCTGTACTACACCGACTGGCAGCCGACGCACACGAAGAACTATGGCGAGATGCTCAAGCCACCGCGCGACCTGCGCGGTCTCGAACTGCGCCGCGCCGACGGCAGTGCGTTCGTCTGGAATCACGAAGACCATACCTGGCGGGTGCTGATTGCGCCGCCCGAAAACTGCGCCGATTCCTGCATGCGCCTGGCCGATGCGCTGCGGCGGATCTGGATCGGGCTGGGCAAGGACGCCGATCGGGTGCAAGTGTTGTGGGTCGGCGCGGCGCCGCAGATCGAGAACTTTTCGGCAATGGTTGCGCTGGGCGACTCGCCCGCGCTGCGGGCGCGACTTCCGGACCGGGCCGGCAGCAACGCAATTCCGGTCTACATCGTGGATCCATCGGGTTACCTGGTCCTGCGCTATCCGGCGGCCTTTGACCCCAGCAAGTTGCGCAAGGATCTCGTGCAGTTGCTGAAGTAGTGGTTCGACAGGCTCACCATGAGCGGCGTTTGGGATAGCCGGTAGAATTGCCGCATGCCCGCCCCCCATCGTCATCTGCATCGCCTGGCCTGGCTGGCGGTCGCGCTCGCGTTTTGCGTGATCGTGTTCGGTGCATTCGTGCGCTTGTCGAATGCCGGCCTGAGCTGTCCCGACTGGCCGACCTGTTACGGCCGCGCGAGTTGGCCGACGCACGCGCAGGACATCGCGACTGCGAACGCGCAGTTCGCACGGCCAGTCGAAGTGCACAAGGCGTGGCGCGAGCAAACCCATCGGATGCTGGCCGGCGGACTCGGCGTGCTGGTGTTCCTGCTCGCATTGTTGGCGGCGCGACGGCGCCACGACGGCATCGCCAGCATCATCGTCGCCGCCGTATTGATCGCGGCCTCGATTCCGCTGTACGTCCGCGCGCTGTATCCGTGGGCCGGCGTGTCGGCAATCGTGGGTGAATTGCTGTTGCTGGCCAGTGCCGTGCGTTGGTCAGGAGACCAGGCGCGCGTTGCGACACTGGCGCTGGCGACGATCGTGTTCCAGGCATTGCTCGGCATGTGGACGGTGACGTGGCTGTTGAAACCGCTGGTGGTGATGGGCCATCTGCTGGGCGGCCTGACCACGTTCGCATTGCTCACCTGGCTGGCATGGCGAGCGATGCCCGAGGGCATGCTGACGCTGGCCGGGGCGCGCCGATTGCGGTTGCTGTTGTGGATCGGTTTGGCCCTGCTGGGTATCCAAATCGCGCTAGGCGGCTGGACCAGCGCCAATTACGCGGCGTGGGCCTGCGGCACCGATTTTCCGAAGTGTCTCAACCAGTGGTGGCCGGCGATGGATTTCGGCCAGGCCTTTTCCTTGTGGCACGGCCCGGGTATCGATTACGAACACGGCGTGCTGGCCAACGATGCACGCGTCGCGATCCAGATGACACATCGCTTGTTCGCGCTGCTGGTGTTCGGCCACTTGCTGGCGGTCGGCATCCGCCTGCTGCGCACACCCGGCATGCGCTTCTGGGCGCTGACGTTGATTGTGCTGGTGTGCACGCAAGTTGCGCTTGGTGCCAGCAACGTGGTGTTCGCATTGCCGCTAGGCGTCGCTGTTGCGCACAACGCGGGCGCGGCCTTGCTGCTGTTCACGCTGGTCAGCCTGCTGGCGCGCTTGCGCGAGCCGGACGAGCCGGTCTGAGACGCACTGACGCATGTCGCTGCCGATCCGCCAATACTGGCAACTGACCAAGCCGCGCGTGGTCGCGCTGATCGTGTTCACCGCGATCATCGGCATGTTCCTTGCGCGCACGGATCCGCAACCGGGATTTCCTCCGCCGCTGCCGCAATTGCCGCCGTGGAAACCGGCGCTGCTCGGATTCCTAGGCATCTGGCTCGCTGCCGCGTCGGCTGCCGCAATCAATCAACTGCTGGATGCGCGCATCGACGCGAAGATGACGCGCACCTCGTGGCGACCGATCGTGGTTGGATCGATCACGCCGAAAAAGGCATTGGTATTCGCGCTGCTGCTGGCCAGCGCATCGATGATCATCCTCGCGGTCTGGGTCAACACGCTCACGGCCGCGCTGACGTTTGCATCGATGATCGGCTACGCGGTTGTCTACACCGTTTTCCTCAAGCGTGCGACGCCGCAGAACATCGTGATTGGCGGTCTCGCCGGCGCGGCGCCGCCGGCGCTGGGCTGGGTCGCGATCACCGGCGAATTGCATCGCGATGCGCTGCTGCTGGTGTTGATCATCTTCGTCTGGACGCCGCCGCATTTCTGGGCGCTGGCGATTTTCCGCCGTGCCGACTACGCGCGCGCGATGGTGCCAATGCTGCCGGTCACGCACGGCGTCGAATACACGCGCTGGCAGATCTTGTTTTACACAATTCTGCTGGCCGTGGTCACCGTGCTGCCGTGGGCCACGCACATGAGCGGCGGTTTCTATCTCGGCGGCGCACTGGTGCTGGACGCCGTGTTTTTGTACTACGCGATCCGCATGCTCAATCCTCCGGGCGAATTGTTCGCGATGAAAATGTTCCAGTATTCGATCGTGTACCTGATGGCGCTATTTGCGTTCTTGCTGGCTGACCACTGGCTGCTGTCGCCCAGCCAGGATTTGCTGGCGTTGCCGTTGCAGCGGGTGGGTTAGCCCACAAGCTCGCGCTGATTCAGCCGCGCGCTAGCATCTGCATCAGCGCCAGCAACTCCCGCTTGTCGTCCTCACTCAGGCCAGCTTCCGCCTGCAACGCCTGTAGTTCGCCCAGCCGTTGACGTAGGGTTTGCTGGTTGAGCTGTGCAAGTGCGTCCAGCCATTCGCGCTGCCACACAGCGGGATCTCCCGGCAGGATTTGCACGGCGAGTTTTTGTAACGCTACAGCTTCGTCGCGACCGGCGAAGTGTTCAAGCAACGCTCCCGTGGTGATCTCCGGGCGCTCGCGCACCAGCGCGATGAGTTCGACCAGCAACTCGATGCCGGGTTGTCGCAATGCGGAAAACAGGCACGGCCACGGGGCGTCCAGAGCAATCCCGGGCGACTGCAGCAACAGCGCAATTGCGCCGCGTACTAGACTGCGTTTGCCTGCGTGCGAGCGTGCGTTCGACCGCGCTGATGTCGCGTGCACGCTTGGGGAAATTTCGCGCGCACCGCTCAACCCCTGCGGCACGCCAGTCAACTCGCTCAGCCGTTGCCGCATCAGATCGGCGAAAGCGCCATCGGGCAATTGTGCCAGCAGCGGCTTGGCGCGTTCCGCCAGTCGGGCTCGACCGTCGAGTGTCGATCGATTCACGTCGCGCCCGATCTCGTTGAACAAAAATTCCGACAGCGGCACTGCCTCGGCCAATCGCGCATCCAGGCCCGCGGCGCCTTCCTTGCGCACGATACTGTCGGGATCTTCGCCATCGGGCAGGAACAGGAAAAATGCTTGCCGACCATCGCGCATGCGCGGCAGCGCCGACTCCAGTGCTTTCCACGCCGCGCTACGTCCCGCACGATCGCCATCGAAGCAGAACACCACATCGGCGGCGTTGCGAAACAGCAGCTCGGCATGGTCCGGCGTGGTTGCCGTGCCCAGCGTCGCCACCGCGCTGTCGATGCCGTGCTGGAATAACGCGACCACATCCATGTAGCCCTCGACCACGATCAACCGTTCGATCTTCGAATGCGCCTGCCGAACCTGCCAAAGCGCGTAGAGTTCGCGGCCTTTGTGGAATAGCGGGGTTTCAGGCGAGTTGAGGTACTTGGGCGAGTGATCCTTGCGTGCGTCGTTGTCTGCAGTTGCAGGGACGCTGGTTGTTGCGGACTCCAGCACTCGCCCGCCGAACGCGATCACGCGCCCACGCCGATCATGGATCGGAAACATCACGCGCGAACGAAACTTGTCGTAAACGCGCCCACTTTCGCTTTTCGACAGCAGGCCGGCCTTGTCCAGCAGCGTCAGCTGACGCGCATCGGTGCCGAGCGCAGACTTCAGTGCGTCCCAACCATCGGGCGCATAGCCGATGCCGAACCGCGCCTGGGTGTCCGCATCCACGCCTCGTTTTTGCAGGTATTGCCGCGCCGTTGCATTGCCCGCGAGTTGTTGCTGGAAGAAGCTCGCGGCGGCATCGAGAATCGCGTGCAGCTCGCGGGTGTCGCCCTGCTCGTGCTGCACGCGTGTATCTCGCGGCACCTCGACTCCAGCGCGCTTGGCGAGTTCCTCCACCGCATCGAGAAATTCGAGGCGATCGTAATTCATCAAAAACGAAATCGCCGTGCCGTGCGCGCCGCAACCGAAGCAGTGATAGAACTGCTTGATCGGCGAGACCGTAAACGAAGGCGAGCGCTCGTCGTGAAACGGACAGCGCGCCGAATACTCGCGTCCTTGCCGCTTCAACGGCACCCGCGCCGAAATCACCTCGACAAGATCGGTGCGCGCGAGGAGATCATCGATAAATGCGTCGGGGAGGCGGGCCATCGGGCTAGCTTGCCATGCGGGCGGAGTAAACGACGAAAGCCGGGCAAACCCGGCTCCGTGAAAATTACGATCGGAAGTAATGGTCGCGGTCGCTGCCGTCGAAAAGACCAGTCGGCATGCAACAGTTCCTTGAACCTCCGTGGCGAGCCGCACGGGCACGGATCGTTCCTGCCGAGTTTCTCGATCAGATCCTTCTCGCCGTGGTCGACGCGGTTGACGCACGTCTCGGAAGGGAAACCTTTCCTGCGCTTACTGATTGGCTCGAAAGCTATTTGACGCGTCGCGATGGTGGCGTTTCATGACACTTCTCCTGCTTCCGCCCGATCGGGCGAAATTGCCTACCGCAGGGTGATTGTGCAAGCGATTCAACCAATCATTTAGCGCGATACCGATACGACCGGCGGCTGGTAGTGATAGCCCGACTCCAATTCGTGTTGTGCCTGTGCTGCCGGGACCGGACTGAAGTCGGGCGGCACTGTTCCGCGTTCGCGGAAAAAATAGGTAGTGCCTCCCTCTGCACGAAGGCTCGCGCTGCGGAAGTTCGGGTTGGACGCCGGGCCGGACTGGATCGTATGCGCGCCCGGCGTGACCAACACGCGTGTGAAGCCGCCGATCTTGAGTTGGGCAACCAGCTGATTGTCGACGTAGTAGTGATGCGGCCACGCGGCTCCGGCAAGCGGCAGCACGTCACGGTAGAAGACAACCTTGGCCATGTTGGCTGGAATTGTCTGGACCAGATTTTCGGAGTAACGAGGGCCGTTTCCCGCACACGAGACTAGGGACATCATCGACAACGCGATCAGGATTCGGCCGGTCATCGGACACCTCATTGGGTTATTCGCAACGTGCGCAACGCCGAATTTAACCGATCAGCTCAACGCCTGCTTCACCAGCGCAGACGCCTTGCCCATGTCCGCGCGGCCGGCGATGCGGGGCTTGAGCACGGCCATGACCTTGCCCATGTCCTGGGCGCTGGCGGCGCCTGACTCGGCTACGGCCTTTGTGACTTCCGCCGCCAGCTCGTCGGCCGACATCTGCGCCGGCAGGTAGGTCTGGATGATCGCCATTTCGGCGCGCTCGATTGCGGCCAGATCCTCGCGACCGGCAGCCTCAAACTGGGTGAGGGAATCCTTGCGTTGCTTGAGCATCTTCTCCAGCACCGCCAGCGTCTGCGCCTCGTCCAAGGTGATGCGCTCGTCGACTTCGCGGCGCTGGATGTCGGCCTTGATCAGACGAATCACGCCCAGGCGATCCTTTTCGCCGGATTTCATCGCGGCCTTCATGTCGTCGGTGAGCTGCTGTTTCAGTGACATGGGTGTTCTCTCGCTTGAGTGGAAATCCACAAGGGCGTGCAGGCTCTTCAACAGGACGTCGGTCCAAGAAAGCAAAAAAGCCGGCTACGCTCACGCGGCCGGCTTCGTTGTCAGCCCCGCGCCGGTTGGCAGGGGACTTCAGACGGGCAGCGTCCTAGTACAGGCGCTGGCGCTTGGTCACGTCGCGCGAGGTACGGCGCAGCTGGCGCTTAACCGCAGCGGCGGCCTTGCGCTTGCGCTCCTGGGTGGGCTTCTCGTAAAACTCGCGCTTGCGGGTTTCAGCCAGGATGCCAGCCTTTTCGCAGGTGCGCTTGAAGCGGCGCAGCGCAAACTCGAAGGGTTCGTTTTCGCGGACTTTGACGGACGGCATGGACACTCCGGTAACAGGTAACCGTCCAGACGGACGGGCGAGCCGCGTATGATAACGGGGTGCCCGGGCTCGGTGCAAGTCGGAGTTACATCGGATATTGACTAGCCCAAGCCCATCCCGTCGGCTTGGTGCCCGCGCCACCCGACTACCCTCGCTGCAGACGGTGGCCCGCAGGGTCGGAAGAGGGCGCCCCTTCTGGACTGTTTTTCCGAATTTCCCGCCGTAATAGTTGTCCGGTCACAGAAAGCGCATGAACCCAACGAGCCCCAGCCAGACTGTCCTCGGCATCGAAACCAGCTGCGATGAGACCGGGGTCGCTGTGTACGACACTGCCCGCGGGCTGCGCGCGCACGCGTTGTACAGCCAGATCGCGCTGCACGCCGAATATGGCGGCGTGGTGCCGGAGCTGGCCAGTCGCGACCACGTGCGCAAGCTGTTGCCGCTGATCCGGCAGACCTTGGCCGAAGCGGGTATCGGCGTGCACGAACTCGATGGCGTGGCCTATACCGCTGGCCCGGGGCTGGTCGGCGCGCTACTCGTCGGTGCGGGCGTGGCGCGCGCGCTGGCCTGGGCGCTGGAGGTGCCCGCGATCGGCGTCCACCACATGGAAGGTCATCTGCTGGCGCCGCTGATGGAGGATCCCGAGCTCAAGCCGCCGTTCGTGGCGCTGCTGGTCTCGGGCGGGCACACGCAATTGATCTCAGTCAAGGCGATTGGCGAATACGAACTGCTCGGTGAGACGCTGGACGATGCCGCCGGCGAGGCGTTCGACAAGACTGCCAAGATGATGGGGCTGCCGTATCCGGGCGGGCCGCAACTGGCGAGGATCGCGACCACCGGCACGCCGGGCTTATACAAGTTCTCGCGGCCGATGACCGACCGGCCCGGCCTGGACTTCAGTTTTTCCGGATTGAAGACGCAGGTGCTGCTGGCGTGGCAGAAATCCGACCAGTCCAATACCACCCGCGCCGATATCGCGCGCGGCTTCGAGGATGCGGTGGTCGACACGCTCGCGATCAAGTGCGTGCGTGCGCTGGATGCTGCCAGCATGAACACGCTGATTGTTGCCGGCGGCGTTGGCGCCAACGTGCGGCTGCGCGCGAAGCTGCAGGCTCAGGCCGCAAACAGCGGCGGCCGCGTGTGTTTTCCGCAGCCTGCGTTTTGCACCGACAACGGCGCGATGATCGCCTATGCTGGGGCGCTGCGCCTGGCGGCAGGCCAGCACGACAGCGCCGCGCTCGACGTGCGGCCGCGTTGGGACATGGCAGGCTTGCCATCGCTCGCATAGGAACCGCACGTGGACAAAGTCTTCATCGCAGGGCTCGAGATCGAGACCGTCATCGGCATCTACGATTGGGAGCGAAACATCCGCCAGCCGTTGCTGTTCGATATCGAGATGGATTTCGACAATCGCGTACCAGCCGCCAGCGATGCGATCACCGACACGCTGGATTACAAGACGGTCAGCAAGCGGCTGATCGCGTTCGTGTCGGCGTCGGAATTCGGCCTGGTGGAGACGCTGGCTGAGCGCTGCGCGCAGGTCATCCTTGACGAGTTCGCAGTCGCGCACGTGCGCCTCAAACTGACCAAGCAAGGTGCCGTGCGCGGTGCCCGTGGCGTAGGGGTGATCATCGAGCGTAGCCGTCTTCTATGAGCCAATCGCAAATCGCACAAGGGGGTCGGTGGGGATGCATGTGTCGCCAGTGATCACAGCCACTCGCTGCACAAAGCGTCACTCTGACTGCCTTACCGACATGCATGCATAGCGCCTACCTCAGTCTCGGCAGCAACATGGATCCCGAGCGCCATTTGCGCGCAGCCGCCGCTGCGTTGCGTGCGCGCTTTGGCGAGGTCGTGTTCTCGGATGTCGTGCGCACGACGGCAGTCGGATTTGAAGGCCCGGACTTTCTCAACGCGGCGGCGATCATTCATACCGATCTCGATCCACAATCGCTTGATGCATGGCTGCACGGACTGGAAACCGCGCAGGGCCGCGATCGCGATGCACCGCGTATGTCGTCGCGCACGCTGGACATCGATATCGTGTTTTTCGATCAACTGGTGCTGGCAGCCACCGATGGCAGCCATCTGCAGATTCCGCGACCGGAATTGCAGCATGCCTTCGTGCTGCAACCGCTGGCCCAGATTGCGCCCGACTACCATCATCCATTAAACGGCTCGACACTCAAGGCGTTGTGGTCGCAGCATCCCAGGTGTTCATCGCCACTGCCTGCGGTGTTGTCGCTGGCAAACACCTGAATGGTGACTGGCCGAGGGACCGTAAAAAGGTCGGCGCACGTTCGATTCTGCTTGAGACCCGGCGTCCTCGTGCCAAACTCGACTTGGTCAATCGAACAAGGAAGACGCCATGGCTGCCCAACGGATCGTGCGCACGACTTTCGGTGTGCTGCTGCTTTTGGCACTGACGCTGGATGCGCGGATCGCGCGAGCGACTGATTCGTCGGTGCACGCGGCGGCCGTCGGCAATTCTGGCACCGCAGACACAGCGGGCACTGTTGAAGATCCGCAACCAGCAACGGGGCAACAAGCGCCTGCTCCGACGCCATCGCCTCCAGCGCCCCAAGCTCAGCCCCACACCTCGCAAGCTGCAATAGCGTCGCCACCGCAGCCAACGCAACCGCCGGCGTCGGGAGATTCGAATGCGGTTGGAGCTGCCAGCGGACAGTCGCCGGCCCATGCGCCCCCCGTCGCAGTCGCGATCCAGCCGGCGGCGACGCCCAAGGAGCAGGCCGAAGTCGTTGCGCAGACGGCGTCGCCCGATGATCCCTCGGGTTTCCGGTTGATGACGCTGAGCACCAACGCCTTGCTCAGTCGTATCAGCCTGGCCGACCAGGCCAAGCGCTCGATCGACCTGCAGTACTTCATCTTCAACAACGACTCGACCGGGCGCTTGCTTGCGCTGCACCTGCTGCAGGCTGCAGACCGGGGAGTGCACGTTCGCATCCTGCTCGACAACCTCAATGTCGCCAACGACGTGCAGATGTTCCGGGCGCTGGATGTGAGCAAGAACATCGAGGTGCGCCTGTTCAATCCCTTCAGCACGCCCAATCCGAACGCGCTGTCGAAGATAACCCAGTTCATCCTGCACTTCCGGCGACTCAACCGGCGCATGCACAACAAGGCCTTCATCGTCGACAACGATGTTGCCGTGATTGGCGGGCGCAATATTGGCGATGGCTATTTCGACGCCAACAGCGACAACAATTTCCGCGACATGGATCTGCTGGCGATTGGGCCAGTGGTGCCGGAAGCAACCAAGACGTTCGAGGCCTACTGGAGCAGCGACGCTGCGCACGCGCTGACCGCTTATGAAGCCAAGGGCCACCCAGCCGATGACCTTGCGCGGCTGCGCGTCGAATTGCAGAAAGACGCGCGCAAACTGGACGACTCGGGCTACGCCAAGGTAGTGCAGGAGGATATTCCACACGGGCCGTCTTCCGATCGCCCTGGCAACTGGTATTGGGGCCCGGCGCAACTCGTCGCCGACCAACCGGAGAAAATCGAAAACGGCAAGGACCGCCTGGATTTGCGCATCGGCCCGCAGTTGAAGACGCTAATGGACAACGCGAAGTCGGAGATCCTGCTGATCTCGCCGTATTTCGTGCCGGGTACCGAGGATGAAAAGCGCTTCATCGCCGACGCCGGGCGCGGCGTAGCGGTGAAGTTGCTGACCAACTCGCTGGGCTCCACCGACGAGCTGGCTGTGCACGAGGGCTATTCCGATCACCGCCGCGAATTGCTCGAGGGCGGAGTGCAGCTGTACGAGCTCAAGCCCGCACCCGGCGTGAAGATGTCCTCGACCGACGCCGGTAGGTCGTCGGGTGTCAGCCTGCACGCCAAGGCGTTCGTGGTGGACCGTCGTTATGTATTCATCGGCTCGATGAACATGGATGAGCGCTCGAAATTGTTGAATACCGAAATGGGGATCGTGGTGGATTCGCCGCAGCTGGCAAAAGCGGTCGCCGAGTTCTTCGAGACCGCCACCTTGCCGGGCAACGCGTACCACGTCGTTCTGGGCGCGCGCGACGGTAGCCACGCCTCGGAAATTTACTGGCAGGCGAAAAAGGATGGCGAAGACGTTGAATACGACAACGAGCCGGGCGCCACGCTGATGAAAAGGGCCAAAATTCTGTTCCTCAAACTGTTGCCGATCGACGGGCTCCTGTAACCACCGCCGATCGAGGCCATGCGGAAGCGCGGGATCCGATCCTGCGCGTCGCACGCAACCATCGTATGATCCGCCCACTTGATCGGGGGGAGCGTCATGGCCGGGAAATTCGCGCGCAGTTGGGAGCTGGTCAAGGCCAGCCTGGCGGTACTGAAATCCGACAAGGAACTGCTGGTATTCCCGGCAGTCTCCGCGATCGCGACCATTCTGGTTGCAGCGAGCTTCTTCGTGCCGATGTTCGCAGCCGGCATGTTTCAGGACATCGATCGCAACGGCGGTCATATGCCGCTGAGCTGGTACCTGATCCTGTTCGCGTTCTACATCGTGCAGTACACGGTGATCTTTTTTTTCAACAGCGCGCTGGTGGGCGCGGCGATGATCCGGCTCGATGGCGGCGATCCCACCGTCGCCGACGGATTGCGCATCGCGCGCAGCAAGATCGTCCCGATCCTGGGCTACGCGCTGATCGCAGCAACCGTCGGCATCATCCTGCGCAGCATTGAGCAACGCGCCGGCTTTGTGGGCCGCATCGTGATCGGGCTGATCGGAGTGGCCTGGACGGTGGCGACCTTCATGGTGGTTCCGGTGCTGGTTTCGCGCGACATCGGTCCAATCGACGCGGTCAAGGAAAGCGCAACCCTGCTCAAGCGCACCTGGGGCGAAAACCTGATCGGCAACGGCGGCATCGGTCTGGTGTTTGGATTGATCGTGTTTGGGGTGATGCTGGTCGGGATGGCGCTGGCGATCTTCTTCGGCACTAATGGCATGGGTTCGCTCGCGCTGGTAATCGGAGGGATCACCGTGATCGCGGTGATCGGCATCGCGCTAGTGCAGGCCGCACTATCGGGCATCTATTCAGCGGCGCTGTATCGCTACGCGGTCGACGGCAAAGCACCGATTGGATTCGACGGCGCCGCACTGCAGCAGGCATTCCGCCTCAAGGCTTGAGCGAAGCTGTTACTTCGTCGCTGGTGTTGCTGCCTGCAACACCTCAACAATCGCGGCGATCACGGCGCCTGGCTGAGACATCTGGATGTCGTGCGTAGAATCTGGAACAGGACGGACGACGCCGCGCGTCGACTGAAGCGCCATCCGATCGAAAAGGAACAGGTGCACGCGGTTTGCCGCGTCCATGTGCTCCTGGGGTTCATCGGGTCGCAGCTTCACACGTGGTGACGAGGCCAGCACGATCAGCGGCATGGCACCGTACCATCGCCATGCAGCACGAACCTGCTCAGCACTCGCTTCGTGGACGCTTTCGTTCTCCGTCAAGGTGGCTTGCTGGTATGGGAGCGAGAGATGGACCTTCAGATACGCAGTGTTAATCGCGGCGCTGAAGCGCGGATTTGGATCCGGAACGCAGCGTTTGTAGAGTTCGGTTCCTTCCACGAGGCCCGTCTTTGCCGCCGCGACACATTCGCGCAAGCCCTGCCAGAATGTTTCAAGCTCGACATGATATTGCGCGAAAGTTCGTTGTTTCATGTCCAGCTTCCAGACACTTCCGACCCAGTCCTCCTCCGAAGGATCAATCAGCACCATGCCGGCTACATCGTCGCGGTAAAGGTCGGCGTACAACCTGGCGTTCATGCCGCCGTAAGAATGCCCAACAAGGATGTACGGCGGCTTGAGCGCCGCCGCACTGAGAAGTGTGTGCAGGTCGTCGACGATGTTAGCGCTGGTTCCTGCACGCCGGCCCGGATCGCTGTAACCGGAGCCTGCGCGGTCGTATGAACAGGCCTGTGTGTGCTCAGCGATGACCGGCTGCACCAGAGCCCACACATCGGTTTCGTCGGTCAATCCGGATTCGAAGACGACAGTCGGCGAGCCTTTGCCGATGCAATACAGATTGAGCTTGCGTCCCGGTTCGACTTCAACCAGACGTTGTGCGCGGGAGTAGGCGGGGTCGTCAATTACGGCAGACTTGGCTTCTGCGGCGCACGCCGGCGACGTCACACAAAGTGCGAGAACAATCGCCACACAGCATTCGGCAACGTTGGAGATGCATTGACTCCAGATATGGAGTGCGCTCACGCGGAGACGTCCCAGAATCATGCTGATGATGATCTCAGTCGTACAACGCGCCTTCGTCGCTGCCGAGCGAGAATCCGGCGGCTGATTCCATGGCAAACAGGTCGATCGCGGTACGTGCGACCTGGCGGGTGTCGTACCAGGCATAGCTGCCAACGCCGACCGCGCCGACGATCGGCAACCAGCGAGCGATGCCGTGGCCGATGCCGCGTTTCGAAAGTTTGATGCCGATCTTGCGCGCGGCGGTGCGCATTGCTGCCAATGAAGCGGCCTGCACCAGCCAGCGCTCACCGGCGCGGACCGCAATATCGCGCATGGCCTGCGCGGCGGTGTGGCGGAACAGGCAGAACATCATCTGCTCGCGCGTGAGTTGCCAGCCACGGCCATACGTCGCTGCGATGTCGGCGACCATTTGCGACTGGATGCGCCAGATCGAGAACAGTTCCGGTACCACCGTCAACCAGCCCAGCGCGCCGGGCGGCAGCGCCAACGTGCCGGCGACCAATGCCGCCTTGCGTGCCGCTGCCTCGCCGATCGCATGCGCGCGAGCGTTCGGCGTGGTGCAGGCGAGTTCGCGCGACTGCGGTATGCGGCCGAGCATTTCGAGGATCATGTCCTCGAACGATTGCGCATACGTTCCAGCTTGACTGCCCTTGCGGACGCGGCCCCAGCGGCGGATGCGGATGGCGGGGATGTGTTCGATCGGCGGCGAGCGTGCGTTCATAGCAACAGGATACCCGTTGCGATCACGCCGACAGCAATCGGCCGCCATCGACGTTCAGGATCTGGCCAGTGGTATAGCGCGCATCGCGCAGCAGGAATAGCGCCGCCGTCGCAACGTCGGTTGGATCGCCCAGTCGCTGCAACGGCGTTCGTGCGAGCAAGCCGTTTTTTTGCGTCTCGGACATATCGTCCGACTCGGGCCACAGGATTGCGCCCGGCGCGATCGCATTTACCCGCACTTCGGGTCCGAGTTCCTTGGCCAGCGACAACGTGAGCATCACCAACGCGGCCTTGGCCATGCAGTACACGGTGTGATCCTTGAGCGGGCGTTCGCCGTGGATGTCGACCAGATTGACGATCGCGCCGCCGCTCGCGCGCAGGTGCGGCGCTGCTGCCTGCGACAGGAATAGCGGCGCGCGTGCATTGGATGCGAACAGTGAATCCCACAGCAAAGGCGTGATCGTGCCAATCGGCGTCGGCGTGAAACTCGATGCATTGTTGACCAGCGCATCGAGGCGACCGAAGCGACCGATGGTGTGTGCGATCAATTCTGGCAGGCGATCGAATTGCGCCAGGTCAGCCTGCAATACCAGCGTGCTGTTGGCGCGCTGCGATTCCAGTTCCGTGGCCAGCACGTCCATCGCGGCGCGCGAATGGCGATAGTGCAGGGCAAGGTCGTAACCGGCCGCATGCAGGGTGCGCGCGATCTGCGCGCCGATGCGTTTTGCCGCGCCGGTGATCAGTGCAACGGGTGCTGGCGAGGCGGCAGGTTGATTGCTGTGCATCGGGCAAGTCTAGCCGCGGCGCGCAAAAAAAACCCGCCGGACGCGAATCCGGCGGGTTGTTGATTCAATATCTTTGAGGTGGCGCAGCGCTTACTTTTCGCGATGCCAGGTCTGGCTGCGGCCAAACATCGAAAACCCAAGGAAGCCGCGCACCGCAAGGTCCTTGCCGCCGTTCTCGACTTCGAGCTTGGCCTTGTAGACCTTGCCGGTCTTCGGATCCATGATCGATCCGCCGTCCCATTCCTCGCCATCCTTGCTCAGGCCCCAGAGGATCACGAGACCCTTGATCGGCTTGTTGTGCAGTGTGCCTTTGCACTTGTCGCACATCGGGTTCTGCTCTTCGGAAGGGTCGCGGAACAGCTCGATGATCCTGCCCGACAGCTTGCCGTTGACCTCGGAAATCTCGACCAGCGACTTGGGCTTGTTGGTCTTGTCGTCGATCGTCTTCCAGGTGCCGACCGGCGAATTCATTGCCTGCGCCATGGCAGACAGTGCGAGCGGCATCGACAACAACAGGCCGCTGGCGGCCACGATCAGGAACTTGCGCATGGGACTCTCCGGTTGGTAGGTGGGACGATGGTAGCGCGTTCGGATGTCGGATGGCTGAACTGCGAAAATTGGCCCGATGAGCGGAATTGAATGCACAAATCGCTGGAGCGGCGGCGGCTGTAGCAACGTCGTCGGTCTGGTTTCTCGTTATGCTGATTCGATGCAGATGATGGATTTGCCCAGGCCAAGCGCCGAACAGCAAGCGCACAGCGATCGCCTTAGCGCGCTGATTTCCGACGAGATTCGGCAGGCGAACGGCGCACTGCCGTTCTGGCGCTACATGGAGTTATGCCTGTATGCGCCGGGGCTGGGCTATTACAGCGCTGGCTCGCGCAAGTTTGGCGAGGATGGGGATTTCATCACCGCGTCCGAACTCGGCGACGTCTTCGCGCATTGCATCGCGCATGCGTTGGTGCCCGTGCTGGATGCGATTGGCGAGGATGCCGCAGTGTTCGAAATTGGCGGCGGCAGCGGCGCATTCGCCGAACAGATCCTGCTGCGGCTGGATGCGCTCAATCAGTTGCCATTGCGTTATCTGATGCTTGAACCCAACGCCGACCTGCGCGAGCGCCAGCGACAGCGCCTGCAGCAAGCGTTGCGCCCGGCGCTGTTTGACCGCGTGCAGTGGCTGGACGGACCGCCGGAACAGGAATGGCGCGGCGTGCTGTTTGCAAACGAAGTGCTGGACGCGCTGCCAACCCCGCGTTTCGTGCTGCGCGACGGCGAGGCGTTCGAGGAATGCGTGGCGATGGATGCAGATGGCGGCTTTCGGTGCGTCGATCGCCCGGCCGATGCGCTGTTGCGTGCGGCAGTGCGGCATGTCGAGCGCGATCGTCGGCGTGCGGACACGCAGGCACGCTTCGCCAATGGCTATCGGTCGGAAGTGCTGCCGCAATTGCCGTACTGGATTCAGGCCGTCGGCGGCCTTCTGCGCCAAGGCGCAATGTTGTTTTGCGACTACGGCTACCCGCGCGCCGAGTTCTATTCCGACGACCGCGGCGAGGGCACGTTGCTGTGCCACTACCGACATCGCGTGCATCACAATCCATACGTGCTAGTTGGCTTGCAGGATCTGACCGCGTCAGTGGATTTCACTGCGTTGGCCGAGGCCGGTACGCATGCGGGATTCGAGCTGGCTGGTTACTGCACGCAGGCGCAATTTCTGCTGGGAAATGGCTTGCAGGATGCATTTGCGCGTAGCGCTGAGCTGCCGGAAGTCGAGCGTCTTGCGCTCGCGCAGCAGGTCAAGCGGTTGACCCTACCGGAGGAGATGGGCGAGCGTTTTGCCCTGATGGGATTTCATCGCGGCGTGGATTTCTCGGCCGCCTTTGCACACGCTGATTTGCGGCGTCGCCTGTGAACGGATATGCGCTGAAAGCCCTCGCCGCGATGCGTCCATTGCGCTGGCCGCGCGCTTGGCTGGCGTTGTGGGCGGCCATGTTGGTGCTGGTTGTGGTGCTGTCACTGGCGATCGTGCCGCCGTTGCCGGAGGTGCCCAACAGCGACAAGTTTGGACACGCGCTCGCTTATGCGTCGCTCGCGGCGATGGCAGTGCAATTATTCTCAGGCAAGCGGACGTTGATTCGCGTGGCGTTGCTGCTGATTGCATACGGAATCGCGATGGAGTTCTTGCAGGGGCTGACGCCCAATCGCACGCCCGATCCGATGGATGCGCTGGCCAACAGCATTGGTGTGTTGATCGGCATGAGCGTGGTCTTCACGCCATTGAGAAATTCATTGGCGTGGATCGAACAAAGGCTGGGTGACGCGAACGCACGGTGATGGCTGCCTGATTTTTTCTGGAATCGTGGCGGGTGCGGTTCAGCCTTCGCACAGTCGCTGGCGTTCGCGGTGCACGGCGGCAATCCTCGCGCGTCGCAGAAGTTCGCCGATGTCCTTGCCGACAACAAGTTTCGCTGGCTCGGACGATGCATTGCCGGACGCCGCGTCGAGCGAAGTTGCGTCGCTTCCCATCACCTCGGTCGCCTTGACCGCCAGCGCTGCAGCAAACAAAGCGCGCAACCTGTTCGCTTGTGGATAAGCACTGTCCTGCATGCCCAACCGCCCACGCTTGTCGCCTTCGCAAACGGTCGCCAGTTGCTCGATGCGCAACGGCTTGCGCCAGCCATCGCAGCGCCCGATCAACTCGATGATGGTGTCGTCGCGCAATTCGTCCAGTCGATGCACGTTGAGGTGCTCGCGGCAGCAGATAAACGCCAGTTCGCATATTTCCTGCGGCGGCTTCAGGCGCTTGCACAGCGCCGCGAGCGGTTGCCTTCCAGCGTGTTCGTGGCCGATGTGTTTCGGCAGCACCTCGACCGGCGTTAGCGCCTTGCCCAGGTCATGCGTGAGCGCGGCAAAGCCGATCGTGACATCGCCCGGCGCCAGTCGCGCGGCCATGTCGCAGACCATCTCGACATGCACTCCGGTATCAACTTCCGGGTGAAACTCTTTGCGTTGCGGTACGCCGTACAGCGCATCGACTTCCGGCATCACCCGCGCCAGCGCGCCGCAAGCACGCAGAGTTGCGAGGAACGCCGACGGCGTAGGCTCGGCCAGCGCACGCGCGGTTTCCTGCCACACGCGTTCGGGCACCAGCGCGTCCACTTCGCCATCAATCACCATCTGCCGCATCAGCGCCATCGTTTCTGCCGCGATCGAAAAACCAAGGCTCGCAAAGCGCGCCATGAATCGCGCCGCACGCAGGATCCGCACCGGATCCTCGACGAACGCTTCGCTGACATGCCGCAACACGCGCGCATCGAGATCGCGCGCCCCGCCATACGGATCGATCAGCGTGCCTTCGTTCGCCTGCGCGATTGCATTGATGGTGAAATCGCGGCGCGAGAGATCCTGCTCCAGCGTCACCGATGGATCGGCATCCACGACGAAGCCACGATAACCGCGCGCCGATTTTCGCTCGGTGCGCGCGAGTGCATGTTCCTCGTGCGTTTGCGGATGCAGGAACACCGGAAAATCCCGACCGACTGCTTTGTATCCCAGGTCAAGCAGTTGCTGCTGCGTGGCGCCGACGACAACGTGATCGCGATCGCCGCCGCTGCGGCCCAGCAGCGCATCGCGTACCGCACCGCCGACCAGATAGATGTCCATCGACGGATAGTGCCCGGTCAATAACGCGCGCGGTAACGATCCAGCCGGGCCTGGCGATCGTCGTCATGGCCAAGGATGTCCGGCAATTCCGCCGCGACCGCCGTCGGTTTGATTCCGAGCCGATGCAGGCCGTCGATGCCACCGACCGAATCGGTTTGCAGCGAACGAAAGTTGTCGCTGGAGAATGGTTTCCCTGGCACGAAATCGAACAACAAGCCCTGCAGTCGTCCGACCGCGTCGGGTAGCGCGATGATGGTGCGTCGCAAGCCGAGCCGCCGCGCGGTCATCTGCACCAGTTGCTTGAGCGTGTACACATCCGGCCCGTACAACTCGTAAATCTGGCCGATGCTGGATGGATCGTGCAACGCCCGCGCAAATGCGTCGACCACATCGCCGATGAAGACCGGCGCGAATTTCGCGTGCGCACGCGCCAGCGGCAGCATCGGCAACAAGTTCAGCAAGCCTGCAAAGCGGCAGAACAATCCGTCGCCCGGGCCAAAAATCACCGATGGCTGAAAGATCGTCCATGCAAGCGTGGATGCTTTCACCAGCGCCTCTGCCTCACCGCGCGTGGCGAGATAGTGGCTGCGGCCGCGGCCAGCGTTGAGGGCGCTCATCTGCAGCAGTCGAGTCGTACCAGCCTGCTGGCAGGCGGCGACCAAAGCCTGTGTGAGCTCCACATGTGCGCGCCGGAAGCCGCGGCCCCAGCGACCGGATTCGTTGAGAATGCCGACCAGGTTGATCGCGACCTGTGCATTCGCCGTGCGCAGGGCCAGCGCCAGTGCATCGGTCGAATACACGTCGCAGTCGCGGATGTCAGCGCCTGGCGGCAGTTGCCGATCCAGGTGCGTGGCGCTGTTGCGACTGAGCACGGTAATCTTGTGGCCATCGGCAACCAGCCGCTCGACCAGTGCGTGGCCGACAAATCCGGTGCCGCCGAGGATCACGATGCGCGAGGGTTTCACTGCGTTTCTCCAGCATCCGAATCATCGGCGGTGGATCCATTCGGATTGCTCGGACAGACAAAGCCGCGACGTTGCGTGACGGGCGTGATGCGACCAAGCATGCGATCGCTCAGCGGCGTGGCACGACCATCGAAGCGCCAGTCGTAGATCACGCTGAAGGCCAGCACGCGGGCGATGTATTCACGAGTTTCCTTGTAGCTGACCGTCTCGATCCAGAAGTCCGGGTCAAACGTTGGACGCTGCGCAAGCCAGCGCTGCACCGGCGCGCTGCCGGCGTTGTATGCGCCGATCGCCAGATAGGTCTTGCCGTCGAACCGGTCCAGCATCTGCCGCAGATAGGCGGCGCCCAACGTGATATTGGTCAGCGGCTGAGACAGCGTGTCGGGGCCGCTCCAGGCCACGCCCAAGGCGCGCGCCACCTTCGCGCCGGTGGACGGCAGCAACTGCATCAGGCCGCGGGCGTCGGCCGAGGAACGCGCGTTCGGCATCCAGCCGCTTTCGGCGCGGATCTCCGCTGCAACCCAGGCGCGATCGATGCCGTTGCGTTGGGCTTCGTCTTGCACGTTACGCGCGTGGTTGAGCGGAAAACGCAATGAATACAGGCGCAGTTCGTCCGGCGCTGGCGTACCATCGGCGTGCTTGCCCAGCGTGAACAGGGCACGGTCGTACCAGCCGGCATCCTGCGCCAACGAGACGGCAATTTGACGTTCGTTGTCGCTCATCCCGGTGATTGCCTGTTTCCACTCGACCAGCGCCCAGCTGGTGCGATCGATGCGGAACAGGTCGAGCGCGCGGACCAGCGCTGGATTGGCCGCGATGCGCGCGCTGTCGTTGCGGCTGGGCTGCAACTCGAGTGCACAGATGGCGTAAGGCAGATTTAGGCGGTCGGCGGCCAGAAATCCGTGAAACGTCGCAGTGCGTGCAGCCTGCGCATACAGCGCTTTAGCGCCAGCCGTATCGCCTGCGCGCTCGCGCATGCGCGCAGCAAAATACTGCCAACGCGGGTCATTGCGTTGCACCGTGTCCATCGCCGCGATCGCTCGCAACGCCGTGGCGTCGTCGCCGCGCGACATCGCCTCGCGCACGTGCCACTCGTGCAGGCGTACGTCATACGATGACTTCGGAACCGCGGCCAGGCGCGCGGCGGATCCGGGCAGATAGGAGGCTACCGTCCACAGCGCGACGTCGTACAACACCTGGCCGCGTTGTGCCGCGTTCAATTGCAGCGCGGGACCGATGCTCGACAGCATTTGCTCCGCACCGGAGGGATTGCGGTGGGCCATGCGCTCCAAGCCGTCGGCGGCGATGCGTCGGCTGCGATCGGTTTTGGGCCACGCTGATGCCGACATCGACGGCGAATCGATGAAGGCTGCGTAGGACATCGCCTGCGCGAAATCCGACGCGGGCAAGCCGCGCGCGCTGGCGCGCATCACTGCATCATTGCCGGCGTCGGCCGCCAGTTCAATGCGTTTCCAGCGTAGATCGGAGGTCAATTTGCCGCGGTTGGCCAGTGCCGCGAATGGCGCATCGCAGTCGCCCGGCAGCGAGGCGCTGGTGCTGCTCCACAACGCGATTGCATCGCTGTCCCACGTCGCATCGACCGCGCCGGTCGCCAGCCGCGCCGCCAGATCGCCGCATTGCAGCGCCGGCTTGTCGCTGCCTGCATAGAATGTGCGGAAGTTGGGCCAGTCCTGGCGGCGATCGAGTTGCTGCAACCACGCATCGCGCAGCAGCCGTGTTGCTGGCTGGCCGAGATAGCGGTTGAGATAGGCGCGCACCTGCTCGGGACTGGCGTAGGCAAGGTCGTGCTTGAGCTGCGCGTATTCGATCCACGATGCCAGTGGATGGTCGGCCAGGCCTTGCAGGGTGCGTGGATCCAGCCGACCCTGTTCGGCGATTTCCAACGCGTCGCGCACATTCGGCAGGCGGGGGTCGTCAAACGTTGCAGCGGAGGCCGACAATGGCGCGGCCAGCAATCCGATCAGCAGCCAGCGCGTGGTCCAGCGGGAGAGTATTCGCATGCCATCCAGTGTAGCCCAAGCGCTTGCGCGGTCCGATGGCTGCAACGCGTTGATGCAGGCGCGTCGACGACGGCTAGCGCCGTGACCGGCTGGCTGTTGTATCCGCTGCTGGGCGCCATCGCCGGACTGCTGGCCGGCTTGCTCGGCATCGGTGGCGGACTGGTGCTGGTGGCCGCGCTGGCGTGGTTTTTGCCGCTGCGCGGGGTGCCAATCGAATTCGCGATGCAGGCGGCGTTGGCGACCTCGCTGGCCAGCATCGTGCTGACCGCATTGTCCTCGGCCAGCGCGCATGCCCGCCGCGGCAGCGTGTTGTGGCCAACGGTGATCACGTTGCTGCCCGGCCTGCTGATCGGCGGCTGGCTGGGCAGCCTGCTGGCCACGCATCTGCCGGGCAGCGTGCTGCGCTGGGGCGTGGCGCTTTACTGCTTGCTGGCTGCCGCGCAACTGCTGCTGGCCGGCAATCGCAATCGCGATGCGAATCCCGACGCGCCCATCCCGCGCGACGCCGGTATCGCTGTTGCCGGCCTGGGCATCGGGGTTATCTCGGCGCTGGTCGGAATCGGCGGCGGCAGCCTGACCGTGCCGTTGCTGATCTGGCGCCGGGTCGCACCAGTGCGCGCTGTGGGTACGTCCAGCGCTTGCGGCGTGGCGATTGGTCTCGCCAGTGCTGCCGGTTACGCGATGCACGGGCCGGTAGGCGGCCTTCCACACGGCAGCGTCGGTTTCGTGTTTGTGCCGGCCGCAGTGGGCATCGCGCTGGCGTCGGTGTTGACCGCGCCACTGGGCGCACGGCTCGCACATCGGCTCGGCGGCATCGCCCTGCAACGGATATTTGCACTGTTCCTTTTGCTGGTCGGAATCAGCCTGATCCTGCGCGGCATATGACAATTTCGCCGACTGTGTCACAAAGCACTTGCACTGTGTTTACATTTTCTTTACAACACTGAACAGTTGCCCACTGCGTAACCAAACTTTCGCCGTTTGCCCCCACTGGAGATTCCGCCCGTGCATTCCCATCAGCGCTCCCGTCCGTCCCGCCTGTCCAGCGCCATCCGCATCGGCCTGCTGGTAGCAACCCTGCCGCTCTCCGTCCATGCGCAGGACGCCACCGCGCCAGCGGATGCAGACAGCAAGAAAGTGACCGAACTTGATCGAATCGAGGTCACCGGTACCCGCATCAAGCAGACCGACAGAGTCACCAGTGCGCCGGTCGCGGTCATCAGTCGCGCGCAGATCGACAAGAGCGGCGCCACCAGCGTCGGCGAATTCCTGCAGCAGCTCACCGCCAGCGGCAAGGCGCTCAATGGGAAGTTCAACTCGTCCGGTAACTTCGGTTATCCGCCCGATGGCGGCGGCATTGGCGCCGGCTCGCAGCAGGTGGATTTGCGCAATCTCGAATCCAAGCGCGTGTTGGTGCTGGTCGACGGCCTGCGCTGGGTGAATGAGTCCTCGGCCTCGGGTGTCTCGGGCAGCTCCGACCTCAGCACGATTCCGCTGGCGATCGTGGACCGCATCGAAGTGTTGGAAGACGGCGCATCGGCCATTTACGGCTCGGACGCGATTGCCGGCGTGGTCAACATCATCACCCGCAAGAATTTTGACGGTGCGCTGGTCCACACCAAGTATGGCCGTTACGGCGGCCTGGGTGGCGCCAACAAGCAGGCCGACATCACCATCGGTGGCGGTGACGAACATTTCAACGGTGTACTAGCCGCCAGCTATGTCGAACAAGACGCGATCAGCGCGTCGAAGTTTGCGCAGGCGAGTGGTGCGCCGGTGCCTGGTGCCGGACAGGGCAGCGGCAGTTCGGGTACGCCGCAGGGTCGATTCATCTTCTGCGACCCGCGCATTCTCGTTCCCGGAACGCCCGGCTTCTGCGATGCGGCTGGCGACGACTGGTTCGACATCACCCTCAACAACGGCGTGACCACGCCGAATTACAACGGCGGCAATCCCACCGCTCCCGGCGGCACCTATCACAACTTCGGCAGCGCGGATCGCTTCAACTACGCGCCGTTCAATCTGCTGCTGACCCCAAGCAAGCGCAAGAGCCTGTTTGGCAGCGCCAACTACGAGATCAACGACAGCGTCTCGTTACATGCCAAGGCGCTGTACAACAATCGCACCTCGGCCAACCAGGCCGCACCGGAACCGATCGTCGTTGGTCCGTTTGCCGGTACCGGCGGCATCGCCGACACCATCGTCATCTCGGCGCTCAATCCATACAACCCGTTCGGCATCGACCTCAATCCCGCAACCAACTTCGGCTTTATCACCAAGCGTCCGATCGAGCTGGGGCCGCGTATCTTCACCCAGGACGTCGACACCTGGTACGTCAACCTCGGGTTGGCAGGCACCTTCAACTGGGGCTCGACGCCAAACGACTGGAACGTGGATTACGTCCACACCGAAAACAAGGCCACGCAGCGTTTCATTAACGGGTTCAACGTCGGCAAGCTGAAGTTGGCGCTGGGCGACCCGGCGATTTGCGCAGCCAGCCCAGGTTGTGTGCCGCTCGACCTGTTCGGTGGCGAAGGTCGCCCAATCACGCCGCAGATGTTCAACTACATTGCGACCAATCAGGTGGATTCCAGCAAGCAGGTGCTAGATCTGTTCAATGCCAACTTGTCGGGCAGCCTATGGTCGATGGGCGATCGTCACGCGGGTTATTCATTCGGTTACGAACATCGCCGATATCAGGGTAGTTTCAATCCCGATCCGTTGCGGCAGACTGGCGAATCGCAGGATTCGTTCGCCGCGCCGGTGTCGGCCAGCTATCACGTCGACGAAGCTTACGGCGAGCTGCAACTGCCGTGGACTTCGACGTTCACCACCGATCTCGCGTTGCGCTATTCGAACTACTCCACCTTCGGCAGCGCTACGACGGGCAAAGTGGGATTTCGTTGGCAGCCGATCCAGGATCTGGTGTTGCGCGGCACCTACTCGACCGGATTCCGTGCCCCGAACCTGGGCGAGTTGTTCGGGCTGACCCAGTTCGGCGCGACCTTGGTCGATCCATGTGGTTCGACCGGCAATCCGGGGCCGAAGGATCCTTCCTTCGCGGCCGGTTGTGCGGCGCAAGGCGCGTCGCCCAACTTCGAGCAGGCCAACACGCAGATCACCACGTTCACCGGCGGCAATCCAGCACTGCAGCCGGAGAAATCGCGCAACTACAGCCTGGGAGCAGTCTGGAGTCCGTCGTGGGCGGACGATCTGTCGTGGTCGAGCAAGCTGGATTTCGAGGTCGACTATTTCAACTACAAGGTCACCGACGCAATTCAGGCGCCTGACATCCAGCAAGTGCTCAACGTCTGTTCGCGCTGATACGACCAGACCGGTGTGTGCTATGGCTTATCCCGCTGGGCCGGCGGCAAGCTCTACCCGCGAACCGTCTTCCTGGCCAATCTGGGCACCATCAAGACCGACGGCTTCGACCTGAAAGCCAACTGGGTCGGGCCGCAGTGGAGC
>JBBQQH010000041.1:0-29143 GCA_038216155.1 Lysobacterales bacterium
CGGACCCGCGATGAGGCTCGGGCCGATCTGTTCGACTACCTGGAGCGGTTCCACAATCCGCGAATGCGTCGTAGAGTTGCCCGGCGTGATCGGGAGTTTCAGGCCTTAATCAAACCGTCCGTGGAAACGGGGTAGAACCCCAGGACAGTTTTTGTTGGCGCATCAGGGTTCAAGCCCCACCAGCGCGAATCAATGCGAATCTGTGTTGCCGACGGCGACGCGAGCACCATTACGGGGCAGGAACAGATCAATATCGATACGACGAGCGCTAACCGGATCATTGAAGTGGTTCCGAATCAGGCAGCAGTTTGCCAGGATTGAACAACCCATCAGGATCGAACTGCGCCTTGATTGCTTGCATCAACGCCATGGTCGCTGGCGGCAACGCGCGTGCAAGCAGGTCGCGCTTGACCAAGCCGATGCCGTGTTCGCCGGAGACTTGGCCGTCGAGTGCGACCACGGTGTCGAACACTCGCTCCAGCGCTGCGTCGGCGCGTGTGCATTGATCTGCATCGAGTGGGTCGAACAGGATGTTGACGTGCAAGTTGCCGTTGCCGGCGTGGCCAAAGCACAGGATCGGCAAGCGGGATTCAGCGGCGATCGTGCTGACCGCACGCACCAGATCGGGAATGCGCGACACCGGCACCACAACGTCCTCGTTGATCTTGCCTTCGGCCAGCGTGCGCAAGGCCGGCGACAATGCGCGGCGTGCGGCCCACAGGCGTTCGCGCGCGGTTTCGTCCGGAGCGATGTCGAGCGCGATCGCGCCGTCTCCGTCGGCGGCGCGCAGCAATGCATCCATCGCTGCATCAAGTGCAGCGGGTTGGCCGTCGGCTTCGATCATCAGCAACGCGCCGGCATCGGGAATGTCGGCACCGCCGACTTCGCGCGCCAGCTTCACGCAGGCGCTGTCCATGAATTCCAGCATCGACGGCGTCACCGGTTGTGCCATTAGCCGCGCAACCGCAGAAGCTGCGCCGTCGACGTCGTGATACAGCGCACGCAGGCTGCGACGCGCAGTCGGTTTGGGCGTCAATTTTAGGGTCGCTTCGACGATCAACCCCAGAGTGCCTTCCGAGCCAACCAACAAACGCGTCAGGTCATAGCCGCTGGCGCTTTTCGTCACCGGACCGCCGCAACGGATCGACTCACCGCGACCATCAACGAACACCAGTCCGAGCACATTGTCGCGCGTAGCCCCGTATTTCACCGCGTGCGGACCGCCGGCGTTACAGGCGAGGTTGCCGCCAATCGTGCAATAAGGCGCGCTGGTGGGATCGGGCGGCCAGAAGAATCCGTGCGCGGCCAGTGCCGTCTGCAGGTCGCCATTGATCACGCCCGGTTGCACGATCGCGACGCGATCATCGGGATGGATCGCCAGAATGCGATTCATCCTTTCGAAGCTGACCACGATGCCGCCGGCCACCGGAACCGCTGCGCCCGTGGTGTTGGTGCCGCGTCCGCGCGCAACGATCGGCAGACGAGCTGCGCGGGCGATGCGTACGATCGCTTGCACCTGTTCGCTGGTGGTTGGAAGCGCCACCGCCTGCGGCATCGCGTACTTGCGCGAATTGTCGGAACCGTAGGTCAGGCATTCAGCGGGATCGCTGAGCACGGCATTGGTGCCGAGCGCGTCGCGCAACTGCGCAAGAATTGCTTCGGGCAGCGAGTTCACCGCGATGGGGCGACTGCAACGATCATGATCGAATCTCCATGCCCGCAATCGTCCTTAAAACGCATCGAACGCATTGCGAATCCATTCGATCACTGGCGGATCCACGCTGCCATCCACAGCCAACACGTCGAAGCGGCACGGCTTGCGCGCGAGCGCCTGGTTGGCCCCGAGGTAACAGTGTGCGGCGGCGATCAGCTTGCGCTGCTTGTGTGCATCCACCGACACCGCGCTGCCGCCGAATTGCGTGGCGCCGCGGTAGCGCACTTCGACGAAGACCACGGTGCCGCGATCATCCATCACCAAGTCTATTTCGCCGACTCGAAAGCGTTCATTACTGCCGAGCAGGCTTAGTCCGGCTGCTTGCAAATGGCGCAGCGCGGCCTGCTCCCAGGCAGCGCCCGAGCGTGCGCGATCAATGGCCGGGGCGCGGGACATCGTCGCGTAGGGGCTGCATCTCCAGCCCGCCATCGCCAGCTTGGCGCGCGCGACCGCCGCTGAACACCGCCCATGCGGGCGTGCGCACGATGTTGCCGAATCCATCCAGGCGCAGATCGCCGGTCGCGCCATGCACCACCGCGTCGGGGCGCAGTGCCAGCGATTCCAGGTACACCGCCAATCGGTAAGCGTCCGCCCCAAACGCATATAACCGCGTGCCGCCACCGCGTGCCGACGGCAGCTTGTTGCCAATGTCGGAGGCATCGGGCAGGCCCGGCAGCGGATGCAGCAGCCAGGCAAGATCTGGATATTCGATACCGTCGAGTTCCTGATCCAGCCGCGGCGTGCCGCCGCCGGACAAGATCAGCGAAGTGCTGATGCGCGGAACGGCGCGGTAGCCGGACGTCGACAGTTGCGTTGCCACCAGACGCGCAGCCGGCGCCTTGAGCGCCAGGAAGATTGCGTCGTAGCGATCACCTGCTGTTGCCAGTCCACCACGCAATGCGGGGCCAAAATCAGGTCCGCTGGCGGACAACTGCACGTCGGCGGCGATCTCTCCGCCGCCTTGCGTGTACGCATCGTGGAACGCGGCCAGCGAACGCCGCGCGGTGTCGTCGCCGCCGGCGATGGTGATCACGCGGCGCAGGCGCTTGCCCAGCAATCGTTGCGCCGCGGCGATGCCTTCGTCCTCGGGTGCCAGCGAAAAACTCGCGCTGCCCGGCGGTGGCGACGTGGTGCCGCGATTGAGTGCCAGTAACGGCACGCTCAGATCAGAGCGGCCAAACAATTCGGTCACCTGATCGCGCGCCAGCGGCCCAACCACAAAATCGTTGCCGTCGGATATCGCCTTGCGATACGCGCCGATTGCGTCCTTCGCGCTGTCGTAGATCTGCAACTGCGGACGCCGGCGCTGATCGGCGTAATACGCAGTCATGAACCCGTCGCGCGCGGCGGCCGCGGCGTTGCCGATACTGCCGCTGATCGGCAACAGCAACGCGAGCTTCAGCGGCGGCCGATAGCCATCCGGATCGGCCGGCGCACGTGTTGTGCTGGCCTGCCAGCCGACGCCACGTTGATACGGATGCGGCAACGGCAGGCCGCGCGCGGTCAGCACCCGTCCGGCATACACGTACAGTGGATGACCTTCCGGCAGTGCGGCGGTACGTGTGGTCAAGGTGGCGTCGTCCACCTTGCCCAGCAAGACCGGAATCCGCTTGCGCACGACGGCTGCATCGGACTTTGGAAACAGCGGCTCGAGCAGCGAGAGTTCGACCGCAGCGCCAAAATTGTCGCCAGAATTTTCCAACGCGGCGCGACGGGCGCGATGCCAGCGAAACTGCAATTCCTCCGGGATCGCCGAAGTCGGCTGCAGCAGGGTGACCGCCTGATCCGGGTGGCCATCGACCAGTGCAAACTCCGCGCGCAACAGGCGCAGGCGAACGCTGTCGGCGCCTTGCAGACGGCGTCCATCGACGTCCTGCAGGTCGCGTCGCGCATTGGCGGAATCGCCGGTCTGCTGCCATGCCGACGCCGCGCGTACCAGCGCCGAATCGCGCAGAGCGCCGCGTGCCGCCGCCGCGATACGCTCGTACGCCTGCGCCGCACCGCGCGCATCGCCACTGCTCAATTGCGCATCGGCCGAGCGCAACTCGGGCAGTGCTTCGGAGACATCACCGGTGGTGGCGCAGCCGGCCAGCAGCAACAACGGCAGCAGCACGGCGAAAGCAAGGGTGCGGGCGACAGAATTCATGACAGTTGGTAGCGATGGAGATCGTAAGATGATACCTGCTGCCTGCCGCAGCGGCGTGGCGCGGGGATGATGATGGCGATTGCGAAATCCGAAGGCACCGCGACAGCCGGCGTCCTGCACGTGCTGGCGACCCCGATCGGCAACCTGGCCGATCTCTCGCCCCGCGCGCTGGACACACTACGCGCGGTCGCGGCCATCTGCGCCGAGGACACTCGACACACCCGGCAATTGCTGACGCACTTTGGCATCGAGCGCCCGCTGATCGCGCTGCATGAGCATAACGAGGACGAGATCGCCGATAGGTTGGTTGGGCGCCTGCGTTCCGGCGATTCGCTGGCGCTGGTCTCGGACGCCGGCACGCCGCTGGTCAGCGATCCGGGCTACCGACTGGTGCGCGCCGCCCGCGCTGCGGGCATTCGGGTCAGTCCGGTACCCGGCGCTTGCGCGGCGATCGCGGCGCTGTCGGTCGCCGGATTGCCCAGCGACCGCTTTGTGTTCGAAGGCTTTCTACCGGCGAAATCCGCGGCGCGTAGGTCGCGCCTTGCGTCACTCGCCGCCGAATCACGCACGCTGGTTTTCTACGAATCCTCGCACCGGATTGTAGAAATGCTTTCCGACGCGCGCGGCGCATTCGGCGATGCCCGAATGGCCGTGATCGCGCGCGAACTGACCAAACTGTTCGAGACCGTGCTCGACGGCGACCTGGCGTCCTTACATGCCCGCGTCAACGCAGACCCCAATCAGCGCAAGGGTGAGTTCGTCGTCCTCATCGAGGGCGTCGGCGAGGACGTGGATGAACGCTTGATCGAAGGCCGTCGCGTATACGCCAAACTCTGCGAACACCTCCCCCCATCGCAGGCCGCGCGCGTTGCGGCCGAACTCACCGGCGCATCGCGCAAGGCGCTCTATGGCGGCGAGATGGGGTGAAGTCCTCTCCCGCAGGGAGATGAACTTCGATAGCAGTCGCGCTCGCGCCGGCATGCCACAATGCGCGCGGCGGAGTCGGCCAGACAGTCGCGTCATCGCATCCGTTTCGACGGGTGCCGATGCCGAGGAAAGTCCGGGCTCCACAGGGCAAGGTGCCAGGTAACGCCTGGGCGGCGCGAGCCGACGGCCAGTGCAACAGAAAGCAAACCGCCCAAGACTGCGCAAGCAGGACGGTAAGGGTGAAATGGTGCGGTAAGAGCGCACCGCGTGCGGGGCCAACGCCGCACGGCACGGTAAACCCCACCTGGAGCAAGGCCAAATAGGGACCTAATGGCGCGGCCCGCGTCGGGTCCGGGTAGGCTGCTTGAGCGTAACGGCAACGTTGCGCCTAGACGAATGACTGTCCACGACAAAACCCGGCTTATCGGCCGGCTCCGCCACTTTATTTGATGTTCCGAGGCAGGATTCTCGCAGCAGAGTTAGACCAACTCCGATGCAAAGGTCTGGTCATTCCGCAAAGACTGATCAGATAGCTCTCTCCATCGTGTTCATAGGAATGACCACGTAAGCGCCAAGCAGACTCGCGCCTACCGCTGGCCGGACGTCCCGCTCCAAAATCGCCGCCATGCGCGAGTGGTTTGGCGAAGTGCGCAGTCCAAAACCGTCCGGCCAGTCGGCTGGCACGCTGGAATCGTCTGTCCTGGAAAGCCAGCGTTATGGCAGCAATCTCACAATCTGAGACAAAACAACGGTTAGTGGATAAGTCTTGAACCAGTCTCTGAAGTCTGGCGCAAGCCATTGATGCGTCTAGCTAAAATTGGTCTGGAAAGTTGTTGACAACCCTGTGCACGACTCCTATCGTGGGGACTTGTGGGGAAATCTGGTTATTCGTGGATTTTTCTTGGGTCCAAGCCCGTTTTAGCGGGCCAACCGGATGCGGGCGAGGGCATGTTCCAGGGCGAAACCGCGATCACGATCGACGACAAGGGGCGGCTGGCGATTCCGACCAACTACCGCGATGCTGTCGCGCGCGAGTGCGGCAACCGGCTGGTCATCACCTATAACCCGTTCGAGTCCGGCTGCCTGTACCTGTACCCGCAGCCCGTGTGGGAACGCTTGCGCGATCAAGTCAATGCCTTGCCGCGCGCGCAAAGCCGCAGCCGCACGCTGCAATTGAAGCTGATCGGCGCGGCCAGTTTTGTCGAACCCGATAGCAACGGCCGCATCAGCGTGCCGGCCAGCCATCGCGCTGCGGTTGGTATCGAGCGGCGCGCGGTGTTGCTGGGCATGGGCGACAAGTTCGAGTTGTGGAGCGAGCAGGCGCATCACGCGCAGATCCAGCAGACGTTGTCGGACGCCGACATGGGTTCGGACCTGCTCGATCTGCAGCTGTGACGGACGCGCACGCGGACGCTGGGTCCGCGCATCGTCCGGTGATGTTGGCGCAGGTGCTGGATGGCCTGCGGGTGGTGGGGGATGGAGCGTATCTGGATGGCACGTTTGGGCGCGGTGGACATGCGCGTGGCGTGTTGCAACAACTGGGACCCAATGGACGACTGCTGCTGATGGACAAGGACCCCGACGCGATCGTGCAGGCCGAAGCGGCATTCGGCGACGACGCGCGGGTGGCCATCCGTCGCGACAGTTTTGCCGCGCTTGATGCGTGGGATGCGACTGCCGACGGACTCGACGGCGTGCTGCTGGACCTGGGCGTCTCCTCGCCGCAACTCGACGATGCCATGCGCGGATTCAGTTTTCGCCATGACGGCCCGCTCGACATGCGGATGGACAACCTCGGCGGCGAAAGCGCTGCGCAGTGGTTAGCGCGCGCCGATGCCGATGAAATCGCCACGGTGCTGTGGAACTTTGGTGAGGAACGTTTGAGCCGACGCATCGCGCGCACGATTGTTGCGCGGCGCGATGAAATGCCGCTGACCACGACCGCACAACTGGCGGAATTGATTGCTTCGGTAGTCGGTCGCGGCGATAGCCGGATCCATCCGGCCACGCGCAGCTTTCAGGCGATCCGCATCCACATCAATCGCGAGCTGGACGATCTGCAACATGGCCTGGACGCCGCGCACGCTCGGCTGAAGCCCGGTGGCCGGCTGGCGGTGATCAGCTTTCATTCGCTGGAAGACCGCATCGTCAAACGCTTCATTGCCGGCCACGCCAAGCCGCCCGCCGGCAATCGACGGATGCCGATGGAAATACCGTTCACGCCGAGTCTGGGCGAGATCGGTGGCCCGCAGCGGGCGCGGTCCGACGAACTGGCGATCAATCCACGCGCCCGCAGCGCCGTGTTGCGCGTCGCGGAGCGCCTGGCATGAGGTTCGTCACCGCCAGCTTCATCCTGCTGCTGCTGGCAACACTCGCCAGCGGGATTGCAGTGGTCTACGCGCGGCAGAAGCATCGCGAGGCGTTCATCGAATTGACGCGGCTTGAGCGCCAGCGCGACGAGCTCAACATCGAGTTCGGTCGCCTGCAACTGGAACAGGCGACCTGGGCGGAAACCAACCGTATCGAGGGCATCGCCACCGGCAAGTTGGGGATGTTGTATCCGGCCAGCCAGGACATCGTGGTGGTGCGGCCATGAAGCTGCACGATCTGCTTCCGGGTGCAGGACGAGTCAATCGCGGCAGCAATTCCGCCGGCGATCCGCGCAACGCTGCCGCGCGCCGACGTCCACCGGCAGCCACAGCCATGGTGCGCGCCGCCGGACTGAGCGTGCGCTCGCGTGTGCTGGGTGTTGGCATCTTTTTGGGCGTTGCCTCGCTGGCGTTGATGGCGCGCGCAGTCGACCTGCAATTCATCAACAAGCAGTTTTATCTCGATCAGGGCAACTCGCGATTCCTGCGCGAACTGCCGATCGCAACTTCGCGCGGCATGATCACCGACCGAAATGGCGAGCCGCTGGCGATTTCCACGCCGGTGGAATCACTCTGGGCCAATCCCAGCGAGTTGAAATTGCACGCCGATCGCTTCCCGCAACTGGCAACTGCGCTCGGCGTGCCGGTGGCCGAGCTGTCGGCGCAAATCGCAAAGCGCGGCGACAAGGAGTTCATGTACCTGCGTCGGCATCTGAATCCGGACGATGCGCACGCGATCATCGCACTTGGCGTTCCGGGAGTGTTTTCGCAGCGCGAATATCGTCGCTTCTATCCGCTCGGCGAGGTGATGGCGCACGTGCTTGGCTTCACCAACGTCGATGATCGTGGCCAGGAAGGCGTGGAGCTTGCGTTCGACGACTGGTTGACCGGCAAGCCTGGAGCCAAGCGCGTGATTCGCGACCTGAAAGGTCGCATCGTGGAGAACGTCGACTTGGTGAGGCAGGCGGTGCCGGGTCGCGATCTGGCGTTGTCGATTGATCGACGCATCCAGTATCTTGCCTATCGCGAATTGGCGGAGTCCATTCGCGCCAACAACGCAAGTGCCGGCAGCGCGGTGATTCTCGACGTGCAGAGCGGCGAGATCGTGGCGATGGTCAATCTGCCGTCGTACAACCCGAACTCGCGCACCGACAATCGCCCCAGCGCGCACCGCAATCGTGCCGCTACCGATGTCACCGAGCCAGGTTCGGTGATGAAGGCGTTCACGGTGTCGGCTGCGCTGGAAACCGGCAAGTTCAAACCGACCTCGCTTTTCGACACCAATCCGGGCTCGCTGCAATTGGCCGGGCACGTGATCCACGACACCCACAACCATGGCGTGCTGACGCTGACCGGCATCATCACCAAGTCATCCAACGTCGGCGCCGCAGAGCTGTCATTGAAGATGACGTCCGATCACATGTACGACGTGTTTCACCGGTTCGGTTTCGGTCTCGCGTCCGGTAGCGGCTTTCCCGGCGAGTCTGGTGGCGTGTTGCCTCCGGCGCGCAAGTGGGGACCGGTGGAAAAGGCAACGATCGCCTACGGCTATGGCGTGTCGGTCACTGCTTTGCAACTGGCGCAGGCTTACGCCGCGATCGGCAATGGCGGACGACTGGTCACACCGACTTTCGTCAAAGGCGCAAACAGCCCGAGCCGAGCGGTGCTTGATCCGCAGATTGCGCACACCGTGTTGCAGATGCTGGAAACCGTGGTCAGTCCCGAAGGCACTGCACCCAAGGCGGCCGTGTTGGGCTACCGCGTCGCCGGCAAGACTGGCACGGCCCGCTACGCCGCGCGCGGTGGCTATAGCAAGATCTACGACAGCGTGTTCGTCGGTCTGGTGCCGGCCAGTCGGCCGAAGTTTGTGATGGTGGTGATGGTGCACGATCCGAAAGGCAGCGTGTACTACGGTGGTCTGGTGTCGGCGCCCGTCTTCAGCAAGGTCATGGATGGCGCTTTGCGACTGATGGATGTGCCGCCCGACAACGTGCAGCAGTGGTACGTCGCCCAGCCCGGCAAGACGCCGGCGATGCAGGTGCTGCCCGAAGCCGAACTGCCGCCCGATGTGGCGCCGCCCGACGCGACGGCACCCGCTGTCGTCCAGCCGCAGGCCGTGATCGCGCCTGCCGCCGACAATGGAGCGCAAGCTCGATGAGCGCGATGGCCTTGTCCGCCTTGCTTGAGGGGTTTGCAAGCGTGCCGGCAGCGCACGACGTGCGGGTGTCGGGACTGACAGTGGACAGCCGCCATGTGTGCGCCGGCGACGCCTTTTTTGCGATGGCCGGCGCGAGCGCGCACGGGCTGCAGTTCGTGTCGCACGTGCTGGAAGCAGGCGCGGCAGCGATCGTGTTTGATGCGCCAGCGCCGGCGAGCGTTGATGTGCCCGCAAATGCGATTGGTGTGGATCGATTGCGCGATGCATTGGGCGCGATTGCAGACCGGTTTTATCACTCGCCTTCGCAGGCGCTGGTGCTGATCGGCGTCACCGGCACCAATGGCAAAACCTCGACCGTGCAACTGCTCGCGCAAGCACTCAGCTTGCACGGCGAGACTGCCGGCAGCATCGGAACGCTGGGCGCCGGTTTGCATGGTCAGGTGACGGCGGGCGAGCGCACCACGCCCGATGTGATCGCGGTGCATCGGTTGCTGGCCGAGATGCGCGATGCCGGGGCCACGCATGTGGCGATGGAAGTGTCATCGCACGCGCTGGATCAAGGTCGCGTCGACGCGGTTGCGTTCGATGTCGCCGTGTTCACCAATCTCTCGCGCGATCATCTCGACTACCACGCCGACATGGACGCGTATTTCGCGGCCAAGGCGCGACTGTTCTCGCATCCTGGTTTGCGCGCTGCGGTGTTGAATCTGGATGACGCTGCCGGTGCGTGGTTGGCGACTGATTTGGTGGACGAAATACGTTGCGTTGGCATCAGCTCGCGTGGCGATCCGCGTGCGCTACTCAGCGCCGACTCAGTCGAACTGGACACCGCCGGGATCGCCTTCGACCTGCTGCACGCTGGCGCGCGACTGCCCATCCACTCGCCACTACTGGGCAGGTTCAACGTCGATAACCTGCTGGCGGTTGCCGGCGTGCTGTTGGCGCTGGACTGGCCATTGACAGCCATCGCCGCGATGTTGCCGCGCCTGCAGCCGATCAACGGGCGCATGAGCCGAGTCGGCGGCGACATCGATTCGAGAGGGCGTCACCGGCCGCTGGTGGTCGTCGATTACGCGCACACGCCTGACGCGCTGGAACAGGCGTTGACCGATTTGCGCTCGCACACCCGCGGCGCGCTGGTGTGCGTATTTGGTTGCGGTGGCGAACGCGATCGCGGCAAGCGTCCTCAGATGGCCGCCGTTGCGGAACGTTTGGCCGACCGGCTGATCGTCACCGACGACAACCCACGCGGCGAAAACGGCGACGCGATCGTGGCCGAAATACTCGCGGGTTTCGCACGTCCCAGGCAAGCGCAGGTCGAGCGCGATCGAGCGCTCGCAATCAATGCAGCTATTTGCTCGGCCCAATCCGAGGATGTCGTGCTGATTGCCGGCAAAGGCCACGAGCGCTATCAAGAGAGCGGTGGCGTGCGCCGCGAATTCGATGACATCCAGCATGCGCGGCAAGCACTGACGCAGCTTGAGGTGAAACCATGAGGCCGCTCACGGTCGCGCAGATCGGGCGCTGGTGTGAGGCGCGGTTGATTGATGGGCATGCCGACGCTGACGACGCAGCCGAGCTCGAAATTCATGCAGTCCGTACCGATACCCGCACACTGGATGCGAACGACGCACCGCTGTATGTCGCGCTGCGCGGCGAGCGTTTTGACGGACACGATTTCATCGTGCAGGCGCAAGCGAACGGCGCGCGTGCGTTGCTGGTCAGTCACCCGGTCGATAGCGACCTTCCGCAATTGTTGTGCGGGGATACGCAGGCGGCGTTGGGCGAGATTGCGGCCGGCGCGCAACAGGGCCGCGACGCTTTGGTCATCGCGTTGACCGGCAGCAACGGCAAGACCTCGGTCAAGACCTTGCTGCACGGCATCCTCGCCGAAGTCGGCCGCACCTATACCAACCCGGGCAATCGCAACAACGAGATCGGCCTGCCGCTGGCGGTGCTGGATGCGCCCGAGGATGCGCAGTTTTCGATCTACGAGATGGGCGCTGGGAAGCCCGGCGATATCGCCTATCTCACCAGCATCGTGCAGCCGCGGATCGCGCTGGTGAACAACATCGCGCCAGCGCATCTGGAGCGCATGGGCACGCTGCTAGGCGTGGCGCAGACCAAAGGTGCGATCTACGACGCGTTGCCCGACGATGGTATCGCCGTGGTCAATGCCGATGATGCCTTCGCGCCATATTTCGTCGATCGAGTTGGCGCGCGTCGCGTGTTGCGCTTCGGTATGCAGAGCAGCGCCGACGTGCTCGCGCACGACCTGCGCAGCAGCGCGACCGGCAGCCACTTCCTGTTGCAAACGCCCGATGGCGGCATCGCAATCGAACTGCCACTGCCTGGCCGTCACAACGTAATGAACGCATTGGCGGCTGCGACTCTGGCGCTGGCAGCGGGCGCCTCGTTGCAGGCGATCCGCATTGGCTTGGAGGGGGCAAAGTCTGTCGCCGGACGTCAGGTCGCACATCAGCTCGGCAATGGCGCGGTGCTGATCGACGACAGTTACAACGCCAATCCCGGCAGCGTGGACGCCGCAATTGCCGCATTGACGGCGGGTGCGGGCGAGTCCTGGTTGGTGCTAGGCGACATGGCTGAGCTCGGCGAAGGCGCCGAACTGTTGCACGCTCAGGTTGGGGATTCGGCGTGTACGAAAAACATCGCGCGGCTATTCACCATCGGATCGCTGAGCCGCGCGGCAGCGTGCGCCTTTGGCGAAGGTGCGCGCCATTTCAACGACAAGCAGGCATTGATCGACGCACTGCGCGACGCACTGCACGGCAACGTCCGCGTGCTGATCAAAGGCTCGCGCTCGAGCGCGATGGATCAGGTGGTTGCTGCGCTGCTGGCCGATCCGTCATTGCAGGCGCCGTCGACGCAGGATTCGCGACTCACGAATTCCGACTCCGCGGGAGGCACTCATGCTGCTTGAGCTTTCGCGCTGGCTGCAGGGAATGGAGCGGTTTTTTTCGCTGTTCAACTACCTCACCTTCCGCGGCATCCTCAGCGCGTTGACCGCGCTGGGGCTGTCGATGCTGATCGGCCCCGGCATCATCCGCCGGCTGGCGCAATACAAGGGCGGTCAGCCGATCCGCAGCGATGGTCCGCAGACGCATTTTTCCAAGGCCGGTACGCCGACTATGGGCGGCATCCTGATCCTGATCTGCGTGGTGCTCTCGACGCTGTTTTGGGCCGACCTGCGCAATCGCTACATCTGGATCGTGCTGGCGGTGTTGCTCGGCTTCGGTGCGATCGGCTGGCTGGATGACTGGATCAAGCTGGTCAAGCGCGATCCAAACGGCCTGAAGTCACGCTGGAAGTACCTGATGCAATCGCTACTCGGCATCGCTGCGGCGGTGGCGTTGTTCCACGTCGGCGAGGCGCCGGTGAGCACGACGTTCTACGTCCCGCTGCTCAAGGGCGTGGCTATCCCGCTGGGCGCGTTTTCGATGGTGATCAGCTATTTCTGGATCGTCGGATTCTCGAACGCGGTGAATCTGACCGACGGACTCGACGGCCTCGCAATCATGCCCTCGGTGCTGGTGTCCTCCGCACTTGGCGTGTTCGCATATCTGTCCGGCCACGCCGAATTTGCGCGCTACCTGCAGATTCCTGCGGTGCCGGGTGCGGGCGAACTGGTGGTGGTGTGCGCGGCCATTGCCGGCGCCGGCCTGGGCTTCCTGTGGTTCAACACCTATCCGGCGATGGTGTTCATGGGCGATATCGGCGCGCTCGCTTTGGGCGCGGCGCTGGGCACGGTGGCGATCATCGTGCGCCAGGAAGTGGTGCTGGCGATCATGGGCGGCATATTTGTAGTCGAGACGCTGTCTGTGATTGCGCAAGTGGCCTCGTTCAAGCTCACCGGCCGCCGCATCTTCCGCATGGCGCCGATCCATCATCACTTCGAACTCAAAGGCTGGCCAGAGCCGCGCGTCATCGTGCGCTTCTGGATCATCTCGGTGATGTTGGTGCTGGTCGGACTAGCCACGTTGAAGGTGCGCTGATGAATATGGAGCGGCGCAATCAGCAATCCGATTTTGGTCGACAGGCGCTGAAGCTTGACGCGATCACTGGTCGCTACGATTCAGTGCTGGCGGTGCTGGCAATCCTGATCGCCGGACTCGGCGTGGTGATGGTGGCGTCGAGCTCGATCGCGATTTCGGTCGGGCAGGGCAGCGGCCCGTTCTACTTCCTTACCCGGCACCTGATCTTTCTCGCAATCGGCTTGGTGATCGTAGCCGCGATTATGCGCACCGAGCTCAAGTGGCTCGAACAACGCGGGCACCTGTTGCTACTGCTGTGCTTTCTTGCACTGATCGTGGTTTTCGTGCCGGGCATCGGTCGCACCGTGAATGGAGCGCGGCGCTGGGTGAATCTCGGCCTGGCGAACTTCCAGGCAGTGGAAGCGGTCAAGTTCATGCTGATCGTGTGGTTGGCCGGCTATCTGGTGCGCAATCGCGATGCGGTGTCACAGCGCTGGATTCCAATTCTCAAGCCCTTGGGCGTGGCCGGCGGGCTGGTTGCGCTGCTGCTGCTGCAGCCGGACTTCGGCTCGGCGATGCTGCTATGCGCGATCACGGTGGGAATGCTGGTGCTGGCTGGTGCGAACCTGCCACGGCTGATGGCGCCGGCCATTGCAGCGCTACCCGTCGTCGCGTATCTGGCGATGTCGGAGTCGTACCGGATGCGGCGGCTGACCACCTTCCTCAATCCATGGGCGGATCCGTTCAAGGATGGATTCCAGTTGACCCAGGCGCTGATCGCGGTCGGACGTGGCGAATGGTTTGGCGTTGGGCTGGGCGGCAGTGTGCAGAAACTCTTTTATCTGCCCGAGGCGCATACAGATTTCATCCTCGCGGTGATTGCCGAAGAGCTTGGTTTTGTCGGAATCATTTTTGTGGTGCTGTTGTACGTCGCGTTTGCCTCGCGTTGCCTGCAGCTGGGGTTGCGCGCGACCGCGCTGCGTCGACATTTTGCCGCCAACTGCGCATTCGGCGTTGCCTTGTGGATCAGTTTTCAGGCGCTGGTGTCAGTCGGCGTCAACCTCGGCCTGCTGCCAACTAAAGGCCTGACCCTGCCGCTGATTTCATCCGGCGGATCCAGTGTGTTGATGTCGTGCGCGGCGGTCGGCTTGATGCTGCGCGTGAGCTATGAAATCGATCGTGCGCAGCGTCAGTCGACCCGCCTGCGCGAGGAATTCGAGCAGTCGCACCCGGCCGAGCCGGTGCTGGAAACTGCGCCAAGGGCGCGTGTCGGCGCGCGTGCGCGGATCGAGCCGCATTTCGGGGAGCTCGCGTGAGCGTTGCTTCAACTCTTAGCGTGTCGGCACCGGTGATGATTCTCGCCGGCGGCACCGGCGGCCATATTTTTCCGGGCATCGCCGTGGCGGACGCGTTGCGCGGTTTGCAGGTACCGGTGGTGTGGATGGGTGCGGCCGGCGGCATGGAAACCCGATTGGTGCCGCCGCGCGGTATTCCGATCGAAACCCTGCGCATTGGCGGTTTGCGCGGCAAGGGCGCACTGACGCTGGTCTCCGCGCCATTCCGGCTGTTGCGCGCGCTGAGCGAGGCAGTCTCGATCGTGCGCCGCCATCGTCCGCGTGCGGTGTTGAGCATGGGCGGGTTCGCCGCCGGCCCGGGCGGGATCGCGGCGTGGTTACTGCGGCGCCCGTTGCTGGTTCACGAAGCTAACCGCGCGCCGGGGCTCACCAATCGCGTGCTGGCGAAATTCGCCTGCCGGGTGCTGTGCGGATTCCCGGCGAGCTTTCGCAATGGCGTTGGCGAGACCGTCGGCAATCCGGTGCGTGCCGAAGTTGCGGCTTTGCCTATTCCCAGCGAGCGATTCGCTGGTCGCGAAGGCGCGTTGCGCTTGTTGGTGCTGGGCGGTAGCCAGGGCGCACGCGCATTGAATACGGGCGTGCCGCGGGCATTGGCGCAACTGGGTTTGGCGGTCGATGTGCGCCATCAAACTGGTGCGAAACTCTTTGACGAAGCCGCGCGCGCGTATGCAGATGCCGGCATCAGTGCCCGCATCGAGCCCTTCATCCAGGACATGGCCGAGGCCTACGGGTGGGCCGACCTGGTGGTCTGCCGCGCCGGCGCGTTGACCTTGGCCGAATTGTGCGCGGCGGGCGTTGGCGCACTGCTGGTGCCGTTTCCGCACGCGGTCGACGATCACCAGACCCGCAACGCCGAGTTTCTGGTCGAACGCAATGCGGCGCGCTTGCTGTCGCAATCCGACGATTTGGCAAATCGCATTGCGAACGCCCTTCGCGAATTGAACGCCGATCGTCCGCGCCTGCTGGCGATGGCTCAAGCGGCACGTGCCTGCGCGCTGCCGGGTGCGGCCGACACGGTGGCCGCAATTTGTATCGAAGAAGGTCGCGTCGATTTCGCGCCCGGCGAACAGGTGCGCGCATGATCCGCCGACTGCCACGCACCGGTGATCTTTCGCATGCGGCGGCGCGCGTGCACTTCGTTGGCATCGGCGGGGTCGGCATGAGCGGTATCGCCGAAGTGCTGATGACACTGGACTACAAGGTGTCCGGCTCGGACGTCGCCGACAGCGTCGCGACCCGGCGGCTGGAGAAGCTGGGCGTGCTCGTGCAACGGGGACACGACGCCAGTCATGTCGATGGCGCCGACGTCGTCGTGGTGTCCAGCGCGATCAGGCCTGACAACGTTGAATTGCGCGCCGCGCATTCTCAGCGCATCCCGGTGGTGCCGCGCGCCGAGATGCTGGCCGAGCTGATGCGATTCCGCCGTGGCATCGCGGTCGCTGGCACGCACGGCAAGACCACGACCACGTCACTGGTCGCCAGCGTGTTATCCGAAGGCGGGCTGGATCCCACCTTCGTGATAGGCTGGCAATTTCTCTCGGCAGGCGCCAACGAGGGCCTGGGCAGCGGCAACTGGCTGGTGGCCTAGGCCGATGAAAGCGACGGCAGCTTTCTGCGGCTAAACCCGCAGATTGCGGTGGTCACCAACATCGATGCCGATCACCTGGAAAACTACGGCAACGATTTCGATCGCGTGCGTGCTGCTTTTTCGGAATTCCTGCATCGGCTGCCGTTCTACGGGCTGGCCGTGCTGTGCATCGACGATGCCGAAGTGGCGGCATTGGCCGCGGAAATGCCACGTCATTTGCTGACCTATGGCTTTGATGCCAAGGCCGATGTGCGCGCACAGGACGTGCAGCAGGCCGGTGGTCGGACAAGTTTCAATCTGTGCCTGCCCGATGGTGAGCAGTACGCGGTCACACTGAATCTGCCCGGTCGTCACAACGTGCAGAACGCGCTCGCCGCTGCCGCGATCGGCTGGCAACTCGGCGTGGATGCCGCCGCCATTGCGCGCGCGCTGGATACGTTTCAGGGCATCGGCCGGCGCTTCAATTTGTTGGGCGAAATTGATTTCGGCAACGGCAAGGCGCTGCTGGTGGATGACTATGGCCATCACCCCAGCGAGCTCGCGGCGGTGTTTGCCGCAGCGCGCGCCGGCTGGCCGCAGCGCCGGCTGGTGGTCGGCTTTCAGCCGCATCGCTACACCCGCACGCGCGACCTGTTCGACGAATTCGCCGCGGTGCTGTCGAGCGTCGATGTGCTGGTGCTGACCGAGGTATATCCGGCGGGCGAGACGCCAATCGTCGGTGCCGACGGCAAGTCGCTGGCGCGCGCGATCCGCACCCGCGGGCGCATTGATCCGGTACTGGTGGGGTCGGCGCGCGAGTTGCCTGGCGTGCTACGCGATGTGTTGGCCGACGGCGACCTGCTGCTGTTGCTCGGTGCAGGCGATATTGGCGCGGTCGCACAGCGCATGGGCGAACACGGATTCGAAGGAGTCGGCGCGGCATGAGCCAGCCCTACACACCGCTGGTTACCGATCCGGCGCAGTTTGGGCGCGTCGCCGTGCTGATGGGAGGCACCTCGTCCGAGCGCGAGGTGTCGTTGAATTCCGGCGGCAATGTCCTCAATGCACTGCGCGCACGCGGCGTGGATGTCCATGCGGTGGATGGCATTCCGGCGCTGGTAAAAGCGTTGCAAGCCAATCAATTTGATCGCGTCTTCAACATCCTGCACGGCCATAACGGCGGCGGCGAAGATGGCGTGCTGCAAGGCCTGTTGGAAGCACTCGGCGTGCCGTACACCGGCTCGGGCGTGCTCGGTTGCGCGTTGTCGATGGACAAGATCCGCACCAAGCAGGTCTGGCTGTCGCTCGGGTTGCCAACGCCGCGCTATGCGCGACTGGAAGCCGGTTCGGACATCCGCGCGACGGCCGCAAAGATTGGGTTGCCGGTGATCGTCAAGCCTGCCTGCGAAGGCTCCAGTGTTGGCGTGAGCCGAGTCTTTTCCGACGCCGACCTAGATGCCGCCGTTGCGCTCGCGGCGAGCTATCCGGGCGACCTGCTGATGGAACAGATGATCGTCGGCGAGGAGCTCACCGTGGCGGTACTCGGCGACGTGGCGTTGCCGTCGATTCGAATCGTGCCGGCCGGCGAGTACTACGACTACCACGCCAAATACGTCGCCGACGATACCCAATATCTGTGCCCGGGCCTGGAAGGCCCCGACGAGTCCGCAATCCGCAAACTCGCGCTCACCGCGTTTCACGCCGCTGGATGTTCGGGCTGGGCGCGCGTGGATGTGATGCGCGATCGCGAAGGCAATTTCTTCCTGCTCGAAGTCAACACTGCACCCGGCATGACCAGCCATTCGCTGGTCCCGAAAGCTGCGCGCGAGATCGGTATCGATTTTGAAAGCCTTTGCTGGCGGATTCTGGAAACGTCCGTGGAGAGCAAGCAATGAAGCTCTGCTTGCAGGCAACGGGGAATCGGGAACAGGCAACTAGACAAGCCCGTCTTGCCTGCCGTGTCGTCCTCGAAAACGCGTGCGTTAGACGCTCTGTTTGCGCTTTCCCGATTCTAAGTTCCCGTTCCCCGTTCCCCGCCTCCTGCGGAGGTGCCGAATGAATGTCATCGTCCGCATGTTCGCGTGGGCATTGGCGCTGGCGCTGGTGGCGCTGCCGGTGGTGGCGGTGCTCAACGGCTGGATCGCTGGCGATCGCTGGCCGATGCAGCGGCTGCAGGTCAGCGGGCCATTCCAGCGGGTGAGTGCCGAACAGGTGCGCGTTGCCGTGCTGCCGCAGGTGCGCCAGGGTTTCTTCGCGGTGCGCATGCAACCGATCCGCACTGCCGTGCAGACGTTGCCGTGGGTAGAACGCGTGGAAGTGCGCAAGCGCTGGCCCGACCAGCTGATCGTGCGCTTCACCGAACATCGCGCGTTCGCGCGCTGGGGTGGGTCGCAATTGCTGTCCGAACAGGGCCGGCTATTTGCCGCGCCCGGCAGTCCAGACCTGCAGACGCTGCCGCAATTCGATGGACCGATCGAACGCGTGCCTGACGTGATCGCGATGTACAACCAGGCACAACCGCTGTTCACAGGCGCCGGTCACCGCCTGCAAGCGGTCAGCGTGAGCAATCGCGACAGCTGGAGCTTGCGCCTGCAGAACGGCACCGACGTGATCCTGGGTCGCAACGATCCGCAGAGACGCCTGCAACGCTTCGCGCGCCTGCTGCCACGGCTGACGGCCGCGCGTCCGGGGCAATCGCTGCTGCGCGCAGACCTTCGCTACACCAACGGATTCGGCTTGGTGTGGACGCCGCCCCAGGACGCAAGCCCCAGCGTGCCACCCGGCTCGAAACCTGCAACGCGTGCTCCGGCAGTGCCGGCGCCAACGCCATCCCCATCGACCCTGCAACAGGCGAGGACATGAATCGGAAAGGCGACAAATCGCTGATCGTCGGACTCGACATCGGCACATCCAAGATCGTGGCCCTGGTCGGCGAGTATTCGCCCGCCAGCAGTGGCTCGGGCGGCAATGGCGCGCTCAATCCGATCGAGGTGATCGGCATCGGTTCGCACGAATCGCGCGGACTCAAACGGGGCGTGGTGGTCGATATCGAATCGACCGTGCAGTCGATTCAGCGCGCAATCCAGGAGGCCGAGATGATGGCCGGCTGCGAGATCAGCTCGGTCTACGCCAGCATTTCCGGCAGTCACACCCAGTGCCGCAATTCGCCCGGCATCGTGCCGGTGAAGGACGGCGAGGTGACCTACGCCGATCTAGAAACCGTGCTGCAGGCGGCCAAGGCGGTCGCGATCCCGTCCGACCAGCGCATCCTGCATGCGATCGCGCAGGAATATATCGTCGACAGCTCGCAGGAAGGCATCCGTAATCCGGTCGGGATGTCGGCGGTAAGGCTTGAGGTGCGCGCGCATCTGGTGACCGGCGCGCAGTCAGCCGCCGCCAACATCGCCAAGTGCGTCAATCGCTGTCATCTGCAGGTCGACGATCTGATTCTGGGTTCGCTGGCTTCCAGTACCGCAGTGCTCACTGCGGATGAAAAGGAGCTGGGTGTGGTGCTGGTCGATATCGGCGCCGGCACCACCGATATCGCGGTGTTCGTGCAGGGCGCGATCCGGCATTCGGCCTCCTTGCCAATCGCCGGTGACCAGGTCACCAACGACATCGCCCACCTGCTGCGCACGCCAACCCCGGAAGCCGAGCAGATTAAGGTGCGTTACGCCTGCGCGCTGGCGCAGTTGGCGACCGCCGAGGAGTCGATCCAGGTACCCAGCGTTGGCGATCGTCCGCCGCGCCGGCTCGCGCGTCAGGCGCTGGCTGAGGCAGTGCAGAACAGATACGAAGAAATCTTCGAGATGGTGCAGGCCGAATTGCGGCGCGCCGGATTCGAGGAGCTGGTGCGCGCGGGCCTGGTGCTCACCGGCGGCGCCTCAAAGATGGAAGGCGTGGTCGAGCTGGCCGAGGAAATGCTGCACATGCCGGTTCGTGTGGGGATTCCGCAGCACGTCACCGGGCTGGGTGAAGTGGTCGGCAACCCGGTGCACGCGACCGGCGTCGGCCTGCTGCTGTGGGGCAGCCAGATCGAACATCCACGAAGGCCGGTGGTTCCGACCGGTCGGGCGGGCGTGTTGTTAGGCAAGTTGCGGACTTGGTACCGGGGCGAGTTTTAGCGGGCGAAGCGTGAATGGCGAGGGGCGGAGCGGAGTGCGGCAAGGCGGTGGACAGGATTGGCAAACGGGCATGCGGAAAGGGCGTGGCACAACAAGATCGGCACACACACAACGGAGAAAAGGCAATGGCACACTTTGAACTGATCGAGAAGATCGCGCCGAACGCGGTGATCAAGGTCATCGGCGTCGGCGGCGGTGGCGGCAACGCGGTCGCGCACATGGTGAACAGCAGCGTTGACGGAGTCGAATTCGTCACCGCGAACACCGATTCGCAGGCGATCAGAACCTGCGGCGCAAAGCTGCAACTGCAGCTGGGTAGCAATGTCACCAAGGGACTGGGCGCAGGCGCGAATCCCGAAGTCGGCCGCCAGGCTGCGCTGGAAGATCGCGAACGCATCATGGAAGCGCTGTCAGGCGCTGACATGGTGTTCATCACCGCCGGCATGGGCGGCGGCACCGGCACTGGCGCAGCGCCGGTGGTGGCGCAGTTGGCCAAGGAAATGGGCATCTTGACTGTGGCCGTGGTCACCAAGCCTTTCCCGTTCGAGGGCCGCCGGCGCATGCAGGTTGCACTCAAGGGGATCGAGGAGCTGAGCCAGCACTGCGACTCGCTGATCACCATCCCGAACGAAAAACTGATCACCGTGCTCGGCCGCGAGGCAACCATGGTGCAGGCGTTCAAGGCTGCCAACGACGTGTTGCTGGGCGCCGTGCAGGGCATTGCCGATTTGATCGTGCGTCCGGGCCTGATCAACGTCGACTTCGCCGACGTGCGCACTGTAATGAGCGAGATGGGCATGGCAATGATGGGCTCGGGCACCGCGCGCGGCGATGATCGCGCAATGGCGGCGTCGGAAGCGGCGATCAGCAATCCGCTGCTGGACGATGTCAACCTGGCCGGTGCCAACGGCATTCTGGTGAACATCACCGCGGGTCCTGATTTCACCATGCGCGAGTTTGACGATGTCGGTCGCACCATCGAGGAGTTCGCCTCCGAGGACGCGACCGTGGTGATTGGCACCGTGCTGGATCCAGACATGGCCGACGAGGTGCGCGTCACTGTGGTGGCCACCGGGCTCAACCGTGCGGTCGTGCGGCAAGTGGCGCGTCCACCGGAGCGCGAGTTCCAGCGCTCGCCGGTCAAGCTGATTCGAAACGCGACCACCGGGATGGTCGACCACGACGCGATGGCCGGACTGGATTTCGCCGGGCAACTGCGCCGTGGCAGCGAGCCGACGATCACGCCAAGCGCCTTGAGCGAGGTCAGCTCAGACTCGGGCTATCTGGACATCCCTGCGTTTTTGCGCCGACAGGCGGACTGAGTTTGCGCGGGCGCGTCGCGTTGCCGACGACGCGCTCACGCAGGATCGCTTGCAGTGCCAGTCAGCCGATGATGTTCAGGTGTAACGAAATACAGTCCCGGACGCCGACCTCCGTTGGGAGTCCGGGATTTTCTTGCCGATAGGAGACCGTGCTTCGAGCGCAGAAATGTGAGACGTCGCTAATAAATTAGCCTTAATCGTTCCAAAATTGCAATGAACTTTGTTGGCAATTGTTTGTATTTAGTAAAGCCCGTGTTATTGTCGACCCCGCTTGTCGCGCTCCTGCTTTGGAGAACGCACAATAATGATCAAACAAAGAACACTCAAAAACGTCATCCGCGCTACTGGTGTCGGGATCCACTCCGGTGAAAAGGTCTTCATGACCTTGCGCCCGGCGGCGATTGATACCGGTATCGTGTTTAGGCGGGTCGACTTGCAGCAGCCGGTGGAAATCCTGGCGCGGGCCGAGCACGTCGGCGACACAAGCTTGTCGACTACGTTGACTCGTGGCGATGTCCGCATCATGACGGTCGAGCATCTGCTGTCTGCGCTGGCCGGGCTCGGCATCGATAACGCCTACGTGGATCTGTCCGCGCCAGAAGTCCCGATCATGGACGGCTCGGCCGGGCCTTATGTGTTCCTGGTGCAGTCGGCCGGAATCGAGGAACAGAATGCCGCCAAGCGCTTCATCCGCATCAAGAAGCCGGTGCGCGTGGAAGACGGCGACAAGTGGGCTCGATTCGAGCCATTCGATGGCTTCAAGGTCGGTTTCACGATCGACTTCAACCACCCGATATTCACCCGCTCGCGCTCCTCAGCCGAGATAGACTTCTCGACCACTTCGTTCGTCAAGGAAGTCAGCCGCGCGCGTACCTTCGGTTTCATGAAGGACATCGAGATGCTGCGCGACCGCAAGCTGGTACTCGGCGGCAGCATGGACAACGCGATCGTGCTGGACGACTACCGCGTGCTCAACGAGGACGGCTTGCGTTATGAGGACGAGTTCGTCAAGCATAAGATTCTGGATGCGATCGGCGACCTGTATTTGCTCGGACACAGCTTGATTGGCGCCTTCTACGGCTACAAATCGGGCCATCAGCTCAACAATCAGTTATTGCGCACCCTGCTTGCAGACCGCGAGGCCTGGGAAGAAGTCACCTTTGACGATCCCGCCATGGCCCCAATTTCCTACGCCCATCCCGCCCAGGCGACCTGAGCCTGGCGGAGATGGTGTATCCTGCACGGCCGGTCGGGTCCGCGCCTGTCATTATCCCTTGACGTTTGCGCATGCCAGCCCCGTCCTGGCTTTGTGCCTGTCGATCAGCGAAAAATCAAACGACGACTAGTACAACGGCGAAATCAGGCCACGGAGGCCAACTTGAGCAACTGGGCCCGAAGTTCCGGGTCCGCCACGGATTCGGCTGTCACGCGCAAGGCATCGCGGGTGGCTCGGGACAGTGGTTTCGACGTCGACCCCTGAGCAGCAATGGTCGCCGGCGGTGCCACGCGAATGGTGAGTGCGTGTTGCCGAAGGCCCGCCGCGGTCGCCGCGTCCAGCAGGACGTCGGCATGCCGTCGCAGGGCAATCGTCCAAGCAGGCGCATCCACCAGGAAGATCAGTTTGCCCGCGGCGACGTTGCCGAGCCTGCAATGGCTTTGCAGTGGCGTGGGCAAATACCGACGCAGCTGCTGATCGAGTGCCGCAAGCCATTGCGCGCGTTCGATCAGACGGTCGAAAACGCAATCTCCCCGCGCGGCAAGCGCAGGTTGCAGGCGGCGATCGGCTCGGGCTGTGCCCTTTGATTTGTCTGACGGGTTTTTCATGAATATCATCATCGTAGCGAAATTCTTGAAGTCGCCGAAGCGCTTTTGCGTTCATGACGACCGCAAACTGGCACTTGGCGCGCTCGGCGCGTTGTCCGCGTTGATGTTGGCGGGTTTTGCCGGCGGATTCTTTACCCGCGGCGGAGTCGCGCTGGCCGAAGTGCATACTTTGCGCGGGGAGTTGCACCAGCAGCAGGCGCAGTTGAACGAATCGCGCGCCGCTGCGCAACGTGAAGTCAATGCATTGGCCGCGCGCCTCGGCCAGTTGCAGGCGCAGGCCAACCGTTTGAACGCACTGGGTGAACGCCTGACCCGAATGGGCAAGCTCGAAGACGGCGAATTCAATTTCAACACCCAGCCGGGCACCGGTGGTGCCGAGCAATCCGAAGCCATCAGCGCAACGGAACTGGATCATCAAATCAGCTTGCTGGATCGCACGTTCAGCAGTTCTGGCGAGCAGTTGCGGGTGCTGGAATCGATCCTGGTCGACCAGAGCCTGGATCGCAGTCAGACGCCTTCGGCGATGCCATTGGTCAATACCTATGTCTCCGCGCCCTACGGCAATCGCATCGATCCGATCAATGGCGGCCACGAGTTTCACAAGGGCATCGATCTGGACGGCAATACCGGCGATCCGATCCATTCCGCCGCCGACGGCATGGTCATTCGCTCGGACTACGACAATGGCGGCTATGGCAACGTCGTCGATATCGACCACGGCAATGGCTACATCACGCGCTACGGGCATTGCTCCAAGCTGCTGGTGAAGGTGGGCGATCTGGTGCACGCGGGCGATCTAATTGGCAAGGTTGGCTCAACCGGCCATTCGACCGGCTCGCACCTGCACTTTGAGGTCTGGAGCAATGGTCGTCCGATCAACCCGCGACCGTTTTTGAGCCAGATCATCGGTCGCTAATCGGATCGGATCAGGCCGTGCCCATTGAATGGGTGTTGACACAGGCACGCGGTCTTGCCTCAAGCGAGTCTGCAGCCGTGCGCTGCGACGCACCACAGCCGGTTTCGGCGCTGCGACTTGATACGCATTCGCGCAACCCCACGTTAGAATGATCGACCGGGCCGCCACGGGCGGCCTGTTGCATTCCTGCGCGGGTTCGCGTGCCACTGTGCGCGCGCTTTCGACCGCACCCATTCGCTTGCATCACAACGGGTTCCCATGCTCAACAGCCTTCTCACCCGCATGTTTGGCAGCCGCAACGAGCGACTGCTGGGACAACTGCAAAAAAACGTCTCCCGCATCAACGCCTTTGAACCGGAACTGCAGAACCTCTCGGACGCCGAGCTGCAGGGCAAGACCGAAACTCTTCGCCAACGTGTCGCCGCCGGCGAAACCCTGGATCAACTGTTGCCCGAAGCCTTCGCTGTGGTGCGTGAGGCGTCGGTGCGCGTGCTGGGCTTGCGTCATTACGACGTGCAGATGGTGGGCGGCATGGTGCTGCATCTGGGCAAGATCGCCGAGATGCGCACCGGCGAAGGCAAAACCCTGGTCGGCACATTGCCGGTTTACCTCAATGCGCTGTCGGGCAAGGGCGTGCACGTGGTGACGGTGAACGATTACCTCGCCCGCCGCGATGCCGCCTGGATGGGCCGCTTGTACAACTGGCTGGGCATGAGCGTTGGCGTGGTCTATCCAAACATGCCGCATGACGAGAAGAAGGACGCCTACGGCAGCGACATTACTTACGGAACCAACAACGAGTACGGGTTCGACTACCTGCGCGACAACATGGCGCTGGACAAGGACAGCCGCTTTCAGCGCGGCTTGAATTTCGCGATCGTCGACGAGGTCGATTCGATCCTGATCGACGAGGCGCGAACGCCGCTGATCATCTCCGGTCCGGCCGACGAATCGCCGGACTTGTACGCCAAGGTCAACCGGATCGTGCCGAAACTCATCCGCCAGGAAACCGAGGAAGGCGAGGGCGATTATTTCGTCGACGAGAAGCAGAAGCAGGTGCACCTATCCGAAGCAGGCATGTCGCACGCTGAGGAGTTGCTTGCGGCGGCCGGCATCTTCGAGGAAGGCGGCAGTCTGTACGACGCGCAAAACCTCTCTGTGGTGCACCACCTCAATGCCGGGCTGCGCGCGCACGCGATTTACCAGCGCGACGTGGACTACATCGTGCGCGAGGGCGAGGTCATCATCGTCGACGAGTTCACTGGTCGCACCTTGGCCGGTCGGCGCTGGTCGGACGGCTTGCACCAAGCGGTCGAGGCCAAGGAAGGCGTACCGATCCAGCGCGAAAACCAGACGCTGGCCTCGATCACCTTCCAGAACTTCTTCCGCATGTATTCAAAACTGGCGGGCATGACCGGCACCGCCGACACCGAGGCCTACGAGTTCCAGGATATCTACGGGTTGGAAGTGGTGGTCATCCCGACCCATCGACCAATGGTGCGCAAGGATAATACCGATCTGGTGTTCTTCGGCCTGAAGGCCAAGTACAACGCGATCGTCGAGGACATCAAGGCCTGCCACGAAAAGGGTCAGCCGGTGCTGGTGGGCACTACCTCGATCGAGACCTCGGAGATGCTGTCCGATCGGCTGCGCGCCGAGGGCGTGCCGCACGAGGTGCTCAACGCCAAGCAGCACGAGCGCGAGGCGCAGATCGTGGCCCAGGCCGGTGCGCCGGGTTCGGTGACAATCGCCACCAACATGGCCGGTCGCGGCACCGACATCGTGTTGGGCGGCAATCCGGAATCGCAATTGCAGGAGCTGGGTGAAGACGCTAGTGACGCCGACAAGGCGCTCCTGCGCGAGCAATGGCAGCAGCGACACGCCGCCGTACTGGCATCGGGTGGCCTGCACATCGTCGGCACCGAGCGCCATGAGTCGCGGCGCATCGACAACCAGCTTCGCGGGCGTTCTGGACGCCAGGGTGATGCCGGATCGAGCCGGTTTTTCATCTCCTTCGAAGACAACCTGATGCGGATTTTCGCGTCCGACTTCATCCAGCGCGCGATGAAACTGATGCGCATGAAAGAAGACGACGTGATCGAGGCACCGATGGTCTCCAAGCAGATCGAGAAGGCGCAGCGCAAGGTCGAGGCGCATAACTTCGACATCCGCAAGAATCTGCTGGAGTTCGATGACGTCTCCAACGACCAGCGCAAGGTGATCTATCAGCAGCGTAACGAACTGCTGGAGACCGAATCGGTAGCCGATGCAGTTGCTTCGATCCGCGAGGACGTGATCAGCGATACCGTGCGCCGGCATGTGCCCGAGCATTCGGTCGACGAGCAATGGGATCTGGCAGGACTGGAACGCACGCTGGGCGACGAGTTCGGCGTGACCGCGCCGTTGCAGCCCTTGCGCGAGCAGGACGATACAGATTCCAACGTGATCGCTCAGCATGTGCAGTCGCTGATGGAGACGCATTTCGGCGAGAAGGAGCAACAGATTGGCGCCGAAATGATGCGCGGCCTGGAGAAGCACGTGATGCTCAATGTGCTCGACCAGAACTGGAAGGAACATCTGGCCAAGATGGATTACCTGCGCCAGGGCATCCACCTTCGCGGCTATGCGCAAAAGCAGCCGAAGCAGGAGTACAAGCGCGAATCATTCGAACTGTTCGCCGAGATGTTGGAGAAGTTCAAGCGCGAAGTGGTGAGGATTCTTGCGCGCGTGCGCATTCGCGACGAGGACGAGGTCGCGCGCATGGAAGCCGAGGAACGTGCGACGCAGCAACGATTGGCGAATCAAATGCAGTTCCAGCATCCGGAGACCGGTGGTTACGGCGCGGATGAGGAAGCAGCGGCTGTGCAAGCAGCAGCAGGCGAGCAGCAGGTCGCACAAGAACCACAGCAACCGGTGTTGCGTGAAGGGCCAAAAGTGGGTCGCAACGATCTTTGCCCGTGTGGCTCGGGCAAGAAATACAAGCAGTGTCACGGCAAGTTGGTCTAGGTCGCGAAAACGGGAACGGGAGTGGAGAATCGTTGGAAGTTGAAGCGGAATAGATTTCCGATTTCCGATTTCAGTTTTTGAAGCTTTCGTTTATTCGCATGCCCGAAAATGCCGACTCCCCCGTCTCCGTGCCCGACGCCCGCCCGCCGGTGCATGTCGTTGCTGGAGTAATCCGCGATCCGCGGGGTCGCATCTTGCTGGCGCGTCGCACCGCCGGACGCGATCTGGCCGGTAGTTGGGAGTTTCCCGGTGGCAAGGTCGACGCAGGTGAAACGCCCGAGCAGGCGCTGGCGCGTGAGCTGCATGAGGAACTGGGCATCGACGTTCGCGTTGGCAAGCCGCTCATCCGCGTGCCGCATGCCTATCCACACAAGCGCATCGTGCTCGACGTGCGCGAGATCGAAAGCTGGAGTGGTACCCCAACCGGTCGTGAGCACCAGGCGCTGACATGGGCTAGCGTCGAGAAATTATCCGCCTTCCCGATGCCGCCGGCGGATCGCCCGGTGGTTGCCGCGCTGACGGAGCCCTCGCATTACCTGATCACGCCCGAGCCGGATCCGGGCCACTTGCAATGTTTCCTGCGGCGCCTTGAACAGGCTGTGGCGGGCGGAATCTTGCGCATCCAGTTGCGCAGCCACGCATTGGCCGACGATGCATTGTTCGCGCTTGCCAGCGCGGCGCGTGAGCGGCTGCGTCATCATGGGGTTGAATTGCTGCTCAACTGCGGCACCGAAGGACACCTGCGGATCGCCAGTGCGTTGCGGATCGGGATGCACCTGCGCGCTTGCCTGCTGATGCAGCTGGGGCAGCGGCCGGCCGATGCTGCGCTCAGATTGGCGGCGTCCTGTCATGACGCAGACGAGTTGGCCAAGGCGCAGGCGCTGGGTCTGGATTTTGTCGTGCTCGGCCCGCTCAACCTGACGACATCGCATCCTGATCAGCCCGGTATCGGTTGGCAGAGTTTCGCTTCAATGCGCGAACGCATGACGCTACCGATCTATGCGCTGGGGGGGCTGGGGCGCGCGGACCTGGCGCAGGCGCGTGAGCATGGCGCGCAGGGCATTGCGGCGATACGCGCGTTCTGGCCCAGCCACTGAACTATTTCAGCGAGCGGCAGACAGCGCGAGATAGCGTTGGTGCAATGCATGCACTTGCGCATCAAGCATTTCGAGCGAGCCGATATTCTCGATCAGGTCATCGGCGATTACCAAACGTGCTCGCCGATCGGCTTGCGCTGCGAGCATGCGCTCTGCCAGTGCTCGATCGATGTCATCGCGTTGCAGTAATCGCGCCAGTTGCACTTCGCGAGGCACGTCGATGACCAGAATCTGGTCCAGCCACGGGTAAGCGCGCCGGCCGCCGCCTTCGGCTAGCAACGGGATCGCGGCCATTGCGTAGGGCGAATCCGCCGCTTCGCAACTGCGTCTCAGGGCATCGCGGATGCGCGGGTGCAGGATCGATTCCAGATCTCGGCGCGCCGGGACATCATCGAACACGCGCAGCCGCAACGCGGCACGATCAAGGGTGCCATCGCCTCCGAGAACCGATCCGCCGAATCGGTCAACGATCGCAGCAAGGGCAGGCTGGCCCGGTTCGACCAGCTGCCGGGCTAGAAGATCGGCATCGGCCACGGCAACGCCCAGCGTTTGAAAACGCCACGTGACCTCCGACTTGCCCGAGGCAATGCCGCCGGTGATTGCGACCGTGAATGTGCTCATGCAGC
>JBBQQH010000042.1:0-28593 GCA_038216155.1 Lysobacterales bacterium
CGCCAGACGTCCGCACAAGTTTCCTGCGCACACTGTCAAAGATCACTGCGCCCTGCATCGCCTATCGACAATCAGGACATCCCCGAACCAAAGTCCGGTGGCTGGGCGTTTCGCTCCAGCGAGCCGCACATCATACAGCGAAACCGATGAAGGTCAATAGCTCACGCTCACTTTTCCCTCTGCGAAGACTGGCGTGAAAAGTGGCAGCAGGAGCAATGGAAGGCTAGCTTCAGATGCGGTACTCAAGCCAACCAAGGCTGAACGATTACTGCACCGACCGACCACGAAACCCTAGCTCACGCGCAGCCGAATGCGGGCGAAATTTCGCTTGCCGACCTGCAGCACGCCTTCGAATCCAGGCGCAAACATGCGGCTCGCGTCCTCGATTACGTCGCCATCGATTTTTACGGCGCGCTCCTTCAGCTTGCGCGTGGCTTCCGAATTGCTGGCGGTGAGGCCGGCTGCCGTGAGCAGCGCACCGATGCGCAGGCCATCGGCCGGCACTGTCAGTTCGTGCAGTGGCAACAAATCGGTATCGCCTTCACCGCGCACCACGGCGTGCCAGCCGGCGATCGCGCGTTCGGCCGCAGCAGCATCGTGGAAGCGCGTGGCCAATTCGCGCGCCAGCCGCAACTTGGCATCGCGCGGATTGAGCTCACCTGCGGTGACCTCGCCACGCATGCATGCCAACTCGGCGAGCGACACATCGAAACTCAGCAATTCGAACCAGCGCCACATCAACTCGTCGCCGATCTTCATGGTCTTGGTCACCATCTCGATCGCGGGCTCGTCGACGCCGATGTAATTGCCGAGCGACTTCGACATCTTGTTGATGCCGTCCAGACCCTCCAGCAGCGGCATCGTGATCACCAGTTGCGGCGGCTGGCCTGCGCTCTCCTGCAGGCCGCGTCCCATCAGCAGGTTGAAGCGCTGGTCGGTGCCGCCCAGTTCGACATCGGCCTTGAGCGCGACCGAGTCGTAACCTTGGACCAGCGGATACAAGAATTCGTGGATCGCGATCGGTTGCTCGGCGCCGAAGCGCTTGCTGAAATCATCGCGCTCGAGCATTCGCGCCACCGTGTGCTGCGATGCGAGCCGGATCATGTCGGCTGCATTCATTGCATCGAACCATTCGGAATTGAAGCGTAACTCGGTGCGTTCGCGATCAAGCACCTTGAACACCTGCTCGGAATACGTGCGCGCGTTGGCCTGCACATCGGCGCGCGTCAGCGGCTTGCGGGTAATGTTCTTGCCGCTGGGGTCGCCGATCATTCCGGTGAAATCGCCGATCAGGAAAATCGCTACATGGCCCAGATCCTGGAACTGCCGCATCTTGTTGAGCAGTACGGTGTGGCCAAGGTGCAGGTCTGGCGCAGTGGGATCGAAACCGGCTTTCACCCGCAACGGACGACCCGTTTCCAGTCGCGCGTGCAATTCGTCGCGCTTGAGCACGTCGACAGCGCCGCGACCGATGATCTCGAGTTGTTGGTTGGTCGACTGCATTTGCTTGCCCTGGCTCATCGCTGTGATCGCCGTGCTGGTTCGCATCGATCGCTGTGGTTGAGCGCGATCCATCATCCCGTTCGTGTGCCTATTCGCACTATCCAAGGCACGATTGAGCCGATGAACGATCTGTGAAGTTAAGGTGAAGTTAAATTCAAAATGTCGCAAAAGTCCAATTGCAACAAAGGTTTGACGCGGTTATTTCATTCTGGTTATGGTGCAGCGTCCCTGCATGAACACAGGCCAACGAAACATGGATCAATCAGCCAATCGCACCGACGTTGCGCGTCGGAACTTTTCGGTGAGCACCTCACCGACGTCCCGCGAACACAATGCCAGTGCTTGGCTGAAACGACTCAATGACGCCGGAAGCGGTCGCTTTCGTGGCCGCTGGTCACGCGAACATTGGATGCTGGCCAGCGTGTTCGCAACGATGGGTGCCCTGGTGGTTGCCATTGTGCCCGGATTCTCCAGCAGCACGCATGCGCACCACGTTCGGCAGACCACATTTGCATTGAGCCTGCCTGCGCTGCCGGCCTCGGCGTTGCAGGTGCCATTGAACAACTGGCAAATCCAGCGCGTGCAGAAGGGCCAGACCCTGGGCGCGATGTTTGATGATCTCGGCCTACCGGCCGACGACATGCACCGCGTCCTGGCACAGCCGGGCGCCTCGGCCGCACTGAGCCATCTGCACGACGGCGACGAGATCGCGTTTGATATCGCAGCGCCCGGCGAACTGCGTGGTCTGCGCTTCGACAAGAACAACGATACCCGCGTGCAGATGCAAATCACCGACGCCGCGATCAAGACCACCGAAATCACCCGCCCGACCGAAACCCGCCTGCAGACTTCCAGCGGCGTGATTGAGGGCTCGCTGTTTGCCGCCGGCGAACGCGCCGGGCTGACTGACGCGGCGATTCTGCAGATGGCGAACGCGTTTTCCTACGACATCGACTTTGCACAGGATCTGCAACCGGGCGACAGTTTCCAGGTGGTGCACGAGGAAATCTGGCGCGAAGGCGAGCGCCTGCACAGCGGCGGCATCGTTGCGGCCAGCTTTCAGACCGGCGGCAAGCGATATTACGCGTATCGCTACATGCACGACGGCAAGACCGAATACGTCGATCAAAACGGTCGGCCGTTGAAGAAAAGCTTCATGCGCACGCCGGTCGAATTCACCCGCATTTCCTCGGGCTTCACTGCCGCACGCATGCACCCGATTCTGGGCACCATGCGCGCGCATCACGGCATCGACTACGCCGCTCCATCGGGGACGCCCATCATCGCTGCCGGCGATGCCAAAGTCGTATTTGCCGGCTGGAAAAACGGCTACGGCAATTGCATTGTGCTTGACCATGGCCGCGGCTTCACAACGTTGTACGGACACATGTCGCGACTGGGCAAGTATCGGGTCGGCACGCATGTCGCGCAGGGCACCGTGATCGGCTATGTCGGCATGACGGGGCTGGCCACCGGGCCGCACCTGCATTACGAATTCCGCATCAATGGCGACTACCGCAATCCATTGACGGTGACCATGCCCAAACCCGAGCCGCTATCCGGCAAGGCGCTAGCCGACTTCCGCGCACAAACCTCACCGGCGCTGGCGCAACTGCAGCGCATGCAGCAGGCCGGACAGATGGTCGCCAAGGCCCGCAAGAATCGCGCGCACGGCTGAGCCCGTCGCGGCTCGATTCGCACGCGTGCCTGAAGCATTGCTGCATGCGGCCCTGTTGACTGCATCGAAGTCTGTCGAGGCTGCGGATCGTTTCGGCGGCGTATGCTGCGCACTGTGATGCCGGTCAGCCTGGATAGTCGAATCGATCCGACATCGATGCAATGGATGTCGGAAACTTGCGTGGTCCAGTCGGCTCGCGATCCGGGTGCAATCCATGCAAGTTGACACGGGGTCTGGCGTTTATTTGGGTCTGATTTCCGGCACCAGCGCCGACGGCATCGATGCGGTACTGGTGCGCTTTGCGCAAGGCGATCAGGCACGTGCAGCGCTGCACGTGGAGTTGATCCTCGGCAGAACCTTTAACTACCCGGCGACGTTGCGCGCGCAAACGCTGCTGCTGTCGCAGCAAGCCGATCCGGTACTGTCGCTGGATGCGCTAGGCGCGCTTGACACCCAACTGGGGCAAGAGTTTGCGGCGGCTGCCAATGCACTGATTGCCGAGTCTGCCATCGAGCGGTCGGACATCCTGGCAATTGGTTCGCACGGGCAGACCTTGCGCCATCGACCACGCGGCGAATTTCCTTTCAGCCTGCAACTGGGCGATGCCAATGTGATCGCCGAACGCACCGGCGTCACCGCGGTTGCCGATTTCCGTCGTCGCGATATCGCCGCGGGTGGTCAAGGCGCGCCGCTGCTGCCGATCGTGCACGCGGCCCTGTTGCGCGATGCGGACGAAGTCCGCGCGGTGTTGAACCTCGGTGGTATCGGTAATTTGACGTTGCTGCCGAAAACGGGGGCCATCGCGGGGTTCGACACCGGCCCAGCCAATGGCTTGATGGATGCGTGGTGCGAGCGCCATCGCGGCGCCCCGTTTGATGCGGACGGTACGTTTGCCCGCAGCGGCAAGATTGATGCTGCGTTATTGCAGCAGCTACTTAACGATACGTACTTTTCGTTGCCGCCGCCCAAGAGTACGGGCCGCGATCATTTCAACCTGGATTGGCTGGACAAGTGTTTGGACAGCACTGCGCGCGCACTCGAAGATGTGCAGGCGACGCTGTGCGAACTCAGCGCAATCAGCATCGCCAACGCACTGCGCAGTGCACAACCCGATACACAGCGCGTGCTGGTCTGCGGCGGCGGCGTGCATAACGGGTTCCTGCTCGACCGCCTGCGCGCGCATCTTCCGCAGATGCACATCGAATCGACCGCAGCGCACGGGATTGATCCGGATTTTATCGAGGCGATCGCATTTGCCTGGCTGGCACGCGAATCCATTGCCGGTCGACCGGGCAATCTTCCCGAAGTCACTGGCGCACGCGGCTTGCGAGTGCTGGGCGCGATTTATTCCGCGTGATCCAGCACGTCGGCGCAAAACTGGATCAAGCCTGAAAAGGCAGGCGTGAATTGCAGAAGATCAGTGCTTGCTATGCGCCCGTAGTCCGCTGCCTCTCAAGCATGGTCCGCCGTCGCAGCGCAAGCACGACGCAGAGGATGAAAGCGGGAATCCCGAGCAGGGAAACGCCGACAAAGAACAACGCATAGGCGTCGAGCAAGCCATGGCTGACGGCTAGATGATCAACAACGACGCCGGAAAAGCCTTTCAACAACTTGCCAGGCAACGCATAGAACGAGCTCAGCAGTGCGTATTGGGTTGCGGTGTAGCCCACGTTGGTCAAGCTCGACATGTAGCCGATCAGCGCCACGCCAGCGAATCCCTGCGAGAAGTTGTCGATCACCATCGTCGCCGCAAACACGCCGGGATCGCCGCCGTGATGGGCCATGTAGGCGAACGCGAGAATCGATGACGGTCCGATGATGCCGCCGACCAACAAGGTCGCGATCACGCCGAAACGCATCGCGAACAATCCCGCCACGGCAATGCCACTGAAGGTCGCGACCATGCCGAAGCCGCCGCGGATCGCGCCCACGGTTTCCTTCGCGATGTGCAGATCTGCATAGAAGGGATTGGCCATTGGACCCATCACAAAATCCGGCATCCGGTACAGGCTGATCGCCACCAGCATCAACAGTGCCCAGCGCCCGTGTTCCTTGAAGAAGGCGATGAAAGGCCCGGCGACCGCATCGAAGGTTCTGACCAGCGGTCGCACCAACGGACGTGACCAGGTTGCCTTTCGCACCGCGCCGTCGGGGCGCCGCACCAGCAGCCAAATCACGATTGGAATGCCGATGGCGAGGCGCAACGTGTCCCAGCTCAACCCCTCATTCCGCGCCACCAGCAAGATCACGAACACCAAGCTCGCGATGCCGATGACAAGCGCCACGATCCAGCGCATCACCATTGCGTCGGAGACGCCGGTCGGCGCGTCGTCGGCCGGGGCTGCGACGACTCCCACGAGTCGCTTGCCGCTGTCGGGCTCGCGCGCCATCACCGCGGCTAGCAGTCCGACCACTACCAGCAAGGCCATCAGCTCATAGGAAATGCTCCAGCCAAACTTTCCGGCAAGTATCAGGATCACAGCTTCGGTGATCAGCAGCGCCGTGCGATAGCCGAGCTGGTACGCCGATGTGAGCAGCGCGAGTTCGCCCTTGACCTCGGCGCTCTCGATCCGCCACGCGTCGATGACGATGTCCTGGGTCGCCGATGCAAACGCGGCGACCAGTGCGAACACGGCGAATATGCCGAGTCCCGCTTTTGGCGTAACCACGGCCATGCCGACCAAACCCGCTGCGATGACCAGTTGCGCCACAACCATCCAGCCGCGGCGATGCCCGAGCCAACGCCCAAGCACTGGCACATCGACCTTGTCGATCAACGGCGCCCAGAGGAATTTCAGCGAATAGGTGATCCCGACCCAAGACAGAAATCCGATCGCGGACAGTTCGAATCCGGCTTCGCGCAACCAGAACCCCATCGTGTTGCCGACCAGCATGAATGGCAGGCCGGAGCTGAAACCCAGCATCAGCATGATGCCGACCTTCGGCCGCGACAGGCCGCGCAACACTTCCCGCCAACCGGGACGAGGCGCCTTCGCGACGGCTGCCGTCATTTCGCGTAGTCCACAACGTACGGCGCGTGATCGGAAAACCGCGGCGTCGGATGGATCGCGCAGGCGCGCAGCTTCTTGCGCAGTGAGGGTGTAGCGATCTGGTAATCGATCCGCCAGCCGACGTTATTGGCGCGCGCTGCGCCGCGTTGCGACCACCACGAATACTCGACGGCATTGGGCTTGAGCACGCGAAAGGTGTCGACCCAACCGTGTTCGGGCGCCGCCGTATCGTCGCCGCAGGCATCGGCGATCATGCCGTTGAGCCACGCGCGCTCCGGCGGCAGGCAGCCGGAGTTTTTCTGGTTCGAGGTCCAGTTCTTGATATCATTTTTCGCACGCACAATGTTCCAGTCGCCGCACAACACATAGTCGCGACCGCTAGCCAGCCAGCCGTCAAGAATCGGCTTGAACCACTCCATCACGTCGAACTTGAATTGCTGGCGCAGCTCGCCCGACGAACCCGACGGCACGTACAGCGAGACCACGCTGAGCTTGCCGAAGCGCGCCTCAATAAAGCGGCCTTCGTTGTCGAACGCATCCCAGCCCAGCTCGGTCAGCACAGCATCGGGCTTGCGCCGGGTGTAGATCGCGACCCCGCTGTAACCCTTTTTCGTACTCGCGTCGCGAAAAAAGGCGTGGTAACCGGCCGGCAGATATTCGGCGACGCGCAACTGGTGTTCCTGCGCCTTGGTTTCCTGCACGCACAGCACGTCGGCGTCCTGCTGCGCGAACCAGTCAAAAAATCCTTTGCTGGCGGCCGAGCGCAGCCCGTTGGCATTGAAGCTGATGATCCGCATCATGCTGCGTCCGGCAAAGAGTGAATCATACGGTGCACGTTGCTGGGCGTGCGGCGCCGCGCGAAATTTTTTGTCCGGTTGCGTCCGCAGGGTGCCGCGGTCGCACGCGCATGCTAATTTTGGCTGTTCCGGCGCGCTTGGCCGGCGGATTGCGGGAGTGCTGGATGTGTCCAAGTAAAGTCGTCGCGGGTGCCGAACGCGGCTGGATCGTGCCGATCGGCGGTGCCGAGGATCGCGAAACGCGTCGCCGCATCCTCAAGCGCTTCGTGCAGTTGTGTGGTGGGCGCGATGCCGAGATCGCGATTATCCCCACCGCCAGCCGCAGAGCCGACACTGGTCAACGCTACGTCGAACTGTTCGATCGCCTGGAAGCTGGTCGCACGGTCTCGATCGATTTCAGTGAACGCGCGGACGGCGGCCGCGAGGACTATCTGCGGCAGCTCGAGCGCTCGACCGGCGTGTTTTTCACCGGCGGCAATCAGTTGCGGATTTCCACCATCATCGGCGGGACGGACGCCGCGAAGCTGATTCGCGAACGCAACGCCGCCGGCACCCACGTCGCCGGCACCAGCGCCGGCGCCAGCATTTTGTCCGAGCACATGATCGCGTTCGGCAAGGAAGGCAGCTCGCCACGCGCCGGCAGCGTGCGGCTGGCACCGGGGTTGGGCCTGACCAATCGTTTCATTATCGACCAGCACTTCCGCCAGCGCGATCGGCTCGGGCGCCTGGTCGCCGCACTGGCCTACAACCCGTTTGCGATTGGGATCGGGCTGGACGAAGACACGGCCGCATTTATCGGTCCCGACAACACACTGGAAGTCGAAGGCAGTGGCGCGGTAACGGTAGTCGATGCCGGCGGCCTGCAGTTCTCCTCGATGGCCGAGGTGCAGCAGAATCAGCCGGTGTGCCTGCTTGGTTTGACTGTGCATATCCTCACCGCAGGCGCGACTTACAACTTACATACGCGGTGCGCGTCCCCGGGGATCCTGGCAATCGCGAAAGAACCGTGATCCGGGGAACCGCCATCGTGTACTGATATCCGCATCACCGATTTCGCCGCTTGTTGCTGCCATCTGCTGCCGCGACAGGCAATCCCGCTTAGGAGTTTCCATGCGCATTCTCGATCGCTCCGTTTACGTTGGTCCATCGCTGCATGCGCATTTTCCGGTGATTCGACTGGAACTGGATCTGGGTGAACTCGAGCAGTGGCCGACTACGCGGCTGGGCGATGAATACATCGATGGCCTGCTCGCGGCGTTGCCCGGATTAACCGAGCACGGCTGTTCGTTTCGCGAGCCCGGCGGCTTCGTACGCCGGATGCGCGAGGGCGAGGGCACCTGGCTAGGGCACGTGCTGGAACACGTCGCGATCGAGTTGCAAAACGTCGCCGGCGAAGATGTCACGTTCGGCAAGACCCGCAGCATTTCAGAAGGCCGCCCCGGCGTGTATTCGGTAGTCTACGAATACGCGCAAAAAGAGGAAGGCATCGCTGCCGGAGAACTGGCGATGCAGCTGATCTGCTCACTGTTACCGGACGCGATTCGCCCCGACGGTTGCGTGCCCGATGACTTCGAGTGGAATCAGGCGCGCGATGCATTCATCAAATACGCGCAACGGCGCGCGCTGGGGCCGTCGACCGCATCGTTGGTGCGCGCGGCTGAGCAGCGCGGTATTCCGTGGTTGCGCATGAACAACCAATCGCTAATCCAGCTCGGCCACGGCAAGTATCAGCAACGCGTACAGGCAACCGTTACTGGCCGCACACCGCACATCGCGGTTGAATTGGCGAGCGACAAGGAGGAAACCAACAAGATTCTCGCCTCGCTCGGGCTGCCGGTGCCGCGTCAGGAGCTGGTGAATTCGCAATCCGATGCAGTGCGCGCGGCCCGCAAGCTCGGCGGCGCGGTCGTGACCAAACCCTACAACGGCAATCACGGTCGCGGCATCACCATCGAGATCAGCGGCGATGACGCGGTGCGCGCCGGCTTTGATGCGGCCAGCGAGCACTCGCGTTCGGTGATCGTGGAAACATTCCAACCTGGAGACGATCACCGGCTGCTGGTGATCAATGGTGAGTTGATTGCGGCGACCCGACGCACGCCGGGCCATGTGATTGGCGATGGCACGCATACGATTGCCGAACTGATCGATGTGGTGAACCATGATCCGCGTCGCGGCGTTGGCCATGAGAAGGTACTGACGCGGCTGGAGCTCGATGCGCAGGCGCGGCAAATGATGCAGCGCGTCGACATGGATGCGCAGTCGATTCCGAAGGCGGACGAAATCGTCTACCTGCGCTCGACCGCGAATCTGTCGACCGGTGGCACCGCAACTGACGTGACCGACATCATCCATCCCGACAACCGCGATATGGCGGTGCGCGCGGTGCGTGCGATCGGGTTGGACGTAGGCGGCGTGGATTTCATCACGCCCAACATCGCCGAAAGCTACAAGTCGATCGGCGGCGCGATCTGCGAGATCAACGCCGCACCCGGCTTCCGCATGCACGTCGCGCCCAGCGAAGGCACACCGCGCGATGCCGCTGGGCCAGTGATCGACCTGCTGTTTCCTGCTGGCTCGCCTTCGCGCGTGCCGATTGCTGCTGTCACCGGCACCAACGGCAAGACCACCACTGCGCGCATGCTGGCGCACATCACAAAGATGGCCGGTTACACCCCCGGTTTGACCACCACCGACGGCGTTTACATCGACGGCCAGCGCACGGTGGAAGGTGACATGACCGGTCCGGTGTCGGCGCGAATGGTGTTGTCGGATCCGCAGATTGACATCGCAATACTCGAAACCGCGCGTGGCGGATTGCTGCGCGCCGGCATGGCGGTGCGGCACGTCGACGTGGGTGCGGTGATCAATGTGCAGCCCGATCATCTGGGGCTGAAGGGAATCGACACGCTGGAGCAACTGGCCGAGGTCAAGCGCATCGTGGTCGAGGTCGCCACCGATTGCGCCGTGCTCAATGCCGACGATCCGCTGGTGCTGAAGATGTCGGGTTACACCGATGCCAAGACGATCTGCTACGTGACCATGAATCCATCGCACGCACTAGTACGCGAACACATCCGCGCCGGCGGTCGCGCCTGCGCGCTGGAAGGCGGCATCAACGGCCAGATGATCACGCTGTACGACAAGGGGAGCCACATCCCGCTGCTGTGGACGCACCTGATTCCGGCGACACTGGAAGGCCGTGCGCTGCATAACGTGCAGAACGCGATGATCGCGGCGGCAATGGCGTTTTCGCTTGGAGTGAAGCTCGACGCGATCCGACAAGGCCTGCGCACGTTCGACAGCTCATTCTTCCAGACGCCGGGGCGGATGAACGTGTTCAACGAGCATCCCTTCAAGGTGCTGTTCGACTACGGCCACAACGCGCACGCGGTCGGCGTGATGGCTGATCTCGCGCAGCGGCTGGACGTGGCTGGCCGGCGCATCGTGGTGGTGACCGGGCCGGGCGATCGTCGAGATCAGGATCTGCGCGACATTGCTGCTGCCGTGGCCGGGCGATTCGACCACTACATCTGCCGACGCGATGACAACACGCGTGGCCGCGATGGTGACGAAGTGCCGCGCATCATTGCCAGCGCGTTGATGGACAACGGCGTCGCGGAAGACGCGATCACCATCATCAAGGACGAGCAGCAGGCCATCGATGCCGCGTTGCGGATGGGGCGGGCGGGCGATCTGCTGCTGATTTTCGCCGATGCACTGACGCGATCGTGGAAACAGATCATCAAGTTCCGGCCCGACGGAGCGGCGCCCGCCGCAGCGCGCGAGACGCCTGCTGAACCGGCTAAGGTCGATAGCGGTGCCGAGGACGCGATCCACGCGGCGATGGAAGGCATGATCCGCGACGAACGCGGCATCCGCATCGCACCCGAACAGGCCGATTGACAGATCGTGTCGTACGAACCATTCACCGATTCGCGTCGCCTGACCGGTAGCAACGTCTATTTCGCAAGCGCCGGCGCGGCGCTGGAAACCGCACCGCAGCTTGCACTCGACGGCACTGCGCTGGAGCGCTGGCAACGCAACATCATCATCGCGCGCGAAGCGCTGGGATGGCCCGACGATGCAATCGTCGCCCGCCGTCACGCGACAGGCGCCTCTCTAGCCTTCGCTGCGCCGCTCGACCAGCTCTACACCGCGACCGAGGTCAATGAGTGGGCATGGTGGAAGGCCATCATCATCCAGACTCAGGATCATCCGCTTAGTCCGGGCCACCCCTCGGTTGCAGATACCGATTCGGCCTTGCGCACCTTGCGCGTGCTCGCCCGAAGCGAGGCCCAGCCGCGGCTGATGGCATTGCATCAGGACGCAATCGCGCGCGGATTGCCAGTTCTGATCGACGACGAGATGGTGTCGATAGGCAGCGGAACCGGCAGCCAATGCTGGTCTATCGAAACACTGCCCGATATCGATGCCGTCGACTGGGCACCGCTGCATGACATCCCCACCGCGCTGGTTACCGGTTCCAACGGCAAGACCACCACGGTACGGTTGCTGGCAGCGATGTGTCGCACGAATGGCTTGCACACCGCCTACAGCTGCACCGACGGCGTGTTCATGGATGCGCAAGCGCTGGAAGCCGGCGATTTTTCCGGGCCCACTGGTGCGCGCACAGCGCTCCGGCAACCGCAGGCGCAAGCCGCGATCATGGAGACCGCGCGCGGCGGCATCTTGCGACGCGGTCTGGCGGTCGAGCATGCCGATGTGGCGGTTGTCACCAACATCAGCGCCGATCATTTCGGTGAATACGGCATCCACGATCTCGATGCGCTGGCAGCCGTCAAGCTGACGGTGGCGCGTGCGCTCAAGCGTGCGACGAGCAGCGATGCTGATGCCCGCTGTGGTCTGTTGGTGTTGAATGCCGACGACGCGCCAACGCGCAAACACGCCCGCCAGCTGGAGTGCAACATCAGCTGGTTTGCTCGCGATGACGATCATCCGCTGCTTGCAAGCCATCGCCATGGCGGCGGCGCGACGTGCGGTGTACGCGACGGGCGCATGCACCTGATGTTCGAGGATGGCACGTACGATTTGGGCGAAGTAGCAGCAATGCCGCTGACGCTTGCCGGCAGCGCGGCCTACAACGTCTCCAATTGTCTTGGCGCCGCGCTCGCGGCGGCCGGGCTGGGCATTGCTCCGGCGATCATCGCGCAGGTGCTGGCGCAATTTGGATCAACCCACGCAGACAATCCGGGGCGACTGCAACATTGGCAATTCGGCAGCACGGACGCGTGGCTCGACTACGCACACAATCCCGATGGCTTGCGCGGCCTGCTTGCCGTCGCCCGCAAAGCGCATCCGCACGGACGCTTGGGCCTGATCCTGGGCCAGGCCGGCAATCGCGATGACGAGGACATCCGCGCGCTGGCGGCAGTCGCCGCCGAATTCGAGCCGGCGCTGGTGGTCCTGAAGGACATCGAGGGTTACGCGCGTGGCCGCGAATCGGGCGCTGTGGCGACGATCCTGCGCGACGCACTACAGATGCACGCCGACGCTAGTCACGCGCAGATCGAATTCCGTGCCGACGAAACGCAGGCCGCGAAAACGTTGCTGGCTTGGGCCGAAGCCGATGACGTGCTGCTGCTGCCGATCCACGGAAGTCAGGCGCGGGAAGAAGTCACGCAATTGCTCGATCGACTGGTTGCAAGCGGCTGGACGCCCGGAAAACTATTGCCGCTGGGATGACGACGACGCAAGCGTGGTCGACAAGAGGGTGACATTCAACGCCGCAGGGTCAGCTTGAAAACCTTGCAAGCTGGCACCGGGTACGTGCCACGATCAATAATCGACTTTCTTGCCTTCGCGGTTCTGCGCGAATACCCATCACCACGGATCGCCCATGCAGCCGCACCAACGTCGATTTTTCGATCTCGCCCGCGACTGCTCGGTATTGCGCTTTGGCGAGTTCACGCTGAAGTCCGGGCGCGTAAGTCCGTATTTTTTCAATGCCGGACTGTTCAATACCGGCGCGGCACTGCAAACGCTGGCCGAGTGCTACGCGACCACGCTGGAATCCACCACCGACGATGCCGCGCCACTGCACTGCGACATGTTGTTCGGCCCCGCCTACAAGGGCATCGCGCTGGCCGCGACGTTGGCGACAGAACTTGCCCGTCGCGGCAGCGACCTGCCGCTGGCATTCAATCGCAAGGAAGCCAAGGCGCACGGCGAGGGCGGATCACTGATCGGCGCGCCGCTGGCTGGGCGCGTGTTGATCGTGGATGACGTGATGACCGCCGGCACCGCAATCCGCGAGTCGATCACGCTCATTCGCAATGCAGGTGCGACGCCGTGCGGCGTGCTGATTGCGCTCGATCGCCAGGAACGCGGCCAGACCGGTACGCGCTCGGCGGCGCAGGAAGTCGGAGACGAGTTTGGCATCCCCGTACGCGCGATTGCGGGCCTGCGCGAGTTGCTGGATTACACCAGCGGCGATCCGGCGCTGGGCGTTCACCATGCGGCGCTTTTGGCGTATCGTCAGCGTTACGGCAGCAGCGGTTGACGCTGCGCCAACGTCGAATCGTTCGCCAGCAGGAGATTTTCATGCACCCATTCGTCCAGCGCGCCGCATTCGCGATCGGTGGCGCGTGCATGCTCGCGGCATTGGCGCAGGCGCAGGATGTCGCCGCACCAAAGCTGTATCGCTGGGTCGGCGCTGATGGCAAGGCGCATTACAGCGACACCCTGCCGCCCGAAGCCTTGAACAAGGCCCGCGACGAGATCAGCGTCAATTCCGGAATGACGCTGAAGAAGGTCGACCGTGCGTTGACCGGCGAGGAAAAGGCTGCCGTCGACGCCAAGGTCGCTGCCGATGCCAAGGTTGCCAAGGCGATGGAGGATGCCAAGCAGAACGACACCGTGCTGCTGGCCTCCTATCCCACTGCGCGCGAATTGCGTCGCGCCTACGACGAGCGCACGATTTTGCAAAACGAAACCGTCAAGGCCACCCGGGTCGGCATGCAAAGCCAGCAGCAAAGTCTGTCGACGATGCTCAGTGCCGCCTCCAACCGCGAGCTCAACGGCAAGCCGGTAGACGCCAAGCTCGCCGAGTCGATCCTGACCACGCGCCAGCAATTGCACGACCAGCAAACCTTGCTGGTGCAGCACATAGCGCAGGGCGCTGCATTGCAGGCCGAATATCAAAGCATGCTGCAGCGCTGGACCAAGCTGCGCAACGCCGAAGCGGCGAAAGAACCCGCGCCATCCGCGCCGGCGGAATCGTCCACACCTAACAGCTGAGGCCTAACCCACAGCGTGCCCTAGAACGGCAGCGCCAACCCCTTGTCCACTGCCAGCAACTGCGCGCGAAACAGCTCCTGGATGCGAATCAGCGCTTCCTTGGTGTCGGCGTCGAAACGCAGCACCAGCACCGGCGTGGTGTTGGACGCGCGCACCAAACCCCAACCGTCCGGCCAATCGGCGCGCACGCCGTCGATGGTGGCGATACGTGCGCCCTCGAATGTGGACTTGGCACGGAAGGACTCGATGAATCCGTAGCATGCGCCCTCATCACTCATCGGCACCTGCAGTTCCGGCGTGCTGAAGCTGGATGGCAACGCAGCGAATACCTCGTCGGGCGTTTCGTCGCGCGCGGCGAGGATTTCCAGCAGCCTTGCGGCGGCATAGATTGCGTCATCAAACCCGTACCAACGCTCCTTGTAGAAGAAATGCCCGCTCATCTCGCCGGCCAGCTCGGCACCGGTTTCCTTCATCTTCGCCTTGATCAACGAGTGCCCGGTTTTCCACATCAACGGGCTGCCGCCGTGGCGCAGGATGTGTGAGGCCAAGTGCCCGGTGCATTTAACGTCGTACAGGATCACGGCGCCGGGATTGCGCTCCAGCACATCGGCCGCAAGCAGCATCAGCACGCGATCGGGATAGATGATCTCGCCCTTGCGGGTGACCACGCCGAGGCGATCGCCATCGCCATCGAATGCAAGGCCGAGGTCGGCGTCAAGACGCTCGACCATCTGGATCACATCCACGAGATTTTTCGGATCGCCCGGATCCGGATGGTGATTGGGGAAGGTGCCGTCAACTTCGCAGAAGATCGGCGCGACCTCGGCACCGATCGCTTCCAACACCTCGGGTGCCAACATCCCGGCCACGCCATTGCCGCAGTCGACCACCACCTTGAGCTTGCGCTCAAGCTGCACGTCCTCGGCAATGCGGCGGGTGTAGTCCTCGCTGACATCGCGTGTTTGCAGCGAGCCGGCTGCGGGCGCGGTAAACAGGGTGTCTTCGGCAACGCTGACGTACAGCGCCTGGATGGCGTCGCCGTATAGCGCGTCACCGGCCAGCACGATCTTGAAGCCGTTGTAGTTGGCCGGATTGTGGCTGCCAGTGATTGCCACACAGCAACCTGTGCGTAACTGATAGGAAGCGAAATAAGACAGAGGCGTCGGCGCCAGGCCGATGTCGATCACGTCGCGACCGGCCAGTTGCAGGCCTTCGATCAACGCCTGCGAGAGTTCCGGTCCCGACAGGCGACCATCGCGACCGACCACAATCTCCTTCAATCCTTGCGCCTGCATGGCGGTGCCGATCGCCTGGCCGATCAGCTTGGCGACACCGACGTCCAGCGTCTCGCCGATCACGCCGCGAATGTCATAGGCCCGGAAGATGCTGCGCTCGATTGCCACCGCCGCGCGCTTGGCTGGCTCGGTCACCACGATCTTGCGCTCGGGCTCGGCGCTGAGTTGCTGCGCAAACGTGGCTTCGTCGTCGTCCAACTCGGCAACGCCGGTCAGCAAGCGCCCGCCAAAACGCAGCAGCGCGCCCGCCGCAATCAGCAACAACACCATCAATCCGTATTCAAAGATCGGGCCGAAGCCGAACCAGCTCAGTGCCGCCTGCGGACTGGCAGTGACGACGAAAAATCCGTTATCCAGCAATTTCAACGAATCGACCGAGCCAAGCAGTGTGATTTCCTTGTTGCCAACGCTGGCAAGGTCGAACTGGTTGAATCGCAAGGACACAAACCCGCCACCAGGATTGGCCTCGTTGATCGGCTTGGTCAGCGTGTCAGTCGGCAGTGCGGCGGTGGCCAGCGCCTGCACCTCGCCCTTGGCCTTGATCGCGCTGGCCAACACCAGCATCGGCTTGTTGTCGACGCGCGCGACCGCCATGCGGGTTACACCGTCGCGCAAGGTGGCATCCAGCGTCGCCAGCCGCCCATAGCCGAAGGTCGCCGGCGCGGCATAAGCGGAATTCAGATCCGGCGCGAGAAACACGACCGCCGAGGATCCCGGCAGCTCAGCGCCAAATGCCTTGCCCGCTGCATTGAAATCGCCGGCGCCGACTGCAGCCTGCACCGCCGGCGTTGTCAGTGCCTGATCGAAGCGTTTGACGACTTCGGCAATTTGTTTTTTCTCTTCCTGCTGCAGGCGCGTGCCTTCGGATTCCACCGAACTGGCAGCGCGGTCGGCAGCGCCTTGTTGCCAGGCATCCCAGCCAAAGGCCAGCGCAAGCAACGCCAGCACGACGGCGATCGGGAGGCGAAACCGCGCCAGTGCGGACTTGATCGCCTCGTTGGTTTTGCTCTTGTCTTTCTCGTCCACTCGCTTCCCCTGTCAACGCACGCCAGTGTGGCCGAATCCACCCTCACCGCGCGCGCTTTGCGCGAACGAATCAACCAACTGCAACGCCACCCGCGCCACCGGCATAAACACCAGCTGCGCAATGCGGTCGCCTGGGCCGATGGTAAAGGCTGTGTGCCCACGATTCCATCCGCTGACCATCAATGGCCCCTGATAGTCGGAATCAATCAGTCCCACCAGATTTCCCAACACAAACCCGTGCTTGTGACCCAAGCCCGAGCGCGGCAGCACCATCGCGCACAATCCCGGATCGCCAATGTGGATGGCGATGCCGGTCGGGATCAAAGCGGTCGCCCCCGGTTCCAGCGTCAACTCGGCATCGATCATCGCACGCAAGTCCATCCCGGCTGACCCGATGGTGGCGTAATCGGGCAACGGAAACTCGGAACCCAGACGCGAGTCCAGCCGCTTGAGTTGCACCGCCGAAGGCATGTCGGGTTCGATTTGCGCAGTGGTCATCAGGGCTGCTTGAGTTGGGCGGCAATCAAGGAAAGCAATTCGCGTGCCACCTCTGTCTTGTAGGTCGGCCCGAGTTGCGTCGAACCATCCCTCCAGAAAACCGACAACGTATTGGTGTCGGACTCGAATCCACTACCTGCAACACCTACCCGGTTTGCAGCGATCATGTCGACGTGCTTGGCATCGAGCTTGGCTCGCGCGTTGTCTTCCAGCGCTTGCGTCTCGGCGGCAAAACCGACCACCAATCGGGGCCTCTTTGTATCGCGCGCAACCTCGGCGAGGATATCGGGTGTGCGCACCAGTTCGAGCACCAGCATCGCCGAGGATTTCTTGATCTTCTCCTCGCTTGTGCGCTGCGGCATGTAGTCGGCCACAGCCGCCGCACCGATATAGACATCTTGCGGCAGCCCGCCCAACACCGCATCGCGCATCTCGCTGGCGCTGCGCACATCGATTCGCTGCACACCATTTGGAGTCGGCAGTGCGGTCGGGCCGGACACCAGCGTCACTTGCGCGCCCATCGCCTGTGCAGCAGCGGCGAGCGCAAACCCCATCTTGCCGGAGCTGCGATTGCCCAGGTAACGCACCGGATCGATATCTTCGAAGGTCGGCCCGGCGCTGATCAGCACGCGTACGTCCTGCAATACCTTTGATGCATTTTTTTCTGTATTCGAGGCCAACGCGGCGACAATCGCGTCGGGCTCAAGCAAGCGACCGGGACCGGTTTCGCCGCAGGCCTGGCCGCCATCGGCCGGGCCGAGAATCTCGGTACCGCGCGCACGCACGATTTCAAGATTCGCCTGCGTCGCCGGATGCAGCCACATCCGGTTGTTCATCGCCGGCGCAAGCGCCAGCGGTGCGGTGCTGGCCAGACACAGGGTGCTGAGCAAATCATCGGCCAGACCATGCGCCAGCTTGGCCAGCATATCGGCGGTGCAGGGCGCGATCAGCACGCGGCTGGCCCAACGCGCCAGTTCGATATGCCCCATCGCCGCCTCGGCTGCCGCGTCCCACAGCGAGCTGCGCACCGGATTGCCAGACAACGCCTGGAACGTTGCCGCGCCGACAAAGTGGCTCGCACCGTCAGTCAGCACCACGCGCACCTGCGCGCCCGACTCGCGCAGGCGACGAACCAGCTCGGCAGCCTTGTAGGCCGCGATTCCGGCGCACACGCCCAGCAGCACGCGCTCGCCCTGCAACGACTGGCCCACGTGCGAAAACTCCTAGGCAAAATCGAGCGCCTAGCTTACCCGGGTTCAGGATTCAACGGACAGACCTCGCGGGCTGTCAATGGCACGATCTCCACTAGGCATTCAATCGCTGCTTCGAAGATTGTCGGCTTCTCGCCATAGATTGGAAGTGGAAGTTAAGCCGCGCGCATTTTTTGCGCTGCGACTGTGGTTGCCCTTGCGTCCTTTCCTTTTTGCTTCTCGCTATAACTTTGCGCTTGTCCATTCACCGGCAGCGTTGTTCGCCTCGAGCTGCGCTTTCCGCAGTCTCAATCCCCATTGCCTGCCCTCCAAATGCATATCCGCGACTGGCCCACCGACGAACGTCCACGCGAACGCCTGCTGGCGCATGGGCCGCAACGTTTGTCCGACGCTGAACTGCTCGCGCTGTTTTTAGGCTCGGGCCTGCGCGGCACGGACGCTGTTGGATCCGCGCGAAAACTGCTGACGCGATTCGGCTCGCTACGCGCGCTGTTGGAAACCTCGACTGTTGACCTGATGAAGGAACCCGGCCTCGGCCCTGCCCGCGTCTGCGCACTCAAGGCAGCGCTTGAACTGGGCAGCCGGCACCTGGCCGCCGCCCTGGAGCGCGGCGAGGCGCTGACAGATCCGGCGCGCGCCGGCGAGTATTTCGCGCGCCGCTTGCGCGGATTGCCGCACGAGGTGTTCGCGGTGTTGTTCCTCGATAATCGCCATCGCGCGATCGCATTCGAGGAGTTGTTCCGCGGCACCCTGGACGGCGCCGAAGTGCATCCACGCGAAGTGCTCAAGCGAGCGCTGGCGCATAACGCCGCGGCGGTCATGCTGGGCCACAACCATCCCAGCGGATCAAACGAGCCCAGCGCCGCCGACCGCGCCGTCACCCTTCGCCTGCGCGATGCGCTCGGCTTGGCCGACATCCGCTTGCTCGATCATTTCGTGATCGGCGACGGGCCGCCCTGCTCGATGGCGGCGCGCGGCTGGGTCTAGCCCGGCATCGCGAAGCGTCCATCTCGCGGATGCCTGTGGGAAAACCCCCGGCAATGCTGGCGAAGGACCGCTCCGGTCTGCGTATACTGCCGCCGCAGCGTTGCGCTGCGCGGCGGAGCGAGCGGTCCAGCGATCATGGTGCTTGGCTATTCCAGCATGTTTCCACCCGATGCCAGCGAGCGGGCGCTGCCCGACGTTGCCTCGGCGCGAGCACTGATTGGCGAACGCAAGCCTGCTCTGATCGACTGGCTGCAACAACGCCGCGACCGACTGCTGTCGCAATTCGGCGACGCGCACGCGGCGCAGATCGATCGTGCCGGCGATGCGTTCCTGCTCGGCCTCGCGCGGCTGGGACTTCGTCACGGCAGTTTCGGCGACGATTTCCACAACTACCACAACGAAGGCCACGTGCTGGAGCTCGCCGATCGCCGGCTGCTGCAATTCGAGAGCGTGCTCGGCCTGTCGACGATGCCGCTGACTGACTGGCTGATGCTGGGTTTGTTTGCCGCCTGTCACGACCTTCGCCAGCGCGAATCGACCGACATCCCCGGACCGATCGGCGGCAACGAAGCGGCCAGCATCGCCGAGACGCTGCGCATTCTTGATGCCTGCGGATACGACAGAGTGCAAGATCGCCAGCGTTACATCGAACTGGAAATGATGATCGCCGGCAGCACCTTTGGCCTGCGCGACACCACGCCGAGCAATTCGGCCGAAGCGGTGATCGGCGGCGGCGCGCTGGCGCGCTATCTGCCCGGCTGGCTGGACCAAACGGTGCCGGAGTGGCATCAGGATCCGGCGATCGAACACGCCTTGATCCTCGGCCGCATCGCGGCGGATCTGGATACCGCGAATGCCGGCGAACCGTTCGCCGAGCTGTCCGACAGCGCGCAACGACTATGCCGCGAGCGCGAGATGCGTGAAGGCCGCGCGCTGGATTCGGCCGAATCCGCGCAACCGTGCCTGGGATTCATGAGCAATGGCCAGGAGCGCTACTTCTTCGAGCTGCATCACTTCGCCTCGCGCGAAGGCGAGCGCGTGTTCGGCCCGGGCAAGGCTGCAAACGCGCCGCGCGTGCGCGCCGTCAGCGCCGCGTTGCGTGCGCGCTTTGCCGGCGCGCCACCGGCCAGCGGCAATGCCGTGCTTGAGGCCTATCAGGAATTGTCGGCCTGATTCCTCACGTCCAGCGCGGGCGAGCCGCTAAACTGGCGGCCGAGATGTGTTTAATCGTGCTGCATGCATCGACGCCATGACCGTTCCCCGGATATCAATTTCGTGAAAGATCATTTACGCGAACTGCTGGTTCGCGCCCTCGACTCGCTGCGCAGCGACGGCACATTGCCGACAGAACTTTCAATTGCCGCGCCGGTGATCGATCGCACCAAATCGCGCGAGCACGGTGATTTCGCCAGCAATGTGGCGATGACGCTGGCCAGGTATGTTTCGAGTCCCGCCGCAGGCGCCGCACGCAGCAATCCACGCGCGCTGGCGCAAAAGTTGCTCGACGCTTTGCCAGCGAGCGAGAGCGTCGCCAAGGTAGAGATCGCCGGCCCGGGCTTCATCAATTTCTTTCTGTCCGATAGCGCGTGGCAACACGAGCTGGCAGAAATCCTGCGTCGCGGTGTCGAGTACGGTCGCAACGCCAGTGGCAATGGCCAGCGCGTGGGCGTCGAATATGTCTCGGCCAATCCGACCGGACCGCTGCACGTCGGTCACGGCCGCGCCGCGGCGATTGGCGACACCCTCGCGCGCTTGCTGCAAGCGACCGGCTGGGACGTCAAGCGCGAGTTCTATTACAACGATACGGGTGCACAAATCGACAACCTCGCGCGCTCGGCGCAAGCGCGTTGCCTGGGCATCGAACCCGACTCGCCCGGCTGGCCGGCCGACGGCTATCGCGGCGATTACATCAGCGACGTGGCGCGCGAATATCTCGATGGCGCGTCGGTGCCCGATGGCGATGAAACACTGATCGCCCGCGGCGATGCGCAGGATCTCGATGCCATCCGACGTTTTGCCGTGGCTTGGTTGCGACGCGAACAGAACGAGGACCTAGCCGCGTTCGGCGTGCACTTCGACGTGCATTTCCTCGAGTCATCGCTGTACACCGACGGCATGGTCGAACAGACCGTGCGCGAGTTGGTCGAGCACGGCCACACCTTTGAAGAAGGCGGCGCCCTGTGGCTGCGCACCACCGATTTCGGCGACGACAAGGATCGGGTGATGCGCAAGTCCGACGGCAGCTACACCTACTTTGTGCCGGACGTCGCGTATCACTTCAACAAGTGGCAACGAGGTTACACCCGCGCGATCACTGAACTGGGCGCAGACCATCACGGCTCTCTTGCTCGCGTGCATGCCGGCTTGCAGGCTCTGGACGCCGGCATCCCCAAGGGCTGGCCGGAATATGTGCTGCACCAGATGGTGACGGTGATGCGCGGCGGCGAGGAAGTGAAGCTGTCCAAGCGCGCGGGAAGCTATCTCACCCTGCGCGACCTGATCGACGAAGCCGGACGCGATGCCACACGCTATTTTCTGGTTGCGCGCAAATCTGATTCGCAGCTCACCTTCGATATCGATCTGGCGCGCGCGCAAAGCAGCGACAATCCGGTTTACTACATTCAGTACGCGCATGCGCGTGTGTGCAGTCTGCTGCGCCAGGCGCGTGAAAAGGGCATGCCGCACGACGCCGCGAATGGTCTGGCGCAATTGCCGCGCCTTGCCGACGCCGCCGACCAGGCGCTGATGATCGAGCTGACGCGCTACCCCGAAGTGCTCGATGCCGCCGCCACGCAACTCGAACCGCACGCGATGGCGCAATATCTGCGCGATCTGGCCTATGCTTTCCACGCGTGGTACCACGCGGTGCCGGTGCTGGTGACGGACGACGCGGCGTTGCGCAACGCGCGTCTGAGCCTTGCCTGCGCGGCGCGGCAGGTGATTGCAAATGGACTGGAACTGTTGGGCCTGAGCGCCCCCGAGGTGATGTGAATGGTGGCAAGGCGTGGCAAGAAGCAGGCACGGCGCAATGGTGGCGCGGCGGCGACCCCGGGTTGGGTGTGGATGCTGGCGGGCATGATGATCAGCGCAGTGATCGCGGCGGCCATCTGGTTCAAGCTCTCGCAGCCTGATGACGGCCTGCCCAAGCCCAATCCCGCAGCGCGCGCAACTGCCGCGACCGATAGTGCCGTTGCGCCCGAAGGCAACGGCCCCAGCGTCAGCAGCAAACCGGCGGCGCAAACCGTCGATCCAGATGTCGACGCGGCGGCCAAGCAGAAGTACACCTTCTACAACATCCTGCCGGAGAAGGAAGTCATCATCCCCGACTCCGAACTCAGCGCGCGGGTGAAGGCCGAAGCCGCCGCCGACGCTGCCTCGAAGGCGCAAGCGCTGGCGAACACAGCCACCACCACGAGCCCGAGCACCGCGACTGGCGCGAGCACTGCCACGACAACTGATGCCGGCACCACGCGCACCGCGCCGGCGACCCCGCCGGCAACGTCATCCACCGCGGATTCGAGTGCGTCGACTGACAGCCCTTTGACTTCAACCCCTGCCAGCGGCCGCTACCTGCTGCAGGCCGGTGCGTTCCGCGGCGGCGCGCAAGCCGACGACCTCAAGGCGCGTATCGCATTGCTCGGTTTGATCGGCCGCGTGGAAATCGTGCAAACGGCCAACGGCCCAATGCACCGCGTGCGGCTCGGCCCCTACGCGACTGCGAGCGAACTGGAGTCTGCCAAGCAGAAGCTGGGCCAGGGCGGAATGCCCGCGGTGGCGATTCGGGTGAAGTAAGCCGCGACAGCGGCGCGCGCTAGTAGCGATCCAAATCCTTCGCCACGACAACTTCGCCTTCGAATCCTGCCGCTCGGATCGACTCCAGCAATTCGTCGTCATCCTCGATCTGCCGCACGATGTGGTGCAGCACCAGCAGCTTGGGCTTCGCCTGCGAAACCAGCAATCCGAGTTCGACATCCGAGGTGTGGAACTCGCGCATGTAGCTGGGCCAGGCACTGCCGCCGCTGCGTGATTCCGGCGCAATCTGCGCGGCAGGATAGACTTCGTGCACCAGCACACCGACTTCGCGCGACGCTTCGAGAATCGTATTGGTCGGCACGGTGTCGCCAGAGATCACGATCGAGCGATCAGGTGTGTCGATACGGAACCCATATGCCTGCTTCCAGCAGCCGTGCAGCACCGGAATCGCGCTGATGTGCACGCCATCCTTTTCGTACACGACGCTGCCTGTGTCGGCCACGTCGAATTCGTGCACGGCAACCTTGTAGCCTTTGCTCGTTTGCCGTTCGAGCCCTTCGATGCGCACATGGATGTCCTCATCCCATGCGGCGAGGATGTGCTTGGTCATCTTCTTCAACCCGATCGGCCCATACACCTGCAACGGCGTGCGCCGCCCCATGACCCAAGTGGTCAGGATCAGATCCGGATAGCCGAGCGTGTGGTCGCTGTGCAGGTGCGTAATGAACACCGCCTCCGGCCCGCGAATTGATAGCCCCGCCGCCGCCATCCGCCGCATCACGCCAGCGCCTGCATCGAACAGGAATACACGACCGTCATGCACCACGGCGGTTGCCGGCCCGGAACACGCCGGATCGGGCCGCGGCATGCCGGTGCCGAGCATGACCACGAACGTTCCCGTCGGCTTGCGGCGTTTGGCGCGGCGCAGTGCAGTCGCACGCGAGGTTTCCAATTCGGATTTCGGCATCGTTTGCTCGCACTCCGGTTGCGGACACGATGCACCAGATCCCACGCCACTTCCATCGCCGTCACTGCAGTACCGCCGCAGGCACGTTTACACTTGACGCTTGAACAAGCTCGATCGAGGAACGACGATGACAAAAGTCGCATGGGTCACGGGCGCAACCTCGGGCTTCGGACGCGCTGCTGCACACCGTTTCGTCGAAGGTGGCTGGCACGTGATCGCCAGCGGTCGGCGAGCGGAACGGCTGGATGCGTTACGTGAGGAACTGGGTAGCGATCATGTGCATGTTGCGGCATTCGATATTCGTGACAGCGACGCGATGACTGCAACGATCGCCGCGTTGCCGGATGACTTTCGCGCGATCGACTTGCTGATCAACAACGCCGGCCTCGCGCAAGGCACTGGCCCGGCGCAGAGTGCCGATCTGGACGACTGGCGCACGATGATTGATACCAACATCACCGCGCTGGTCACGCTGACGCACGCGTTGCTGCCAAAGTTGATCGCGCAACGTGGCGCGATCGTCAACGTCAGTTCGACCGCAGCAAACTATCCGTATCCGGGCGGCAATGTGTACGGCGGCACCAAGGCGTTCGTCAGCCAGTTTTCATTGAACCTGCGCGCCGATTTGCATGGCACTGGCGTCCGCGTGACCACGCTGGAACCCGGCATCGCCGAAACCGAATTCACCCTGGTTCGCACGCATGGCGACCAGGCGGCATCCGACACGCTGTATGACGGCGCGCATCCAATCACCGCACCCGATATCGCCGACACACTGTGGTGGATCGCGAACCTGCCGGCGCATCTCAACGTCAACCGGCTCGAAATGATGCCGACCAGTCAATCATTTGCTGGATTCCAGATTCATCGCGACGCCTAGCGCCAATCACGCCAGTGTCTTCGCGTCCAGATAGGTATAGCCGGTGAGACCTGCTTCCAACGCATCGCCCAGCTCCCGCGCCACGTCATCCGGCAACTTGGCGGCTTCGATCTTCTCGCGGTACGCAGTGCGCAGTTTTGCGAGATCGTAGCCGACGTAGTCGAGCATCACATCGGATGTATCGCCGCGTCGCGAGCGCTCGAATGAGTAGCCCTCATCGGTCAGCCGTACGTTGACCGCGTCGGTGTCGCCAAACAAATTGTGGATGTCGCCCAGCGTGTCCTGGTAGGCGCCGACCATGAAGAACGCCAGCCGATAGCTTTCGCCTTCGCGCAATGCGTGCAGCGGCAGCGAAGTATCGAGCGCTTCGTTGTCGACGTACGTGTCAATGCGACCGTCGGAATCGCAGGTCAGGTCGGCGATCACGCCGCGCCGGGTTGGCTCCTCGCAAAGACGCGCGATCGGCGCGATCGGAAACACCTGGTCGATCGCCCACACGTCCGGAATGGATTCAAAAATGCTGAAGTTGACGAAGTACTTATCGACGAGGCGCTCATTGAGTTCATCCAACACAGGCCGATGCGTTTTTTCCTCTGGCGTCAGCCGTGCATGCACGGCATGCGCGATGGCGTAGAACAGGTCGTCAATGCGCGCGCGCTGGGCGAGGTCGATCTGGTCAAGCGCATACAAGGCTTGGCCCTCGGCTAGATAGTGCTGGGCTTCCTGAAATAGTTCAATTGGTGGCCTTGCGTCCAGCGACTCGAAGGTTTCGCGCAGGTGTCGGATCACCACAGGCTCGTCAGAGTTTCCTGCCACCACTTCTCCCACGGGTGCGCGTTCGACTTCGGAAACGTTAGCCACCAAAAGCGCGTGGTGCGCGGTAAGCGCGCGCCCGGATTCGGTTAGCACCATCGGCTGGTCGAGGCCGTATTCGGCACAAGCATCGGCAAGCGGCTGCACGATGTTCATCGCGTACTGCTCAAGCCCGTAATTGATCGAGCAAAAGCTGCGCGAACGCGTGCCTTCGTAATCCACGCCCAAGCCGCCGCCCACATCCATGTAACGGATTGGACAACCCAATTCGCTGACTTCGACGAAATAGCGCGCGGCCTCGCGCATGCCGTTGGCGATATCGCGCACGTTGGAAATTTGCGAGCCCATGTGGAAGTGCAGCAACTCCAGGCAATCGGTAAGCCCATTAGCCTCCAGCTCCGAGATCAGATCAAGCAGTTGGCGCGGCGAGAGGCCGAACTTGGCCTTGTCGCCGCCGCTGTTCTGCCACTTGCCCGCGCCCAGCGAGGCAAGCCGCATGCGCACGCCCAGGCCCGGACGAATGCCGAGCGCCTTGGCTTCGGCGATCACGTAGGCGAGTTCGGATGCCTTCTCAATCACGATGTAGGTTTGCAAGCCGAGCTTGCGTCCGATTAGCGCAAGCCGGATGTATTCGCGATCCTTGTAACCATTGCAGATGATCACGCCGCCGGGTTGTGAAAGCGCCAGTACCGCCATCAATTCGGGTTTCGAACCGGCTTCCAGCCCGAAGCCTGCGCCACCGCGCGCGGCCAGCTCGCCGGCAACACCAAAATGCTGGTTGACCTTGATCGGATAGATCGCGGTATAGCCGCCGCTGTAATCGATCTCGTTCATTGCGTACGCGAATGCCGCCTGCAAGCGCGCGAGGCGATCGCCGAGGATGTCGGAAAAGCGCAGCAGCAGTGGCAATTGCATGCCCTCGGCCAGCGCGCGATCGACTGCTTCGGGCAACGAAATACTGCCGCCGTGCTCGCGTTGTGGGCGAACAATAATCTCGCCGCCCTCGTTGACGTCGAAGTAGCCCTCGCCCCAGTGCGCGATGGAATAGGTACGGCGGGCGCGGTCGATGTTCCAGTTGGACATGCGTGTTCCTTGGACGCGGAGCCGTGCAGGCGGTGACGGCTTCAGGTGCGATTGCGAGGCACGCATTGTAGCGTCCGTGCATGATTACTAGATTCGCCGTCATCCCGGCAGAAGGATGACGAGTAAGAACTAGAGGATGCAGGTCCATCTCATGCTTGTGGCAGGCATCGAATCTGCATCCTTTACAATGTCGCGATTAGCCTCGCGCCTTGATGCTCTTTTCTGTAAAACACAGGCGGCGGCCAAGAGCTAGAAGCGCACATCTTGGCGACATGGCTTCGTCTTACTTCTTTCCTGGAAAATTCATATGACATCCTCATCGACGTGGTTTCGCGAGGACTTCTCGCATACCGGCTCTTCAATCGGTTTTCGCATCACACGCAAGCTCGACGAAGTGCAATCGCCGTTCCAGAAAATCGAGATTTTCGAGACCACCGACTGGGGTAACCTGATGGTGATCGATGGCGCGACGATGGTGACCACGCGCGATAATTTTTTCTATCACGAGATGATGGCGCACGCGCCGCTGTTCACGCATGCGGATCCAAAAGACGTGGTTATCGTCGGCGGCGGCGATTGCGGCACCTTGCGCGAGGTGCTCAAACACGAGGGCGTGCGCACCACGGTTCAGTGCGACATCGACGAACAAGTCACGCGCATGGCGGAAAAATATTTCCCGGAGCTGTGCGAATCCAACAACGATCCGCGCGCGACCGTGATGTTCGATGATGGCATTGCATACATGGCGAATGCCGCTCCTGAAAGCATCGATATCATCGTCGTTGACTCGACCGATCCGGTCGGCCCCGCTGAAGGCCTGTTCAATCGCGCGTTCTACGAAAACTGCCTGAGGGCGCTAAGGTCCGACGGACTTCTGGTGCAGCAGAGCGAATCGCCGTTGGCGTTGATGCACCTGATTCTGGAAATGCGCGGCGCGATGCGCGATGCCGGTTTTCGCGATTTCAAGGTGCTGCCGTTTCCGCAGCCGTGTTATCCGACCGGGTGGTGGAGCTGCATGATCGCCTCCAAGCAATCACGCGATCTGGATATGTTTCGCGAGTCCGATGCGCAAGGGAAAAAATTTGCGACGAAGTACTACAGCGCCGGAGTACACCAGGGTGCGCTGGCGACGCCGCCATTCCTAGCGCTGGCGCTATCCGAATAGAGATCTAGGCGGCGTGTAAAGCGCACCTGCCGTGCACGTCTAATGACAGCCAATCGCGTGCGTATGCGCCTCCTCGATCAATACCTTGTCTGATGCAGCCTGTTTCCCATCAGCAATCAGTCCCTGCCAGAAGCCTTCCGCGCGACGCCACTTGGAGCATTGGTCTGCGGGATCTGTCACCGCTTGCGCGAGAAACTGATTGACCAGCGCCATGTCGCGCCGCGCATTGGTCATCTCCGGCGTGAGTTTGTAGATCGCAGTGCGAATTGCGAGCGCTTCCTGCAATGGCTTGACTGCAGCCGCGGGTCGTTTGCGATCGAGCTCGAGCATCGCGATCCGGTTGAAGTTGTTGGCCAGATCGCGCCGCGCATCCTGATTGCGAGGGTCGCTGGTCACCAGCATTTGGTTGATTGCCAGCCCCTTGTTGTAACGCGCGAGGCCTTCCTCGTAGCGTTTGAGATCGAGCAAGGCATCGCCGAGCTTGTTGTAGGACAACCCCAGCAACCGCTTCGCGTTCATGTCGGCCGACGCCGATCAGAACATCCGCGGCGGCGTGCAATACCTGGCGTTCCTTCTGCGCCGCTACCAGGGCAACACCACGCTGGCCGCTGCCGGCTACAACGCCGGCGAAGGTGCGGTGGACAAATATCAGGGCGTGCCGCCTTT
>JBBQQH010000043.1:0-24195 GCA_038216155.1 Lysobacterales bacterium
TTCGATGAGCCGCAAAGGCAACTGCTGGGACAACGCTCCGACCGAGAGCCTGTGGGGCTCACTCAAGGTCGGGCGACTCTACGGTCGCCGCTTCGACACGCGCCGCGCTGCGATGGATGAAATCATGGACTGGCTGACATACTACAATCACCGTCGACAGCACTCGACGCTGGGTTACATCAGCCCGATGCAATACGAACAGAACTGGCACACCGCTCAAGAAGCAAGAGCCGCATAATCGTCTCGGCTATGGGATACGTAATTCAGGGGCAAGGTCAGTTCGGCATGAAAAAGTCAAAGTTCACCGACGCTTGAGGCGCAGCTAGCAGTTCAACCAGGCCCACTCTTTTTGCGGGTCTGCTTCATTCAGGCACTAGACCTTGAATATGATTTCATGCACTTTTTCTACCTTAGACACGTTGTTCGCGGTGGTACGACTACCGCCTCAGTCGCCGCCCTCTTGGGCGACCGACTCCGAATGCTTTACATCCATCACGCGCACTTCCGATGAACTCTCAATTGTCTGTGCCAGTCACTTGGTTCCGGAGGGTGTAGCGGCCGAGCATGGATGGAGCTGCATCAAACTGCATGGACCATTTGCATTCGACCAGGTCGGCATCTTGGCCTCAATCGCAAATCCACTTGCCGCCACGCAAATTGGCATCTTTGCAGTGAGCACATTTGATACGGATTACATTTTGCTCAAAGAACTCGACCTGAGCGCTGCCATTTCCACGCTGGAAAACGCAGGTCATCGCTATGTCGCCGATCGGGTCTAACTTTTCAATCAGGGGGCATTGGACCGTATCGATTCAATTCCTCTTATCGCAGGCGCTGGACCCCGCTGCAGGGGCATGTTGATAACCCAGGAGACAAGCAATGACTCAGTATTTGATTGAACGCGAGATATCAGGCGCCGGAGAAATGTCCGAGCAGGCGCTTCGTGATGCGTCTAAACATTCCAACGCTGTTCTCGCGCAAATGAGTCCAGACATCCAATGGATTCATAGCTACGTTGCGGGTGACAAGATTTATTGTGTTTACAACGCACCAAGCGAAGAGCTCATCCGAGAGCATGCTGAAAAGTCGGGCTTCCCTGCCAACAGGATCACGCCCATCAGCGCCGTGATCGATCCATCCACGGCGAATGGCTAGTGTGGCCTGACAATTTATGCAAGCCAAGCCCGCTTCGAGGTAATAGTTCCTACGCTTTTACCAATCCTTAGCCTTTGCTGTCCATCGAGAGGAGTCCAGTCATGAACATCGACCAAGACAAACTCGGAGACGTCACCGCCCATGAAGGGTTCACATGAAGCGAGTCACTGGAATCGGCGGCATCTTCTTCAAGGCGAAGGATGCGCCAGCGTTGCAAGCTTGGTACAAGCGTCACCTCGGCATCGATGTGCAGGCATGGGGTGGCGCCGCGTTTACCTGGAGCGATTCGGATGGCAAACCCACGGGCGGGACGACCATCTGGTCCGTCGGGCCGGAGGAAGGCGAGCAGTTTGCTCCAGGCAAAGCGTCATTCGTGATCAACTACCGCGTTGAAGACCTGCACGCTGTGGTCGCGGCGCTCAGGGCGGAAGGTTGCAATGTCCTCGACAAGATCGATGACTCCGAGTACGGCAAGTTTGCCTGGGTCATCGATCCTGAGGGGAACAAGGTCGAGTTGTGGCAACCACCTGCTGGTCAATAACGCGCAGCTACTGTGATTGATTTTGCCGTCTGAACGTTCGCGGGAACATCTCGTTGTGCCATGGACCGCGCGCGGATCCGTGAGTAAAACGGCGGCGGCACCTGCGACGCGGAAAAGAAAGACTGACCTAAAATTTCCGTGAATATCAACAGCACAGAATTTCAGCTCGGCCCTGCGTCAACACGCTCGTAGTCCGCGAACTCAAATGCATATGCGTGCTTGGCATCAGCCGGATGCTGTTCGCGCGATGTGACGCGCCATTGCATTGCATCGAACGCAGGAAAGAACGCGTCGGCATCTGCGACTTCCATTTGCACATGAGTCAAATGCATCCGGCTTGCCAGCGGCAGCGTGAGAGCGAAGATATCGCCGCCGCCGATCACTATCAGTTCGCCGTGGCTCGCGATACGCAAGGCTTCGTCCAGTGAAGCGATCGCATCCATGCCTGCGAATGGTGCGTGGCCAGAGCGCGTCAGCACCAAATTGCGTCGTCCCGGCAGCGCGCGTCCCAGTGACTCGGCGGTCTTTCGGCCCATCAGCAACGGCTTGCCCATCGTCAGCGCCTTGAAACGTTTGAGGTCGTCCGGCAGATGCCACGGCAATTCGTTGTGCTTGCCGATCGCACGGTTGTAATCGAGTGCGGCGATCAACGTCAGTTGCACCGTCACACTGCCACCGGCGCCTTGATTGCAGGCAATGGATCGTAGCCTTCGATCGCGATGTCGTCGAAGCGAAACGCAAACAAATCATGCACGCCCGCATTGAGCTTGAGTGTTGGCAAAGCACGTGGCGTGCGCGATAGCTGTTCGCGCGCTTGTTCGACGTGATTGTCATACAGATGCGCATCGCCGAGCGTATGCACGAAGTCACCGACACCCAAATCGCACACTCGAGCGACCATGTGCGTGAGCAGCGCGTAGCTGGCGATATTGAACGGCACGCCGAGGAAGATGTCACCGCTACGCTGGTACAACTGGCAGCTCAGCATTCCATCCGCGACGTAGAACTGAAACAGCGTGTGGCACGGCATCAACGCCATCGCTGGCAGCTCTGCAACGTTCCACGCCGACACGATCAACCGGCGTGAATCCGGATTGCGTTTGATCTCGTCGACCACCCATTTGATCTGATCGATTTCGATGCCGTCCGCGCCAGCCCAGCGTCGCCATTGTTTGCCGTACACCGGACCGAGTTCACCATCTGCGTCCGCCCAATCGTTCCAGATCGAAACCTTGTTCTCTTTCAGATACTCAATATTGGTTTCGCCGCGCAGGAACCACAGCAGTTCATGCACGATCGAGCGCAGATGCAGCTTCTTGGTGGTGACCAGCGGAAAACCGTCGTTCAAGTCGAAACGCATCTGCCAACCGAACACCGAACGGGTACCGGTGCCGGTGCGATCGGCCTTGTGGGTGCCGTGCTCGAGAACGTATCGCAGCAGGTCGAGATACTGTTTCATCGCGGCGCCGACTTCATCTCCGAGCGGGCCGATCGTTGCGGACCGGGCGGTAATATTGGCGCGCGGCGCGAGAGCCAGAACAGCAGCAGGCCGATGGCGATGATCGGTAACGACAGGATCTGACCCATGGTCAACCAGCCGAACGCAAGGTAGCCGAGTTGTTCGTCCGGCACGCGCACAAATTCGACCAGAAAACGGAAGCAGCCGTACATCAGCGCGAACAGTGCCGATACCGCATAGCGCGGCCGCGGCTTGCGCGAATACCAGTACAACACGACAAACATCACCACGCCTTCGAGAAGGGCCTCGTACAACTGGGAGGGGTGGCGTGCAAACGCATCCAACGTACCCTGATGCGCGAGTTCGCGCAGCTTGGGCAGGCCTAGGCGGGCGATATCAGGCGGCAGTGCCTTGGGAAAGATTACCGCCCACGGCACGTCGCTCGGCTTGCCCCATAACTCGCCACCGATGAAATTGCCGAGCCGCCCGAAGCCCAGTCCCGGCGGGACTAGTGGTGCAAGAAAATCGACCACGTCGAACGGATGCAGCCGATGCTTGCGCGCCCACCACATGCCGGCGGTGACCACGCCGATCAGGCCGCCGTGGAAACTCATGCCGCCTTCCCACACGCGAAAAATCATCAACGGGTGCTGCATGAAAGCGGGAAACGAATAGAACAGTACGTAGCCGATGCGCCCGCCCAGCACCACGCCGAGCATGGCGTAGAACATCAGGTCACTGAAATCGTTCGGGCTGACATTTGGCAAGCGGCCCGCGCGCACGCGATTGCGACCCAGCCACCAGCCGGCGGCGAAGCCGAGCAGGTACATCACGCCATACCAATGGATGCCGCCGAGCGGGCCGAGTGGCAGCGCGATCGGGTTGATGTCGTCGAAAAAATGGGTCATGCGGATGTTAGGGATCGTAGAGGTGGGCTTGATTACAGCAGGATCGGTGCGTTTGGTAGTTCGTCCGGTGTCGCAACAGCGGGCGGCAACGCGATGCGCAGCAGCTCGCCGATCGCGAGAATACACGCGCAGACTGCATCATCGACTGCGTCGCCTTGCGCCAGGCGTGCACGTAGCTGATCGCAAACGGACTGCCACGCGCTTTGCGGCACCAACTCGCAGATGCCACGATCGACCACGATTTCGATCGCCTGATCGGGCCATTGCAGGTATAGCAGCACGCCGGTGTTGTCTTGCGTATCCCACAGTCGCAATTGCGAAAACCACGCTACTGCACGCGTGCGTGGATCGCTGCGCGCCAGCAGCACATGCAGCGGCAGGCCGGCCTCGACCGCGAAGCGGATTTCGCCGGCATGGCCTGCTTCTGCCTGCCCGACGGCGGTGCTGATGCGGTCCATCACCTCGGCATTGAAACGTCGACGCAGTCCGAACACGCCGGCGCTCAGATGCCGCAGCACGCGCCACAGCCCTCGATTTGAATGTGTGTCGTGCTCTGCGTCCATCACCAGCTTCCTGACGCGCCGCCGCCGCCGAAGCTGCCGCCGCCGCCGCTGAATCCGCCGCCGCCAAATCCGCCGGATGAGCCGCCGCCGAATCCTCCGCCGCCAAAGCCGCCACCACCGAATCCGCCCCAGCCGCTGCCGCCAGCAAAGCGTCCTCCGCCTCCGGAGAACAGCGCAAACACAAATGCCAATAAGGCCATCACTGCAGCGAATCCGAGCCCTGCGCCCACCAGCAGCACGACTCCACCAACCGCGCCGCCGGTCAATATGCCGCGAAGAAACGCTGACAGCCGGGCGAAGATTGAGCGTGTAATAAAAAACACGAACAGCGCGGCCAGGAACGCATTACTGACGTCCGGTACCTTGTCGTAGCTGCGCTGCGGCTTCGGCGGTGGCAACGGCTCGCCATTGACCAACCCGACCATGCGCGTCACCGCCGCCTGCAAACCTCCGGCGTAATCGTCTCCGCGAAACTTTGGCACCATGTCTTCGTCAATGATGCGATTGGCGATCGCATCCGGGATCACGCCTTCCAGCCCGCGCCCCACTTCAATGCGCGCCTTGTGATCGTTTTTGGCCACCAGCACCAGCGCGCCATCATCGATTCCCTTGCGACCGAGGTGCCACGTTTCGGCGACGCGAATCGAGAATTGCTCGATGGTTTCATCGCCCGTGCTCGGCACCATCAACACCGCGATCTGGCTGCCTTTGGATTGCTCGAAGGCGGCGAGGGTTGCGGTCAAGGATTGTTGTTGCGTCGCGTCCAGCGTTCCAGTCTGATCAATGACGCGCGCGCTTAGCGGCGGCACTGGCAACACCTCGGCGCGTGCGCTGCCGATCAGCAGCACCCACGAGAACGCCAGCAGTGCCGCAAAGCGGGGCATCAACGATCCCTCAACCGCCAGGAACCGGCGCGGGCGGCGGAGGAATGGCTACGGGCGGTGCGGGCGGTCCGAAATCAACCGTGGGCGGCACCGCAATCGCGGCTTCGTTGGCGACGGTGAAATTGGGCTTGACCTGGTAGCCGAACAACTTGGCGGTCAGGTTTTGCGGAAACGAGCGCAGCAACGTGTTGTAAGCCTGTACAGACTGGATGTAGCGATTGCGCGCGACCGTGATGCGGTTCTCTGTGCCTTCGAGCTGCGCCTGTAGATCACGGAACGATTGATCGGATTTCAGGTTCGGATAGTTTTCAGTCACCACCAGCAACCGCTGCAAGGCTGAGCCCAGTTCGCCCTGCGCATCCTGGAATTGCTTGAGCTTGGCCGGGTCGCCGGCAAGCTCGGGCGTGACCTGGATCGAGCCGACCCGTGCGCGCGCCTGCGTGACCTGAATCAGGATGTCTTTTTCCTGCTGCGCGTAACCCTTCACCGTCGCTACCAGATTGGGCACCAGATCGGCGCGTCGCTGGTACTGGTTGATGACTTCCGACCAGTCGGCCTTGGTCTGCTCGTCGAGCTTCTGAATGTTGTTGTAGCCGCAGGCGCTCAGCAGCAGCGTAAGTGCAAGGATTGCAATGCGGATGGCGGCGTTCATGCGGCTCTCCTGTCCAGTGATGTGTTTCATTATTGCTCGAGATCGGCGCGTTCTGCGCGTTCTGCACGGCGCTTGCTGCGACGTTGCGCCCGCGAACGGCCGAGCAGGTTCAACACTTCCACGCCCACCGAAAACGCCATCGCGAAGTAAATCAACTTGCGATCAACATGGATGCCCAGGCCTTCGGCAATCAATGCCGCGCCCACCAGCACGATAAATGCCAGCGCCAGCATCTTCACGGTCGGATGGCGGTCGATGAAATCACCGACCGGATTGGCGGCGAAGATCATCACCAGCACCGCCAGGATGATCGCGGCGACCATCACCGGAATCTGGTTGACCATGCCCACCGCGGTGATGACCGAATCCAGCGAGAACACTATGTCGATCACCGCGATTTGCGCAATCACCACCCAGAACACCGCCGACGGCCGCGCGCTGATGTCTTCCTCTTCGCCGCGCCCGAGGATCTCGTCGCGGATTTCCGTCGCGCCCTTGACCAGCAGGAACAGACCGCCGGCGATCAGCACCAGGTCGCGCACCGAGATATCCATGCGCCCGAGCGAAAACAGCGGATCGGTCATCCGCGCCAGAAACGCGAGCGAGAGCAACAGCAGGATGCGGGTGACGCATGCCAGCGCAAGCCCGAACTTGCGCGCGCTGGAGCGACTCTCCGGCGGCAGCTTGCTGACCGAGATCGAGATAAACACCAGATTGTCGACGCCGAGCACGATCTCCAGCGTCGCCAGCGTCAGCAGCGCGATCCAGGTTTCGCTATTGAAGATCCATTCCAAGCCGGTGGCCTCAGTGCACCGGAGTATCGACGGGCGCACCAGCGATTGCCGCAAGCAGGCGCGGAATCAACAACAGGCCCCAACACAGCATCACGTTGAGCATCAACACGAACACGGCGGCCGAGCCCATGTCCTTGGCACGTCCGGCCAACTCGTGAAATTCAGGGCCGTAACGCTCGATCACCGCCTCTACCGCGGAGTTGAGCAATTCGGCCGAGAGCACCAGCAGCATCGAACCAATGAGCAACACACGCTCAACGCCAGTGCGGCCAAGCAAAAACCCGCATGGCCCCAGTACAACGAACAGCACCACTTCCAGCCGGAACGACGCTTCCACCTGCCACGCGACAGCCAGCCCTTTCATCGACCACTGGAATGCGCGCCAGACCCCGACCGGGCCGCGCGGCAACAGGCTGTTTCTGCCGTCGGCCATGTCAGGCGGCAGGTGCGACGTAGGCGAGATCCAGGTTCTTCGCCGCCTTGACGTCATCCAGGCGGCGCACCGGCGTGGTGTAGGGCGCGCCCTTCATGCGTTCGGGTTGTTCAGCCGACTCGCGCAACAACTGTCCCATCACCTCGACGAAGTTGTCGAGCACGTCGAGGCTTTCGGTTTCGGTGGGCTCGATCAAAAGGCACTCGGGCACCAGCAACGGAAAATAATTGGTCGGCGCGTGGATGCCGTGATCAAGCAGGGCCTTGGAAAAATCCAGCGCAGTGATGCCATTCGCCTTCTTTTGCGGCTGCACGGTAACGATGAACTCGTGCGAGGCGCGGCGATCGGGATACGCCAGGGTGAAGCCTTTCTTGCGCAACTGCACGGCGAGGTAATTGGCGTTCAAGGTCGCATATTCGGCAACCCGCACCATCCCTTCGCGCCCGAGCAAGCGTGCATAAATGTAGGCGCGCAGCAGCACGCCGGCATTGCCGGCGAAGGTCGACAGCCGCCCGATTGATTGCGGCCGATCCTTCTTGCGTACGAAGCGGTACCAGGCTTTGCCTGCCCCATCTTCCCTGCCCTCTCCTGCGAGCGGAGAGGCGGATTTGGTTCTGGATGAGGGAGAGACCTCTGGTACGCCCTGCCCCTCACCCTCGGTCCCTCTCCCGTCGGGAGAGGGAAGCAAGATTTTTTCGATCATCGGAATCGGTAAAAACGGGCGCAATCGCTCGCTCACGCCGACCGCGCCCGCACCCGGACCGCCGCCGCCGTGCGGCGTGCTGAAGGTCTTGTGCAGGTTCATGTGGATCGCATCGAATCCCATGTCGCCCGGCCGCACCTTGCCGAGGATCGCGTTGAGGTTGGCGCCGTCGTAGTACAGCAGGCCGCCGGCTTCGTGCACGAGCTTGGCGATCTCGACGATGCGGCGCTCGAACACGCCGATCGTGGACGGATTGGTCAGCATGATGCCGGCGGTGTTGGGCCCAAGCACCTTTTTCAGCGATTCGATATCGACATCGCCATTGGACAACGTCGGAATTTCGCGCACCGTGCAGCCGCACATCGTGGCGGTGGCGGGATTGGTGCCGTGCGCGGCATCGGGCACGATGATCTCGGTGCGCGGGTCATCCCCACGCGAGCGGTGGTAGGCCATGATCATCGCCACGCCGGCGTATTCGCCCTGCGCGCCGGCCATCGGCGTCAGCGACACGCCGCCCTTCATGCCGGTGACGTCGGCGAGAATTTCCTGCAGCTCGAACATGCATGACAGGAAACCCTGGCTCAGCGATTCGGGGGCATACGGATGCCGGCCCAGAAAGCCGTCCAGCATCGCCAACGAATGGCAGGCGCGCGGGTTGTATTTCATCGTGCACGAACCCAACGGGTAGAAGTTGGTGTCGATCGAGAAATTTTTGCGCGATAGTTTTGTGTAGTGCCGCACCGCCTGCAGCTCGGAGACTTCCGGCAAGCCAATCGGCGTGCTGCGGCGAAAGCGTTCGGGCAGCTCAACCGGATGTGTCGGCGGCGATGGCATTTGCGCGGCGGCGGTACGGCCGGGCTGGGACAGCTCGAAGATCAGCATGCAGGGTGGCTCGCAGTGCGTCGGTGAGGCGCCGGCGGGAGCCGGTGCAGGCGGTAGTCAGGACATTTTGCCACAAGCGTGCCCGGGCAAATGTGTGTGTAGACACGTGACGTGGGTCCCGCGCCCGATTGCTGCAGCAGGCGTGATCATCTGCTGGGTCGCAGGTCTTGCGGTTCGCACATCGCCCACCCGGTGCCGGGCGCGGCGATGACCCGTCACATCAGCCGACATCCACAACCGCGAATCGCTAAACTGTGCCGAGGATGGAGACGATTCCGACCAATACCGAAGCCGCATCGCGCAACTCGCGAGCCGAACTCAATCGCTTGCTGCAAGAGATGATCGAGGAGCCAGAGCGCCGGATCGAGCTGGTGCAGCAGATCGAATCCATCTTCGGCCAGGATCGCGCGATCCTGGTGCTGGATATGACCGGTTTCTCGCGCACCACGCGGCGCTTTGGCATCGTCTCGTTTTTGCTGATGATCCACCAGATGCAGCGCATCGCCTGCCCTTGCATCACCGCGCAGGGCGGCGTGCTGGTTAAGACCGAGGCTGACAACTTGTTCTGCCTGTTCGAGACGGTACCCGCAGCACTGGCGGCCGCACGCGAAATCGGGCGACGGCTGGATGCGGTGAACTTCGTGATGCCCGAGGAACGCCGATTGCATGCCTCGATCGGGATCGGCTTTGGCCGCGTGCTGACCATCGAGGATCACGATTTGTTTGGCGATGAGGTGAATCTCACCTGCAAACTGAGCGAGGATATCGCCGGTCAAGGCGCGATCCTGCTGACCGCCGAGGCGCGAAAGCGACTGCCAGATGCGACCGACGGTTTGATGGAACAGACCGTCAGCGTCTCGGGTTTATCCCTCACCTATTTTCAAGTGACCTAACCCAAGCCAGCGACGAAAGTCCGCGCGCATACGCTGCAACGCCGCAGCATGACCCCCTCGCCAAGGGGCGCCTGACTTCCGGCCAGCGGGCACGTGCCGTATGCTGCCTGTTCGGTTCCGCTGCCCAAGCTGCCCATCGTCCATGCCAGACCCCGTCCGTCCATCGGCGTCGTCGTCGGTCAGCACGCAAAAACTGGTGCAGGCCACCGACTATCCGCACATCCCGGGTTACCGCTTCCTGCGCCGCCTGGGTCAGGGCGGCATGGCGTCGGTGTATCTGGCGATGCAGCAGTCGCTGGATCGGCCCGTCAGCATCAAGGTGATGGAGCGCGAGGCGCTGGAAGACGAGATCAGCAAGCAGCGCTTCGAGCATGAGGCGCGCACGATCGCCAAGCTCAATCATCCGTGCATCGTCAGCATCTATGAGGTCGGGCGCACCGAGGACGGGCACCTTTATTACATCATGCCGTACCTGCCCAATGGCGACCTGGCACAGCGAGACCTGACCCATAACGAAACGCGCGTTGTTGAAGTGCTGCGCGCCCTGCTGTCGGCGCTGGATTACGCGCACGCCCGCGGCATCGTTCATCGGGATGTGAAAGAAGAAAATGTGCTGTTCGATGGCGCCGACCGGCCGCTGCTGACCGACTTCGGCATTGCACTGTCCAAACGCGACACCACCCGCATTACCACCGCCGGCCTCGCTGTCGGAAGCTCTGGTTACATGGCACCAGAGCAGGCTCGGGGCGAAGACGTCGATGGCCGCGCCGATCTTTACAGCGTCGGCGTGCTGGCGTTCGAACTGCTGGCTGGCCATCTGCCTTACCAGTCGCCTGAGCCGCTGGCGCTTGCATTGATGCACGCACAAAAGCCGGTGCCAAAATTACCGCCGGAAAAACGCCATTGGCAGGGTTTGATCGACAAGGCGATGGCGAAGTCGCCGGCGCATCGCTATCGCAACGCCCAGCAGATGTTGCAAGCGCTGGAACAAGTGTACGAACGCACCGGTAGCAATCCGATCGTGCGCCGGCTGCGCGCGATGGATTTCTCGGCCGGACGCCGCGCCTGGAAGCAACCGTGGCTTTGGATGGCACTGGGCGCGGTGCTCATCGTGTTTGGCCTGTTCGTGTTTAATGGCACGCGTCCGGCCGGCGGCGCCGGCCAGTTTTTTGGATCGACGCCTGCCACCGCCAGTGCGACATCGTCCGCAGACAATGCGGCTCCCATTTCCTCCATGCCGAACACACCCGCAGCAGGTGCGATCGCCGGCGCGGGCGCGCTCGCACAAGCAACCGACGCCCCAGAGCTGACGCCGGAGGCGACCGCTGCGTTAGCCGCGACGCGCGATGCGCTCGCCCACAACAATCTCACCGCGCCGCCCGGCAACAACGCGGTGGAACTCGCGCAGGCCACATGGACGTCGATACCCGCGGCGGCGGATGGCAGCAAACCTGAAGCCGACAAACTGGTCGCCGACGTGATCGCGGCACTGTCCACGCAACTCGCGCGAGCGATTACACAAGCGCACGACGATCGCGTGCTCGCCTATCGCGACAAGGCGCTGGCGCTGGCGACCGCCACCGTTGGCGTCGATTCGCACGCATACAAGGCGCTGCAGACCAGCATGGGCAAGGCACTCGCCCAGCGCGTGCGCACAGCGGTGAATGCAGCCGATGATGCCGGCCTGGTCAGCGCGCATGCAATCGCCGACAAGCTGGCGCTGTCCGATGTGTATGCGCGCGAAGCCGCAAAGCCGCGAGATGCAATGACAGCTGCCACCGGGCCGGTCAAGCTGCCGTCAGGATTCCGCCTGCTGGGCGCGGCTTCCGCGGGCAGGCCTGCGGTGGCGATGGAACGCACCGAAGTTACCCGCAACGAATACGCTGCCTTCGTGGCCGCCACTGGCCACCGCAGCGCCGAGTGCAAGCAACGCACCGGCAGCGGATTTTTTGCCAAGAAGAAGAGTTGGAGCGATCCGGGATTCGCGCAAGGCGGTGATCATCCGGTCACCTGCGTCAGCTGGGATGACGCAAATGCGTACGCCCAATGGCGAAGCGCGCGCAGCGGCACCAAGTATCGATTGCCCAATCATTCCGATTGGCTGGCGGCAACTGCCAACGGCGCCGGCGGCAATCCACGCCAGGCTGATGGCACCGTCTCAGCCGGCAGCGGCAGCAGCAACAGCCTCGGCCTGGTCGGGCTAGGCAGCAACGCCAGCGAATGGTTGCAGGACTGCGCCGGCGGCTGCGATCGACGCAACGTCGCCGGCGGCTCGTGGCGCGTGCGCAGCGGCGTGGCCTCCAGCGCCGCGCAGCCGGGTAAGCAAGGCTACGACGATATCGGCTTCCGGCTGGTGACCGATCTGGGCGAGAAGCGCTGACGCATGGCAACCCCGCTGGAACCCATTTTGCCGCGTCCGCGTCCATCGTTGCGCGCCTGGTTTGTCACCGGGCTGCTGACGCTGTTGCCGATCTGGTTGACCTTTGTGGTGTTCAAATTCGTGTTCGGCATGTTGTCGGACTTGAGCCGGCCATGGGTCGGTCCGCTTGCGGCACGACTGGCGGTGGCGCATCCACACGGGCTGGCCTGGCTGGCCGACAACTGGGTGCAGACCGCGATCGCGTTGATCGCCACTGTGGTGCTAATTTTGCTGGTCGGTGCGCTGGTTCGGCGCGTAGCTGGACAGAAGTTGTTGCTTTGGATCGAATCGGTAATTCGTCGCGTGCCGCTGGCCAAGACCGTCTATGGCAGCGCGCGCCAATTGCTCGACCACATGTCGGCACCGACCGACAGCGGCCAGCGCGTGGTGCTGCTCGCGTTCCCGCATGCGGGCATGAAAGCCGTCGGCTTCGTCACCCGCACCCTGCGCGATGAGGCGACCGGCAACGAACTGGCTTCGGTATTCGTGCCGACCACGCCCAACCCCACCGGCGGCTATGTGGTGATCGTGCCAACCGCCGACCTGGTGGCAACCGACTGGAGCGTGGACGAGGCGATGACCTTCATCATTTCCGGCGGCGCGGTGGCGCCCCAGCGGGTTCGCTATTCTGCGGCGCCGACAGACCCCAATACGCAGGTTTGAGCGCGCCGCGCCAGATTTGCTGCAGCCCCACTGCGGTGGCATGACCTTCGGCCCGCGCACGCAGGCGCGAATGCAGCCACCATGCACGTGAGCCAATCACGATCGACCCAATCAAGAGTGAACCATTCACGCGCCAATCAATCGCGCGCGAACCATCCCGTTTGCCAATCACAACACGTTTTTTCTAGGGGATTCCCATGCGTAAACCCGTCCTTGTACTCGCCATCGCTGCGGCGCTAGCCGCCTTTACCACCACGCCAGCACTGGCCGCCAAAACCATGGCTGCAACTGGCGACTCCGCCATCAGCGCGCAGCCTGGCGACAGCGCCAAGGCTGCCAAGCTGGATGCGTTCTACAACGACTTCTGGGAAGCGCAGCTCAAGTTCAATCCGATCCAGGCCACCTTTGTCGGCGACCCGCGCTACAACGATCAGTTGCCGGATTTCTTCTCGGCCACCTATCGGCAGCAGACGCACGACTTCAATACGGATTGGTTGGCCAAGGCCAAGTCGATCGGTTCCGACGGCTTGAAGGGTCAGGCGCTGCTGTCGTACCAGATTTTCGTCAAACAATTGCAGGATAACCTCGACGGTGAACAATTCCGCGACGACCTGCAGCCGATCGACCAGTTCAACAATATCGCCGCTCTCGTCGTACAGCTCGGCTCGGGCACCGGCGCGCAGCCGTTCAAAACGGTCAAGGATTACGACAACTGGCTGGCTCGCGCTGGCAAGTTGCCGGTGCTGTTCGACAGCATCCAGACCAACATGCAGGGAGGCGTGTCCAAGGGCATCGTGCAGCCGAAGGCGTTGATGATCAAGGTGCTGCCGCAGTTCGACGCGCTGATCACGGACAAACCCGAGGCATCTCCGTTCTGGGGTCCGATCGCGAAGATGCCGAAGGAGTTCTCTGCCGCCGACAAGGCGCGCCTGACCGAGGCCTATCGTCACCTGATCGGCGACCAGATGATGCCCGCATACAAAAAGTTGCGCGCCTACATCGCCAACGACTACATGCCGCACACGCGCGACACCGTCGGCATGGATGCGCTGCCCAATGGCAAGGCTTGGTACGCGTACCGCGTGCGGATGATGACGACGACAGACGAGACGCCGGACCAGATCCATACCATCGGCCTGTCGGAAGTGGCGCGGATCAAGAGCAAGATGGATGCGCTGCGTGTGAAGGTCGGATTCAAGGGCGATCTGAACGCATTCTTCGAGTATCTAAACACCGATCCGCGATTCACTTTCAAATCCGAGAAGGCGCTGCTGGACGGTTACAACGGCGTTTACGCGAAGGTGCAGAAAGGTGTTCCGCGCGATTTCTCGATCCAGCCGAAAGCGAAGTTCGAAATCCGCCCGGTCGAGGCGTTTCGCGCGCAGTCCGCCGCCGGTGGCGAATACCATCCCCCGAGCGAGGATGGTTCGCGTCCGGGCATCTTCTACGTCAACACCTTCGACCTGCCCTCGCGCAAAACCTGGGACATGGAAGACCTGTTTCTGCACGAAGCGATCCCCGGCCACCACTTCCAATTGTCGATCCAGCAGGAGCAGACCGGCCTGCCAAAGTTCCGCCGTTTTGGTGGCGAAACCGCGTACATCGAAGGCTACGCCCTGTACTGCGAAACCATCGGTTACGAGTTGGGCATGTACACCGACCCGTATCAGGAATTTGGCCAATTGCAGGCCGAACAATTCCGCGCGATGCGGCTGGTGGTCGACACCGGCCTGCACAGCAAGGGCTGGACGCGTGAACAGGCGATCAAGTACATGCTCGAGAACTCGGCGATGAGCAAGACCGACGTGGTCGCCGAGGTCGAACGCTATATCGCAATGCCCGCGCAGGCGCTGGCCTACAAGACCGGCCAAATGAAGATCACCGAGTTACGTGCGAAGGCTGCGAAGGCATTGGGACCGAAGTTCGACGTGCGCGCGTTCCACACCGTGCTGCTGCAAGACGGCGCACTGCCGTTGGCGGTGCTGGAGATGAAAGTGAATGATTGGATTGCAAGTCAGCTGAAATAACGTTTTGTATTTAAAAAAAAAGGGAGGCTGGAAATTCCTGGCTCCCTTTTTTTTTGCTCCCGCTCGTGGTGGTCTTCCCGTTCGTGGTGAGCCTGTCGAACCATGAATTGCTTTTGATTTGAAGCACAAATCAAGAGCGTTCCGCCCGCAAAGCGGACGGGTGCCTTTCTCTTGCTTGTTCAAGAGAAAGATCACCAAAGAGAAGGACACCCCGGGCTATGCGCCCTACGGACATCCTGTCCTTCAGGTCCGCGCGATGCGTCGGGCCGTTTCGACGGCACATCCATGATGCCGACGAACCGATGGCCGACATCGTATCGGCCACCCTGCGGGCTGATCCTCCACCCCGCGCCGCAATGCAGGGGCCCGAACAGCAGCGGGCTCCTGCCCGCAGATCAAGACAAGAAGTGCGTTGACCACGCGTCTGTCGGCAGGGCAGTATGAATTCGTCCTTTCGCATGGAGCCTGTTGCTGAACAATGCGCGCATCTTTTTGCCTATTCTTAGTCGTCTCGCTGACTGGATGCACGATGCAGACGCGCTTGGCAACGCCCCGATTGAACACCGAGTTCAATCAGGCGGCTTGCCGATCCGCAGGCGGTCGCGTTGCAGGCAACAGCATGCTCACTTTCAACTGCAAATGGCCGGCGAAGGATGCAGGCAAGTCATGCACCGACAATCGCCAGTGCCGAGGCATCTGTGAAGTGCCTGATTCCGCCTATGTGTCTGCCGTGCGCTCGCCGGCACGAGATCCGCAATTGGACAATATCAAAGTGAAATCAACCAGAAAAAAGGTGCCCACGCCCGGCACACCGATGAGGGGCGTGTGTTCTGCAGAGCGGGCCGACGACAAGGCGACCAATTGCAAGAACTACATCAGTGAGGGCGTCGTCGCCCAATCGGAATGCTATGAGTAGCGGCGAGCCAATGATTTAGTTTTCAGTACAATAAATAAGTCTCACGGTCAGCCTAGAAGATGGCTTGTTCAACTTTGGAATATCTATGCGATCTGCTTTTCTCGCCCTAGCGATCTGCCTTGTAAGCGGTTGCGCGCATGTTCCCCAAGACCATGTGGGTGAATGGATTGCGTTCAAGGATCAAGACGACGAAAAAGAAATATTCATGGAAAAATACGATATCCCAAAACCGAATGGAGTCTTCTATGGGTTGGGATTTTGGGAACTGTCGCCGATGATCCATGAGCCACCGCTAGCATTCAGTTGGAAGGGCAGCACACTGGACATATGGATTCCAGACGGAGCTCGCCTCAAGCAATCAAAGCTGACTGTGGCCGACTGCAAAGGATTGAATGAAGCTCTAAATTCATTATTGACATCGATCGGCAAGACCGGAGAGATGATGACCGATGACAAGGTTTGGACAAACGTTCCGATCGTGATGGATCCAACGTTCTACGAAGTGAAATATTTTCCAAACGACATGCTTGGATCAATCTCGTTACGTAATATCGACGCGGATCGGGTTCCCTGGATTCCGGCTGCCAAAGCGGTCGTTGAACACGCAAAGGCCTGCCTGAAGTAGTAGATTTTGCGTGAGAGAACAATTGGTCACCGAAACTCCCGCACATCGCCTTCATCGCGCAGGCTGAAAGGATTGAAGTGGGTTGTGGTGTCGAAGGTGTCGACATTCTCGCGGCGCTTCAGCCAGCCGATCACGGCGTAGGTCACCGGCGTCAGCAGCACTTCGATCGCCACCTTCATGATCCAGTTGAATACGATCACCTTGACGATTGTTTGGCCTTCCCAGATACCGATGAAGGCGATTGGATAGAACGTCAGGCTGTCGACGCCCTCGCCGACGATGGTTGAACCGATCGTGCGCGTCCACAGCGCTCGTCCCTGCGTCCACACTTTCATCTTCGCCATTACGTAGGCGTTGACGAAATCACCGAGCCAGAAGCCGACCAGTGATGCGAGCGCGATGCGCCAGGTGGCGCCGAACACGATCTCCAAGGCCGGCTGCAGTTGCACGTTGAACGGTTCGTTCGGCGCGACCGGCATTTGGATGATCGCCTGTGACATGAGCGTGGCGAAGATCAGCGCGCCGAAGCCGGCCCAGGTCGCGCGGCGCGCGCGCGCGTATCCATACACCTCGGTCAGCACGTCGTCGAAGATGTAGCTGATCGGGAAAAACAGGTTTCCGGCGCCGAAGGTCAACGCACCGATCAACGGCAGTGTGATCGTTGATGTCTTCGCCGGGCCGATCAGGTTCGAGCACAGCAGCACCGCGACCATGCCGCCGACCATCAGATCGTAGTAGCGGAAACCGGTTCGGCGACGTTCGCCATCCGCATTCGTTTGCATCGCTGTCTCCGCTGATCCTGATCGACGGCCGGGCACGAGCACCTAGACCATTTTCCCGCAATCGCCACACATCAGCTCCTGGTTGACCGCGCGCGCACGACAGGTGCCGGCGGCATCGAAGCTCAGGTGCAACAACCAGCCGAACACATCGGCGGGCCAGCTCGCCGGCAACGACTGCGGCGGCGCGCCCAGCGCGGTCGCAAGGTTCAGCAGTTGGCCGTGATGCCAGCAAATCAGGATGTTCGAGTTGTCGTATTTGCCAGTGATCCGGATCTCGTCAGCCAGGCGCTGGTAGCCATGATCGTCGAATCGCACATCGACTTGCAGTCCCAGCGCTGCCGAGAGCGGAGCGAGCGTCATTGTCGAGCGCTGGCTGCCGACAGAATCCGCGGCGGCAAACAAATGATTGAGGGGGCTGGCGGACTGGCCAATCGCGTAGTGCTGGAAATACGCGACGTACGCCTGCGTACGGGCAAGCCCGACGGGCGTCAACGTGTGATCGAGCGGATCGCGTGGCTTTTCGGCATGCCGGATCAGCAGGATATTGGTCAGCGTCGGCATGCGCTCACTCCAGAGTTGAATCCTAATGGGCGGGTACTGCATTGGCCGACACAAGCCACGCGTCTTTACTTGCCATATCTTACCGATTGCCTGCGAACATGTTGGGTTTCAGCATGCTTATGCGCAACCCTCGATCCGCCGGTGCCGAAAACCATCGCGCCACGATCCACCCCAGCAGCCAGCACAAAGCGATTACCGGCAAAAACCAGATCCAGCCGTGCGGCTTGTCGCTGCCAAGATCCTTCCACACGCGTATCGCGCCGAATACGACAAACATGTGGGTCAGATAGATTTCGTAACTCAGTTGTCCGAACGATCTCAGCCAGCCGAATCCGCGCAGTGCACGCGACAAACCGAGCCGCTCGCGCCAGTGCAATCCAATCAGCAGGCTTGCAGCCGACGCGGTGAGCAGCAGCAGGCAACCGTCCTGCATTACGTCCCACAGGACATCCTCGAACAACAGGATGCCCGCTATTCCGATCGCACCGGCAGTGCACAACAGGTTCGCGGTCGAACGACGCGGCGTATGAGCACGCGCGGCCAGCAGCGCGCCGAGCACACCCATCGCGATCGCAGCCATGCCGGGCAGATAGGCTTTCTCCTGCCAGATCTCATTGCCCGCAAGCGCGGCATGCGTAAACGGCATTGAGAGCGCCAACACGATCAGCATCGGAATCAAAATCCACGCGCGTCTGGTCAGCAGGCAGACTAGTGGAAATCCGAGATAGAACACTTCCTCGATCGACAGCGACCACAATACGTCCAAGTTGCCCGGCAGGTAGCCGGTCTGACCTTCGTACCAATTCAAATGAAGCGCGAAAGCTGCAAAGATCGCGCGCGGCAGCGATTGATTTTCGTGCTCGATGACGTAGTCGTCGAAGCCGATCAGGTGCAACACGCTCAGCACGATCACCAACGCGACCAGACTCGGCACGATGCGCGCAAAACGGCGCACGTAGAACGCGCGGGTATCGATGCTAGACAGCGTGCCCCAACGGCGCAACGCGTGGCCGGTGATCAGGAATCCGGAAATCACGAAGAACACGAACACCGCCTCGTAACCGTTCCAGTTCAGTGCACTGAGCACGCTATGCGGAACGAACGCGGCAAGATCGGTGTCCGTCAGTCGGATGCGCAAGCCGATGTGGTGGATGACCACCAGTAGAATCGACATGCCGCGCAACATGTCGATGCCGCTGTTGCGCGGAATCAGAAGCGGCGCTGCGGCTTGTGCCGAAGTACTGCTCAGTGTTTCAGCGTGAGCCGAAGCGACAACGGACGTTTCCTCAGGCGCAAGCGCCTCAGACATCGCGGGTCATGCCCGGCTCCGACAGCGTCACATTCACGCCGAATCGACCACGCAGTTTCTGCGCGAGCGCCTCGCGCGCCGGATTTTCGCCATGTACCAGCGCCACCGGAGGATGTCCGGCGATTCCTCCATACCAATCAAGCAATGCGTTCTGATCAGCATGCGCAGACAGGCCACCGACGGTATGAATTTTCGCGTTCACCGGGATGTCCTGCCCGAACAACTTGACGTGCTTCAATCCGTTCACCAGCAAGCGGCCGAGCGTGCCATCGGCCTGATAACCAACAAAGATCACGCGCGTCGCCGGATTCGCAAGGTTGTTGCGCAAGTGATGACGGATGCGGCCGGCATTGGCCATGCCCGAGCCAGCGACAACGATCGCTCCGCCGTGGATCTGGTTGATCGCCATGCTCTGTTGCAGGTCAGAGGTGATAGACAGATTCGGCAGCTTGAACGGATTGATTTTGGCATCCCAGACGTTTCTTGCGTCGGGATCAAACAAGTCGTGATGGCGATCGTAGACCGCGGTCACCTTCGCCGCCATCGGGCTGTCGAGAAAAATCTTCCAGTCGGCAAGCTTCCAGTCCTCAAAATGCTGCGCAAACCAGTACAGCAGCTCCTGCGTGCGACCGACCGCGAACGCGGGAATCAGCACGTTGCCACCGGCGGCCTTGGCGGCATTGAAAATTTCTCCGAGTTCCGCGACAGTCGCCAGCCGATCCTTGTGGTTGCGATCGCCGTAGGTGGATTCCATCAACACGATGTCGGCGCCCGGCAACGGCGTAGCCGGATCGCGCAAGATCGGCGTACCGCGCATGCCGATGTCGCCGGAAAACAGCAAACTCTTGCGCCCGCCCGCTTCATCGGCATGCAATTCGATCACGCTCGAACCGAGGATATGTCCAGCTTCGTGCAGCCGAATCTGGATGCCCGGCAAAATCTGCGTGTCCATTTCGTAGTCCAGCGGATGCAGTTGCCCCAGCACCTTTTGCACATCGTCGCTGTCGAACAACGGCACCACTTGCGCAGCGCCGGCAGGCAGATGGCGATTTGCGTGGTCAGCGTCGTGGAACGCGATGTTGGCTGCATCCAGCAGCATGATCGGCAGCAAAGCGCAGGTGGCGGCCTGCGCAAAAATCGGCCCGGTGAAGCCGCGCTTGACCAGCAACGGCACGCGGCCGATGTGATCGATGTGCGCATGACTGAGCACCAGTGCATCAATTTGCGTGGGCTCGAATGCGAACGGTTGCGCATTGATTTCATCCGCATCGCGACTACCCTGCACCATTCCGCAGTCCAGCAGCACGCGATTGCCCGCAGCATCGAGTAAATGGCAGGACCCTGTCACCACGCCGCCGGCCGCGCCCACGAAAGTGATCTTCATCTGTCTGCTCCTCGAATATGAATCGCGCGACGTTAGCACGCGCAAACAAACCACGATTAAACGAAGTTTTTACACAGCGACTCGCTTGACCCTGCAAAGTGCGCGCTGAATGTGCCGGGCCATGACCTTCGACACGGTTGCAGCGCGTGATTGGGGCCTACAGTGGGCGTTCGCGCGCGGGCTAGATGCCGGGCGCATGGCGATCGCAACAACCACTGCTTGCCCATTCGCCGTGTCTTTGGCTCCGTAACGCAACTGTTTCGCTCCCTGCCACCCGATTCGATCTTGCCGCAACACCTCCAGGAGACTGCATGAAAATTTGTCAATACGCGCCGCTCAGCCTTGCCATCGTCGTGGCGCTCAGCGCCTGCAATCCGGACAAGCCGGCCGATACCACCGCCGTATCCGTTCCACCGCCTGTAAGCGCTGCGCCGGCCGCGCCGGCGCCTGTCGACCTCGGTGCCACCAACACCTTGAGCGTAGCGGATCTGGATACCTCGGTGAACGTGTGCCAGAGCCTCAACGGATTCGTCAACAACAAGTGGCTGGCGTCCAACACTATCCCGTCCGATCGCACGTCGTGGGGCACCTTCGAATTGCTCGACCAGCGTTCGGAAAATGCACAGAAGGCGATCGTCGAAGGGCTGGCCAAAACCACGCCAGCCGCTGGTTCGATCGAGCAACTGGTCGGCGACATGTACGCCAGCGGCATGGACGAGGCCAAGATCAACGGCACTCCGGCGACCGAGAAGCTCAAGCCATACCTGGATGAAATCGATGCGTTGAAATCCTCCGACGACATCGCCAGTTACATCGACAAGAACTACGCCAAAGGCTTGGTTGGCGTGTTCAGTTTTGGCGCGTCACCCGACTTCAAAAACTCTTCGATGATGATCGGTTATGCGTCTGAGGGAGGCACTAGCTTGCCCGAAAAGGCGTATTACTCGGATCCGCAATATCAGGCGATCCGCGACGCCTACGTCGCCCACATTGGCAAGACTCTCGAGCTGACCGGCGTATCTGCAGACGACTCCAAGGCCCAGGCGGCCAAGGTGATGGCGTTCGAGACGCGGCTGGCCAAGGTCTCGCTGAGCCCAACGGATCAGCGCGACACGAAAAACCAGTACCACATGCACACCGTGGCCGAGGCCAACAAGATCACGCCGCACTTCTCGTGGGAAAAATTCTTCGATGGCATCGGCGTCAGCGGCATCCAGGGCTTCTCGCTGGCCGAGGACAAGTTCTTCGGCGAATTCGACAAGATGCTCGCGACCACTCCGGTCGACGACTGGAAGGCCTATCTGCGCTTCCATGCAGCCGACGGCGCAGCGCCGTACCTCAACGACGAGATGGTCACCGAGCGTTTCAATTTCTACAACAAAACGCTGCACGGCCAGGCCGAGCAGAAGGTGCGCTGGAAGCGGGTGCTGGCCTCCGTCAATGAGGCCACCGGCGAGGCGCTGGGGCAGTTGTATGTGAAACAGTACTTCACACCGGAAGACAAGGCCGCAGCTGAAAAGCTGGTCTCGAACTTGCGTGATGCGTTGAAGACGCGGATCGAGAACGTCGACTGGATGGGCGCCGATACAAAGAAGAAGGCGATGGAGAAGTGGGCCAGCTTCATGCCCAAGATCGGTTATCCAACCAAGTGGCGCGAGTGGAGTGGTTTGACCATATCGCACGACAACTATCTCGCCAATGTGCTGGCGGCTGCGGAGTTCAACACCCGCTGGCAGCTCAACAAGATCGGCAAGCCGGTCGACCGCACCGAGTGGGGCATGACGCCACAAACGGTGAACGCGTATTACAACCCGTTGCAGAACGAGATCGTCTTCCCGGCCGCAATCCTGCAGCCGCCATTCTTCGACGCCAAGGCCGATCCTGCGCTCAACTACGGCGGCATCGGTACCGTGATCGGCCACGAGATGACCCACGGCTACGACGACCAAGGTGCGCAATTCGATGCGCAGGGTAATCAGAGCAACTGGTGGACTGCAGCCGACCTGAAAGGCTTCAACGAGCGCAAAGGCAAGCTGGTCAAGCAGTTCGATGACTATGTCGCGTTCAAGGGTGCCGACGACAAGGACGTACACGTCAAAGGCGCGCTGACCCTGGGCGAGAATATCGCCGACCTCGGAGGCATCAACGTCGCATACGACGCATTGCAGAAGGCGCTTGCCGACAATCCGGACTTCAAGCCCGACACCAAGGTCGACGGTTACACCGAACAGCAGCGCTTCTTCCTGAACTTCGCCAATGTCTGGCGTCGCAGCTTCACGTCCGCCGAAGCCGCAGTGCGGGTGAACACCGATCCGCATTCGCCAGCGCAATTCCGCGCGGTCGGCGCGCCGTCCAACATGCCCGCGTTCGCCACGGCGTTCGCGTGCAAGGACGGCGACCCGATGGTGCGCGGCGGCGACCAGCAGGTGGTGATCTGGTAATCGCTGGAAGTTGAAACCGCTTGGCAAAAACCCCCGCGTCGCGGGGGTTTTTGTTGGGCATCCCGAAAACCCTTCATCCCTGTGGATGCGTACACCAACCTGCTGCAAGCGGAAGCATTGATCAGCAGCGAAGCTGATCGGTCTATGCCGAGCTTTTTCGAGGCCTCTGCGCGGTCTTGCAACGCAGTGTCACGCCCGACACACTGGAAGCCAGGGTGAGCCCAGCGATCCAGGCGCCGGCGAAATATCGCGTCGATGGACCACTGCCGAACCTGCCCGAATTCGGAAACGCGTACGCGTGCAAGTTTGGACAACCGATGCGATTGCAAACGTCGGTCGATATCTGGCGCTGACATCGGATGCCGGCAACCTGATGGCACTGCCCATGTTGCCGGACGGCGTGCGGAATTCCCGCAGCGATCAGCGTCGGATACCGCTGCGCGGTTTCTTGTTAAACGGTGGCTGCCCACGCCAGTAGCGGATCATCAACCAGCCAAACAACATCCCGCCCAGATGCGCGAAGTGGGCGATGTTGCCACCAATGCCGAGCACGCCGCTCAGCAATTCAATGACGCCGTAGCCGATCACCAGCGTGCGCGCATTCATCGGGATCGGCGGGATCAACAGCATCACCCGCTGCTTCGGAAACAGCATGCCGTAAGCGAGCAACAGGCCGAATACGCCGCCGGAGGCGCCAAGCACCGGCGACTGGATATCCATCAGCGACGCCCAGGCCAGATAGGTCAGTCCCGCGCCGACTACACACACCAGGTAATAAGTGATGAAGCGTTGCGTGCCCCAGGTGTATTCCAGCGGCGCGCCGAACATCAGCAGCGCGAGCAGGTTGAAGAAGATGTGCGAGAAATTCGCATGCAAAAAACCATAGGTCAGCAACTGCCACGGCATAAAACTGAAGGCCGATGACGGGTCGCCGCCTAGCGGCCACAAGTAATACGGCGCGAACACGATGCCGGTGGGGTCAAGCAACCATTGCAAAAGCAGCAATCCGCCGTTGATCCACAGCAGCGCCTGGGTGCCCTTGGGTAATTGGGTGAACATGCGGACTCCGCGCAAAAGCAGGCTCGCATGATACCGGCAACGGGCCACGGTTCGGTGAGTGTCGCAAGGATCGTCATTGCCCAACTTCGCTGTTGCGAAACACTTCCGCACAAGCGGGACGAATGCGGTAGTCCATCACCTG
>JBBQQH010000044.1:0-23853 GCA_038216155.1 Lysobacterales bacterium
CGGTGTCGTTCGGGCCAATGGGTGCAAGGTCAGTGGCATCGTCAGGTCCTCAGCTGCTGATACAGTTCTTCCAACACAGCACGTGCCGCGCTCAGGCGCCAGACGCGTTCCTGGATAGCATCACACGAAACCTGACAGATAAGGTCATAAATGTCCTGTGGGGAGAGTTCAACGGATTTAGCTGATCTACTTGGAGGCGATGCACGTCCGATTGGTGTAAACGCAAAATCACGCAACCACAGGACATGCCGAGATTTCGCTCGGGGCGCCGAGAGAGCGCAGTGCAATTTGTGGCCTGATTGGCGACGCTAGCGGAACGAAGCCCGAAAGACGCAACACCAAAACTGGGTAGCTCTGGCTTCGGGCGCGCGGACGTGTTTGTTGATAAGCGGTTGATGGCATGCGCCCTCCAGCTCCGCGCCTACCAGGCCGGCGTTGCTCTTGTAGTTCGATGGAGTTCAGCACAATCGGGTTGCAGATTTGGCCCGCGCACGTCTAGCGCCGGCGCTTCACAAAAGGCAGGCAAAACAGCTTGCAAGCCACGGATTCGCTACGATTTATGCTATTCTAACCACGTTCGTCAGGGGCGAATTGTCCGGTGTCTGGATTCGATTGCGTTGCGCGCGGTTAGATGGCCGTCCGCACGCTGACGCCGTCACAGTTGGAAACCCGATGCGCTCACTCGACTTGTGTCGAACGCGCTCCCCCAATCAGGCCCGCTCAACCCGATTCTGACCGAACGCCCAACCCGACCTTTCACCTATTCGACGGAGTCACCATGGCGCTCGAGCGCACGTTGTCCATCATCAAACCCGATGCCGTTGCCAAGAACGTCATCGGGCAGATCTACACACGTTTCGAGCAGGCTGGCCTGAAGGTCATCGCTGCCAAAATGAAGCAGCTCTCGCGCGCCGATGCAGAAGGCTTTTATGCGGTGCATCGCGAGCGTCCTTTCTTCAAGCCGTTGGTCGAGTTCATGATTTCCGGACCGGTGATGATCCAGGCGCTGGAAGGCGAGAGCGCGATCGCGACCAATCGCGAGCTGATGGGCGCCACCAACCCGAAGGACGCGGCAAAGGGCACGATCCGCGCCGATTTTGCCGAGTCGATTGACGCCAATGCCGTGCACGGTTCGGATGCCGCTGACACAGCGAACACTGAGATCGCCTACTTTTTCGGCGACGACGAAATCTGCAAGCGCTGATCGCATCCACTGACCAAGCAGCGAATGCAACAATTGACCGAGTCACATTGAACGCATCCATCGCCACCGCGAATCCAGCTTCAGTGATCCTGCCTGCAGTGAATCTGCTCGACCTTGATCGTGCCGGACTGATCTCGTTGTTCGCCGAGATGGGCGAGGCGCGCTATCGCGCCGAGCAAGTGATGAAGTGGATCTATCATCGGCACGTCACCGACTTCGCGTTGATGACTGACCTTGGCAAGCCGCTGCGCGAGAAGCTGCAGGCGGCTTGTGTGGTGGTGCCTCCGGCGGTGCAGTTCGAAAAGCCATCGATTGACGGCACTCATAAGTGGTTGCTGGGGATGGACGGCGGCAGCGCAATCGAAACGGTGCTGATTCCGGACAAGGGTCGCGGCACGCTGTGCGTGTCCTCGCAGATTGGCTGCGGGCTGGCTTGCACCTTCTGCTCGACCGGCACCCAGGGCTTCAACCGCAACCTCTCGACCGCCGAGATCATCGGTCAGGTTTGGGTCGCCGCCAAGCATTTGGGCAACGTGCCGCATCGGCAGCGCAAGCTGACCAATGTGGTGATGATGGGCATGGGCGAGCCGTTGTTGAACTTCGACAACGTGGTGCGTGCGATGAGCATCATGCGCGACGATCTCGGTTTGGGTCTTGCCAACAAGCGGGTCACGCTGTCGACTGCTGGGCTGGTGCCGATGATCGATCGGTTGGGTGTGGAATCCGATGTCTCGCTCGCGGTATCACTGCATGCGCCGACCGACGAGTTGCGCAGCCAGCTGGTTCCGCTCAACAAAAAGTATCCAATCGCCGAACTGATGGCGGCCTGTGCGCGCTACGTCGAGCATCGCAAGCGCGATAGTGTGACGTTCGAATACACGATGATGAAAGGAATCAACGATCAGCCCGAGCACGCGCGCGGATTGATCAAGTTGATGCGGCGGTTGCCATCGAAGGTAAACCTGATTCCTTTCAACCCGTTTACCGGTACGCGCTATGAGCGCAGCGACGAGACCACCATTCGCGCCTTTCAGAAAATTCTGCTGGACGCCAACGTATTGACGATGGTGCGGCGCACGCGCGGCGATGACATTGATGCCGCCTGCGGGCAATTGAAGGGGCAAGTGCTCGATCGCACGAGGCGGCAGGCTGCTTTCAAGCGCACACTGGAGGCTATGGACGCCAACGCCACATTTGTCGATGCGGGCGACGCCGACCATACTCATCCGGGAGTCACCCATGTCGCTGCGTAACTGCGTATTGATCGTTGCAATCGTGGCCCTGCTAGCCGGATGTCATGGCTTCGGCAATCGCAATGGCACCTTGCGCATGACCGACAACAAGGATCATCCGTCGCGCAGCCAGTCCAAACCCGACCCGAAGGCAGCAGCCGAGAACGAGGTCGAGCTCGCGGGCGAGTACATCCGCGACAAGGAATATCAAATCGCGCTGGAGCGTTTGCAGAAGGCGGTGAAGCTCGACAGCTCCTCGGCTACCGCCTACAGCATGCTCGGCCTGCTGTATGAGCGAATCAATCGGCCGCAACTTGCCGATCAAAACTACGCGCGCTCGGCGAAGATGGCCCCGGACAAGGGCGATATCCAGAATAATTACGCGGTGTGGCTGTGTCAGTCGGGCCACCCGGCTGAATCCGATGTGTACTTTCGCAAGGCACTCAACGATCCTTTTTACAAGACGCCGGCGACGGCAATGGTGAATGCGGCGGCATGCGCAACGGCAGCGGGCAAGCCGGCGCTGGCTGAAGGCTATTACCGGCAGGTGCTGGCGACGGATTCAACCAATGCTGCGGCCCTGTATCAAGTGGCAAGCCTGCTGTTTCAGCGCGGCGAATACATGAATGCGCGAGCGTTCATGGAACGCGCATCGGCGACCGGAGAGGTGGCGCCGGAGATACTCGACCTGGGCGCGCGCATCGAAGACAAGCTAGGCGATCGCACCGCGGCTGATGGTTATCGGCAACGCCTGTCGCAGGATTTTCCGCAATACACGCCCGGCAAGTCCTGATTTTAGCCAGCACAGTTTTCCGCAAGCCCGACATTGACTAACCTCGATCCACTTACGCAACCAACTTCAGGTTCCATGGACATCGAATACTCTCCCGCGACAGGTTCCAGCAATCCCTCCCTCGGCCAGCGACTGCAAGCCGAGCGGCTTGCGCAGGGTTTGTCGATCGAGGACATCTGCCAGCGGCTGAAACTACCGGAAACGGTGGTGGTTTCGATGGAAACGGACGACTACGACAAGCTAGGTGCAGCGGTGTTCGCGCGCGGGCGGCTGGGTAATTACGCACGCCTGCTGGGTGTGCCGATGGCGGCGGTGGATGCCGTGTTCGCGCGCATGACTCGCGAATTGCCAGCCTTGGTCACCACCCGCAGTACGTCGAAATTTGAGCGTTTTGTGCAGCGCTCGGCGCGCCAGGGCATCTATGTCGCGTTGACCGCGATCATCTTCGTGGTACCGGTGGTGTGGATCGCCAATGGCAATCGACTGCCGGATGCGCGCTCGTCGCTCGGCGCGCCACAGTTGACGCCGCTCGATACTCCCGCCGGCAAGCCGAACGCCGGGCAACGTGGAAGCGATCCGTCCGCGGGGCTCAACCAGCCACCTGTGGTGGCCTCCATGGCCTCGTTTCCGAACGACAGGCAGCCCAGCGTCGACAACGTTGAAAGTGCCACAGGCGTCGCCGCTTCGCCCCTGCTGCAACTGCGTTTTTCCGGCGACAGTTGGATCGAAGTGCTGGATCGTGACGGTCGCATCCTCGAGCAGGACACACCCGGTGCCGGCGCCCGGCGCAGTTGGCCGATCTCCAGCGTTTCACAGGTCACACTGGGCAGCGCCGACGTCGTGCAGGCGTCGAAGGGCGGTCGCGTACTTGATCTCACGCCCTATCGGCGCGCGAACCGGGCACGCTTTACGTTATCCTTGGACGGCTCCCTGACGCCAGCGCCAGATCGCTGAGTCGTCTTTTTTCGCCGCAACCCCCATCCAACTTTTGAAGAAGTCGCCTCACGGCGCGCACCAGCATGGCCATAGACGACCAGGAAGAATACGAACAGGGTGAACGCGTCCGCACTTGGCTACGCCAGAACGGCACCTCAATCATCGGCGGCATCGCCGTGGGCCTGGCGTTGATCGCTGGCTGGCAATGGTGGCAACGCAAGCAGGATGGGCAGGTGCAGCAGGCAGCGATGGCGTACCAAAGCATGTCTGAGGCAATCAGTGCCAAGGACGAAGCGCGCCTGAAGGCCGACGCGATCGGCATGCAGCAAAATTTCGGCAAGACTATCTACGCCAACATGGCGAGCCTGCGCTTGGCCGAACATCAGGTGCAGGCGGACGATCTCAAAGCTGCTCTGGTCACGCTGGATGCGCTTGATGGCAAGGCCATCGATGCGGGTCTGGAACCGATCTTGAAGCTGCGTGCCGCGCGCTTGTTGATAGCGCTGGGCAAGCCGGCAGATGCGATCAAGCGGATGGCAGCGGTCAAACAACCCGCGTTTGCCGCAGAAGCAGCGGAACTGTTGGGCGATGCGCAGGTCAAGCTTGGCAATCTGGATGCCGCGCGCGCGGCCTACGCCGAGGCGCTGGCCAAGACCGATGCCGCCGCTCCGAATCATCCATTGATCGAAATGAAGCTGGCCGATCTCGGTGTCAGCGCTCCCGAACCCAAGGCAACCAAAGCATGACCTTCAAGCGTATTTTTCTGATCGTACTTTCGCTGACGCTGATCGCCGGTTGCTCGACCGTCAAGAATCTGTTCGGCGGCAGCAAGAAAAACGCGCATCCTCCGGCCGAACTCACCGAGATCACAACCACGGCAAACGTGCAGAAGCTCTGGTCGCGCTCGATTGGCAAGGGCGAGCGCCGGCTGGATCTGAACCAGCATCCGGTGATCGCCGACGGTCGTATCTATGCCGCCAGCAGTTATGACGCCACGGTGTTCGCGATCGATCTGGCCACCGGCAAGGACATCTGGCGCACCGACACCAAACTGCGCATCACCGGCGGACCGGGCGCGGGTGCTGGCACGGTAGTGGTCGGCTCCACCAACGGCGACGTGGTGGCGCTGGCCGCCGACACCGGCGCCGAGCGCTGGCGCAGTCATGCCTCTTCGCAGATTCTGTCGACACCGCTCATCGCCGGTGACGTGGTCATCGTGCGCAGCGGCGATGGCCATATATTCGGCTACAACCTGGCCGATGGCAGGCAGCGCTGGACGTTTGAGCGCGGCCAACCCAATCTGACTTTGCGCGGCGACAGTTCTCCGGTGCTGGGCAGCAATGGTCTCGTCTACGTGGGTTTCGAGGATGGCGTAGTGGTCTCGCTGCGCCCGAGCGACGGTGCCAAGGCGTGGGAGCAGGCGGTGGCGGAACCCGAGGGCCGCAGCGAAATCGATCGCCTGGCCGACGTCGATGGAGAAATCATCGCCGACGCCGACGCGATTTATGCGGTCAGCTTCAAGGGTCAGGTGCTGACGATGAATCCATCGAGCGGCGCGCCCGGCTGGAATCGCGATATCGCCAGTGCCGGTGGACTCGCCAAGTCCGGCAACCGGTTGTACACCAGCGATCCGACCGGCGTGGTGTGGGCGCTCGATCGCGGCACCGGCACGGCGCTATGGAAGCAGGAAGCGCTGGGCTATCGCTGGCCGTCGACGCCGGCAGCGCAGGGCGATTACGCGGTGGTCGGCGATCTCCAGGGCTATCTGCACTGGATGAAGGCCGACACCGGCGAATTTGCCGCGCGCGTGCGGCTGGGCAAGGACCCAATCAAGGCCACGCCGCAGGTATCAGCCGACGGCGTGCTGGTCGCAGTCGATGCCGATGGCGACATGGCTGCGTATCGCGTCGGCAACTGAGCCGACCGGTCGCTGGATTAGGCCGGCCGCCGCAACATGGTTATTTGGCTGCGCGTGATGCGCGCAGCCCACAATGCAGGCGGGTCGTGTGCTGATGTTGCCCCTGATAGCCCTTGTCGGCCGACCCAATGTCGGCAAATCCACGCTGTTCAACGGGCTGACCCGCACGCGTGACGCGCTGGTGCACGACGAACCCGGCGTCACCCGCGATCGCAATTACGGCGTCTGCCGATTGCTGGAAACGCAGCCGTTTGCGGTGGTCGATACCGGCGGACTGTCAGGCGATGAGGAAGGTCTGCCCGGACTGACTGCGCAGCAGGCGCGCGCCGGTGCTGAAGAGGCAGATGTCATCTTGTTCCTCGTCGATGGCCGCAGCGGTCCGACCGCGCTGGATGAACCGATCTTGCGTTGGCTGCGCCGGATCGAAAAGCCTGTGCTGCTGGTGGTCAACAAGACCGACGGCCTGGACGAGAACGCGGCGCTGGCCGAATTCGCGCGCTTCGGGTTGGGCCAGCCGATTTCAGTGTCCTCCGCGCATCAGCGCGGCATTCCGGAACTGCTCGCGGCCGTGGTCAAGGCGCTGCCGCTCGACGCCGGCGCGCAACTGATTGCCAAAGACCCGAACCGCATGCGCGTTGCGTTCGTCGGGCGCCCGAACGTGGGCAAATCGACGCTGGTCAATCGCCTGTTGGGCGAGGAACGAATGATCGCCTCCGAGGTGCCTGGAACCACGCGCGATTCGATTTCGGCCGATCTGGACCGAGATGGGCGGCTGTACAGCTTGATCGACACTGCCGGCTTGCGTCAGCGCGGCAAGGTGCATGATGTCGTCGAAAAATTCAGCGTGATCAAGACGCTGCAATCGATTGAAGCCGCGCAGGTCATCGTGCTGATGCTCGATGCCAGCGAAGGCGTCACCGAGCAGGATGCGACCGTACTCGGGCACATTCTGGATTCGGGCCGCGCGTTCGTGATCGCGGTCAACAAGTGGGACGGGCAAAGCACCTATCAGCGCGAACAGACGATGGCGACGCTCGATCGCAAGCTCTCGTTCGTGGTCTGGGCTGAGAAGATGACAATTTCGGCCAAGCACGGCTCTGGCCTGCGCGAATTGTTTCGTGCAATCCATCGCGCGCACGCATCGGCCATCCGCAAGTTCAGCACCGCCGAAGTGACACGCGCGCTGGAGATTGCTTATGAGGCGTTTCCGCCGCCAGCCGTGCGCGGGCATGTGTCGAAGATGCGATACGCGCATCCCGGCGGCGAGAATCCACCGACGTTTATCGTCCACGGTTCGCGCCTGAAATCATTACCGGAAAGCTATCGCCGCTATCTGGAAAATTTCTTCCGCAAGCGCTTCAAGCTGGTCGGCACTCCGGTCCGTTTTGAGTTTCGCGAAGGCGAGAATCCGTACGCTGGCAAGAAAAATGTGCTGACCGAAGGCCAGCAACGCTCACGGCAGCGGATGATCCGCAACGCGAAAAAGCGCTGAGCGCGTGCGCTGGAAATCACTGGCTAAACATGAGGCGCAGGCGCAGCAATTTCGAACTTGCGTGCGCGGTGAGTGATACGCGCTAAGCTGCAACGCAACTGTTGCTGAAATGGCTGTATCAACCAATGCTGCGCGCTGCTGCGTCGATGAATACCGAAGACACCGGACCGAGCCTCTCCCAGATCACGCTGGGCCTGCTGGCCGGCGGCCGCGGCATACGCCTGGGTGGCGTTGACAAAGCCTGGTTGTGCATGAACGGCGTGCCTCTCGTGCTGCACTGGTCTCGCCATTTCACCAAGGCGATTCCTGTGCAGTTGGTTAGCGCCAACAGCCAGCTGCAGCGGTACGCCGAACACGGACTACAGGCCGTCATCGATCGTAATCACGCGGACACCAGCGCAGGCAGTGCGATCGCTGCCGAAGCGGGCGTCGATCCGCTTCGCCTGCGAGGCCCTTTGGCCGGCGTTGACGCTCTGCTGGCTACGACCAACAGTCGCTGGCTGCTGACTTTGCCGGTGGATGCGTTGCAGCTGCCGCCGGACTTCATCGAGCGAATCTGGAACGAACGCGACGAGGATGGCAGTGTGGCAGCCGATGCTACTGGCCCGCAGCCGTTGTTCGCGTTATATCGGGTGGATCATGCGCAACCACTGGTCGAAGCCGCGCTGCACGACGGCGATCTGGCAGTGCATCGACTGCAAGCACGGATGTCGATGGGGCGCGTGGATTTTCCCGGGTTTCGATTCGGTAATCTCAACACGCCGACAGATCTCGCGACCTCGGGTATTGCTGCATGACACCGGATACCGCCGGAAATTTCCCGCAACGAATCACTTTTGCCGATGCGCAACGCATCGTTTCCACGGTCGCCCACGCCACTCGATTGCCAATCGAACGCATTGCGGTGGAACAGGCCGGTGGTCGCGTGCTGGCCGAGGAGTTGGTCGCCGGCATCGCGCTGCCCTCGTTCGACAACAGCGCGATGGACGGATTTGCGTTGCGCGCCTGTGATCAGGCGTCCGATGGAGAAACCTGCCTGCGGCTGGTCGGCGAACAATTTGCGGGCCGTTCGCTTGCGTTGACGATCGCAGCCGGCGAATGCACGCGCATCACTACCGGCGCTCAGCTACCCGCCGGCGCCGACAGCATCGTGATGAAGGAACACGCGCGCGTCGAGGGCGATCAGGTCTGGTTGCAACGGTCCGTCGCTGCTGGCACACATGTGCGCCGCGCTGGCGAGGACGTGCAGCCCGGCGATCACATTCTCGCTGCTGGCGAACGGCTCACGCCTGCCCAGGCTTCGTTGGCGGCATCGCTGGGCATGGCCGATCTGGCCGTGCACAGGCGACCGACGGTCGCGGTGTTCACCACTGGCGATGAGTTACGTGCGCCGGGACAAACACTGGCGCCAGGCGAAATTTACGACAGCAATCGCACGCTGCTGCAGAACCTGCTGCGCGCCGAAGGGCTCGATCCCGTGGCATGGCCGATCCTGACCGATGATCCTGCACGCATGCGCGCGCTGCTGCGCGATGCGGCCGATGCCTTCGATGTGGTGATCACCTGCGGCGGCGTGTCGGCAGGCGAAAAGGATTTTCTGCCGCAGTTGTTGTCCGAGCTTGGCCGCATCCATTTCTGGAAGGTGCTCATGCGTCCCGGGATGCCGTTGTTGTTCGGCGATGTCGGCAAAGCGCAGGTGCTGGGTCTGCCGGGTAATCCGGTATCGGTGCTAGCTACTTTTCTGACCTGCGGTCGCGATTTGCTGAATGGGATGCAAGGACTGGCGCGTCCGCGTCAACGGCTGCATGCACGGCTCACCCGCGACTTGCGCAAGGCCCACGATCGTCGTGAGTTCCTACGTGGTCGTCTCGATCATGGCGACGACGCGATCCTGCGCGTCACACCGCATCCGGCCGACGGCTCACATCGCTTGCTTGGCGCGGCCGACAGTGACTGCCTACTGGTGTTGCCGGAAGCTACGCAGGAGTGGGTCGAAGGCGATATCGTCGAAGTCTTGCACTACGCTTGAAGCATGCAGCCACCACCTCTCACGCTACTGCAGTCTTTGCGATTCCAACAGTCGTTGCCGTGATTGCAGAACTAACGCCATTACAAGCGATAGAGAGGATGCGCGCGGGTGCGCTGCTGATCGATGTGCGTGAAGCGCATGAACGAGACGCGGGCCATGCCCAAGGGGCGCTGGGGGTTGCGCGCGGCGAGCTCGAAGCCGATCCGTCTTTACATTTGCCCGAACGAAACGCCGAAATCCTTTTGATCTGCCAGTCGGGCGCGCGTTCGATGCTCGGAGCCAACGCGCTGCAGGCCAAGGGTTACACGCACGTAGCTTCGGTCGCCGGTGGCACCACGCGCTGGCAGGCCGAATCGCTGCCGATGACAGCACCATCGACCGATTTCGATGCGGACTATCACGAGCGCTATTCGCGGCACCTTAAGTTGCCGGAAGTCGGCGCTGATGGCCAGCGCAGGCTGGGCGAGGCGCGAGTGGTGCTGATTGGTGCAGGTGGACTGGGTTCGCCGGCAGCGTTCTATCTGACCGCAGCCGGTGTCGGCACGCTGGTACTGGCCGATGATGATGTGGTCGACCGAAGCAATCTGCAGCGACAGATCCTGCACACCGAAGCACGCATCGGCATCGCCAAGACCGAATCCGCACGCAGCGCGCTGAGCGCTTTGAATCCGCGCACCGACATTCAGACGCTGCGCGACCGGGTGACTTCGGACAACGTCGAAGCTCTACTTGAAGGCGCCGATGTGGTGATCGACGGTGCCGACAATTTTGCGGCGCGCTATCTGCTCAACGACGCCTGCGTGAAGCTGGGCAAGCCGTTGGTCTACGGCGCTGTGCATCGTTTCGAGGGTCAAGTCAGTGTGTTTGATGCCGGACGCAATCGCGGACAGTTCCCGTGCTATCGCTGCCTGTTTCCAGAACCACCGCCACCCGACGCTGCGCCAAACTGCAGCGAGGCCGGCGTATTGGGCGTGTTGCCTGGCGTGATCGGCCTATTGCAGGCGACCGAAGCGATCAAGTTGATTCTCGAGATAGGCCAATCGTTGGCCGGCCGCTTGCTGCAATTTGATGCGTTGGCGATGCGCTTTCGCGAAACGCGGCTGGCGGCCGATCCCGATTGCCCAATTTGCGCGCCGAGCAGGGTGTTTCCGGGTTACATCGACTATCAACGATTTTGCTCGGGCGCCTGAGCCAATCGACCGTCTGCGCGTGGTGCTGTCGACCATATCGCATTTACCCAACCCATCAAGCTCCCGTAGCAGGATCCTTCGTTTTCGGCCTGCGCCTGGAACGCGCGTCGAGCTGAACTCCCAAAATCGCTTTGCAATGGATGCAACTGAAGGACAGACAGCGCGCCTTGCTGTCTTCCTCCACCATTCCGGCAACCTTTTCGACGCGTGCATGCAGCATGGTCTTGCCGCAATGCGGACACTTCCCCTGATTGATCATGCGCCTGGCCATCCCGTGGTTGAGAGGATCATTGTGCGTGCATCTGGTTGGCGCGAGCAAAGGCGGCCAGTTGTTCGGGTGTCGCGTCCTTTTGATGGACGGCCTTCCATTCGGCAAACGGCATTCCGTATACGATTTCGCGTGCCTGATCCTTGCTCATGCTCGTCCCCTGCGAATGTGCGGCATCGCGATACCAATCGGACAGGCAGTTGCGGCAGAAGCCTGCGAGAATCATCAAATCGATGTTCTGCACGTCCGGGCGCGTTTCATTCAAGTGTTGCAGCAGGCGGCGAAACGTAGCCGCTTCAAGTTCGACCCTCGAAGCCGAAATCGCGTCTGCAGCAGGATGTTGGTCGGGCATGGCGGCGGCGATCAGTGATAATGCACGGCCTAGACTGTACACCGGACCGCCCTGCATGAGCGCACGCATCCTCGACGGCAAGCACATCGCGGAGGATTTGCTCGACGCGTTGGCGGTGCGAGTGGCAGCGCGGGTGGCAGCGGGCATGCCGCCACCCGGGCTTGCCGTGGTGCTGGTGGGCGACGATCCCGCATCACGCTCGTATGTTCGCAACAAGCGCCGTGCCTGTGCCAAGGTGGGTGTGCACACGCTCGATTTCGACCTGCCAGATGGCACCAGTGAACGTGAATTGCTGGCACTGATCGATCGTCTCAACGCCGATACCGTCGTGCACGGCATCTTGGTGCAGTTGCCGCTACCGGGAATCGCGGATGCCACCGCGCTGATTCAGCGTATCGATCCGAACAAGGACGTCGATGGATTCCATCCGGAAAACGTCGGACATCTCGCCCTGCGCCAGTTCGGCCTGCGCCCCTGCACGCCGCGCGGAATCACGACGCTGCTGGGCTACACCGATCGCCCCGTGCGCGGCGCCAGCGCGACGATCGTTGGTGTCTCCAACCACGTCGGCCGACCGATGGCGTTGGAGTTGCTGATCGCAGGCTGCACTGTAACCAGCTGCCACAAGTTCACGCCCGCCGATGTGCTGGAACGCAGCGTGCGCCAAGCCGATATTCTGGTGGTCGCGGTCGGCAAGCCGGGGCTGATTCCGGGCGCGTGGGTCAAGCCCGGCGCAGTGGTGATTGATGTCGGCATCAACCGACTAGACGATGGCCGGCTGGTTGGTGATGTCGATTACGCGTCTGCCGCAGAGCGTGCGAGCTGGATCACGCCGGTACCGGGCGGTGTTGGCCCAATGACCGTGGCAACGCTAATCCAGAACACACTTGAGGCAGCTGAAGCTGCAGAAGCACAATAGACGGCGAACGCGCCAGCGGCATTCAGAATCCCAAACACGTTAGAATGTCGGGCTTCCCCACCGGAGCCGCCTATGCTGCGCATTCTGGCTGAAGCGCTCACCTTCGATGACGTCTCCCTGGTTCCCGCGCACTCGGCGGTGCTGCCCAAGGATGTCAACTTGCGAGCGCGTTTTACGCGCGAGATCTTCCTCAATACGCCAATTGCATCGGCCGCGATGGACACGGTGTCCGAAGCGCGGCTGGCAATTGCGATGGCGCAGTTGGGCGGCATCGGCATTGTGCACAAGAATATGTCGATCAAGCAGCAGGCCGCCCAGGTGGGGCAGGTGAAGAACTTCGAGGCCGGAGTCATCCGCGAGCCGTTCACGGTTGGCCCGGACACCACCATTGGCGAGGTGCTCAAGCTCACCCGCGCGCGCAATATTTCCGGCGTGCCGGTGGTGGAGGGCGGTCAGCTGGTCGGCATCGTCACCAGTCGCGACATGCGCTTCGAAAAGAAGCTCGACGATCCAGTCCGCCACATCATGACCAAGAAAGATCGGCTGGTTACGGTAGGCGAAGGCGCATCTGATGAAGAAGTGATCGCACTGCTGCACAAGCATCGCATCGAGAAAGTGCTGGTGGTCAACGATGGTTTCGAACTGCGCGGGTTGATCACCGTCAAAGATATTCAGAAGGCGCGCGACAATCCGAACGCGGCGAAGGATGAAGCCGAACGTCTGCGCGTTGGCGCGGCGCTCGGTGTTGGTGGTGATACCGAAGCGCGGATCGAAGCGCTGGTTGCTGCCGGCGTCGACGTGGTCGTGGTTGACACTGCGCACGGACATTCACAAGGTGTGCTCGATCGCGTGTCGTGGGTCAAGAAGCGCTATCCGCAGGTGCAAGTCATCGGCGGCAACATTGTCACCGGCGATGCGGCAATCGCGCTGATGGATCACGGCGCCGATGCGGTAAAAGTCGGTGTTGGACCGGGTTCAATCTGCACCACTCGCATCGTCGCGGGTGTCGGTGTGCCGCAGATCAGCGCCGTGGCGATGGTTGCCGAAGCCTTGCAGGATCGCATTCCGCTGATCGCCGATGGCGGCATCCGCTACTCGGGCGATATCGCCAAGGCCATCGCTGCTGGCGCATCGTGCGTGATGATCGGCGGCCTGTTCGCTGGCACCGAAGAAGCGCCGGGCGAGATCGAATTGTTCCAGGGCCGCAGCTACAAAAGCTATCGCGGCATGGGTTCGCTGGGCGCGATGGAGATGGGCAGCAAGGACCGTTATTTTCAGGACGCGTCCGACGCCGATAAGCTGGTGCCCGAAGGCATCGAAGGCCGCGTCCCGTATCGTGGTCCGCTTCGCGACATCGTGCATCAACTCGCCGGTGGATTGCGGGCGTCGATGGGCTACGTCGGCTGCGCCACCATCGAAGAGATGCGCAGCAAGCCGAACTTCGTCAAGGTCAGCAACGCAGGCGTGCGCGAAAGCCACGTGCACGACGTGCAGATCACCAAGGAGCCGCCGAATTATCGGACGACCTGAATGGTATCGATCTCATGAATAAAAAACGGCTGTTTCGGAGTGAGTTTTATCTCGAAGAAACTAGTACAACCGTTATCGCCAAACTGGCACATGACGAGAAAATTGTTCTCGACTTTAAGAATGATAAGGCTCCCTCAGTTCGAGTCCGAACTGGAGCCATTGATCAGCAGCGTTTACTAGACGCTGCTTCCTACTGGGCGACGAGAGATTGGAATCACCCTACACCTGCTAGCTGGCTCGATTTTTATGCTGCTTGCCGTCACAAAGATGTTTGCAAGGAAATTCTTGAAATTCGAAAATCCATAAAGCGTATCGCGGCGTCGATGGATGAAGTCGCGATCGCAATGCAATTGAAGAGCGATATCTTTCCCGATGCTCATCGCCCCGGTTCGTAATCGCACATGACCGACATCCACACCGACAAAATCCTGATCCTCGATTTCGGCGCGCAATACACGCAGCTGATTGCGCGGCGCATTCGCGAGTTGGGTGTGTATTGCGAGATCTGGGCATGGGATCATGACCCTGCGCAAATCGCTTCGTTCGCGCCCAAGGGCATCATTCTTTCGGGCGGACCGGAATCGACCATCGAGGCCAACTCGCCGCGCGCGCCGCAGGCGGTGTTCGATGCCGGCGTGCCGCTGCTGGGCATCTGCTACGGCATGCAGACAATGGCGGTGCAGCTCGGCGGTGCGGTCGAGGGCGGGCATCATCGCGAATTTGGTTACGCGCAGGTCGAGGCGACCGCGCCGTGCCTGCTGTTCGATGACCTGAAGGACCAGCCGGGTTCACCGCCGCGTCTCGACGTGTGGATGAGCCACGGCGATCGCGTGACCAGCGTGCCGCAAGGGTTCGAAGTCACGGCTCGCACCGACAGCGTTCCGATCGTCGCGATGGCGGATGCGTCGCGTGCCTATTACGGCGTGCAGTTCCATCCGGAAGTCACGCACACGCGATCCGGCGCGGCGATGCTCGAGCGCTTCGTGGTCGATATCAGCGGCTGTCGCACATTATGGACAGCGGCCAATATCATCGACGACCAGATTGATCGCGTTCGCGCGAAAGTGGGCAACGATCATGTGTTGTTGGGCCTTTCAGGCGGCGTGGACTCCTCAGTGGTCGCCGCGCTGCTGCATCGCGCGCTGGGCGATCAGCTGACCTGCGTGTTCGTCGATACCGGCTTGCTGCGCTGGCAGGAAGGCGACGAGGTGATGGCGACCTTTGCGTCGGCATCGGACGATCACGGCCTCGGCATCAAGGTGATCCGGGTCGATGCGCATCAACGCTATTTCGAAGCATTGGCTGGAGTCGCCGACCCCGAGGCCAAGCGCAAGATTATCGGTCGCCTGTTCGTCGAGATTTTCCAGGAGCAGTCAGCCCAATTGCATGGCGTGAAGTGGCTGGCACAGGGCACGATTTATCCCGATGTGATCGAGTCGGCCGGCAGCAGCACCGGCAAAGCGCACGTCATCAAGAGTCACCACAACGTCGGCGGCTTGCCGGAGACGCTGCACCTGGGTCTGGTCGAGCCGCTGCGCGAATTGTTCAAGGACGAGGTGCGGCGCATCGGCGTCGAGCTCGGGCTGCCGCGCGAGATGGTGTACCGCCATCCGTTCCCCGGTCCGGGTCTAGGCGTGCGCATCCTGGGCGAGGTTAAACCCGAATACGCGGAGTTGCTGGCACGCGCTGACGCGATCTTCATCGACGAGTTGCGCCGCGCCGATCTCTACGACAAAACCAGCCAGGCCTTCGCGGTGTTCCTGCCGGTGAAATCGGTCGGCGTGGTGGGTGATGCACGCGCCTACGAATGGGTGATCGCACTGCGTGCAGTGGAAACCATCGACTTCATGACCGCCCAATGGGCTCACCTACCATATGAATTTCTTGACTTGGTTTCACGCAGGATAATCAATGAGTTGAAGGGTGTTTCTCGTGTTGTTTATGACATCAGCGGCAAGCCGCCAGCGACGATTGAGTGGGAGTGAAGTGCTCATCCAGCGCGTGCAGAAGCGGTTTGGCCGAAGTCTGTTGGAAATAGCACGTTGAACCGCGATGACTCTCAACCGTTCGTCGTGAGCCCCTCGTCAAGCTCAGAACATACTCGTCGAGCCACGCCTTCTCAACCGTTCGTGGTGAGCCTGTCGAACCACAAAAACCTACACCTTTTCGTGGTGAGTCTTTCGTCAAGTTCACGACAGGCCTGCATTGCCCATGGATGGACGAGTGCCGCCAGCGCTGGATGCGCAGGCAAGGCTCGAATCATGATTGATCCGGCAATACGTTTGCGAAGAAATCAATGAAATTTACTCCCATCAGCATGCAAAAGCCGTTCGTGGTGAGCCCGTCGAACCATGAACGCTGATGCCGAGCAGACCGACCATGAGCTTCTGGGTCTACATCCTGAAATGCGCAGACGATTCGTACTACACGGGCCATACCGACGATCTCGAACGTCGCATTCCTCAGCACTATGCTGGACTAATCCGGGGCTGCTATACGCTTTCGCGCCGACCTTTGTCACTTGTGTATGCACAAGATTTCGACTCCCGAGAGGAGGCCTTGGGTGCAGAACAGCAGATTGAGCGCTGGAGTCGGGGCAAGAAACAGGCGTTGGCTGCGCTTGATTTCGATCGGTTGAAGATGCTGGCAATGAATCGGCTGTCTCGGGCGAGTATTCATGGTTCGACAGGCTCACCACGAACGGGATGTGGGGCGCCGCTTGAGAGTGGTTCGGCTGGGTCACCGGAGACGATTGGGGGCGCGACAAGCGAATGTAGTTCGACAGGCTCAACACGAACGAACTCCAGTGCGTTGGAAGGAAGTGGTTCGACGAGCTCACCACGAACGGTTGCGGTGGTATTGGAGGGTGGTTTGGCGAATCAGCGATCGACAGCGATCCAAGCTAATGCCACTAGCGATTATGTCTGGATGCACCACGCACTCGCGCTGGCTGATCACGCCGAGCGCGAGGAGGGCGAAATTCCTGTTGGGGCACTCGTTGTCAACGCAGATGGCGAGCTGGTTGGCGAGGGTTGGAATCGCAATATCGGTGAGCATGATCCGACAGCGCATGCGGAAATCGTGGCGATGCGACAGGCGGGTAAGCGGCTTGGCAATCATCGACTGATCGGCTGCACGCTGTACGTGACGCTGGAGCCGTGCGCGATGTGTGCGATGGCGATGGTGCACGCGCGGATCACGCGCGTGGTATTTGCGGCGCACGATCCGAAAACCGGTGCGGCCGGCAGTGTGTTCGACCTTCTGAATGATCCACGACACAACCATCACATTGAAGTGCAGGGCGGTGTGTTGGCCGAGGAGGCCGGCGCAAAGCTGCGCAACTATTTTCGGCGCAAGCGGATGAAATCAGCCAAGGCTTAGTAGCCTTCGATCCGGCGTCGTTGACTCAGCTTCGTTCCGATCGTGTTGACGCCGACGCAGCGTCGGCGCTAGTTCGTCATCGTGTAACCAACGACCTGCAAACGGGGTCGGCTCGCATCACGCCTTGCGACCCGTCGCCATCTGCCGATCGATTTCAATATCTAGCAAGCGCAACGCCAAGCTTGCCTCGCGACCCAGGCACAGCGACGCGGCAAAGACCAGCAACACGCCGATGACTGCCAGTGCGGTCGGCAACAGGTCGATGCGAAATTGCGAAAAGGTATCTGCGGCGATTGCAAGACTGGTCGCGACGAACGCGCTGAGCGCGCCGTACAACAGCCGCAGCGCTCTCAGCACCAAGCGCGAGCGAACGCGATGAATCGCAATGCGATCGGTGAGTTCGCCGCGCTCGGCCTCTGGCAGCAGGTCCTTCAACTCGCGCAAGTCGACGCGCATTCGGTCGACGACTCGTGATAGCCGTGCATTGGACGAGGCCAGCAACGACGCGGTCGCGGTCAGGAAGAACGCCGGCGTGATCATCGCCGAGACGATCGAATAGTGATTGGCGTCGAGGCCGGCGGGAAATGGCATTGTTCACGCGTTCGCTAAGGTGCAGGGCGGTATGATGCGGCACCTTTCCCGCTGCCGCGAGTGCCATGTCGACCAACCTGAGCGAAGACCACCTGATCTGGATTGACCTGGAGATGACCGGGCTGGATACCGATGTCGATTCGATCATCGAGATCGCCACACTGGTCACCGACAAGGACTTGAACATCCTGGCGGAAGGCCCTGAGCTGGCGATCCAGCACAGCACCGCGCAACTCGAAGCGATGGACGAATGGAATCGAACGCAACACACCAAGTCAGGCTTGTGGCATCGGGTCGAGGATTCCAGCACCACCATCGAAACCGCAGCAGCACTGACGGTGGAGTTTCTGGCGGACTGGCTGCCGGCCGGCAAGTCGCCGATGTGCGGCAATTCGATCTGTCAGGATCGCCGTTTTCTGCATCGCCTGATGCCAAAACTTGAACGGTATTTCCACTATCGCAATCTGGATGTGTCCGCGATCAAGGAATTGGCGCGACGCTGGGCGCCAGATCTGGCGGCAGGTTTCAGCAAGTCCTCGGCACACACCGCGCTGAGCGATATTCGTGATTCGGTCGAAGAATTGCGCTACTACCGGCAGTTCATGGGGCGCATTGGTGGCACCAGCGAAACCAGACAGGCGGTCTGAAGCTGCGCTGGCTTGGCGAGTCGCGTTGGCTACTAACTAACTGTCCGGATTGCCGCCGCCTGCATTGTCTTGCATGCGCTCTAAACGTGATTTCTCACTACGGGCGGTGACGTTTTCGCCATTCTTGCCGTCGCTGTCTTCGCTGCGCGACTGCCTGCCCTCGTTGTCTGTCGTGATCGCCGCGCTGCGCCTGCGGCTTTCCTCGTCGTGGTGATAGACGTGCAGGTCGCGTTGCGGAAACGGGATGCTGAGCTCTTCGTCTGCGAAAGCAACGCGCGCCGCTTCGGTGAGATCACTTTTGGTCTGCGCGTAATCCGGCGTTTTCACCCACGCGCGAAGGATCAGGTTGACGCTGCTTTCGCCAAGCTCCGATACGATGACGTCGGAGGCCGGATCTTCCAGCACCTTCCGGTTCGCAGCCGCAACCGCCAGCAACGCCTTGCGCGCGTGGCCGATGTCGTCGTCGTAGCCGATGCCAATCGGCATATCAATGCGCCGTTGCGAATGCGCAGTAAAGTTGGTGATCGGCGCCGAGGTGATCAGACTGTTCGGCAGCACGATTGAGCGGTTGTCGAAGGTGCGCAGCACGGTCTGAAAAATGCGCACCTGTTCGACTACACCGTTGAGCGAGGCCACCTGCACGTTGTCGCCAGCGCGAAACGGTCGCAGCACAATCAGCATCACCCCCGAAGCAATGTTCGATAGCGAATCCTTCAGCGCCAGGCCAATGCCAAGGCCGGCTGCTCCAATCACCGCCAACAGGGAAGTGGTCGGCACGCCGATGAAATCGAGCACCGCGATGAATATGACAATCAGCCCGATCGCGCGAGCGATAGTTCCAAGGAACACGGTCAAGATCGAATCGACTTCGAACCGCGTCAGCAACTTCGACAGGCCGCTCGAGAGGCGCTTGGCCAACCACATTCCGACGACCAGCACGGCGCTGGCACCGACCAGTTTCAGACCCCATTCCGCGGCCAGTTCTGGCCAGTCGATCTGATGCAATTTGTCCAGCAACCGCCCGGAGGTGGCGATCGGCTGAGTCAGCAACGGTAGCGCGGACAGCGACGCCAACATCAATGCGCTGCCTTGTATTGCGCCAGTCGCAGCCAAGTATCGACGACGGTATCGGGATTGAGCGAGACCGATTCGATGCCCTGTTGCATCAGCCATTCGGCAAGGTCGGGATGATCGGACGGGCCTTGCCCGCAGATGCCGATGTACTTGCCTTTCGCGCGTGCGGCCTTGATTGCCATCGACAGCAATTTCTTCACCGCCGCGTCGCGTTCGTCGAACAGGTGCGCGACGATACCCGAATCGCGGTCGAGTCCGAGCGTGAGTTGGGTGAGATCGTTGGAACCGATCGAAAACCCGTCGAACATTTCCAGGAACTCGTCAGCCAGCAATGCATTCGATGGCAGCTCGCACATCATGATGATTTTCAGCCCCGGGCCGCCGTCGATGCTGTCGCCGCGACGCAGCCCATTCTCGGCCAGCACCTCAATCACCTTGCGGCCTTCGTCCAGCGTGCGCACGAACGGGATCATGATCCAGCAATTGGTCAGGCCCATTTCCTCGCGCACTTTTTTCACAGCTCGACATTCGAGCGCGAAGCAGTCGCGAAAGCTTGAATCGACATAGCGCGACGCGCCACGAAAACCGATCATCGGGTTTTCTTCGTGCGGCTCGTACTGCGCGCCGCCGATCAGATTGGCGTATTCATTCGACTTGAAATCCGACAACCGAACGATCACTGCATGCGGCGCGAACGCGGCGGTCAGCGTGGCGATGCCTTCGGCCAGACGATCGACATAGAACGTGACCGGATCGGCGTAACCCGCCATCAACGGATCAATCTGCGCCTTGATTTCTGGTGATTGGCGATCGTATTCGAGCAATGCTTTCGGATGCACGCCAATCTGCCGCGCGATGATGAATTCCAGCCGCGCCAAGCCAATGCCCTGATGCGGCAATTGCGCGAAATCGAACGCGCGCTCGGGGTTGCCCACGTTCATCATGATTTTCAGCGGGGCAGGCGGCATGCTTTCGAGATCTGCAGTCACACGCTCAAACTTCAACGCGCCTTCGTAAATGAAACCGGCATCGCCCTCCGCGCAGGACACCGTCACCTCAGCGCCATCAGGAATCGTGTCCAGCGCGTTGCCGCAACCGACCACCGCCGGCACACCAAGCTCGCGCGCGATGATCGCCGCGTGGCAGGTGCGACCGCCGCGATTAGTGACGATGGCAGCAGCGCGCTTCATGATCGGCTCCCAGTCGGGGTCGGTCATGTCCGCGACAAGCACGTCGCCGGGTTGCACCTTGTCCATCTCGGCCAACGTACGCACCACGCGCGCCTTGCCGCTGCCGATCTTCTGACCGATTGATCGGCCTTCGCAAATGATCTTGCTGCGTTCGGAGAGATGGAAGCGTTCAATTTGCGTGGCGCGCGTGCGCGACTTCACCGTTTCCGGACGCGCCTGCACGATGTAGATGCGGCCGGTGTTGCCATCCTTCGCCCATTCAATGTCCATCGGGCGACCGTAGTGATCCTCGATCACCAGCGCCTGTCGTGCCAGTTCCTCAACGTCGGCATCGCTGATCGAAAACTGCGCGCGCAGCTCGGCGGGTGTGTCCTCGTTGCGAACGCGCTCGCCGGGTACATCCGAATACACCATGCGAATTGCCTTGGAACCAATCGCACGTCGCAGGATTGCCTGCTTGCCGGCACGCAAAGTCGGCTTGTACACGTAAAACTCGTCCGGATTGACCGCACCCTGAACCACGTTTTCGCCCAGCCCGTAGCTGGACGTGATGAACACTACATCGCGAAATCCGGATTCCGTATCAAGCGTAAACAGCACGCCAGACGCACCGATGTCCGAGCGCACCATCAACTGCACGCCGGCGGACAGAAACACGTCTTCGTGTTTGAAGCCGTGGTGCACCCGATAGGCAATGGCGCGATCGTTGTACAGCGAGGCGAACACTTCCTTGACCTTGCGCACCACATCGTCGGCGCCGACCACGTTTAGGTAAGTTTCCTGCTGGCCGGCAAAGCTAGCGTCGGGCAGATCTTCGGCTGTGGCAGAAGAACGAACGGCGACTGCCAAGTCGCCGTCGTCCCCGCAAAGCTTCGCGTAAGCCGCGCGAATTGCTTCATCCAACTCAGCGGGCAGCGGCGCATCCATCACCCAGCCGCGAATTTCGCCGCCGGCCGCGGTCAACGCGCTCACGTCTTCGACATCCAGATCGGCCAGCCGATCAAAGATGCGCTGCTCCAACGTGTTGTGGGCAATGAAATCGCGGAAGGCATCCGCCGTGGTCGCAAATCCGCCCGGTACCGAGACGCCGAGTCGCGACAAGTTGCCGATCATCTCGCCGAGCGAGGAATTCTTGCCGCCCACCTGAGCGAGATCAGTCAGGCGAAGGTCGTTTAACCACAAGATAGGGGAGGTCAACGCGAATTCCTTGTTGGGACTGGCCGTCGGAGGCCCGTCGGTACGGACGCGGGCGAGCAGGCGCAGTGGGTCAATGCGTATGCGTATGATGCGGGCGAGGGTAGTGGCAGACAACCCCGCGTGCGCTGAAGGCCCGTGGTTGCGTGATTTGCGGGCCACCGTTGATCCATTTCGAGAGAGCCTGCATGGATGATCGCGCGCGACTGGTGTTCTACATCTCCGACGGCACCGGCATCACCGCCGAGACCATCGGCCATTCTCTACTGACCCAGTTCGAGGGGCGTCGTTTCGAAACGCGTCGCATTTCCTTCGTCGACAGCGCCGAAAAGGCGCGCGAAGCGGCGAAGCAGGTTCGCGAAGCAGGCGTCGCGGCGGGCTGCCGGCCGATCGTGATGAGCTCGATCGTGGACGATGCCGTAACCGCTGCGTTGGCCGAAAGCGGCGCGTTGGTGCTGGATGTGTTCGGCCCGTTCATCGGTCCGATTGAAGCCGAGCTCGGTACCACGCGTCAGCCACGGGTCGGGCACGCACACGGCATGTTCGACTTCGCCGCCTACGAGGCCCGCATCAACGCCACCAATTACGCGTTGACCCACGATGACGGTGGCAACGTGAACTACGACGAGGCCGACCTGATCCTGGTGGGCGTCTCGCGCTCCGGAAAAACGCCCACTTGCCTGTACATGGCGTTGCACTACGGCGTGCGCGCGGCCAACTATCCGCTGACCGACGACGACCTGGAAGGTAAGGATCTTCCGAAACGGCTGCGGCCGCACCGTTCGAAATTGTTCGGACTCACAATCGACCCGCAGCGGCTGCGGCAGATTCGCGAGGAGCGCAAACCGGGTAGTCGCTATGCCAATCTGGATCAGTGCCGGCGCGAAGTCGCCGCTGCCGAATCGCTGTTTCGCGGCGAGCGCATCCCCATGCTCAGCACCACGCACACCTCAATCGAGGAAATCGCCAGCAAGGTGCTAACCGCGCTCGGCATCGAGCGGCACATGTTTTGAGTGGGTGGGGTGCCGTGCGGCGGCTCGATCTAGCGCAGACCAACACGTCTCAACGCCAAGCTCTAAATGTTCGTCATTCCTGCGAACGCAGAAGCGCACTTCAACAGCGAAGCTGGTCAACGACGAACTCTGACCGGGCGTTCGATGTAAGGCTAAGGCCAAACAATCCCCACGTGGACACCGAGTGTGCGACGCCACGCCTCGCAATTCAAGCGTGCAGAAACCACGAAATCGCGTGCTAGCATCGGCCCATGTCGAGCAATACACCAACATCAATCGCTACCGAGTTGCGCATCCCGCGACTCAGTCGTTTCGGCTGGCTGATGGGCCTGTACGCCGAAAACCACGCGCGCCTGCAACGCCTGTTTGAGCCCGAACGGCTGGCAGCGGGCAGCCATCTTTCGATCGGTCGCGACGGGCTGGATTTGCGCCTCGAAGTGATCGAACACCACGCCTACACCATCGAGCTGCGACTGGCCTACGCGCAACTCACCGATGAGCAATCCGGCCAGCCCGATCCATCCGCCTGGGTGCGCTACTACCGCGACGCGCGCCAGGCCGAAGTCACCCACTGTTATGTCGGCCGTCAATGGCAGGATGTGCTGGGCCTGCACCCGCCGCTGCCGACGCTGATCAACCATCGTCTGCGCATGAATGCGTTTTTCAGCAAATGGCTGGAATACCTTGGCGAATCCGGGCATTCCTGGCTCAGCCTGCGCCCATTGCCGCTGGATGTGCCGGCGACCAGCTGAGGCGTCGCCCACGCGGTTTTCCTTGACGCGCGCGGGGCACGCCCGTATCCTGCGCGCTCTTCAGCATGTGGGGCTATAGCTCAGCTGGGAGAGCGCTACAATGGCATTGTAGAGGTCATCGGTTCGATCCCGATTAGCTCCACCACTT
>JBBQQH010000045.1:0-23516 GCA_038216155.1 Lysobacterales bacterium
CATCATACGAGCGCCTAGCATTTCATTCATGTTGACGATTTTTAGCCGCGCGCACTTCGAAACTCGCGATCCGGGATGGAGTGCGCGCTCTGCTGTCGCGTTGTCCTGATGACTCATCACGAACCGTCGAGACTGACGCGATTCAACCGCCTGCGTCCAAGTGTTGATGGGCTCCGCCCGAACCGTTGCGACGTTGTTTACCCCTGAAACCGCCGCAGTATCTCCTCACTCGTCAGCGCGGACGAGTACACGAAACCCTGCACGAAGTCGCAGCCATGCGTGCGCAGTAAGTCGAGTTGTTCGCGGGTTTCGACGCCTTCAGCGATCACCAGTATGCCGAGCGAATGGGCGAGGGAGATGATGGAGCTGGTCAGGGCAAGGTCGTCGGGGTCGACGGTGATATCACTGATGAAGCTGCGATCGATCTTTACTCCGTCCACCGGGATCTGGCGCAAGTGGTTGAGGCCGGAAAATCCAGTGCCGAAATCATCCAGCCAGATGCGTACGCCCAGCGCGCGCAATTCGTGCAGGATCAACCGGATCGACGGTTCGTCCAGCATCACCGTGGTTTCGGTGATCTCCAGATGCAGTTGCCACGGCTCCAGTCCGGTGGTGTCGAGCGCTTGGCGCACCGCCTCGACCAGTTCGGGCGAGCGCAACTGGCGTGCCGACAGATTGACTGCGACATAGGGTCGGTTGGCCTCGCTATCGGCTGCGGCGTCGCGTCGCTTCCAGCCGCTGGCATCGGCGCATGCGCTGGCCAGCACTTGCCGGCCGAGCACGTCAATCAACCCGGTTTTTTCCGCGATCGGAATGAACACATCCGGATCGACCTGGCCTTCGGTCGGATGCGCCCAGCGCAGCAGCGCCTCGACACCATGCATGCGGCCGTCGCTAAGCGCATGGATCGGCTGGTACAGCAGCTGCAGCTCGCCGCGCGACCACGCTTCGCGCAATTCGTTTTCAAGCCGCAACAATCGATCTGCGTCCTGATCCATGCTGGGATGGAACACGCACCAGCGACCCTTGCCCGCCAGCTTGGCGCGGTACATCGCGATATCGCCGTTCTTGAGCAGGCGCATCGCATCATCGGCGTGGGTCGGCGCAACCGCGATGCCGATCGAGACTGCAAGGTGCACGGTGCGCGTGGCTGCCGACATCGGCCGTTGCAGGCTTTCGATGATCGCCTGCGCCAGCCGCTCGGCCTGCGGTCGCAATTCGCGCCCATGCAGCAACACCACAAACTCATCGCCACCAAACCGCGCTACTTCGCCGGTGCTGGCCTCATCGCGCAGGGCCGCGCGCAGGCGTTCGGCGAAGCGGATCAACACTTCGTCGCCGGCGTCGTGACCGAGAAAATCATTGACGCGCTTGAACTCATCCAGGTCAATAAACAGCAGCGCGAGCTCATCGCCTTCGGTGGCGATCGGCAGCGCGCGATCAACCATCTCGCGGAAGGCCAGGCGATTGGGCAAGCCGGTCAGACTGTCGGTATAGGCCGCCTGGCGGATCTGCCGATCCTGACGGTCGACGCCCTCGCGCATCTTGTCGAACGCGCGAAACAGATCGCCCATCTCGTCGTGGCGAGCAGTGTCGAGCGGGCTAGTGCTGTAATCGCCCGCCGCCATGCGTTGCGCAGCGGCGGCCAGCAGGCGGATGGGGTGCACCAGTCCACGTCCGACCAGCCAAGCGATCGCAATCAGGATCAGCCCGATCAGCGAAACCATCAGTCCGGCAGTGGTGAGGTAGCGATCCGATGCGGTCTGCAACATCGCGTGCATTCCGCGTTGCGCGTCGGCTTCGCGCGACTGCAAGGTCTTCAGGGAAAATCCGAGGCGTACGCCGCCGATGCGTTCGGCGCCAATCTTAATAGGCGCGGCAATGTCCATCCCTTGCGCCGACCATTGCACATGCGGCGACTTGGCGTCGCGTGCACCCACGGCGAACGCGTCCTCCATCGGCACGCCAAAGCGATCAACCTCGAACGAGCCATCCTGCAGGATGCGACCCTTGGCATCGAATACGATCGCGTACTCGACGTCGGGTTCCTTCAGTAGAGTGCGCAGTTTTTCGCCGATCTGATTGAGATCGAAGTAGTACAACGGATTGGCCAGCGAATCGGCGGACGCGCCGATAATCGCTGCGCCGCGACGCTGCAGCGCCTGGGTCAACTGGGCATGGATGCTGGCATGCGCATAGGCGCTGATCGCGGCATCGTGGGCCAATTGCTGCTTGCGCAACACGACCACGCTGGCCACTGCGATCACCGCCACCACTGCGAGCACGCCGAGAAACCGCGCCTGCAGGCCAAAGCGCATTATTCGATCTCGTGCCGAATGCGTTGCACGCCATCGGCCATGTGCTGCAGTGCGGTCTGCGCCGATGGCGTCAATTCGCTGAAGCCGGTGGTGCCGAAGAAGTTCGCAAGCGCGTTGGCTGCGGCGGGATCCTGCGCGGCACCGAGCAGGACATCGCGCAGGCGCGCGCTGACGGTGGCGGCTAGATCGCCTCGCACCACTTCCATCGCCCGCGGATACGATTCGGTCTGCGCGAAGATCACCAGATCGTCGGCAAACCCGGGCGCCCGCTGCAGCACACGCGGCCAGTCCAGATTGCTGAAGGCGCCCGCATCGACCAGTCGCTTGTCGACCCAGGTCGCCATGTTGAATTCGGACTGCGCGAAGACGTAACCAACCGCGTTGGCGTCGGGCTTCTCGTTGGGGGAGACCATGATCTCCAGCGACAACCCGGCGTTGAGCATCTCGATCACCGGCGCCACGTACGCGCTGGTCGATGACACCTGTTGCAGCGCGACGGTGCGACCGCGCAGATCGGCAAGCGAATGGATGCCGCTGTCGCGCCGGGTGAAAAACACCGTGCGATATTCATCGACACCGCTGCGCTCGGTTTCCAGCAAAGGTTTGGCCCCGGCGCGGTCGCGCAATTGCACGGCCATGGATGCAGTTTCGCTGACCCAATCCACCCGCCCGCGACGCATGTAGCTGACCATCTGTTGCGGATCGCGTGCCATCAGAATGCGACCGCTGGTGATGCCGACCGAGCGCATCCGCGGCACCACGTAATCGAGCAATGGCTTGAGCTGGTCGTAATGCAGTTTCGGATCATCGCTGATGCGACCGAGCACCAGCACATGCGGATCGGCTGTAGCGCGCGCGGATGGCACGCACACGGGCAACAGCAGCCATGCGCAACACAGCGCGGCCAGAAGTCGGCGACCGCGCACTTGGATGTGGTTTTGGGCTGCTTGAAGTTGGTTTGCCGCAGACGTCACGCCTTGGGCTCCGTTGCCTCGCCGGCCAAGCGCGCCATGCGCTGCGCATCGGTCAGGATTCCGCGCAGGATACGCAATTCACGGTCGTCGGGTTGCGCGCGCTGGAACAGGCGCCAAAGCCGCCGCAGCACCATCTCGGGCGAGCGGCCCTTGTGGAAATCAATCGCGTGCAAGGTCTGGTCAAGATGGCCGAAGAAGCTTTCCATTGCGGCCTGATTGGCCGGCATGTGCGCGAGCGCGGAAATCTGAGCGGAATCCGTCGCCGCGCCGTGCGCGTCTTCGGCAACGCTCCGCGCCAATGATTCCAGCCGAAGCTCGTACGCCACTACCTGCACTGCTGCCGCCAGGTTGAGCGAGCTAAAGTCGGGGTCGGACGGAATGTGGACGGAAAAATGGCAGCGTTGCAGGTCCTCGTTGGTCAGGCCGCTGCGTTCCGGGCCAAACAATAGAGCCACCGGCGAATGCGCGGCCACTTGCAGCAGGCGCGGCGCCGCTTCGCGCGGTTCAAACTCCGGCAGCTGCACCTGGCGCTGGCGTGCGGTGCAACCGGCAACCAGCACGCAATCGGCCAGCGCCTCATCGAGCGTCTCACAGATGCGCGCATTCGCCAGTACGTCGTCGGCGCCGACCGCCATCACCCTGCTGTCGTCGTCGGGACGTTTTTCCGGCGCGACCAGCACCAGCTCGCGCAGGCCCATCGTCTTGATCGCACGCGCCGCCGAGCCGATGTTGCCCGGATGCTGGGTGCCAACCAAAACAATGCGAAGGCCGCAGCTCATGCGACGCACACTGGATTGAATTGGCTCAGGTTCAGAAGGTTCGAGTTGAGTTGGATCAGGTCCCGCAGGTTCGGGTTGAATCGGTTCGAGTTGAATCGAATCGATTCGAATCGAATCGGAGTAATTCGGATCGGATTCGCTTGGATCGGGTTCAATCGCACCAGATACGATCCAATCCAGATTGATCGATTTGGATTGGATCGCGTCGTATTGGATTGCATCGGGTTGGATCGGATCGAGGCCAAACTGATACCCTTGTTGGCCGGTTTCGCACCGGCATGTTCTTTCTACCGCAAATTATCAGCCATCCGGATGCCACGCGCATGCAAAAACCCGCCGTCAACGTGATGGTGAAGGCTGCCCGTCAGGCGGGCAGCTTGATCCTTCGCCATATTCATCGCCTCGACGGGCTCAAGATCGTCGAAAAGCAGCGCCAGGATTTCGCCAGCGAAGTCGACGAGGCAGCCGAAGCCGAGATCGTGCGCGAACTGCGGCGTGCGCATCCTGAGTACGCTGTGTTGGCGGAGGAAGGCGGAGCCACGCCAGGCCGCGGCGGTGGCAAGTCGAAGTTCACCTGGGTGATCGATCCGATCGATGGCACCAGCAATTACTTGCGCGGCTTTCCGCATTACTGCATCTCGATCGCGCTGGTGGAAGGCGATGCGGTGCAGCACGGGGTGATTTTCGATCCGCTGCGCAATGAATTGTTTACCGCAAGCAAAGGCTCGGGCGCGATGCTCAACGATCGGCGTCTGCGCGTGACAATGCGCGACACCCTGGAGGGCGCCGTGCTGGCAACCGGATTTCCGCCGCGCGAACGCAAGCGGTTACCTGCCCAGCTCGATTGCATCCGCGAATTGATGCAGCAGGCCGAGGACATCCGCCGCACCGGATCGGCCGCGCTGGATCTGGCCTACGTGGCAGCCGGTCGCGTGGATGGCTATTTCGAATCCGGAGTGAAGCCGTGGGACATCGCCGCTGGCCTGCTGCTGGTGCGCGAGGCCGGTGGCACCGTCACCGACTACCACGGTCGCAGCGACGGCCTGCTGGAAATGACTGGCGCAGGTACGCGGCAGATCCTCGCCGGCAACATCAAGTTGGCCGACGTATTGCAAAAAAGCATTGTTAGTTCGGGCTATGCGGCCGCGTTCGATTGACTGCATGCCGATCGTCCCGACTCCGGACTGTGTTCGCAATGACGGTCGCCAGCCTTCGACCATTGTTGATACGACTGCATCAAGGCGCCGCGATGTCGGCGCTTGACCACGGCGACGGCGGGGTGCCACCTAGCCGGCCTGCGGTATACATTGTCGTGCAAGGCGATACCGCATCCGTGATTCTCGATCAGGACGATCCGCTGTGACCTCCGTTCCAGCCGTCAACCAGAACCCGCTTGTTCCGGTGGCGAAAATGCTCGCTATGAGCACGCTCGTCGCGTTGTCCTGCTGGATATCGTTGACCTTTACCCGCGGACCGAGTGGCTTTCCCGCATTGTGGATCGCCAGTGGGCTGCTGATCGGAATCCTGCTGACCTCCGAACGCGCGCTGTGGCTCGGATATGTGTTTGCCGCATTGCTTGGAAACATGGCGGTGCGATTCGCAGTTGGCGACTCGCTGTACTTGGCCTTGGGTCTGGGCATTGCCGGTACGCTGGAAGCGGTCGTGGTTGCGATCGCAGTCTCGCACTACGTCGGCGATGCAACCAATCCGGCCAAGCTGGGTTACGCCGGGCGCATTGCTACTGGCAGCACACTGCTCGCGTGCGCCGCTTCGGCAGTCATCGCAGCCTTCGTCGCATCGGAGTCGCGCGGGATTTCATTCGAAATCGCCTGGGCGATGTGGTTCGCGTCGCACACCCTGGGCATCGTGATCTTCGCCACGCTCACGGTGGTGGTGCGCGCACTGGGCTGGCGACTGTTCGGACGCGTCGGACACCGGGCCGAGCTTGTCGTCACGACCCTCCTGACTGCGCTTGTCACCTTCGCGGTGTTTGCGCAATCGCGCTATCCACTCTTGTATCTCATCTACCCGCCGCTACTGCTGATTGCGTTCCGGCAACAGCTGGTCGGAGTGGTTGCTGGTTCCGCCGTGGTTGCAACCATCGCCATCGGCGAAACGCTGGCCGGGCATGGACCGTTCTACCTGATCCCGGGCGCCAGCGACATGGAGCGGATCTGGCTGTTGCAGATTTTCATTGCGGTTACTTGCCTGTTGACACTTCCGGTCGCCACCGCACTGACCGAACGCAGGGTGCTGGCGCGGAACCTGCGCGAAAACCAGCGCCAGCTGCTGGCAATCACCGATAACTTGCCTGCATTCGTCACCCATGTGGATGCGAATCAGCGCTACACCTTCGTCAATGCCTACATGGGCAAGGTCATGGGCGTCGATCCGGCGGCATTGATCGGTCGCTCGATGCGCGATGTGCTCGGCACGGAAATTTACGACGGAATCCGCACTCATGTCGAAACGGCCCTAAGCGGGCAAACCGTGATCTTCCAGATGGAACGCGAATTTCAGAATCTGCACTATCACTTCCAGGCGACCTACGTCCCCGACATCAACCCCGATGGCGGCGGCGTGGATGGGTTCAACATCCTGCTGTTCGATATTTCGCAGCTCAAGCGCGCCGAGCACGAACTGGCGCTGCTCGCGCGAAGCGACAGCCTCACCGATCTGGCAAATCGTCGCCATTTCGATGAGCGTCTCGATCAGGCGTTGGCGCGGCAACGGCGCAGCTCATCGCCACTCGCCCTGCTGTATCTGGACATCGATCATTTCAAGAACATCAACGATCGCCTTGGTCATCTGGTTGGCGACGAGGTGCTGACCGAATTCGCACGCCGGCTGAAAAGCAGCTTGCGCGAAACGGATTTCATCGCGCGTCTGGGCGGCGATGAATTCGTCGTCCTGCTCGAACACGTCGAGACCTCAGAGGTAGCCGAATTGGTTGCGCGCAAGATAATGGCGGCGATGCAACGCGAGTTTACGGTCGACGGCGCCACGCTCACTGTTTCAATCAGCATCGGCATCGCATTTTGCGGGCATCACTGCCTCGCCCTCGACGAACTGATCCAGATTGCCGACGGTGCGCTGTACCAAGCCAAGGAGGCCGGCCGCAACACCTATCGCCTGGCATCGGCGGAGGCCGCGGCACGGCCCATGGAACAGTCGGGCACACCGACCTGATGACCAAAAAAAGGCCGCGACATACGCGGCCTCTTTCGTTTGTGATCTCCGCAACTGCTGCTACGGTCGTCGCGCCAGCTCCGCATCGTCGCGCAGCTTGGGCATCAAATCCTGCTTGCTGACGCCGAAGAAATACAGCATCGGGCAGGCAAAGAAGATCGACGAGAAGGTGCCGACCACGATACCCACCAGCAACGCGGTGGAGAATCCGTGCAGGCTGGGTCCGCCGAAGAAGAACAGCGCGATCACCGTCAACGTGGTCGCCAACGAGGTCATGATCGTGCGCGAGAGCGTACTGTTGACGGCGCGGTTGAGGATGTCCAGCGGGCCACCCTTGCGCGCGCTTCGGAACAATTCGCGCACGCGATCGAACACGACAATGGTGTCGTTCACCGAATAGCCGTCGACCGCCAGCACCGCAGCGAGCACGGTCAGGTCGAACTCCATGCCCGTCAGGGAGAAGAAACCCAAGGTCAGGACCACGTCATGAATTTCGGTCAGGATCACGCCGAGCGCGAAGCGCCACTCGAAGCGAATCCAGATGTAGATCGCGATGCCAGTGAGCACCACGAATACGGCGACGATGCCGTTGGTTGCCAACTCCTTGCCGACCTGCGGACCAACATACACGCTGGGTTTGACCAGTCCTTGATGGCCGCTGGCATCCAGCGCCTGCACCACCTTGGCAGTGACCCGCGTATTGCGAGCGTCAAGTTGATTCTCGGTCTGGCTCGTCTGCGTTTTCGACGATTCGCCACCCGCCGATGGCGGCAGCCGGATCGAAAAATCCTTCGATCCGAAGCTCTGCACGATCGCGCCCTTGAGCCCGCCAGCGTCCATCGCGTGGAGGATGTCTTTCTGCTCGGTCGGCTTTTCAAAATGCACCTCGACCAGCGATCCGCCGGTGAAGTCCAGGCCGAAGTTCAGGCCGCGAGTGGACAGCGAGACGATCGAGATCAGCAGCAGCAACGTCGAGATGGTGAGCGAGACCTTGCGGGCGCCCATGAAGTTGACGTTGCTGTTGGGATTAAAGAATTCCATCGACTTGAGTCCCATCAGACCGACACCGACTTGATCTTGCGGCCGTGCCCATAAATCAGCGTGGACATCGCGCTGCTCACGGTGACCGAGGTGAACATGGAGGTCAGCACGCCGACCAGCAGCACGACCGCGAAACCCTTGACTGGCCCCGAGCCGAACGCCAGAAGCGCGACCGAGGCGATCAGCTTGGCCACGTTGGAATCCAGGATCACCGTCCAGGCGCGCTCGTACCCGGCCTTGATGCTGGCGACCGGCGTGTTGCCGTTGCGCAACTCCTCGCGTATTCGTTCGCAGATCAGCACGTTGCCATCGATTGCCATGCCCAATGTCAGCACGATGCCGGCGATGCCGGGCATGGTCAGAGTGGCGTGCATCAGCGACAGCACCGCGGCCAGCATCACCAGGTTGGTGAATAGTGAGATCACCGCGATCACGCCGAACAGGTGGTAGTACAACACCATCAGGATCACCACCGCGATGAAGCCGATCACGATCGCGCGCTTGCCGGCGTCGATGTTTTCCTGACCCAGACTCGGGCCAACGACTCGCTCTTCGACGATGTCGACCGGCGCGGCCAGCGCACCCGAGCGCAGCAGCAGCGCCAGCTTGCCTGCTTCCTTCAGGCTCTCAAGCCCGGTGGTCTGGAAGTTCTTGCCGAACACGCCGCGCACGGTGGCGTAATTGATCACTTCTTCGGTTTGCTTGACGGTGCGTACCGGTTTGCCGTCGACCATGGTGGTCTCGGGCTTGCGTTCGATGAAGACCACGCCCATCTGCTTGCCGACGTTCTCGGTGGTGTAGTCGCTCATCCGCTGCGCGCCGCTGCTGTTGAGCGTGACCGAGACCATCGGCGTACCGCCTTGGCTGTCGCTGCCGGAGCGTGCATCCACCAGCTGATCGCCGGTGACGATTACCTTCTTGAGCAGCAAGACCGGTCGTGGCTTGCCGTCCAGCCCAAGCTCGCGCATGTAGTAAAGGCGAGCGTCGGGCGGGATCGTGCCAGACCTGACCGCGTCCGCCGGATTGCCGTCCGCCTGGCCACGATATTCCAGCGTGGCAGTCGCGCCCAGTACGTCCTTGGCCTGCGCGGTGTCTTGCACGCCCGGTAATTCGACCACGATGCGGCTGGCGCCCTGGCGCTGGATCAACGGCTCGGCCACGCCGAGTTGGTTGATGCGGTTGCGCAGGGTGCCGATGTTCTGTTCGATCGCGCCATCGTTGATGGCCTTGATCTCGGCCAACTTCAGGCTGGCCTGCAAACCGGTGCCGGTAGTCTTGACGTCGAACTGCGGCAAATTGCGCAGCAACAAATTGGTGAGCGCGTTGCTGTCGTCGGAGTTGGCCACGCGGATGGCGATGCCGCCGGCATCGCGACTGACTTCCACGCCGCGAATCTTGTTCTCGCGTACCAGTTGCCGCACGTCATCGGTGTACGCGGTCATCTGCTTGTCGAGCGCGGCTTGGCGATCGACTTCCATCAGAAAATGCACGCCACCCTGAAGGTCCAGGCCCAGCAACATTGGCCTGCCGCCGAGCGCATTGAGCCAAGCCGGCACGTTGGAGGCGAGATTGAGCGCGACCACGTAGTCGTCGCCCAGCAACGCATGCACTGCGTCGTAGGCTTTGGTCTGCGTTTCGGTGCTCGGCAGCCGCACAAGCAATTCGTCACGCACGATTTCAACACGCTTGAACGCAATTTTCTGCGTCTGCAGCGCAGCCGTTACCCGCTGCTTGAGCGCCACATCGATTTGATGACCGCGATTGGCGCTGATCTGGACAGCGGGATCCTGCGGAAACAGATTCGGCAGCGCATACAGCAGGCTGGCCAGAATCAGGAATACCACCAGCGCGTATTTCCAACGGGGAAACTCAAGCATGTCGACTCAACCGCAGACGGCCGCACGCGGCCCAGGAAATGGTTTTGGAAATCGGATTTGGAAATCGGTTTGCCGCGCGACTCAGGATTTCAGGCTGCGTCTATTTCAAACTGCCTTTCGGCAACACCTGCGACACCGCCGAGCGCTGGAACTTGACGATCACCCCATTGCCGACGTCCAGGCTGATGAAATGGTCGCCGATCTCGTCGATGCGCCCGGCCAATCCGCCGCTGGTGACCACCTCGTCGCCTTTCTGCAGCTTCGACAGCATCTCGCGCTGCTCCTTGGCGCGGCGCATCTGCGGACGGATCATCAAGAAATAAAACACGCCGATAAAGATCACCGGCAACACCAGGTTGAACAGGCCCGATCCGGCGGCGCCGCCAACCGGCGCGGCTTGCGCGTAGGCCGGGGCGATCAACAGGTCAAGCGGGTTGAAGTACTGCAAATTCATGGGCTTGGATTCGTTTTGGCTGAACAAAGAAGCGGAAGTATGCCAGAGCGAGGCTTGGCACGCATGCGAGACGGCCCGGCGTCATATCGTGATGGCGCCGGGTTTTGACGTTTCAAGGGCATGGCGATGCGCCGAACGGGAGCTGGCGATCGGCAGCTGCACCCTTCAACCGTTCGTGGTGAGCTGCGATGTCCATGGATGGACAAGTGCCGCGAGCGCATGGATGCGCAGGAGCGGCTCGAACCACACTGGCCTCAACACAGCAATGTGCTCTCGATCAGTTCATGACCCCACGCATCGTATAAAACTCGTTGCGAAACGCCGCAAACCGCCCCCCTTCGATTGCGGTACGAATTCCGCGCATCAGGTCCTGGTAGTAATGCAGGTTGTGGATCGTCGCCAGCATCGGCCCTAGCATTTCCTCACAACGATCCAGATGCCGCAGATAGGCGCGAGTGAAACCGCCGGCGCAGGCCGCGCATCCACAGTCGGGATCAATCGGACGGATGTCATTGGTGAATTGCGCGTTGCGAATCTTGACCGTGCCAAAGCGGGTGAAGTAGTGGCCGGTGCGCGCGTTGCGCGTCGGCATTACGCAATCAAACATGTCGACACCGCGCGCGACGGCCTCGACGATATCCTCTGGCCGGCCCACGCCCATCAAGTAGCGCGGGCGATCGATCGGCAACTGCGGCGCAGTGTGTTCGAGCATGGCGTTACGTTCGGCCTCGGGTTCGCCAACCGCCAAACCTCCGATTGCGTAGCCATCGAATCCGATTGCGCGCAGCCCGTCAGCTGACTGCGTGCGCAGGTCGTGATGCACGCCGCCTTGCACGATGCCGAACAGTGCCGCGTCGTTGCCTTCGTGCGCACGCTTGCTGCGCTGCGCCCAACGCAGTGACAACTCCATCGACGTTCGCGCGACGTCCTCGGTCGCCGGATACGGTGTGCACTCGTCGAAGATCATCACCACATCCGAGTCCAGCGCGCGCTGAATCGCCATGCTTTCTTCCGGCCCCAGGAACACCGACGCCCCGTCCACCGGCGACGCAAACTGCACGCCCGCCTCGCTGATCTTTCGACGCTGCGCCAGCGAGAACACCTGAAAACCACCAGAGTCGGTGAGGATCGGTTTGTCCCAGCACGCGAACCCATGCAGCCCTCCGTGCGCGCGAATCACGTCCACGCCAGGCCGCAACGAAAGATGGAATGTGTTGCCGAGAATAATTTCGGCACCCGTTGCCAACACATCGCGCGGCTGCATTGCCTTGACGCTGCCATAGGTGCCGACCGGCATGAACGCCGGCGTTTCCACACTGCCGCGCGGAAACGTCATCCGCCCGCGCCGCGCGTTGGCATCGGTGTTCAACAACTGGAATTGCATGCGGCTCATGTAGACGAATCCGGGTTGCACGCCTGTGGAAACAACAGCATCGCATCGCCATAGCTAAAGAAGCGATAGCGCTGCTCGATGGCATGCTGATAGGCGGCGAGCACGCGCTCGCGACCAGCGAAGGCGCTCACCAGCATCAGCAGCGTCGATTCCGGCAGGTGGAAGTTTGTGAGTAACGCATCGACCGACCGGATGCGATAGCCGGGATAGATGAAGATGCGCGTCTCGCCTTCGAACGGCTGCAACACGCCATCGACCAGCGCACTTTCCAGCGCACGCACGACGGTGGTGCCGACCGCAATCACGCGACCGCCGCGTGCACGCGTTTGCGCGATGCGATCTATGGTCTGCTGTCCGACGCTGAGCCATTCACTGTGCATTACATGCTGTCCGATGCTGTCGCTGCGCATCGGCTGGAAGGTGCCAGCACCGACATGCAACGTGAGCGTGGTCGTCTGTACGCCGCGAGCCTGCAACGCCGCCAGCAAGTCAGTATCGAAATGCAGACCAGCGGTCGGTGCAGCCACTGCGCCTGGCGCGCGCGCGAACACGGTCTGATAGCGCTCGGCATCAGCCGCATCCGGCACGCGATCGATGTAGGGCGGCAACGGCATCCGGCCTGCGCGTTGCAGCAAGTCGTGCAGCGACTGCTCGCCTTCGAACTCCAGCAGGTAGAACTCGCCGTCGCGTCCGAGCACGCTGGCGATTCCGGCAGCTTCATCGAGCGTGATGCGTGTGCCTGGCCGGCTGCGCTTGCTGGCGTTCAACTGCACGCGCGCGGTGTGCGCATCGAGCAGGCGTTCGATCAGGATCTCGACCCGACCGCCGCTCTCCTTGCGCCCGAACAAGCGAGCGGCGAGCACGCGGGTATCGTTGAACACCAGCAGGTCGCCCGATTGCAGCAACGCCGGCAACTCGTCGATGCGGCGGTCCTGCACCGGCGCATCGCCCGTCGGCAGCAACAGCAAGCGACTGGCCGAGCGCCGCGGCAACGGCTGCTGCGCGATCAACTCTGGCGGAAGATCGAAATGGAAGTCGGATTTATTCAAGGCGGATACGTGGAAAGCGGAAAACGAAAATCGGCCGCGCGGCGCACTGCGGACGCGTAGAGCCTCTGATTATCGGCGATGCAACAACATCCCCCAACCCACGCCGCAGAATTTCTCAGGCGGGCAACATCGTTCGCTGCCTGCGCCACAGCAGCAATCCGATCAGCAACGCCAGCCCGCCGGCTTCGAATGGCCACGCGTGGTGAATCCAGTGGCGGACCCTGAGCCAGCGCTGGTGCCAGACCATTTTTTGCGCGGCCTTGAAATCTGGTGCGGGACACTCGCGTCCGAACGCACCGCCCCACTTCACATGCGCGCCTTCGCGGAGATAGCGGTTATAGAGACGTGCGGCAAGTTTGGGATCGCTGTCGATCACCCACGACGTGGCCTTGCACAGCACCGCCGCAAAGGCCTGTGAGCGCGGCGGCAACAGCGCGGCGGCTTGTTCGCCCAAGCCAGCGGCGATGTAACGATAGTGATAGCGCAGCCCAGGCTTGATCGCGTTGGCCTTCACCCGCGCCACCTCGCCGGTGCTGGTGTATTCGGGCGCCGCGACCACGGCGTCATCGAGCGCATAGCTGCCGTCGTAGATGGCGAAGTCCGGTGCGAGTTCGCTGCCCAGCAACTCCATGCCGTCCTGGCGCGTTGCGATGGCTAGCTCGAATAGCGTCTTTGCATGCGCATTCTGAGTCCATGTATCAAGCTTGCTGCGCTTCTCGATGTAGGAGAGCGCCTTGGCGTGCACTGCAGGATCGTCGAAGTAACCCAGCGCCTCCTTCGATCGCCCCATTCGCAACAAACGTCGCCCCAGCAGTGCACGCAGCAGCGTCGGTGGTTGCAGCGCGACGTAGTCGTCTTCGTTCGCCGGTTTTCGCACCGTTGTTTTTGCCACGTTGGCATCGACGAATCCTTTCAGCTCGTCGACGCTCAACACCCGCTCGGCGATGTAGGCCGCGTCGCTCCAGCTGGCGCCGTACCAGAGCTGGCGCATCGCCTCGAGATAATCCGCTCGCGACAGCGCCAGGATTCCCTGCTCGGCGCGCACGCGATGCTGCGGTTTGAGCGCGGGATCGCCGTAGATCACGCCATCGCCTTCGGTGTTCGTATCGGTGTCTGTTGACCAAGTGGTATCCGGCGCGAACCAGCGCGCGGCTTGCGCGTAGGCCAGGTCGGCGGCTTTCTGGTCGCCAGCGCGCAGCGCGAGCTTGGCCCGCACCCACGCTGCCAGCGGCGCGTTTGAATGCGCGGCAAGACGCGTGGCCAACTCGTAGCGACCGTTGCGATAGGCGCCTGCCGCGAGCAAATCTGCGCCTTCGAAATGGACGATGCCGTGACGCTCGACATGGGCAAGAAAGGTGTCCAGATGGATCGTCGGCCCCGACGCATCGGCATTGTCACCGCCAGCACCGTCATCGCCGTTGTAACTGTTCGACGACCCACTCATCTCGCCTGAGCGAGTAAAGAAATACGCCGCAATCAGATGCTGCGACAGCGGATCGTCTAGCGCCTTGTCCAGCAACATCTCGTTCGACAGGATGCTGCGCGCGACAAACAGCAGCGACGCGCGACCGCTGGCTGATCCGTGCGCAGCCTGCAACGCATACGAAGCGACCGCACCGGCGATGTTGCCGTGATGCCATTGCACGCGGGCTTGTTCACCGAAACTCGCAACCGCCAGCCCAAGTGGATCAGGCACGCCGGAATCGGCACGTTCGCGCACCACGGCAAACGCGGCCAGCGCGCCGCTGGTGTCATCGGACGACAGCAACGCACGTGCCAGCATGTACTGCGCCCACAACCCGCGGCGCGGACGCTCGGGCGCGAGCAATGCCAGCACGTCGCGAAAATGGCCGGCCGCCGCGGTCATTCTGCCGGCCTTAAACGCAATCGCACCCAAGGTGTAGTCCAGCAGTTCCGGTGCCAGGCCGGCGCCGGCAGCGCGGACCGCGTCGGTCTCGTCGGCTGCGCGCATCGCTTTCACTTTTGCAGCTTCCCGCGATGACAGTCCGACGGCTTCGGCTTTGCTGCGCACTTCTTCGGCGTCGTCCCATGGCGAGCTTTCGCCGGCGTGCAACCGATCAGTCGGCTTCGGCAACAGATGCGAAGCCTCATAGTCGAACGTACCTTCGGGCAACTCCATCAACGAGGCGCGACGATCATCCAACAGGTTTTGCGGAAAATCCGGGCCACAGGCCAGTCCGATCGAAATGGGCAGCGCCACCGCAAACACGACGCAGGCGCTGCGGACAAAGGTGGGCCAGCGTGCGTGCACGCGTGTTGTCGGTTGCTCGATCATTGCGCAGGTCAATGAGTTAAGGGTCATGGGTGGACGTGCACATCTGCATCAGCTAACTGCGAGCAGCGCACCCAGCCCAGCGCGCGGCTTTGCGATGCTGGCAGCCGCGCATCGGATTCGCGCACGAATCGCAAACCGGTTGCCGGGTGTTCGATGCGATAACCCGGCAGGGCGTCGGCATCACCGCAACCTTGCCCGCCGATTTCGACGCTCGCAGGAAGCAGCGCATCGAGTGTGCCCCGATTAGCCACCTGCAGGTCGAAGGCGCCGGTACCGGTGGACTGTGCACTGGCGACCAGTTGCGCCTGCAACGGCTGCGCATTGATGACGGCGGCTAGGGTCGCCAGCGCCCAGGCGCGACGATCGCCCGGCAACGGCAGGCGAAACCAGACGATGCCGCGCAGATGCGTCGGCGGCGCGGCTTCCAGTTTGCGCAGCAGAGCCGCAACTGCGCCGGGATCAGCGTTGAGTTCCTGACGCTCGCCTGCTTGCGCCAGCCCTGCTTCGCTTTCCACGCCCACGCGCTGGCCGGCACGATCGAACACCAGCGCTGATCCATAGGCAGGCAGCGCCAGGTCGAATGGCTTTTCACTGCGCGCGGCGAATCGCGCAATCCATTGCGCGGCCTTGCCGGCATCGAACAAGCCCAGCGCCGGATCGCGCACGGCGTGCACCTGCAGCACCGCCTCGTCGGCAACGGCAAGCACATCGGGCAGCCCGGGTGCATCGATCCAGTCGGGTAACGCGGTGATCGAAAGTTGCACTTCGCGCGGAAGTGCGGCGCGCACTGCGCTCAGCAGTTTCGCGTATTCGGGCAAACGTGCGCTTGGACAATCGAAGTCGATTTCGATGCCGTCCACATGCACACCGGCGGCGCGCCAATCCGACACGATGTGCGCGCTGCGCTGCGCGATGTCGGCGGCGTCGAGCTTCGGCAATCGGCCGTCGAGCCTGATTACCGGACGCACCGCGCGGCCATCCACTTGCAAGGCCTGCAGGTCGACGTGGGCATCGAACCAGCCTTCGCCCGACTGCAGTTGCGCGGCCAACACTCGCAATTGATTGAACAGTTCATGGCTGTTGGCCAACACGCCGCGATGTGATGGGGTCCATACACGCTGCCAAATGTAGGCGGCTTGTGGCAGGGTTGAGGCCGAGCTCTGCGCGGGTGATTTGGCAGGGGTCGATGCCGGCGCTGTCGTCGCACTTGAGTCGGATGCGGGCATCGGTGCGCCGTTGCTTTCTGGCGAGCGTGAGCAGGATGCAACTGACAAGAGAAGGGCAAAGCCCAGAAAAAACTGAAGACGCAAGGTTGACTCCAATTGCGATGCGTGAGAGGTGAACATTGCCGTGCAAGATACCAGCGTGGGAATGGCTGCGGCAGGTGTTGTGATTTATCTCGGCGACTTTGAGGTTCAAAGCTCGAGGTCGTTGCACAAACGCTCCAGGTCGTCATCCCGGCGAACGCCGGGACCCATTTTGATCTCGGGCATCTACTCGGGTGGCGCTCGCCAACCGACCGAGCGTCACATTTAGTTGTCACCAAACTTTGGATCGTCATCCCCGCGCAGGCGGGGCCCATGGACCTTGATTTCTAGGGCCTTTTGTCTCGGTGGTCGACTTCTGGATATCGAACAGTGCCGATCCCTTTCTTCAAAGGAAAACAGCGGACGTCCTTGGGGCCCCGCCTGCGCGGCGATGACGGCTTTGATGATGAATCTCCTGCCTCACCTGTAATTCCCGCAAGCCGCGGGAATTACAACCAGCCTTTTTGTCGAGCCAGGCGGTGGGCTTCGATGCGGTTGTTGACACCGAGTTTGCCGATTGCCTCGGACAGATAATTGCGAACGGTGCCGTGCGAGAGATGCAGGCGTTCTGCGATGTCGCCTGCGCCCAGACCCTCGCCGGACAGACGCAAGATCTGGCGTTCGCGCTCGCTCAACGGGTCGGCTTCGGACCAAGCCTCCAGCGCCAGTTCCGGCGCGATCGCGCGGCCGCCGCGATGCACCTGTCGCAATGCCTCGGCCAGTTTTTCCGCCGGCGCGTCCTTGAGCAGGTAACCGGCCACGCCGGCATCCAGCGCGCGGCGCAAATAGCCGCTGCGCGCGAACGTGGTGACGATCACCACTTTGACCGGCAGCTGTGCGTCACGGATCCGCTGCGCCAGTTCCAGCCCGGTCATGCCAGGCATTTCGATGTCTGTCACCAGCACGTCGGGACCGCCGCCCGTGCGCTGCAGGCGCTGCACTTCGCACCACGCGGCCTCGCCATCGGCCGCGCTTCCGAGCACTTCGATGTCCGATTCCAGCGCCAGCAACGCGGACAGCGCTCCACGCACCATTGCTTGGTCCTCGGCAAGCAGCACGCGGATCATGCGCTACGCCGCAACGGCAGCACGTCGGACGCAGAGTCGGCATCGGTGGCGGGCGCGATTACGCCGCTAGGCAGCGGCAGGCGCAAGATCAGCAGCGTGCCGCGCGGGTCCACCGATTCAATCCGCAACGTTCCGCCGAGCGCGCTCACCCGCTCGCGCATTCCGGACAGCCCATTGCCTTCATGCGCTCCGGTGCCGCGGCCATCATCCTGCACCCGCAACTCTGCCGCATCGGCGTCGATGCGCAATTTGGCATGGGCGTAGCGCGCTTGCGCATGCCGGTGGATATTGGTGACCGCCTCGCGCAAGCCCAGGGCCAGGCAGGTTTCCTGTTCAACTGGCAACGGCGTGTCGAACCCGTCGTAGTCGAATCGCACGTTGGCGCATTCCAGCAACAGGCGCGCCGAGGCGACTTCACCAGCCAGCGCGGCAGCGCGAATTCCACTGACCGCATGCCGCACTTCGGTCAGCGCGTCACGCGTGATGCGTTCGACGTCGGCAATCTCGCGGCGTGCTGCCTGCGGATCACGATCGAACAACTTGCGCGCGAGCTCGGACTTGAGCGCGATCATCGACAAGGTGTGTCCGAGCAGATCGTGCAGGTCGCGTCCGATGCGTTCGCGCTCTGCTGTCGCTGCCAGCCTGCGCACTTCCTCGTGGCTGAGGCGCAAATCGGCATCCTTCCGTGCGTTCAGGCGGTAGGCGAGATTGCCACCGCCAACCGACAGCGCAACCATGCTCATTGCAATCGTAATGACCCAAGGCCAATGCTGCAGCCAGGCGGATAACACGTAGCCGGACACGATCAGCAGCATCATCGCGACGCTCTGTCGGACCGACCCGAAAAACGCCAGATAGGCGCAGGAATAAATCAGGTACGAGGTGCCTCCGCTGTGATTCCACGGCATCACCGTGTAACCAAGCGCGGCCATCCCGAGCGCGAAAAACACGATGTGGCGTTGCGACTGCAGGTAGGCCGAAACGTACAGAGCGAGGAATACTGGAAAGCTGATCGTCGTCGCCAACACCCAGGCGCGATCGATGCGATTGTTGAACAGGAAGTCGGCGAAAACCCAGATTGTCCACACCAGGTTGATCAGCAGCACGTGCCGCAACTTGCCCTCGCGGGCATGCCGGCTGGCGATAGAATCGGGAGCGGGACGAGTTAGCGAAAAAGCCATGGTCGTTGTCGTCGGCTGCAGACGCTCAGTGTGCGCCGCGATCGAGGTTACTTGCACGGCAGCCATCCGACGTCATCATCGACAGCCCACCGATGATCAGGAACAGCGGCCACCAATCTCCGAATGCACGATTTAACAGAAAGATCGCGGCGATGGTGAGCACCGCGACCGCATTTAGAAGCGAATGCAGCACCTGAGAATCGACCGAACCGACTTCACGATAGCGTTGCCATGCGCGATCGAGCGGAGCCATCGCGCCAATCACGATGAACAACGCCCACCAATGAGCCCACGCAAACAGCGGCACATCCAAGCCCAGATTTCTGGCGAGAAAGACCAGCCCGATGGCGATTGCCACTACCCCGGTTGCGATGCTTGCGGGGTTGCCATGATGAGTGCCTGGGCCTGATTCATTGTTTCGTAATTCGCCGGTCTGGATCGTATTCATTTACCTACTCCGCGAAACCGTTTTGCATGAGGTGAAATACACCTCATAGGGAGCGATCAGTCGGCCCTTGCGGGCCCTCACCGAATCGACATGACTCAATGCGCACGCGCCAGCCAGCGCCGTGCAATCGCGAAACACACCAGCGTGAATCCAAGCAGCCACGCCAGGTGCACACCGACGTTTGCCACCGGCACCAGACCAACTGCCATTAACGCGAACTGGGCCAGATGATACGCAGGCCAGAGTGGCGCGAGTTGCGCGACAACGTGCGGCAACATGGTCAAGGGCATCCACAAGCCAGACAGAAACGCCATCGGCAGATAGATGAGATTGACGAACGCAGGCGCGGCATTGGCATTGGCGCGAGCGCCGATCATCAATCCGAGTGCGCAGAATGGCATCACGCCCAGCACCGCGATCACACCGACCATCAGCCACTGGCCGAATGCCAGCCTTACGCCGCCCAACGTCACTGCCATCGTCGCGAGAATTGCGTAGATGATTACTGCGAATAACATCGCCATTAACATCTTTGACAGCAGATAACCGCCGGGCGGCATCGGCGCCACTCGCTTTAGCGCAAGCCAGCCGCGTTCGCGCTCGATCGCCACACCCACGCCGAATCCAAACAAGCTTGGCGCCATCACCCCGAACACGCTGTAGGTCGCAAACAAGTAATGCGCGGCCTGCGCGTTGCCGCGATTGAGCAGGATGCCGAACAGCAGGTAGAACAGCGGCGGAAACAGCAATGTCGGCGCAGCGAATGCCGGGGTGCGCAAAACACGCAGGAACTCGAACTTCGCCTCCAGCAGGTAACTGGCCAGAGGACTGCGCGAACCTGCCTCGCGCGGTTTGGTTTGTGCGATGGCGTTCATGCGGCCTCCCTTGTGATCTGCACGAACGCTTCGGCTAGACCGGCGCGACGAATTTCCAGCTCGCTCAGGTTGGCATCAGCGTCGAGCAATTTGCGGACGATCGATTCGGCGGCGTCGGTGACGATCTCGAAGCGCTCGCCGTCTTGCACCACGCTGCGCACATGGGGCCAGCAGCGAACAGTGTCGGCGGCGACGTTGGACACGCAGCGGATGCGCCGCTGCCCAACCCGCGCGCTGATTGCCGCGACACTGCCTTCGGCGACGATGCGCCCGTTCGCCAATACGCAGACGCGATCAGCCAGCGCTTCGGCTTCCTCCAGATAATGCGTGGTCAGCACGACCGCGCATCCCTCTGCGACCAGTGCGCGAATGGTGTTCCACAAACCTTCGCGTGCCTCGATATCAAGGCCAGTCGTGGGCTCGTCGAGAAACAGGATTTCGGGATTGCCGGCCAATGCCAGCGCGAATTGCACGCGTCGTTGCTGGCCGCCGGAAAGTTTGCCGTAGCGCTTGTCGGCTATCGACACGATACCGGCCAGTGCGATGCAATCGACAATCGAACGCGGGTTCGGGTAATAGCTGCGAAACAGCGTCACCAGTTCGCGTGGCGTCAAGGTGTCGGGTACCGCGGTGGTCTGCAGCATCGCGCCGATGCGGCGACGCGCCGCGAGTTGCTGCGGCGGCAGGCCGAACAATTCGACCTTGCCGGCATCGGCTTGCAACAAGCCAAGCAGCAGCGAAATCGCAGTGGTCTTGCCGGCGCCGTTGGGGCCGAGCAGTGCTAGGATTTCACCGGCGTTGACGTGCAGATTGACCGCGTCCAGCGCCAGCGTCTTGCCGTAGTGCTTGCTGGCTGCGTGCAGGCTGGCTAGCACCTGAGGCAGTGGGTGACATGATTTGCTACTGACAAGCTGCATAACGTTTCCTCCGTTGCGTGACACTTTCGGCGCATGCCAACGACTGCGGCAGTGGGCTGCGTCAACAGTTGCGCCTGACAACTGTCAGCCACACGCTGCACGCGCAACCTTTATCGGGGGTTCTGCGGCGTCGGGGCGCATGCTATAATTGGGCGCAAGTTATTCATTTCGTTGAGAAGTCTTGTTTTCTGACTTTTCAACCCACTGGTGCGCGGCATAGCCGCGCATTGTTGTTTCAACTCACCAAGTTTTCCGGGAGCCTTTCATGAACCAGACCGACTCGACGCGTCTTTCGCCACTGCAGATGCTGGAAAGCCTGCGCAGTGCCGGCGGCAGCGTGCGCAGTCCGGGCCTTGATGATGCGACGATCGAGCGCTTCCTGCCGACCCATCCCGATTTGGCCGAAGCAATCGCCGCCGCACACGAGGCGTTTGTCACCCTGCAGGCGGACTCGTTGATCGCGCCGATCCTGGCCCTGGACGAGGACGCGCAGGCGCACGCGGTGCAGGCCGGCTTCATCAATTTTTATCCCGACGATGCAGTCAATCCGTATGTGGCGCTGGCTGCGCGCGGACCGTGGGTGATCACCCTGAAAGGCGCCGTGGTGCATGACTCCGGCGGCTACGGAATGCTGGGCCTTGGACACGCGCCAAAGGTCGTGATCGAGGCGATGGCGCGACCGCAGGTGATGGCGAACATCATGACGCCGAACCTCAGCCAGTTGCGCATCGTCAATGCGCTGCGCGCCGAGATTGGACACACCCGCAATAGCGATGCTGACTGCCCGTTTACGCATTTTCTATGCCTGAATTCGGGTTCGGAATCGGTCTCGCTGGCCGGACGCATCGCCGATGTCAACACCAAACTGATGACCGACACCGGCGCGCGACACGCCGGCAAGCAGATCAAGCGGCTCGCCGTGAAAGGCGCGTTCCACGGCCGCACCGAACTACCCGCGATCTATTCCGATTCCAGCCGCAAGGTGTATGCGCAATACCTTGCCAGCTATCGGCACGAAAACAGCGTGATCACGGTCGAGCCTTACAGCATTGAACAACTGCGCCAGGTGTTCGCCGATGCCGAGCAGCACGGCTGGTACATCGAGGCAATGTTCCTGGAACCGGTGATGGGCGAAGGCGATCCCGGTCGCGCAGTGCCGCCGGAGTTCTACGCTGCTGCGCGCGAGTTGACGAAGGCGCACGGCACTCTGTTGCTGGTCGATTCGATCCAGGCCGGATTGCGCGCGCACGGCGTGCTGTCGATTGTCGACTACCCCGGTTTCGAGTCGCTCGAAGCTCCGGACATGGAGACCTATTCGAAAGCGCTGAATGCGGGCCAGTATCCGCTGTCGGTGCTGGCGGTGACCGCGCGCGCCGCATCGCTGTATCGCAAGGGCGTGTACGGCAACACAATGACCGCGAACCCGCGCGCGCTGGATGTCGCCTGCGCCACGATGGCTGCGCTCACGCCTGCGCTGCGGGAGAACATCCGTGCGCAAGGTCGTGCATTCCTGGATCGGCTGAACGCGGTGAAAGACGAGCTCCCCGGCCTGATCACCAAAGTTCAGGGTACCGGCCTGCTGTTCTCATGCGAGCTGCATCCTGACTTCAAGTGCTATGGCGTCGGTTCGACCGAGGAATACCTGCGCGAGCGCGGCATCGGCGTGATTCACGGCGGCGCGAACTCGTTGCGCTTCACACCACATTTTGCAATCACCGACGCCGAGGCCGACCTGATCGTCGCGCATGTGCGTCACGCGTTGCTGCAAGGACCACGCAAGACCGCTAGCGCGCCCGCGACGGCGGCGCAGGCCGCCTGAGATCCAATCCCCTCATGGAGATCGCATGATCACATTGCTGGAAAAAGGCACCACGCGCACCCTCGGTACGATTTCCGAGGGCGAGCTGCAGCAGCTGATCGATGCGCTGGAGGAAGAAGACCAGCACGATCGCGATTATTACGTCGATCAGCAGACCATCAACTACCTGCGCGAGCGCAACGTCACGCCGCACCTGCTCGGTTTACTCGAGCGCGGCTTGGGATCGCGTAGTGGCTTCGATGTCGAGTGGACGTCGGACGAGCCCGACAGCGACGACGAAGACGAGTGATTCCGGCGCGCGTTGGCCGGCGCGCTTGCGAAAAATCACGCAAGCATTAAACGCCTTGTCAGCGTCGGGGTCGGCGTCTAGTCAGCAGAATCAGCACCACGAGCACGATTCCGGCCCCGATCAACCAAGGCACATAATTTCCGAACAACTGTTGCACGCGCGTCGGCGCTGCGCTCGGCTGCACGGATGCCGGCGTCGCTGGTTGCGTCGCAACAGCCGATGTATCCGGCAATCGCCACTCGC
>JBBQQH010000046.1:0-23281 GCA_038216155.1 Lysobacterales bacterium
GCGCATGCTCAGCAGCCTGCTGCGCGCACGGATGATCGCCATCCTCAATCCGCGCCCCAGCGAAACCGGCCCCAAGCTGCTGTTCTCCACGCTGCCTGGCGAGCACCACGAACTGGGTTTGTTGATGGCCGCGCTGCTCGCCTACGGGGCCGGCGCTCCGCTGCTGTACTTGGGAACCGACCTGCCGGCGCGCGATCTTGCCACGCTGGCGGGAGAGCTGGGTGCCAAGGCAGTGGCATTGAGCTGCGTGGACTCGGGCCTGGCGGACAGCGCATTGGTCGACATCACCTCGCTTGTCGCATTGCTAGGCAGCGGCGTGGAGGTATGGGTGGGTGGCGCACAAGCGGATTTCCTGTGCCGCAAGCTGGCCCATCCGCGGGTCAGGAAAGTGACGGATCCGGCGCTGATCGAACGCCTGGTCCGCCGCCTTTAAAAACCGAAACCCCCGTCGCAGAAGCTGCTTGACATCATCGAGCGCAAGGGTCTGGACGCAGTACTTTGAATCCCGATGTGGCCAATGCGGAATTCAGTCCACCCGGCACCCGCCGGGAAAGGGGTCAGAGTGGATTTCCTGCCGACGCAAAGCGTTCGGTCGGGGATGGTGGTCAGGAAACTTCACTCTGACCCCATTTCTGGAAGGGCGCAAGGTTGCGGTCGAGAACCTCACGCGCCAGTACAAGTTCCAGGTGCACCACCACATGTCGCCGCGACAAGTGCTGTTCTTGCTGCGCGGAGGGTTGATCAACTGGATGAAAGAACGCCTCTCCGGTTCACCCGAGTCTCGCGGCGCATGATCGGCCGCGTGGATTCCTGTCAGGGCCAATAGTCATTGATGTATTTCTTGAGAGCTGGCCCCGTTTGTCTGTACAACTAACCCGGTTCTGATAAGTGGATTCGCTGCATGGTCATGCTGCCAAGGGTAGTGGCAGCAGGTTGAAGTAGACCTGATCGACTCGACCGCGAGATATCCCGCGACGATGCGAACAAGCTTGCCGAACTCGCCGGCGGCAAGTCGTTATCGGAACTCTCCGGCGCGCTGCTGCGTGCGATCGACCCCGACCGCATGGCCGAACGCGCGACAGGAAACGTGGGCGCGTTGCCTGCGGAAGTCTTGCCCGAAACGATGGCGAGCGCCGGCAAGCAACTGGCCGACGAAGCCTGCGCGCCGTTCGACTTGCCTGCGCTGCGCGATGCGCTCTCGAAAGCGAAGCAAGATGCCGAACAAACCATCGACAGCGTCACCGTGGACGCCCTGCTGTCACAGGGCTTTGACGCCGCCGCGAAAGAAAAAGCCGCGAGCCTGCTGCGCTCGTTCCGCGACTACATCGACGAACACCAGGCCGAAATCACCGCCCTGCAAATTCTCTACAGCCGCCCGTTCAACCAGCGCCTCACCGAGTCGATGCTGAAGGAACTGGAGAAAAAGCTGAGCGACAATCACGCGGCGTGGACCGAGGACAATCTCTGGAATGCGTTTGCGGTTGCCTCGCCCGGCAAGGTGAAAGGCCGTTCGCAGGCCGGGCGCTTCGCCGATCTCGTTGCGCTTGTGCGCTTCGCGCTGGAACAGCAGCCTGTACTGACGCCGTTCGCCGATTCTGTGTCGGTGCGGTTTGACGAATGGCTCGCGGACAAGACGCAGACGGACGCGATGTTCACGCCCGAGCAGCGCGCATGGCTCGAACTGATCCGCGACCATATCGCCACAAGCCTTAGCATTGAGCCGGAAGATCTGGAGCTGTCCCCGTTCAACCAGCGCGGTGGCTTGGGCAAGGCGCATCAACTGTTCGGCGAGCAATTGCCGAAGTTGCTGGATGAATTGAACACGGCCCTCGCGGCATGATGGGGTGCTTGGAAAATCCCGCTTTTGCTCGTCATTCCCGCGTAGGCGGAAGTGCTTTACAACAGCGAAGCTGGTCAATCCAGTGCCTTTGCTTTCAACGGTTTAAAGTCGCTGGATCCCCGCTTGAGCAGGGATGACGATCTGATTTCGGCTTTTAGAGGTTCCCATGACATTCAATAGAAACGAGTCAGGCTGACATGGACATCCGAGAAGTCATCAAGACGGTCAACCAGATGCAAGCCGACGGCGTGATCGAACGCTACGCCATCGGCGGCGCAGTCGGAGCGACCTTTTACCTTGAACCCGTCGCCACCCTGGACATAGACATCTTCACCACGTTCCAGCCTGAGACGGGAAGTCTGATCGTCAGCCCAGTGCCGATGCTTGAATACCTCAAGGCACGTGGCGGCACGATGGAGGGCGAATACATCGTGCTCGCCGGCTGGCCTGTCCAGTTCCTGCCGCCGGCCACGCCCTTGGTGGAGGAAGCATTGAGAGACGCCGTGGTCCAAGATGTGGATGGCATTCCGGTGCCTGTCTTCACGGCCGAACACCTGGCGGCCATCGCGCTCCAGGTCGGGCGTGCAAAGGACAAGGCGCGGCTACTTCAGTTTATCGAGGAGGGCGCCCTTGATATCGCACGCTTCCAGGCCATCCTCAGTCGGCATGGTCTGGTGGATGCCTGGCATCAGTTTGAACGACAGTTTCTGCAGGACACACCATGAGTTTCGATCTGCAGAAGATGCTTGAAAGCAAAAGCGCGCTACGCCGCAATCTTGCCGCTCGCACCGTGGCGGAGAAGTTGCGCATGCTCGATGTGATGCGTGAGCGAGAGCTTGCCATCCGGGGCAACGCACCTCATTCCGATGACACCGCCGTCCGCGAAATATCTCCGCCATATCGCATCAAGCCGGCATGAGTGCAGAAGTGCAGAAAAATAGACCGTGGCGTACCGTGCGTTTCGGTGATGCGGTCAAGACTTCGAGCGGAGGAACACCAAAACGCGGAGTCACCGCTTATTACGAAGGTACGATTCCATGGGTCAAATCTGTGAGCTCGGTGACAGGACTGTTTACGAGACCCAAGAAAAAATCTCGCAGACAGGGTTGGATGCGTCATCTGCAAAGCTCTTTCCAAAGGGCACATTATGCGTTGCGCTGTATGGGGCAACGGTCGGAAAGCTAGGAATACTGGGAATCGATGCGGCTACAAACCAAGCCGTGTGTGGAATCTTTCTTCCTCCGGAAATTGACACTCGTTTCGCATATCGGTTTCTCGAATCGAAACGCAGAGATTTGATTGAGATGGGCAAAGGTGGCGCACAGTCGAACATCAGCCAAGAAATTATTCGAGGGCTTGAATCTCCGCTCCCTCCAATCGACGAACAGCAGCGGATCGTGGCCGAGATCGAGAAGCAATTCACACGACTGGAGTCTGGCGTGGCAGCGTTGCGGAGGGTGCAGGCCAACCTCAAACGCTACCGCGCCGCCGTCCTCAAAGCCGCCTGCGAAGGTCGCCTCGTCCCCACCGAATCCGCACTCGCCAAAGCCGGAAATCGGAAAGCGAAATTTGAAACAGGTGAGGCTTTGCTCGTCCGCGTCCTGACCGAGCGCAAGCAAAATTGGCAAGGTCGTGGTCAATACAAAGAACCCCAAGCAGCGGCTTCGGAAAAGATTCCGCCTCTTCCGATTGGCTGGGCGGTCGCTAGTTTGGAACAACTGACCAATGCTTCTCGGCCAATCTGTTACGGCATCCTGATGCCTAAAGAGAGTGTCGACACTGGTGTGCTTTTCGTGAAGGTCAAAGACATGAAGGGCGACACGATTGCCTTGGAAGCGCTTCATCGGACAACGCCTGAAATTGCGTCGAAGTACGCCAGGGCTTCCCTGAGAACCGGAGATTTATTGCTTTCGATTCGTGGCACGTATGGCAGAGTCGCTGAAGTCCCAAAGGAACTTGATGGCGGAAACATCACGCAAGATACTGCCCGATTGGATGTCACAGGTTTGATCGACCACCGCTACATCGCGGCATGTCTGCGCAATCCTGATTGCCAGAACTATTTCAAGCGCGTGGCGCGTGGCGTCGCGGTGAAAGGCGTGAACATCGGAGACGTCAGGCCGACGCCCATTCCACTTCCGCCTTTTACCGAACAGATCCGCATCGTCGCGGAAGTCGAGCGTCGCCTGAGCGTGATCGAAGAACTGCAATCAACGGTCTCTACCAACCTCCAACGCGCCACCCGCCTACGCCAATCCATCCCGCAACGCGCATTTTCACAGCCTGTAACGGAAGCGCCTGACGCATGACCGACTTCAACGTCTATTGCGACGAAAGTCGCCACACGTCTGATCCGACGCAGCCCTATATGGTGATCGGCGCATTGCTGTGTCCGCGCGAACGGAAGCGCGAGATCGTCAGCCGCATCCATCATCTACAGGCTGCACATGCTGTGCAGGGCGAATTGGGGTGGAAGCGGGTTTCGCCGAATCGCCTGGCGTTTTACGAAGCGCTGATCGACCTGTTTGGTGCCGAACCCGATCTACGGTTCCGTTGCCTCATCGCCAACCGCAACCAACTGGACCACGAGGCGTTCAACGACGGCGACAGCGAACTGGGCTTCTACAAGCTCTACTACCAGATGCTCGTGCACTGGCTGGATCCTGGCAACCGCTATCACGTCTATCTGGATTGGCAGCAGAATGCAACGCAGCACCGATTCAGCGATCTGTCGCTGATGCTGGCGCGCAGGTTGAGCGGGCGCGCGTCCATCGCCTGTCTCGAACCCGTCACGTCGCACAACCTGCCGCTGATCGGCTTGGTCGACATCATGATCGGCGCCGTGGGCTATAGCTGGAATGGACTCGAGGGTAGTCCAGCCAAGCGACGCCTCTGCGAAATGCTCACAGAGATCGCGGGTAGGCCGACGCTTGCGGAGAGCACGCCACTGGCGGCGCGAAAGGTCAACATCTTCCAGTTCGAGGGCCGGTCGCGTGTCTGACGTGACGGGTTGGGAGTTGTGCTTACTGGAGGCGGAGTCCGAAGATGCGCTGCGTGCTGCCTATCGTGCGATCTATGTGGCGGAATACGTTCAAGCTGAGATCAGCGACTGGGCAGGGCGAAGGGTCTTGTTTCACCGCCCGACGTTCGATCACGCTTTTTCAGGAGCGACGAATTACCGGACGGCCGCCGGCGTGCACGATGTTTGCCTTTCGTTGCCGCGTGCGCAGAGGATCCGCTGGATCAAGAAGGCACTTTCCGCCGAAGACGTTGATGTCGACGTGATCGGCCAGACCCGCATGGACAGTCGTAACCGTCCAAAGCGCAGGCGCACCGTGATCGTGATCGAGAATCGCTATGTCGTGGTGTTGCAGCTTTGCGAGCGCGAAGGCATCGACTACGAATTTGTCACGGCGTTCCAGCCGAACGCAGCCTATCTGGGCGAGATTCGCCGGAATGGAGCTCTGATGGAAAAAAGACGGACGAAAAAAAGCCCCAGTCTTATGGCGACTGAGGCGCAGCCAAGTTCCAGGGCCTTGGGCGAAGGAACAGAGCCATGATAGGGGAAAACGCCGAGCAATTCAACGGGATTCCGTAGTCAGACCCTTGCGTTGTCTACCCCGTTCATCTACGAACATGCCTCGAATTCTCCGGAAAAAGCGAAAGTGAATAGCTCAACCTTGGTCCAAAAACTCTGGAATTACTGCAACATCCTGCGCGATGACGGTCTGTCGTATGGCGACTACGTTGAGCAGTTGACGTTCCTGTTGTTCCTGAAGATGGCGGACGAGCAGTCGAAGCCGCCGTTCAATAAACCCTCTCCGATTCCCAAGGGCTTCGGCTGGAACATGCTGCTCAAGCTCGACGGCGATGACCTGGAAGTGCACTACCGGCATACGCTGGAGGAACTCGGCAAGCGCCCGGGCATGCTCGGCGTGATTTTCCGCAAGGCGCAGAACAAGATTCAGGATCCAGCGAAGTTGCGGCGTCTGATCGCGGATCTGATCGACAAGGAAAACTGGACCTCGCTTGATGCGGACGTGAAGGGCGATGCCTACGAAGGTCTGCTGCAGAAGAATGCGGAAGATGTGAAAGGCGGCGCAGGCCAATACTTCACGCCGCGTCCGCTGATCGCAGCCATCGTGGATGTGATCGCGCCACAACCCGGGCAATCCATCTGCGACCCCGCGTGCGGCACCGGCGGGTTCCTGCTTGCTGCACACGACTATCTTGCCAAGCACTATCCACTGGATCGCGACGAGAAAAAGAAGCTCAAGAGCGGCACGTTTTTTGGCATCGAACTGGTCGACAGCGTCACCCGCCTGTGCGCGATGAACCTGCTTCTGCATGGCATCGGCAGCGAGTCCGAGCAGGACATGCCAGTCGTCACCAAGGATGCGCTGGCCGGCAAGCACGGCGAATACAACATCGTGCTGGCCAATCCGCCGTTCGGCAAAAAGAGTAGCGTCACCATTGTCAACGCAGCGGGCGAGTCGTCGCGGGAATCGCTGATCATCAATCGCGATGATTTTTGGGCGAGCACCAGCAACAAGCAGCTCAACTTTCTCCAGCACATCTTCACCATCCTCAAGCAGCACGGCCGCGCGGCGGTGGTGTTGCCGGACAATGTGCTGTTTGAAGGCGGCGCAGGCGAAACCATCCGCCGCGAGTTGCTCAAGCAGGCCGAGGTGCAGACGCTGCTGCGCCTGCCCACCGGCATCTTCTACGCGCAGGGCGTGAAGGCGAACGTGCTGTTTTTCGACCGCAAGCCTGCGCAGGAAACACCGTGGACGCAAAAGCTGTGGATCTACGACCTGCGCACCAACCTGCACTTCACCCTCAAGGAAAACACCCTCAAGCGCAGCGATCTGGATGATTTCGTCGCCTGCTACAACACGAAGGACCGCACCGCGCGCAAGGAAAGCGAGCGCTTCAAGTGCTTCACATACGATGAGTTGTCGAAGCGCGACAAGGTCAATCTCGACATCTTCTGGCTCAAGGACGATGCACTCGAAGAGAGCGCGAACCTTCCGGCGCCAGAGATCATCGCCGCTGAAATCGCGGCCGACCTGGAAGCAGCGTTGGAGCAGTTTGAGACGATTGCAGAGGATTTGAAGTAGTTGGAGAATCCCTGATTAAGTTCACTTGATCGGCAGACATCCCTCGCAGACGCACAGGTAGTCAAGAAGCACTGCCATTCAATATCTGCACGAAACAGGGAAAGCGCTGCATATCCCCTACCCAACCAACAACGCATTAACCCGCCGCACATAGGCAGCCGGATCATCCAGCGCAATCCCTTCCAGCAACTGCGCCTGATCGAGCAGCAACAATGCCAGATCGGTCGCGCGGGTCGGGTCGGCTTCCGCCTCGAAGCGTTTGACCAACGGATGCGACGGATTGATTTCCAAGATCGGTTTGCTCGACGGTACGTCGTGGCCGGCCTGCTTGAGCAGGCGTTGCATGGCCAGGCCCATGTCGTGGTCGGCGACGACGACGCAGGACGGTGATTCGGTCAGGCGCTCACTCACGCGCACATCTTTCACGCGGTCGCCCAGCACGCCTTTGAGCTTGGCGATGATGCCTTCGGCGGCCTTCTCGACTTCCTTGTGTTTTTCGGCATCGCCTTCGGCCAGCTTGCCGAGGTCGAGCTCGCCCTTGGCGACGTTGCGCAGCGATTTGCCGGCGTATTCGGTGAGATAGCTGCTCATCCATTCGTCGATGCGATCGACCATCAGCAACACTTCGACGCCGCGCGCATTCAACGCTTCGAGTTGCGGGCTGCCCTTGGCGGCGGCGTAACCGTTGGCGGTGATGTAGTAGATCGCGTCCTGGCCTTCCGGCATCCGCGCGATGTAGTCATCCAGCGAGACTGTCTGCGCCTCGCCTTCCGACTTGGTCGAGGCAAAGCGCAGCAGCTTGGCGATACGCTCCTTGTTGCCGAAATCCTCGGCCGCGCCTTCCTTAAAGGTGGCGCCAAACTGAGTCCAGAAGGTTGCGAATTTTTCCGGCTCATCCTTCGCGAGCTTGTCGAGCAGGTCGAGCACGCGCTTGGTACAGGCCGCGCGCAGCTTGTCGAGGTTGCGGTTCTGCTGCAGCAGTTCGCGGCTCACATTCAACGGCAGGTCGTCGGAATCGACGACGCCGCGCACGAAGCGCAAATACGCCGGCAGCAATTGTTCGGCGGCGTCCATGATGAAGACGCGCTTGACGTAGAGCTTCAGGCCTTTGCGATCCTCGCGACCCATCAGCAGGTCGAACGGTGCCTTGGATGGCAGATACAACAGCGAGGTGAAATTCTGCGTGCCCTCGACGCGGTTGTGCGTCCACGCAAGTGGATCATCGTAATCGTGCGCGATGTGCTTGTAGAAGTTCTGGTAGTCCTCGTCGGTCAGTTCGTTCTTCGGGCGCGTCCACAACGCCGAGGCCTGGTTGACGACTTCCCATTCGACTGCTGTGCTGCTGTCGGAAGTGGATTCATCCGTCTTTTCCGCGTCGGAATCTTCATCGTCCGATGCATCATCATCGGAGCCGGCGTCCATCGATTCCTTGGGCATCCGGATCGGAAAGCCGATGTGATCCGAATAACGCGCGATCAGGCTGCGCACCTGCCAACTCTGCAGGAATTCGTCCTCGTCGGCCTTCAGATGCAAGGTGACGCTGGTGCCGCGCTGCGGCGCTTCGACGGCTTCAAGCGTGTACTCGCCGGTGCCTGCCGACTCCCAGCGCACGCCGTCGCTGGCCAACGTGCCGGCCTTGCGCGTGGTCAGCGTCACCTTGTCGGCGACCACGAACGCGGAATAGAAACCGACGCCGAATTGCCCGATCAGATTGGCGTCGGCCTTGTTTTCGGTCGACATCGCATCAAGAAATTTGCGGGTGCCCGAACTCGCGATGGTGCCGATGTTGGCGATCACTTCCTCGCGCGACATACCGATGCCGTTGTCGGCGATGGTAATCGTGCGCGCGTCCTTGTCGATGCTGACATCGATATGCAGCTGGCCATCGCCAGCCAGCAATGTGGGATCGCCGATCGACTCAAAGCGTAACTTGTCGCACGCATCAGCGGCGTTGGAGACCAGCTCGCGAAGGAATATTTCCTTGTGCGAATACAACGAATGCGTCACCAGATGCAGCACCTGCGCGGTTTCGGCTTCAAATTGGCGGGTTTCGGTCGCGTTGGACATGGGCAGGCCTGAATAGTGGTCGATTGCCCATCGAATGGTGGCTCAGGGACTAGATTTCAAGAAGATTTTGGAATGCCGGCAGATGCGGCGGCGGGTTCGAGCGGCGCCATACCCAAGTAGGCGTGGCCAGGTTCGATGTTTAGCTGGGGCTTCCGCCCAAACACGGCAATTCATCCGGCGCGACATAGCAGAGCCGCCCATCGACGATCCGCGCGGGCGCGGTGTAGGGATGTTCGGTGGTCTTGCCTGCGTCCATGATGTGCAGCTCCTCAACGCCACGCGACTTGAGGTCGTCGGAAATCATCGAGCGATGGCAGCGCCACCAGACCGCTTCGGCGCACATCAGACAGGTGCGCCGGCCTCGTGCGAATGAAAGCAGCGCGTCGAACGCGGCCTGGAATTCCGTCGTCTGCATGTAGTCGGCGTAGCCGCGGAACGCAGCATTGCGCCAGACGGTATGAGGTGAATCCGGCGCCGCGCGGCGGCGTCCGCCCAACTCCGGCATCCAGCGATAGGCGATACCGGCATCAGTCAGGCTGGCCGCCAAAGCCTCGCTGCCGAAATGCGGATAGCGCCGCGATCCGGGAAATCGACGCACATCGGCGATCGCTTCGATCTGGTTGTGCGCAAGCAGATCGAGAAATTCTTCCAGCGATCGCGTGGAGTGGCCGATGGTCCAGATCGTCAAAGGCATTACGCGTTCGCGCGATTGTGCATCGTCGGACGCAGATGGCGACTTGCGCGCCGAACTGGTCGGCTTTCGCGCTGCTACGGACGCGGGCTTCGCGCGAGGTGCAGCGATGGCGCCGGTGGCTGCGGAGGCTGCGGAGGCTTTTGACAGCGGCATCTCAGGCCAGCTTGATTTCGCGCAACCGCTCCATCAGGTAATCGTGCGCGGTGATCGGCTCGGGATAGCGATCCGGATTGTTCACGTCGATGCAGTTGGGCAGCGTGCGAATCAGGTAATCGGGATTGGGATGCAGGAAGAACGGCGTCGAGTAACGCGGCTCGCGCGCGGCATCACCGGGCGGATTCACCACGCGATGGGTGGTTGAGGGATACACGTGGTTGCTCAAGCGCTGCAGCATGTCGCCGATGTTGACCACGATGGTGTCGGCGTCCGAGGTAAACGGCACCCATTCGCCCTGCTGCGATTTCACTTCCAGACCGGCTGCGCTGGCGCCGACCAGCAGTGTGATGAAGTTGATGTCCTCGTGCGCACCCGCACGCACGTTGGGAATGTCATCCGCGGTGATCGGCGGATAGTGGATCGGTCGCAGGATCGAGTTGCCAACATTGGTCTTGTCGGCGAAAAAATCTGCTGGCAGGTCGATGTGCAGTGCGAGCGCCGACAGCACCTGCGAGCCGAGTTCGTCCAGTGCCTGATACAGCCCGTAGCCGATGCGCTGGAACTCGGGAATTTCGCTTGGCCAGATGTTGGGCGGCATCACGTCGGCGTAAGGTGAATCCGCCGGCAACTCACGACCGATGTGCCAGAACTCCTTGAGGTCGGGAAACTGAGCGTCTTTCGCGGTTTCGATGCCGAACGGCGTGTAACCCCGCGCCCCGCCCTGCCCTCTGATGTGATACTGCATCTTCACACTGAGCGGCAGCGCAAAGAAGCGCTTGAACACGTCATAGGCGCCGCCGATCACCGATTGACCGATGCCATGACCGCGAATCCCGGCGAATCCCCATTCGCGGTACGCCGCGCCGAGTTCGGCCACGAACGCATCGCGATCGCTTTCGAAGCGACGGATGTCCAGGGTCGGAATGCGCGAGGTCAAGCTTGAGCGCCTGGCGGGGGCTGCTGGCCAGCGGCGACTCTGACCGCGTCGGAGAGTTGATCCAGCATCACCTGCATCAACTGCGCATCGTTTGTTTCCACGGTCACGCGAACCACTGGCTCGGTGCCTGAGGCGCGAAGGAAAGCTCGGCCCTTGCCATCGATTTCGCGCTGCGCGTCGCGCAACACCGCTTGCACATTGGGCGCATCTGCCGGCTTGCTGCCGCCGCTGTAGCGCACGTTGACGGTGCGCTGTGGCACGCGCTGCAATCCGTGCAATGCATCGGCCAGCGATTTGCCGCCACGCTGCAGCGATTCCAGCACCTGCAACGCGCTGACGATGCCATCGCCGGTGCCGGCGCGATCCAGACACAGCAAGTGTCCGGATGCCTCGCCGCCAAGCACGCCGTTGCCCTCAAGCAAGGCGCGATGCACGTGGCGATCGCCGACCTTGCTTCGTACGAATTCGATGCCTTGCGCGGCGAATGCCTGCTCCAGCCCGTAGTTGCTCATCAAGGTACCGACCACTGGCCCTTGCAGGCGGCCATGTGCTTTCCAGTCCATCGCCAATACATACAGCAGGCTGTCGCCATCGACTTCACTGCCATTGCCATCGACCATCAGCACGCGATCGCCATCGCCGTCAAAGGCGATGCCCATATCCGCACCGGTTTCGCGCACCCGTGCCGCGAGGCTCGACAAGTGCATCGACCCCACACCCTGGTTGATGTTGAGCCCGTCGGGCTCAATCCCGATCGCGTCCACATCCGCGCCGAGTTCGTCAAACAACTTGGGCGCTATCTGATACGTAGCGCCATGCGCGCAATCGAGCACCAGGCGCATGCCGCGCAGGTTGAAATCAGCGGCGACCGTCGACTTGCAGAACTCGGCGTAGCGCGTACCAGCACCCTGCACGCGATCGGCGCGGCCGAGCACTTCAGAGGCAACTGTAGAAAACGGCTGCTCCAGCATCGCCTCGATCGCAAGTTCCGTCGGGTCGTCGAGCTTCTCGCCCTGCGCATTGAAAAACTTGATGCCATTGTCGTAATGCGGATTGTGCGAGGCGCTGATCACGATGCCAGCATCTGCGCGCAGCGTGCGGGTGAGAAACGCCACGCCCGGTGTCGGCATCGGCCCGCACATGTGCACGTCGCAACCCGCCGCGACCAGCCCCGCTTCCAACGCCGACTCGAACATGTAACCCGAGATGCGCGTGTCCTTGCCGATCACCACCGCCGAATCGGGATTGCCCTTTTCCAGCACGCGACCCAGCGCCCAACCGAGCTTCAACACGAAGTCAGCCGAGATTGGGCCTTCGCCCACGCGTCCGCGAATGCCGTCGGTACCAAAGTAGTTTCGATTACTCATGCGCTGCACAATTATTGAGTGATTAAAGTCGCCGGCATCTAGTCGCACACGAGTGCGCTGAAAGGTCAGTCTGGTGTTGTGGTCGCCGGCGGCACGGCCAGCACCACGTCGTCTTCCTTCGGCATCGGCCGCCGCTGCATCAACGCCAGCAACGCCCCAAGTTTTTCTCGCAACTCACGGCGATCAACGATCATGTCGATCGCGCCATGCTCAAGCAAGAATTCGGAGCGCTGGAAACCTTCGGGCAGCGTTTCGCGCACGGTTTGTTCAATCACGCGCGGACCGGCGAACCCGATCAGTGCCTGCGGCTCGGCTACGTTGAGATCGCCCAGCATGCCCAGACTCGCGGAAACACCGCCCGTGGTCGGATGCGTAAGGACGGAAATATAGGGAACGCCCGCATCGCGCAGCCTTGCCAGCGCAGCCGAGGTTTTCGCCATCTGCATCAACGAAAACAATCCTTCCTGCATGCGCGCGCCGCCGGTCGCGGAAAAGCACACCAACGGCATGCGCTCGGCCAAGGACAGCTCTGCCGCGCGAGTGAATTTCTCGCCTACCACCGAACCCATCGATCCGCCCATGTAGCGAAATTCGAATGCCACAGCGACCACGCCGGCATCCTTCAGGGTGCCTTGCATCGCGACCAGGGCATCCTTCTCGCCGGTGGCCTTTTGCGCAATCTTGATGCGGTCGACGTATTTCTTGCTGTCGCGAAACTTGAGCACGTCGGTCGGGGCGAGGTCGGCAGCAATCTCGACGCCACTGCCCTCATCCAGAAAAGTCTTCAGGCGGTCGCGTGCACCGATCGGTCGGTGATGACTGCATTTCGGGCACACCTCAAGGTTGCGCTCAAGCTCCGGCCCGTACAGCACGGTGCCGCACTTCTCGCACTTTTCCCACAAGCCCTCGGGCACGTTGCGTTTGTTGCCGCCTTCGGTGCGAATGCGCGATGGCATCAGTTTCTGCAGCCAGCTCATTGCCTGGGAGTCATCCGGATCGATCCAACAGGCAGTTTACCGCGTCACGGAGATGGAGCGGGAAACCACAAAGGCTAGCGCGGGCGGGCCGCAAACAGCGCCCTGCGTTTTTTGCATGTCCGCGACCCTGGCGCAAGATGATCCGTCGATTTCCTCGCCACCCGCTGGGCTAGCAACAATGCGCTGCACGTACACTTGCAACTCGACATCATGGAGGATTCCAAATGCGACAAGCTCGCGGCACTGAGTCGGCCTCCCCGCTGCCGGCGCTGTCGCAGAGCGGCTGGGCGCTGGTCACTGGGGCGTCCAGCGGCATCGGTGAGGCAATTGCGAGGGAGTATGCGCGGCGCGGCAAGTCGGTGATCCTGACGGCGCGGCGCGAGGATCGTCTTGACGCACTCGCCACGCAATTGCGCGAACAGGTGAAGGTTGAGGTGATCGTGTCGGATCTATCTGAACGCGATGCGCCGGCCTATTTGTTCGATCGCACGCAGGCACTCGGCTTGCATGTCGATACGCTGGTGAACAATGCCGGGTATGGCGTTCCGGGGCGCTTTTCATCCAGCGACTGGAAAACCCACGCTGATTTTTTGCAAGTCCTGGTAGTGGCCGTGGCGGAACTGAGCTATCGATTTCTGCCACCGATGGAAGCCGCTGGGTTTGGTCGTATCCTCAACGTTGCCTCGCTCGCGGGGTTGGTGCCAGCGTCGGCCGGACATACGCTGTACGGCGCGGCCAAGAGTTTCGTGATCCGGTTTTCCGAATCGCTGGGGCATGAGGTGCGCAGTCGCGGCATCCATGTCACCGCGTTGTGCCCCGGCTTTACCTATTCGGAATTCCACGACAGCAATGGTATGCGTGAAAAAGTTTCGCGCTTGCCGAAAACCTTGTGGCGCAGCGCCAGCGAAGTTGCGAAAATCGGCGTGGACGCGGTCGAAGCCGGAAAGGCGCGCGTGGTGACCGGCGGAGCCAACCGCGTCATCGCCGCCGTGTCCAAGCTGCTGCCGGAAACACTAACAGGCGCATTGATTTCCAGCCGCTCGAAGGATTTTCGCGATGTCGATTGATCCACTGGTTAAATCCGCCGTGCAGATGGGCTACGACGACTGGCGCGCGAATGCGATCGTCCTCGGTTGCACCGTGCTAACCGTGGGATTGAGCGTACTGGTGCATTACGAGGGGTTGAATTTCCTGTCGCGACGGTTTCGCAGCGCGCTGAAAAAAGAGAAGGCGCTGCCCCATCGGCGAGTTTTGTACGGCATTTTCTGCGTGCTGGGCCTGCATATGGTGGAAATCTGTGTTTTCGGTATCGCCTATGCGTTGCTGTACCGGATCATCTCGGCGGGTTTCGTTGCCGGTGCGCACTCGCAGGAATTCTTCGACTACATCTACTTTTCCGCCTCGGTATTCACCACCGTGGGCTTCGGCGACCTCGCTCCGGTGGGCCCGATGCGGCTGATGGCCGGCATGGAAGCGCTGACTGGACTGGTGCTGATTACCTGGTCGGCATCGTTCACTTACTTTCAGATGGGCCGCTACAGGAACAGCGACGAGTCAGACGACTGACCCGAAGCTGCACTGTTCACGTCGCACCAGCCCTGTCCCATTGCATGCGCTAAACTTGACGCTCCGCCTTGCGGCGCTTGATCTTCCAGCATGCCTCCCGACGAATCCGACAGTCCCATATCCGAACGCCGCACTTGGCTTGAACGCCTCGGCCAGGCATTTTCGGGCGAGGTGCGCAGCCGCGAGGAGTTGATCGAGGAATTGCGCAGCGCGCAGACCAATGGCTTGCTGGCTGCCGACACGCTGGGGATGATCGAAGGCGCAATGGCGGTCGCCGAATTGCAGGTGGTCGATGTAATGATCCCGCGCGCGCAGATGGTCGCGGTGCCAATTACGGCGACGCTGGCACAGGTGCTGGAAATCGTGATCGAAAGCGGCCATTCCCGGTTTCCCGTGCAGGGAGAGGACAAGGACGAGGTGCTCGGCATTCTTCTGGCCAAGGATCTGTTGCGCGGTATCGCCAACGGCATGCTGGATACTGCGGCAGACCCGGCACCCACGGGCATGCGCGAACTGATGCGGCCGGTGGTGCTGATTCCTGGATCCAAGCGTCTGAACCTGCTGCTGAAGGAGTTTCGCCTTTCGCGCAACCACATGGCGATCGTGGTCGATGAATACGGCGGCGTGTCCGGGCTGGTGACGATCGAGGACGTGCTGGAAGAAATCGTCGGCGAAATCGATGATGAGCATGACGAGGCTGAAGACAATAACGCGCTGATCGCGGCACAGTCCGACGGCCAGTTTCTGGTCGATGCGCTCACGCCGATCCTGGACTTCAATCGTCGATTTGGCGCAGATTTTTCCGACGACGATTACGACACGATCGGCGGTTTCGTCACTGATGCGCTCGGTCATCTTCCCGAGGGCGGCGAAGAACTCACGCTGGAGCGCTTCCATTTTCGCGTGGCGCGCGCAGATCGCCGCCGCGTGCACAGCTTCATCGTCAGCTTCACACCCGAATGATTGCCCGAGGCTGATGTCCTTGAACGCAGCAACGACGTCGGTGTGCAGTCCTTTGCTGCGGCTTCCGTTTGGCTTGGCCCGTATTCCTCTCGACCGAAAGAATCACGCTGCATGCGTCTGCCGCTGACACAGCAGGCGGCGACGCGCGCGCGCCTGCTGCTTGCGACCGTGTTACTGGCGCTTGCGTGCCTGGGCGTCGCGCCCGCACTGGCTGCGCCGCAAGTCGGCATGGTGACAATGCAGCCGGGGCTGGAATACTGGTCGCGTTTTGGTCATGACGCGATATTGATCGATGACCGCGCCGATCATCCGTCGTCCACACCGTTGCTCTACAACTACGGTTTCTTCGATTTCGACCAGCCCGGATTCTTTCTGCATTTCGCGCAGGGCTACATGACCTACCTGTTGGCTGCCGTGCCGCTTGACGTCGATCTGCAAAGCTACCGCGAAGAAGGACGCGGGGTCGAGCTGCAATGGCTGGATTTGACGCCGACCCAGGCGCAACAGCTGGCAAACGCGCTCGCCTTGAACGCGCAGCCCGAACACGCCTCGTATCGTTACGACTATTTCACCGCGAACTGTTCGACCAAAGTCCGCGACGCATTGGACACGGCGTTGGGCGGATTGCTCAAGAGCCAGCTCGGTTCGCCATCGCACGGACTGACCTATCGCTCTGAAGCAGTGAGACTAGGTGCGCCATTGCCTTGGCTGGGCCTGAGCATGGATTTCGCGTTGTCCAGTTACGGCGATGCGCCGCTGTCGCTGTGGGACGAGGCATTCGTGCCGATGCGCCTGCGCGATTCACTGCGCAATGTGCATACCGAACGAGGCACACCGCTGGTGTTGAGCGAATTGACACTGGTGCCGAATCGGTTGCCGCTGCCGCCAGAGGAAACCCCGAGCTGGCGTAGTCGATTCATTCTTGTCGGCATCGCACTGGCGATACTGGTGCTGCTCGGCTACTGGAAAGCACCGCGCACGTCGGCGGCGATCTCCGGCATCTTCTGGGTGGTGTGCGGGCTGGCTGGCATCGGGCTGTCGGTGCTGTGGGGATTGACCGAACATCGCGCGATCTGGGCCAACCAAAACATTCTACTGACCAGCCCGCTGAGTCTGTTGCTGCTGCCAGGCGCGTGGCAGATGGTGCGCGGCCTGCCGGCATCGCGATGGCATACATTGTGGGTAGGTGTGGTCGCGATCTCGGCGTGCGCGGCGTTGTTCCTAAAGTGCTTTCCATTTCTCGACCAGGCTAATGGCAACTGGATAGGGCTTTTTTTGCCGATCCATCTGGCACTGGCATACGCTGTGCGTCGGCAGCCAACGATCACCACCTTGTAAAGCCAGCCACCCGGAGCACGCCATGCAAGTCGATCGCCAATCGCAAATCGTCAACTGCGTCGCTTACGCGGCCGACGGCACGCGGATGCCGGATATCGCCTTCGAGCAGATCAGCGACGTGTTGGCCAACGACGACGGCAGTTTCGTCTGGGTTGGTCTGTATGAACCCGATGAGGCGTTACTCGACAAGTTGCAGGAGGAATTCTGCCTGCACGATCTTGCCGTGGAGGACGCGCACAATGCGCATCAGCGCCCCAAGATCGAAATCTACGGCGACTCGTTGTTCATTGTGTTGCAGACCGCGCAATCGGTCGACAACCAGGTCGAGTTTGGCGAAACGCATGTGTTCCTTGGCAAGCGCTACCTCGTCTCGGTTCGGCACGGTGCCTCACTGTCGTACGCACCGGCTCGCGCGCGCTGCGAGCGCGAACCGGAAATGCTGGCGCTAGGCCCAAGCTACGCGCTGTACGCAATGATGGATTTCGCGGTCGACAACTACTTGCCCTTGGTGGACGAGTTCCAGTCAGAACTGGACAAGCTGGAAGAGGACATCTTCGCTGAGGATTACAAGCGCAGCACGATCGAGCGCCTGTACAAGCTCAAGCAACAGCTCACTACGCTGAGGCTGGCGGTCTCGCCCTTGCAGGACGTGCTCAATCAACTTGCACGCTTTCATCATCATCTGGTGAACGAGGAAGTGCGTGTGTATTTTCGTGACGTGTTCGATCATGTTGTACGCGTCAACGAGGCCACCGATACCATGCGCGAGATGCTGACGGCGGCGATGGGCGTCAACCTCGCGCTGGTCACTGTTGCGCAGGGTGAAGTGGTCAAGCGCCTTGCCGGATGGGCGGCCTTGCTGGCGGTGCCGACCTTGATCACTGGCTGGTACGGCATGAACTTTCATCACATGCCCGAAGTCGCCGGCGAATACAGCTATTACGTGATGATCGCAATCACCCTGGGCATCTGCGCTGCGTTGTTCGCGACCCTGCGCAAGTCGGGTTGGATCTGAACAGTCGGCATTATCTGCAGACTATTCATCGTGCGCTGACGCGCAGAGCCGCGAATAAGATGAGTGAAAAGTCCTGCGCATGATTTACAATGCCTGCGCAGGCTCACGCATGAATTCCCCTGAATCACTCCCTGTCTCGCCAACACGCCCCCGGCCCAGCACGCCGGTTTGGATTTCGCGATTGCGCCGACACCTCACCTGGGCGCTGCTGGCCAAGCTGGCCTTGCTTGCCCTGCTGTATTTCCTTTGTTTTGCCCCATCACAGCGACCGCACATCAATGCGGGCGCGGTGGCCGATCGACTGTTTTCCGCAAGGTGAGTCTCGATGCCTGACCTGCATGTGGTCGATCTTTCGCGCCTGCAGTTCGCGGTCACCGCGCTGTACCACTTCCTGTTCGTCCCGCTCACGCTTGGCCTTGCGCTGATGCTGGCGATCATGGAAAGCGTCTATGTGATGACCGGGCGCGAGATCTGGAAACAGATGACGCGATTCTGGGGCGTTCTGTTCGGCATCAACTTCGCGATGGGCGTGGCCACCGGCATCACCATGGAGTTCCAGTTCGGCACCAACTGGGCGTACTACTCGCATTACGTCGGCGATATCTTCGGCGTACCACTGGCGATCGAAGGGTTGATGGCGTTTTTCCTTGAAAGCACCTTCGTTGGGCTGTTTTTTTTCGGCTGGGACCGGCTCAGCCGCCTGCAACACCTAGCGGTCACCTGGCTCACGGCGCTCGGCGCCAACTTGTCGGCGTTATGGATATTGATTGCCAACGGCTGGATGCAGAATCCAGTCGGCGCGCAATTCAACTTCCAGACCATGCGCATGGAAGTCACCGACTTTGCTGCTGTCATGTTCAATCCGGTGGCGCAGGCGAAGTTCGTGCACACCGTGAGCGCAGGCTATGTGGTTGGCGCGATGTTCGTGCTCTCGATCAGCGCGTACTACCTGCTGCGTGGGCGCAACCTTCAGTTTGCGCGACGTTCGATGGCGGTCGCCGCGAGTTTTGGTTTGGCTTCGGCGTTATCGGTGGTGGTGCTCGGCGATGAGAGTGGGTACACCGCGTCGGCAAACCAGAAGATGAAAGTCGCCGCGATTGAATCGGAGTGGGAAACCCAACCCGCGCCGGCATCGTTCACGCTGTTCGGCATTCCGAACATGGACGCGCGACGCACCGATGCCGCGATCCGCATTCCATGGCTGCTGGGCCTGATCGCGACGCGCTCGATTGACAAGCCGGTGCCCGGCATTACCGATCTGGTGACGCAGAACAAGGCGCGAATCGAGCGCGGCATCCAGGCGTACACGGCGCTGCAAGCTGTGCGCGCCGATCCCAACGATGCAGACAAGCGCGCGAAATTTCTGGCGCTACGCGAGGATCTAGGCTTCGGCCTGCTGACGCTGCGCTACACCGGTGATCCCGCAGCCGCCACGCCGGCGACAGTCGATCGCGCCGCCTGGAGCACGGTGCCGAATGTGCCGGTGCTGTTCTGGTCGTTCCGGATCATGGTCGGGCTCGGCCTGTTCTTCATCGGTCTGTTTGCGTATGCGTTTTATCTGTCCAGCACACGCAGACTCGACAATCGATTGTTCCTGCGCGTCGCGTTGTGGAGCCTGCCGCTTCCGTGGGTGGCGACCGAGCTGGGCTGGATCGTCGCTGAATACGGCCGCCAGCCGTGGGCGATCGATGGCGTGTTGCCGACATTCCTTGGAGTATCGAGCACCAGCGCCGGCCAGGTTGGACTGAGCCTTGCCGGCTTCGTCATCCTTTACACAGGGCTCGCGGTAGTTGATGTGATGTTGATGCTGCGCACGATCCGCGGTGGCCCGGATGGTTTTGGGTTCTGGCCCAAGCCACCGCCCGATGAGCCGTCCGCAGGTTTATCCAATGCGCGGGCTGGCAAAGTAGGCGCGCCATGATCGACTACGGCACCTTGCGCGAAATCTGGTGGCTGCTGCTGGGCGTGCTGCTGATCGGCTTCGCGGTCAGCGATGGCTACGATCTGGGCATCGGCGCGATCCTGCGTTTGATCGCGCACGACGATGTCGAGCGGCGGATGGCGCTGGAAGCAATCGAACCGCACTGGGAAGGCCATCAGGTGTGGCTGGTGGTCGGCGGCGGCGCGATGTTCGCGGCGTGGCCGGCGTTGTACGCAGGCGCGTTTTCCGCGTTCTATTTTGCAATGTTGCTGGTGCTGGCGGCGTTGATTCTTCGGCCGGTTGGTTTTGCATTTCGCAACAAACTTCCGCAGGCGCACTGGCGCAACGCGTGGGACTGGGCGCTGACAATCGCCGGCGTGGTGCCGGCGTTGGTGTTCGGCGTCGCCTTCGGCAATCTGTTTCTCGGCATGCCATTCCATTTTGATGCCAGCCTGCGGATGGTGATCGAAGGTAGTTTCTTCGCATTGTTCCATCCGTTCGCGCTGTTGGTCGGTGTGGTCAGCCTGTCGATGCTGGTGATGCACGGCGCTTGCTTTGCGGCGATGAAAATCGAGGCGCCGGTGGGTACGCGTGCACGCCGGATCGCGCGCATCGCAGCGGTCGTGACTCTGCTCGCGTTCGCCGGTTGCGGCTTTTGGCTGTTGGCGATCAACGGCCACGCGTTGCGCGGCGTGATCGATCACGCCGGCGCGTCGGATCCGTTGATCAAGCAAGTAATTCTGGTGCGCGGCGGCTGGCTGGCGAACCTGGCGCGGCATCCGTGGACGATGGCCGCGCCGATCCTAGCGGGCATCGCCTTGTTCGGCGTCGCGCTGATTCGCAATCGCCGCATTGCCTTCGTCGCCAGCATGCTCGCGGTCGCCTGCATCGTGCTGACGGCGGGCTTCGGCCTGTTTCCGTTCCTGCTGCCGTCGTCGACCAATCCCTCGCACGGCCTGACCGTGTGGGACGCATCATCAACGCAGCGCACGCTTGGCAACATGCTGCTGGCGACTTCGGTGCTGTTGCCGATCGTGCTGGCGTATTCGACCTGGGCTTTCCGCGTGATGCGCGGCGGCATTACCCGCGAGCATGTGGTCAATCAATCATCCGAAGGAGGCTACTGATGTGGTATTTCGCCTGGATTCTCGGGGTGGCGCTGGCTTGCTGTTTCGGCATCCTCAATGCGATGTGGTACGAAGTGCGCGCGGATCAGGCGAATGGGCGCGAGGAGTCGGTCAAGCAACACTGACATCGGGCTTGAGGAAGCTACGCGGCTATAATCGCGAAAAGCAAAGGATTCCAGATGTCGGCCAGCCCCAACATTGCCAGCCCAGCTCTGCCCGCCGACGGCGTCTCGCACGACGACGATTTTCTCGGCCATCCCAAAGGTGTCTACGTCTGCTTCTTCACCGAGATGTGGGAGCGCTTTTCGTTCTATGGGATGAAGGCGTTGTTGCTGCTGTATCTCATCCAGCATCACAAGTTTGGCGACTCCATCGGCCTTGATGTGCTGGGCGCCTATGGCGGTCTGGTTTACAGCCTGCCGGTGTTTGGCGGCATGCTGGCTGATCGTTATCTGGGCCTGCGCAAGGCAGTGGTGTTCGGCGGCATTTTGTTGTGCTTGGGTCATTTCGGCATGGCCTTCGAAGGCGCGCAGGCGACGATAGTCAACGGCGCGGTGGTGCGCGATGAGAGCGCGCTGCGGATTTTCTATCTCTCGCTCGCGCTGATCATCATGGGCGTGGGCTTTCTCAAGCCCAACATTTCCACAATTGTCGGCAAGCTGTACGCGCAGGACGATCCACGGCGCGATTCCGGGTTCAGTTTGTTTTATGCCGGCATCAATCTCGGCGCGTTGTTTGCCAGCCTGGTCTGCGGCTACCTCGGACAAACCTTTGGCTGGCGCTACGGATTCGGCGCAGCCGGTATCGGCATGCTGTTCGGACTCGGCCAGTTCCTGTGGGGACAGAAGTACCTGCGCGGCCACGCCGAACCGCCACAACCGGAGTTGTTGCGCGATCGTGTGCTCGGTGTGCCGCGCGAAATCGCGATCTACGTCGGTGCGGTGCTGGGACTATTGCCCGTGGCCGCACTCATGTGGGCGGTCGCCAACCATGCGTTCGCGCTAGGCGACATCAGTCTCGCATTTGCCTTGATGATGCTGGTGATGGTTGGCGTCCTGGTCTGGTTTACCTGGTACGTGCTGGCACGCTGCACGCAGGTGCAACGGCAACAGATGATCGCGTTGATGGTGCTGATCGCGATGTGCCTGGTGTTCTTCACCCTGTACGAGCAGACCTATGGCTCGTGGGTCACGTTCACCGATCGCCTGCTGACCAAGGACATCGTGCCTTCGCTGGTCATTCAGGGCGGCACACCCTGGCCGTGGTCGATCATCTCGTTGCTGCTCGCACCGCTGTCATTCGTGGTTGCGGCAAGCCTGTCGGATCGCAATCCGCAATCATCAATGCCCAAGCTGCTGTTCGCCGGCGCATTCGTGGTGATGCTGATTTTGCTGGTGCGCGATTCGCTGGTGCTGCCGCAGACCGCCGGCTCGCTCACTTATCTGGGTGCGATGTTCCTGGTGTTGCTGGCGCCGGTGTTCACTGGCCTGTGGGGCTGGCTGGACCGCTTCGGCGCTGATCCATCCAAACCGGTCAAGAGCGCATTGGGCCTGGCGTTTGCCGGGCTCTCGTTCGTACCGATGGCATTGGCTGCACAACACGCGGGCGCGACCGGCGCGATGGCCAGCATCTGGTGGTTGGTGCTGGCCTACTTCGTGTTGGAAATCGGCGAGATGTGCCTGTCACCTGTGGGCTTATCGGCGGTGACGCAGCTCTCGGTGCCGACCGTGGTCAGCCTGATGATGGGCACCTGGTTTCTGGCGACCGCGTTTTCCGAAACACTGGCAGCGCTGTTCGGCAAACTGGCCGCGATCGATATTCCAGAGGGCGCAACACTGGACGTGGCCGACGCAGCCGCGAAGTACGCGCACCTGTTCTGGCTGATGACCTGGATCGGTCTTGGCTTTGCGCTACTGGCCTTCCTCGCCGCCCCGTTGCTAAAGCGGATGATGCACGGGGTGAAGTAGATACCGCTTGAACGCAAGTTATCAGGCGCCGGCAACTTCTGCCATGACCTGCTTCAGACCTTCACGCCAATCGGGCAACTGCAGGCCGAAGTCGCTGGCAAATCGCGTCGTGTCCAAGCGCGAATACAGCGGTCGCTTGGCCTTGGTCGGATAGTCGCTGCTGGGAATTCCGCGCAGTCGCGGCGCACGTTCCAGCACCTTGCTTGCAAGCGCCTCGGAATAGATC
>JBBQQH010000047.1:0-21469 GCA_038216155.1 Lysobacterales bacterium
ATCAAGTCGCCACGTTCAGTGCTCCGGGCCGCCGAACGCTTCCGGTCGGCCCTCGTGCGCAGGGGTAGCCCAGAGACTGTCAGCTCTCCCCAGTCTCTGGGCTACCCCTGCGCGCGAGGGACGAGTCGAGAACCCAAGCACGCAGTGGCAGCCGCGAAACACCGTGGCGCCGCAACTCGGCATAGGCCGATACAATGGCGGTTTCCCGCGACGGAACTGCCGCAAATGGCCTTGCACCCCTACGACCTGTACGACATCCGCTCCCTGCTCAGCGAAGAAGAGCGCGCAGTCCAGGACACCGTCGCCCGCTTCACCGACGAGCGCGTGCTGCCGATTATTGGTGACTGCTTCGATCAGGGTCGATTCCCCCATGAGCTGGTGCCGGAAATTGCTGAGCTCGGCCTGCTCGGTTCGTCGTTGCCGGAGCAGTACGGCGGCCACGGCCTCAATTCGGTCTGCTACGGATTGATCTGCCAGGAACTCGAGCGCGGCGATTCGGGCATCCGCAGTTTCGTCAGCGTGCAGTCGTCGCTGTGCATGTATCCGATCTTCGCCTACGGCAGCGAGGAACAACGCATGCGCTGGCTGCCCGACATGGCAGCCGGCAAAGCCATCGGCTGCTTCGGCTTGACTGAGCCGCAAGGTGGCTCCGACCCGGCCAACATGAAAACGCATGCGAAGCGCGATGGCGACGACTGGATCATCAACGGCGCCAAGATGTGGATCACCAATGGCAATCTTGCGGATGTCGCCATCGTCTGGGCGATGACCGACGAGGGCATCCAGGGCTTCCTCGTCGAGAAGGGCATGAAGGGCTTCACCGCGCAGGAAGTGCACAAGAAGATGAGCCTGCGCGCGTCCGTGACTTCAGCATTGTTTTTCGACGACGTGCGCGTGCCGGAAGCCAACCGCTTGCCGAACGTGAAAGGCCTCAAAGGTCCGCTCGGCTGCCTGACGCAGGCACGGTATGGCATTACCTGGGGCCCGATCGGCGCCGCGCAGGCATGCCTGCAGGAAGCCTTGAAATACGGTGCTGAGCGCATCGTGTTCAACCGTCCAATCACCTCCAATCAGGCTGTTCAGCTCAAGCTCGCTGACATGGCGCGTCGCATCACCATGGCGCAGTTGCTGTCGCTGCAGCTCGGTCGGTTGAAGGACGCCGGCAAGATGCAGCCGACGCAGGTGTCTCTGGCGAAGTGGAACAACGTGCGCATGGCGATCGACATCGCCCGCGAAGCGCGCGACATCCTCGGCGGCGCCGGCATCACCACCGAGCATTGCCCAATCCGCCACGCACTGAACCTCGAGTCGGTGATCACTTATGAAGGCACGGAAACGGTGCATCAACTGGTCGTCGGCCGCGAGCTGACCGGCATCAACGCGTTTTGATTTTCTGAGTCCTTCTTCCGCTGGCGGAAGGACCAAGACAGGCGAACAAATGTGCTGACCGTCTATGGAATGTCGACTTCCGGCAACTGCCACAAATTGCGGCTGTTGCTGAATCAGTTGCAGATGCCGTTTCGATGGATCGAGATCGATAGCGCGCACGGGCAGACGCGCACGCCGGAGTACCTGGCGAAAAATCCGAACGGCAAGGTGCCGATGATCGAGCTGGACGACGGCCAGATCATGGTCGAGTCGAACGCGATCCTGTGTTGGCTCGCCGATGGCACGCACTATTTCGAAGGCGATGCGTGGCAACGTGCGCAAACCTTGTCGTGGATGTTCTTCGAGCAGTACAGCCATGAGCCGTATATTGCTGTGGCACGTTTCATTTGCCTGTTCACACCGACGGATTCGCCGCGTCGGGCGGAGTTGAAGCGCCTGCACGAGCGCGGTTACCAGGCGCTGGCGGTGATGGAACAGCATCTGACCAAAGCGGCGTGGTTCAGTGGTGCGCGATACGGCATCGCCGACATCGCGTTGTTTGCCTATACCGATGTCGCCGCGCATGGCGGTTTCGAGTTGGTGCCGTATCCAGCAATTCGCGCGTGGCTTGATCGAGTGCTCACGCAGCCTGAATTCATGGCAATGCCGAAGCACGCAGAAGAAGACATCCGCTGATCTCGCATCCCGTAATCTGACACCCGTTAACTGAGCTTGCCGGCCGACGCAGTGCGTGCGGCATCAACGTGAAAACGCCGCCATGAACGCAATTGCCACGCCGATTCCAGCCCGCCACAAAAACGTGAATCGCGCCGAGGTTTGCGATCACAACTTCATCGAGTTCGTGCAGCAGTGGCACGGGCAGGCGCGGCAATCGCCGGCGCCGGATTCGTCGGTGCTGGACGACAGCCTTTGCACAGCCCGCGATTTTCTTGAATTGTTCGAATCGCAACTGATCTCGCGCCATCTGGATTTGATGGCACGCGTGCTGCGCGTGCAGCAGAAGGTGTTCTACACGATTGGTTCAAGCGGCCATGAAGGCAACGCGATGGTCGCGCGGCTGACGCGACATACCGATCCAGCCTTTTTGCATTACCGCAGTGGCGCGTTCATGGCCGAGCGTTTTCGCAAGTGGCCAGCGGCCGATGGCAAGCCGATGGATCCGATCATGGATTCGGCATTGAGTTTTGCCGCCAGCAAGGCAGACCCGATTTCCGGCGGTCGGCACAAGGTGTGGGGTAGCAAGCCGCTGTGGGTGTTGCCGCAAACTTCGACCATTGCCTCGCACCTGCCCAAGGCACTCGGTACTGCGATCGCCATCGAACAAGCTCGGCGCATCGGCCATGCGTTGCCGATTCCTGCCGACAGCATCTCGATTTGTTCGTTCGGCGATGCCTCGAGCAATCATGCGACCGCACAGACCGCGTTCAATGCGGCAGCGTGGACGGCGTATCAAGGGCTGCCAGCGCCGGTGTTGTTCGTGTGCGAAGACAACGGCATTGGCATCTCGGTGAAGACGCCCAGTGGCTGGGTGGCGCGTAACTATGCCGAGCGTCGCGACCTGGATTATTTCTATGCTGACGGGCTGGATTTGGCCGCTGGCTTCGAGCAGGTCGCCCACGCCGTGCACCATTGCCGCAGCACGCGACGGCCGACCTTTCTGCATCTGGGCACGACCCGGATCATGGGCCATGCCGGCACCGACTTTGAAATCGAGTGGCGCAGCATCGAGGAACTGATGGCGGTCGAGGCTTCCGATCCGCTGCTGCGATCGGCAGCGATCGCACTCGAGTCGGGCGTGATGTCGCAGGATGAGCTGCTACAACTGTACGAAACCATCCGCGGCAAGTGTTTCGCAGCGGCAGAACAAGCCGACCAACTGCCCAAGCTCGACAACCTCGCCGACGTGATCGCGCCACTGGCGCCGTATTCGCCGAAGGAAGTAGTCGTGCTCGCTTGTCGCGCAGACTTCAATGAAAAGCGCGTCGCCGCATTCGGCAGTGCGGAAAAGTTGCCCGAGAACCAGCCGCCACGGCACCTCGCCATCCTGATCAACAACGCGTTGCACGATCTGTTTTGCCAATACCCCGAGGCGCTGCTGTTTGGCGAGGACGTGGCGCAAAAGGGCGGCGTTTACACGGTGACGCGTGGGCTGCAGAAGGCGTTCAAGGGCGCGCGCGTATTCAATACGCTGCTGGATGAAACCATGATCCTTGGCTTGGCCCAGGGCTACGCCAACATGGGCATGTTGCCGTTGCCTGAGATCCAGTACCTCGCGTATTTCCACAATGCCTGCGACCAGATCCGCGGCGAGGCATGCTCGCTGCAATTCTTCAGCAATGGACAGTTCCGCAATCCGATGGTGATGCGTATTGCCTCGCTGGGTTACCAGAAAGGCTTTGGCGGGCACTTTCACAACGACACCTCAATCACTGCCTTGCGCGACATTCCTGGTCTTGTGGTCGGTTGTCCGTCGCGCGGTGACGACGCGGCGACGATGCTGCGCACGCTGGCGGCATTAGCCAAGGTCGATGGCCGTGTGTGCGCGTTCCTTGAACCCATAGCGCTGTACATGACCAAGGATCTGCACGAGGCCGGCGACGGTGGCTGGCTGACGCGCTATCCGCCGCCGGGCGAGGCGATGCCGTTGGGATCCGAGCGTGTGTATGCGCCGGGCGCGACGGATCTGGTGGTATTCACCTTCGGCAATGGCGTGCCGATGAGCCTGCGCGCTGCACGCACGATCGAATCGGCGCAGGGCTGGAAGGTGCGGGTGGTCGACTTGCGCTGGCTGCAGCCCTTGAATGCCGAGGCAATTGCCCGCCACGCCGGCGAGTGTGAACGCGTGCTGGTCGTGGACGAGGGCCGCCGCAGTGCGGGCGTGGGCGAGGGCATCATCACCGCGATCGTCGAGGCCGGGCTGGGTGCGCGCCCGATCGGCCGCGTCGTCGGTGTCGACACCTACACGCCACTGGCCGGCGCGGCGTTACTGGTACTGCCATCGGAGGCCGATATCGTGGCGATGGCCGCTTCACTCGCCTGACAACGTACACTTGAGCAACGGGTGACCCGCCCGCGTCCCTGGCCTATCATTCCGGCATGTCCCAGACCCAGCCCTGCACGATCCTGTTTGCCGATGTCAGCGGCAGCACGCGCTTGTTCGAACAGAAAGGCGATGTCGAGGCTAGGCGCCTGATCTCCGCGGTTCTCACCGCGTTGACCATCGTCTGCGAGCAGCACGGCGGGCGCCTGATCAAGACCATCGGCGACGAGATCATGTGCACCTTTCGCGGTGCGCTGCAGGGCGTGCTGGCGGCGTGCGACATGCAGCGCAAGATGGCGCGCGACATCGACTTCGTGCGCGACAATCTCGCGGTGCGAATCGGCCTGCACCACGGCGAGGCCTTGTTCGAGGGCGATGACGTGTTCGGCGACGCGGTCAACGTGGCTGCGCGCATGACCTCCATCGCCAAGCGCGAACAGATCGTCACCACCTCAAATTCGCTGCGCGATCTCACCGGTCCGCCGATTTCCACCCGCAGCCTGGGTCGCGCTCGGGTCAGCGGCAAACTGTTGCCGATCGAGATCGTGGACGTGATCTGGCAGGAAGACACCTCTGGCATGACCACCGTGCAACGCGCCGTACGCACCAGCGAAAGCGAGCCGCAGTCGCAGATTTTGATGCTGCAGTACCGCGATCAAAGCGTCGAACTGAACCCGGAATCGGAGCCTTTCACGCTGGGCAGGGAAGTGGGCAACGGACTGGTGATCGTGGCCGACTGGGTCAGCCGCACCCACGCGATGATCGAATACAAGCGCGGCTATTTTGTGCTTTCCGACCGTTCTACCAATGGCACCTGGGTGTGTCTGGGCGAAGATGACGAACTGCGCCTCAATCGCGACGAAATCCACCTGCGTAAAACCGGCACGATCAGCCTGGGCAAGGGCATGGCGATGAACACCGCCGATCTCGTCAAGTTTGACTGCCTGGCCTGCAAGGATGGGTGAGTGTCGGGGAACGGGGAACGGGGAACGATACAAGCGATGGACGTTGGCTTCCTCTTAAGATTTCTTGCAGGTTTGGCCGCATCGATCGTCCTGCTTGCTGGTTGTTCGGATACGTCATGGGTGTCCACCCCGGCCTGCTTCGACAAGCGTCCGATATTCAAACCGTTGAATCCCTATGAGAAGAAGGCGCTTGCGGAGTCACAGCGTCGATCGCACACGCGGTGTTCTCGCAAAAATAACCGGTGCGGCTTCAATGTCGGGTCCTCGCCCGATGAAACGATCAGCGTCGCCATACAACGGGCCGGGATCAGCCAGCCCGGCGAGTGCGTTTACATTCCGGGTGCCGACATCGACATGTACGACAAGAACGGCACGTTCGTAGCATCGACGCCCGGGATGTAGACCAAGTTGTTGTAGGTCAAACCCTAATTGTTTGAGAACTTGCGATCTATTTTGCTATTGCTCGTCATTCCCGCTTTCGCCGGAATAGCGATCCAGGAGCTTTTATCGCGCCAGTCCCTCCAGCAACGGTAGTTTGTGACATGCATCGCCGCCGCATTCCCATCCACTCGCGGGTCTCTCAACCGCCAGCACCGCCAGTGCTTCGTTACCGGCGAAGGAGACAATCGTGCCGATCGCGCGGCCTTCGGCGCTGACTTGTGCGTTGTCTGTGAGCGCATTGCCAATAATCCGGACCAACTCGCGTTTGGCCTGCCCAAGATAGTGCGTTCGGGCCACGATTTCCTGGCCGGGATAGCAGCCTTTCTTCAGGCTGTAGGCGTTGAGCCGATCCAGCGACAGCATTTGCGGGGTCCATTGTTCGGATTGCGCGGCCGACAGGCGCGGCAGGCCATGGGCGATGTCGAATGCTTGCCAGCGATTGGCGGCGGTGTGATCGCCCTCGACTCCGGCGTTGGCGACCGATTTCAACTGTAGCCAGCGATTCTCAATCGCAGTGCCCATGTCAAGAGAGATCACTTCATCGAACTGGGCGCTGGATCCGTCGACGCGCAGGATCTGCGTTGGCGCTCTCGCCGTTGCATCAGGGTTCAACGCATAGGGATGTGTGAATTCTGCAGCCATGGTGACGGTCGAGTGAAGTTCGTGCGCGTCTGGATGCTCGGCACAGAGCAAGGCAAACGCACCGATGTCATCGCGCACGCGCAGCACGACTTTGCTGCGGAACACTAAACGTTGCATTCGCTGCGCCAGCTCGGCCGCAGCAACATCCGGCGAAACAAGCCAGTAGCGGTCGGAACCCACCGCGAGCAGCGCAAAGATCGCAATCACGCGACCCTTGGGATTGAGCCATCCATTCCATTGCCAATGACCGGTGTGCAGCGTGCGCAAGTCGTTCATTAACTGCGCCTGCAGGAACGCGTTGGCGTCGGTGCCGGTGGCCTCCAGCACCTCCCAACCTGGTAGCCGGTGAGGCTGCGCCGGCGTGTCTTGCTTGTGCTGCATCGGCGTGGGTCTTAGACTGGATGCGTGATGAGTGATCGACGCATGATAGGCCAAACTTCTGATGCCGCCGGCCCCGGCGCCGATCTTGCCAGCGCCGACTGTGCTGCCGGCGAAGATCTGCCGCCCATGTCGAGCGAAGCTGATTCATCCGCATCCGTTGTTGACCACCATTCGGCTGCAGTCGCTGGTAATGATTGTGCTGCGCCGGAAGTCCGTCCGCGCGAGATCGGTGGACGTGGCGGGCTGGATCCAACCCGCTACAGCGATTGGGAAAAAAACGGCCGCTGCATCGATTTTTAAATCCTGCGTTGCAAGCGTTAGGTGACGCACGTGAGCGAAGTGGTCACTATTGCCTCAACCTTCACCCGGCTTCACTGGAACTGACCCATGGCGACTCCCGAACGTCCGCTCTCGCCCTACATGACAGTCTATCGACCGCAAATCACCTCGATGATGTCGATCGCGCATCGCATCACCGGCGTGATCCTCGCGATGGGTGCGTTCGGCATGGCGTGGTGGTTGCTGGCGGTGACGGCCAGTCCGCAGCGTTTTGACCAATTCACTCATCTGGCCGGTTCGTTGCCGGGCACGATCGTGCTGATCGGTTTCAGTTGGTGTCTGATGTATCACCTGTTCAACGGATTGCGGCATCTCGTCTGGGATAGCGGGCACGGTTTTGAGATCAAACAGTTTTACGCGAGTGGTTGGGCGGTGATCATCCTCTCGCTGGCGTGCACGGCGGCACTGTGGTGGTTCGCACTGAACCATGGCGTGACGGCGTGAGTGCGCCGTTGAACAGCAAGGCGATCGCCGAGAAGGCCGACATGCGCGACCCGCTGGCGATAGCTCGTGGGCTGGGTTCGGCAAAGTCTGGCGTGCAGCACTGGTGGATGCAGCGGTTGACAGCCATCGCCCTGGCGATTCTGTCGCCGTGGTTCGTCTGGCTGCTGGTGTCCTTGATCGGAGCGGATCAGGAAACCATCCAGTATGTCCTCGCCAATCCGCGCTATGCCTTGCCGTTGCTGGTATTCGTGCTCGCCTTGTTCTGGCATGCGAAGTTGGGTGTGCAGGTTGTGATCGAGGACTACGTGCACACGCGTTGGCTGGAAGTCACCTTGCAGATTGCGTTGGTGTTTGCATGCGCGCTGGGTGCGTTGACTTGTGTGTTTGCAATCGCGCGCGTCGCGTTTTTGCGTTGACCTGTACGGCCTGATATTGGCGGACACCGCGCAACCATTTTTCAACCTGGGTTTTTCATGACGACTGCGTACAAAATCACCGAACACGAGTTCGACATGGTCGTGGTTGGCGCCGGCGGCGCAGGACTGCGCGCCTGCTTCGGATTGTCTGCGAAAGGACTCAATACCGCCTGTATCACCAAGGTGTTTCCCACGCGCTCGCATACCGTGGCCGCACAAGGCGGAATTTCTGCCGCGCTCGGCAACATGGGTGAGGATGACTGGCGCTGGCACTTCTACGACACCATCAAAGGTGGTGACTGGCTCAGCGACCAGGACGCGGTGGAGTACATGTGCCGCAATGCGATGGCAGCGGTGATTGAGCTGGAACACCAAGGCGTGCCGTTCTCGCGCACCGAGGAAGGCAAGATCTACCAGCGTCCGTTCGGCGGCATGACCACGCACTACGGCGAGGGTACTGCCCAGCGTACCTGCGCCGCCGCTGACCGCACCGGCCACGCGATGCTGCATACGCTGTACCAGCAAGCGCTCAAGCACCAGGCGCAGTTCTTCGTCGAATACTTTGCGCTCGACCTGATCATGGATGCCGACGGCGCCTGCAAGGGTGTGCTGGCGCTGGACATGGCGACCGGCGAGCTGCATCTGTTTCGCTCGCATGGCACCGTGCTCGCAACCGGTGGCTACGGTCGTGCGTTCTTTTCCTGCACCTCGGCGCACACCTGTACCGGCGATGGCGGCGGCATGGTGCTTCGCGCCGGGCTTCCACTGCAGGACATGGAGTTCGTCCAGTTCCATCCGACCGGAGTTTACGGTGCCGGCATGCTAATCACCGAAGGCGTGCGCGGGGAAGGCGGTATCCTGCGCAATTCCGAGGGCGAACGCTTCATGGAGCGCTACGCACCACACGCGAAGGACCTGGCGTCACGTGACGTGGTATCGCGTGCGATGACGCTCGAGATCCGCGAGGGTCGGGGTGTAGGCGAGAAGAAGGATCACATCTTCCTGCACCTGGATCATCTTGACCCGAAGGTGATCCAGGAGCGGCTCCCGGGCATCGCCGAAACCGCGAAAATCTTTGCCAATGTCGACGTGACCAAGCAGCCGATCCCGGTGTTGCCGACCGTGCACTACAACATGGGCGGCATCCCGACCAACTACCACGGCGAAGTCGTCACCCTGAGAGACGGCAATCCCGATAGCGTCGTGAATGGCTTGTATGCCATTGGCGAAGCGGCCTGCGTGTCAGTGCACGGCGGCAATCGGCTGGGCTCGAATTCGCTGCTGGACCTGGTGATATTCGGGCGTGCAGTCGCCGATCGCTGCGCTGAAACGATTAATCCTTCTCAGCCGCACGCAACAATACCCACGTCCGCCTGCGATCGTTCGATCGCGAATCTGGACCGCTTGCGCAATGCCAACGGCAGCCTTTCCACGGCGCAAATCCGCGACACGATGCAACGCGACATGCAGAACCATGCGGCCGTATTCCGCACTGGCGAAACCCTCGCCGAGGGCGTTACCAAGATCATCGGTATTGCCAATTCGTTTGCGGATGTTCGAGTGAGCGATCGGTCGCTGGTGTGGAATACCGACCTGATCGAAACCCTGGAACTGCAGAACCTGCTCGGTCAGGCGCAGGCAACCATGGTATCGGCGGCGAACCGTACCGAATCGCGCGGCGCGCATGCGCGCGAGGACTTCAAGGACCGCGACGACGTGCACTGGTTGAAGCATTCGCTGTGCTGGGTCGACGCGCAACACCAGACCCATATCGACTATCGGCCCGTGCATCTCAACACGCTCACCGACGACGTGGCCTCGGTGCCGCCGAAGCCTCGGGTGTATTGAGATTGCATTTTCAGAGTTTCAGATTCTGATTTCAGTAAGCGGCTAAGCAAGGCAAGTACCAGAAGGGTTTCGCAGATATGGCCGAATTCACGCTCCCGAAAAACTCGAAGGTCGGCAAGGGCAAGCGTTTCGCTGCGCCTGCGGGCAGCAAACGGGTGCGTTTGTTCAAGATCTATCGCTGGAATCCGGACGACGGCCAGAACCCGCGCACCGATACCTACGAGGTCGATCTCGACAAATGCGGGCCGATGGTTCTCGACGCGTTGATCAAGATCAAGAACGAGATTGATCCGACACTGACGTTCCGCCGTTCCTGCCGCGAAGGCATCTGCGGCTCGTGCGCGATGAACATCGACGGGGTCAATACCCTGGCATGCATCTGCGCGATCGAAGACAGCGGCGAGCAAGGGCCGCTGGATCCACAGCCGCAGGAGCCGTCGGTCAAGAGCAAGTCGTGTGTGGCGATCTACCCGTTGCCGCATTTGGCGGTGATCAAGGATCTGGTCCCGGACATGACCCATTTCTATGCGCAGTACGCATCGATCAAGCCGTGGATTCGCACCCAGAGTGCGCCGCCACCAGATCGCGAGCGCCTGCAATCACCCGAGGAGCGCAAACGACTCGACGGGCTTTACGAATGCATTCTCTGCGCTTGCTGCTCGACCGCCTGCCCGAGCTACTGGTGGAACGGTGACCGCTACCTCGGTCCGGCGATCCTGCTGCAGGCTTACCGCTGGATCGCCGACTCGCGCGACGAGGACACTGGTGCGCGCCTAGACGACCTCGAGGATCCATTCAAGCTGTATCGCTGCCACACCATCATGAATTGCACCCGCACCTGCCCTAAGGGATTGAATCCAGCCAAGGCAATTGCGGAAATCAAGAAGTTGATGTTGCAGCGGCGCGGGTGAGATGGCTCCGATGTTGGCGAACGCCCGGCCATGGATGTTCGAGCCGGGCAATCCGTAGCGCGACTGTTTCGCCATGGACGGCAAACGCGAGACCACCCGAAGTAGGATCACAGCCCAGAGACGACGTGCGTGGATGAATCGGAAATCCGGCGCCTGCGCTGGCATTGCAGACGCGGCATGCTCGAACTCGACGAGTTGCTGTTGCGCTGGCTTGATCGTGAAGCGTTGAGCGCAAACGAGACCGATATGGCGAACTTCCAGCGCCTGCTGGCCGTCGAAGACGACCAGTTGTGGCGCTGGGTGATGGGCCTTCAGCACCCGGACGACAAGGAATTGAGTGAACTCCTCCAACGCATCCTTGCACTGCCGGCTTGAGTGGCGCCCGTCGCGCTGGCGTAGCGCTGCGTTGCTGTTGTTGGGTGCGTTGGCGATTGCGTCGCTGTGGATGTCCGCGTTGCCGTGGTGGGGATTCTTGATCGCGAGCGTGTCCCTGCTCACATACCTGTTTGTCGTGATCCGCAATGACGCACTCCGGGCACCCGTCCAGTTGGCTTGGGCGGGCGGCGCTGCACCGGTGATGCTGATCCGCGAACCTCGAGAACAGGAATGCAGCTTCGTCGCCTTGCATTCACGCGGTGGACTGGTGGTGCTGACGCTTAGGGATGCCGATGGCCAAAAACAGCGCTGGGTGTGGTGGCCAGATACGCTCGATGCGGCGGGCCGACGCGCGCTTAGGTTGGTGGCGAGTATCGGCGTGGAAGCCGTACCGAGACGCACAACGTCTCTGAACCCGGTGACCTGACCCATGTTTCGACCGCTCTCGCTGGCAATCGGCCTGCGCTACACGCGCGCGAAACGTCGCACGGGATTCATTTCCTTTATTTCCGGCGCATCGGTGCTCGGCATTGCGGTCGGCGTCATTGCGCTGATTACCACCATCGCGGTGATGACTGGATTCCAGGAAGAATTTCGCACCCGCCTGCTGGGCATGGTCGCGCACGCAACCGTCAGTGGCGTCGGTGATTCGATGACCGACTGGCAGCGCGCGGACAAATTGGCTCACGCCGATCCGCGCGTCATCGGTGCTGCGCCGTATGTCGAGCGCGAAGCGATGTTGCAGGGCGAGGACGAGCAGGGCGTGCTGCTGCGCGGGGTCGATCCGGCGCACGAATCCGAAGTCTCCGTATTGGGCAGCAAGATGGTGCGCGGCAAGTTGTCGCAGTTGCAGCCAGGCAGCTTCAACATTGTGCTGGGCAGCGAACTGGCGCGTACGCTGGGCGTGGATGTCGGCGATCACGTGACCGTCTTTATCGCCGAGTTCCACGCGACCCCGGTGGGTGCATTGCCGCGCTTCAAGCGCTTCACCGTTAGCGGCATCTTCGAGGCAGGCATGCAGGAATACGATGCCGGGCTCGCGGTGATCGATATCGGCGACGCGCAACGGCTGATGCGACTGGGTGACGGCGTGACCGGCGTACGCCTGAAGCTGCGCGACATGTGGCAGGCGGGCGAAGTAGCGCGCGATCTCGCTGATCGAATGGGCGGACTGTATCGGGTGCGCGACTGGATGCGCGACAACACCAACATCTTCCGCGCATTGAAGATGGAAAAAACCATGATGTTCCTGATCCTTTCGCTGATCATCGGCGTGGCCGCGTTCAACTTGCTGTCCTCGCTAGTGATGCTGGTGACCGACAAGCAAGCCGACATCGCGATCCTGCGCACCTTGGGAATGCGGCCAGCGACGGTAATGCGTGTGTTCATGGTGCAAGGCACGTTGATCGGCACGCTGGGCATTGCATTGGGCGTGGCCGGCGGCGTGTTGCTGACAAAGAATCTGGATCGGGTGGTTGGCGTGATCGAACGCATCACCGGCGTCCAGGTGATGCCAGCCGATGTCTACTACATCACCGGATTGCCGACGCGGTTGGAATGGAGCGATGTCGCCACCATCGCGGCAGTGGGGTTGGTGATGTGCTTCCTGGCGACGATCTATCCGGCTTGGCGTGCGGCGAAGATCGATCCTGCAAATGCGTTGCGCTATGAGTAGCCTGGAATCGGACGTGGTGAATCACGAAACGCCGGAATCCACGGCAGTGATCCGCTGCGAAAACCTGTCCAAGACGTACGTCGAGGGCAAGCTGCGCACCCCGGTGTTCGCCGGTCTGGAGATGCACATCGAGCGCGGCGAGCGGGTGGCGATTGTGGGTGCGTCTGGTGCCGGCAAAAGTACGCTGCTGCACTTGCTAGGCGGTCTGGATTCGCCGACCTCGGGCGAGGTGATCGTCAATGGCGAAATCATGTCGCGCTTGTCCGAGCGCGCACGCGGCGAATTGCGCAATCGCGCGTTGGGGTTCGTCTATCAGTTTCATCATCTGCTGCCCGAATTCACCGCGCTGGAAAACGTGATGATGCCGCTGCTGATTGGCGGCACCTCTGTTGCGGATGCCGGCGGCGTATCGAAGCAATTGCTGGAACAGGTCGGGCTGGGTCATCGTCTGCAACACAAGCCGAGCGAATTGTCCGGCGGCGAACGGCAGCGCGCGGCAGTCGCGCGTGCGCTGGTCAATCGTCCGGCCTGCGTGCTTGGTGACGAGCCAACTGGGAATCTGGACGAGAAAACCGCGGCTGGCGTTTTTGACTTGATGCTCGAACTCAACCGTGCCGCGGGTACCGCGCTGGTACTGGTGACGCACGACCGACGCCTGGCGCGACGCATGGATCGGGTGCTGGAGCTCGCCGGTGGAGGCCTGCACGAACTGGTCGACAGTGCGGTGTGAGTGGCGCTCTCATGAGTGGCGCTTTCGATAGCGGCGCGGGCAACATTTCGCGCGTGCGTCGCGTACTCCGCGTGCTGGAAGCCGCACTCAATGGCGCTCTGACGCCGATCAGCGCGATCGGACTGCTATTGGGCGCGTTGCTGGTGATGCGCTTATCGCAATTGCCACCATCCTGGCTGGCATGGCTGCTGTGTTTGCTCGGCATTACGCTGTGGCTGGGTCTGCGGCGTGCGCGTTGGGTCGGCGCGGCGCTGTTTGGTTTCGGCTGGACGTGCGCGCTGTCGGCACATGCAATGTCGTTGCGACTGCCGCCATCACTGGCTGGCGCAACGATCGAGGTCAGCGGCCGCATTGTCGGCTTGCCGCAACGCGACGAATATACGTTGCGCTTCGACTTGCGCGCGGACGCGACCGGCAACCGACCCGAACTCGCCGGCCGCCTGCTGCATCTGGGTTGGAACGACACCCATCGCGAGCTGGCACCAGGTGAGCGCTGGCGGATGCCGTTGCGACTCAAGCGACCGCGTGGCACGATCAACCCCGGCGGTTTCGATTTCGAGCGCTGGGCGCTACAACGACGAATTGCAGCGATCGGCTACGTGCACGGCGATTCCGCGCAGCGACTGGCACCGGCGTCGGGCGTCGACGCATTGCGCGCGCGCTGGTCGCAAGCGATCACAAAGGCGGCACCATCGACAGGCAGCCGTTTCGTGCGTGCGCTGGCGTTGGGCGATACGCGTGGGCTCGAGCAACACGATTGGGACGTCTTGCGTGCGATCGGCCTGACCCATCTGGTCGCGATTTCCGGATTACACGTCGGTATCGTCGCCGGCTTCGGCGCGTGGCTGATGCTCGGCATATACATGCTGTTTCCGCGCTTCGGCTTGCGCCTGCCGCGCCCGCAGGCACAGGCGATCGGCGCGCTTGCGCTGGCATTGGCTTATGCGGCGCTGGCGGGCTTTGCCTTGCCGACTGTGCGCGCGTTGCTGATGGTGATGGCGGTGCTGGCGGCGCGACTGTTGCGACGACCCACATCGATGCCGCAATCGCTGGCGCTGGCGCTGGCGGTGATCGTGGTGATGGACCCATTGGCGATCCTCGCGCCGGGCTTCTGGCTGTCGTTCGCCGGCGTTGCATGGTTGGTGATTTGCTTGCCGGATGCCAACGCAGGCGGTCGTATCCGCGCCTTGTTCGATGCACAGCGGGTGGCGACGCTGGGTCTTTTGCCGCTGACAATCTGGTTTTTTGGGCAGGCATCACTGATTGCGCCGGTTGCCAATCTGGTCGCAATTCCTTGGGTCACCCTGGTCGCGGTGCCGCTGTCATTGCTCGGGCTGGTGTTGCAGCTGACGTTTCCAGCCCTCGGCGCGCCAGTGTTGCGGCTGGCGGCATGGACGATGGACGCGATCTGGCCCGTGCTCGAACGCATCGCAGCCTGGCCCGGCTCGCTGGCGTGGTTGCCGCAACCAAGCGTATTTGTCCTCACGCTTGCTGTATTAGGCGTGCTCTGGCTGTTGCTGCCGCGCGGAATTCCCGGCAAACCGCTGGCGTTGCTGCTGCTGTTGCCACTGCTGTGGCCGCAACCTGCGCGCGTCGCGACTGGCGAGGCGCAACTGGCGATGATCGACGTGGGGCAGGGGTTATCGGTGCTGGTGCGCACCCGCTCGCACACGCTGGTGTACGACACCGGCCCATCGTTTCGTGGCGGGTTGGATCTGGGCGAAGCGGCGGTAGTGCCATCAATGCACGCACTGAATGTGCCGCGTCTGGATGCGCTGGTGATCAGCCACGGCGACAACGATCATTTCGGCGGCGCGGATGCGGTGTTGCAGGCGTATCCGACCCAAGTGCGATTTGCGCCGACCGGGATGCCGAAAGGGATTGGTTACGCGCCTTGTCTGATGGGCTCGCACTGGCAATGGGATGGCGTGCAATTCCAGTTTCTGCATCCGCCGCTGTATTTCCCGTATCTGGGCAATGACAGCAGTTGCGTGCTGCGGATTTCGACGTCGCAGTGGTCGGCGCTGCTGACTGGCGACATGAGCGAGGTGATTGAGTCGCGCCTCGTGCGCGAGCAGCCGGATCTGATCCGTGCCGATGTGATCACGGTGCCGCATCACGGCAGCAAGACCGCGTCTTCGGTCAGTTTCATCAATGCAGTGCAGGCGAAATACGCCTTGATCGGCGTCGGCTACGGCAATCGCTTTCATCATCCGCGCCTGCCGATCGTGCAACGCTGGCTGGATTCCGGTAGCGAGGTCGAGGATACGGCCAGCGGTGGCATGCTGATGCTGCGACTGGATGCCTCCGGTGCTCATCTTGTCTCCCGCGCGCGCCAGCAGCAGCGGCGCTTCTGGCAGGATGCGGTGCCGTCATCGGCTAGACTAGCGCAGCAAGCGCAGCTTGAACCGGACCCGGAGTGAGGAACGCAGCGTGCTGGAATTTCTGAAAGCGGGTGGCTGGGTGATGTGGCCGATCATTGGCCTGTCGGTGCTGGCCATGGCGATCGTGATCGAGCGTTTCTGGACGTTGCGCCGCAGCGCCGTATTGCCGCCGGGCCTGGGCAAGGAAGTGCGCGACTGGGCGGCAACGCGCCAGCTCAATCCGGCGCATATCGAAGTGTTGCGGCAAAACTCGCCGCTGGGTGAATTGCTGGCCGCAGCGCTGGACGTGCGCAATCGCCCGCGCGATCAAATCAAAGAACGCACCGAGGATATCGGTCGCCATGTCGTGCATCGGCTGGAGCGCTTCCTCAACACGCTCGGCACGATTGCAGGCGTCGGCCCGCTGCTCGGCCTGCTGGGCACGGTGTTCGGCATGATTCGAATGTTCATGGACATCCTAAGTACCGGCGTCGGTGATGCCAACCAATTGGCCGGCGGCATCGGCCAGGCGCTGATCAGCACCGCCGCCGGTCTGTGCCTGGCAATTCCGTCGCTGATGTTTTATCGCTACTTGCGCGGGCGCATTGCCGAATACGTGATCGAGATGGAACAACAAGCGATGGCGTTGCTGGATACGCTCGATGGCAGCTTGTTTGTGCCCCCGGTAGTGGCACCAGACGAGATTGAAGCGGTTGCCGCGGTGCCGGTCGCGCCCAGGCCGCGCGTGCGTCGCAGTGCCGGCTGAAGCAGCGCATGAACCTTGGCTCATCCCGCGCCGACATGGATCCCGAGATCAACCTTGTCTCGCTGATCGACGTGGTGTTCTGCCTGATCGTGTTCCTGGTGATCACGACCACATTCGATCATCGCAGCGCAATCAAGCTGCGGCTGCCGCAGGCTGGCGCGCCGCCAACCACTGAGGCCACCGCGCCACTGACCGTCACTATCGATGCCGACGGTCGCTACTACGTCGGCCAGAACGAGGTGCTCAAACACGATCCTGATTCGCTGCGCGCGGCCATCAACGCCGCCGCCGGTTCCGATCGCACTCTGCCGGTGGTGCTCAGCGCCGATGCGAAAACGCCGCACCAGTCGGTAGTGACCGCTCTGGAGGCGCTGGGCGCGCTCGGGTTCGAGAAGGTCTCGATCGCGACCACGCCAGCCAAGCAGCCGTGACCGAAGCAACGAAACCTGCGACCGCGCCGGTCGGCACCAACACTTCCCCTGCCGAGACAGGCAAGTCCCTCGAAGAGCTGAGTCCGTGGAAAACCTACAGGCGCCTGCTCGGCTATGCACGCCCGTACTGGCCACTGCTGGCGGCAGCCGGTGTCGGCATGCTGATCGAAGCAACGGCCGCAGCCGCGTTTGCTGGCCTGATGAAGCCGCTGGTCAACCAAACCTTCATTGCCAAAAATCGCGACCTCGGCCTGGTGTTGCCGCTCGCGATCATCGGCATCTTTGTGTTGCGCGGGCTGGCCACGCTCACCACTGATTATGGAATGTCACGCGCCGGCCGCAGCATCATCCGTGACCTGCGCGTGGAGTTGCTGGGCAAGTATTTGCGCCTATCGAGCGCTGTGTTCGATGCAATCCCGGTGCCCAAGCTGGTGTCGCGGCTGAACTACGACACCGAACTGGTGGCGCAGGCCAGTACCGAAGCGCTGAAGATCATGATTACCGACAGCCTGATCATTATCGCCTCGGTGTCAGTGATGGTCTGGAACAGCGCCAAGGTCACGCTGGCAGTAGTGATCATGGCGCCGGCGATCGGCGGCATCATCGCCTTGGTCAGCAAGCGCTACCGGCGGCTGAATCGCAACATCCAGGACGGCATTGCCAACATGGCGCAAAGCGCCGAACAAACCCTCGCAGGCCAGCAGGAAGTGCGCATCTACGGCGCGCAGCAATCCGAGTTGCAGCGCTACAACACGATGGCTGATCGCAACTTGCGGCTGAACCTGAAGGTCGAATTCACTCGCGGCCTGTCGTCGTCCACAGTGCAAATGATCGGTGCAACGGCGCTGGCGTTGATCGTTTACCTGTCCGGCCGCGAGGCGATTGCCGGACGCCTGGATGCCGGCCAGTTTGTCTCGCTGATGATCGCGACGATGACGCTGATTCCCTCGCTGCGGCGGGTGGCGAACGTTCAAGGCGCGATCCAGCGCGGCGTCTCTGCATCGGACACGATCTTTCGTATCCTCGATGGCGTCGAGGAAGTCGACACCGGTACCCGCACCCTGACGCGCACGCGCGGTGAACTGGAATTTCGCGACGTCACCGTGCGCTATCCCGGCCAGCTGCAGCCGGCGCTGAGTCAGCTGAGCTTTCGCGCGCGGCCGGGCACGGTCACCGCAATAGTGGGGCGCTCGGGCAGTGGCAAGTCGACTTTGGTCAGCCTGCTGCCACGCTTCTATGAACCGGAGTCGGGCGAGGTGCTGCTCGACGGAGTATCGCTGTCGGATTACAAGCTGTCGGAGCTGCGTCATCAGATCGCCTACGTCGGCCAGCGCGTGATGCTGTTCGACGACAGTGTCAGCGCCAACATCGGTTATGGCGTCGATGCTCCGGATGCGCAGCGCGTGCGAGCCGCGGCCGACACTGCGAACGCCACCGAGTTCATCCAGAAGCTGCCCGATGCCTTTGCTGCCCACATCGGCGAACGTGGCGGGCGATTGTCCGGCGGGCAGCGCCAGCGGCTGGCGATCGCGCGCGCGGTGTACAAGGATGCGCCGCTGCTGATCCTCGACGAGGCCACCGCCGCGCTCGACGCCGAATCCGAACGGCTGGTGCAGGATGCCCTTGATCACCTGATCGCCGATCGCACCACGCTGGTGATCGCGCATCGGCTGGCGACGATCGAACACGCCGATCATGTGCTGGTGCTGGATCACGGGCGGTTGGTGGAGCAGGGCACGCACGCCGAATTGATGGCGCTTGGCGGGCTTTATTCGCATCTGCATCGCATGCAGTTTCGCGAGCCAGATGTCGGATGAATGCAGCGATCACGCGAGGCAGTCGATGCGACGCGCCAGCATGAAGTCGCGACTCGAACACTGGTTGCTGCAACGCTGGTACGGCGGCGTTGAGCCTGGTCTTGGTCTGCGCTTGCTCGCTGCGATCTACGGATTTGTAGTCGGATTGCGGCAAACGGCATATCGCCAAGGTTGGCTGCGCACGCATCGGATTAGCGTGCCAGTCGTTGTGGTCGGCAATCGCACTGTCGGCGGTAGCGGCAAGACGCCGCTGGTGATTGCGCTGGTTGAACATCTCCGGGCGAACGGCTGGAAGCCGGGGGTGGTCAGTCGCGGCTATGGCCGATCCTCGCGCGGTCAGCGAGTGGTTGACGCGTCGACTAGGCCAGACGAAGGTGGCGACGAGCCGGTGCTGATCGCGCGGCGCTGCAATGTGCCGGTAGTCGTGCATGCCGACCGCGTCGCCGCTGCGCGCAAATTGATCGAACTCGGTTGCGACGTCGTGGTCGCCGACGATGGCTTGCAGCACTATCGACTGCAGCGTGATTTCGAGATTGAAGTGGTCGAGGCTGGGCGTCGTTACGGCAATGAGTTTCTATTGCCAGCCGGGCCGTTGCGCGAACCGCTTGGCGATCAATTGTTCACGTGCTCGCGCATGCAGGTCCGCAACGGAACGGACGCGCGCCCGCTTGATTGGCCGGACGGTGTCGCCGGCTATCATTTCTATTTGATCGGCGACTCGCTGGTAAATTGCGAGAACCGCAGCGAGCCGCTGTCGAGCTGGCACGGTCGGCGGGTACATGCGGTCGCAGGCATCGGCCATCCGCAGCGGTTCTTCGACAGTTTGCGTCTGCATGGATTGGATCCAGTGCCGCATGCATTCCCTGACCACCACGTCTACACTGCCGATGATCTTCAATTTGATGAGCCATTGCCAATCGTGATGACCGAAAAGGACTGGGTAAAATGCACATCATTCCTGCCGGCCGATGCGTGGATGCTGCCGGTGCAGGCGGAATGCAGCGATGGCCTGCTGACGGCATTCCTCACTCAGTTTGAAGACGCGACAGGACACCATCGTGGCTGATCTCGACTTCATCGTCGCAATCCCCGCGCGCATGGCTGCATCGCGCCTTCCCGGCAAGCCTCTGCGCCTTTTGGGCGGCGAACCGATGATCCTGCATGTGGCGCGTCGTGCGCTGGAGGCCGGCGCCAGCGATGTGGTCGTGGCCACCGATGACGCACGCATTGCCGAAACGCTGTGGCAAACGCCGGTGCGTGTGTGCATGACCGGGACGCACCACGCTTCCGGCAGCGATCGCCTGGCCGAATGTGCTGAACAATTGGGCTGGCATGAGGCGCAAATCGTCGTCAATCTGCAAGGCGACGAGCCGTTCGCGCCGCCGGAAGGGATTCGGGCAGTAGCAGCCTGTCTCGCGCAAACCGACGCGCCGATGGCAACGCTCGGAAGCCGCATCGAGCATGCCGATGAATTGTTCGATCCCAATGTGGTGAAACTGGTGCGCGCCGGCAACGGTGATGCGCTGTATTTCAGTCGCGCGCCGATCCCGTGGGATCGTGATGCGTTCGCGCGTGACCGCTTGACAATGCCCCACGGCGAATTCGTCCGTCATATCGGCATCTATGCCTATCGCGCCGGATTTCTGCGCCGCTTTGCTTTGCTGCCGGGCGGGCGGCTGGAGCGGATCGAGTCGTTGGAACAACTCCGTGTGCTGGAAGCGGGTGTGCGCATCGCGGTCGCGATTACCCCGGTCCCTTTCCCCCCTGGCGTGGATACCGAAGCGGATCTTGCACGCGCCGAGGCGTGTCTCACCGCGCTGTCCGCTGGACAGCACGCATGAGCTCGATCGCATGAGTGCCATACGCAGCGTGTTGCTGGTATGCACCGGCAACATCTGCCGCTCGCCGATGGCCGAAGGGCTGCTGCGGCAGCACCTTGCCGCCAGCAGTCTGGCTGGACGCATCCGTCTGGATTCGGCCGGCACCGGCAGTTGGCATGCCGGATCCGCGCCCGATCCGCGCGCGATCCAAACCTGCAAACAGCACGATCTGGCTATCGACGGATTGCGCGCACGCGTGATCTGCAAGCAGGACTTCCGCGGCTTCGACCTGATCCTGTGCGCCGATCGCGACAACATGGAAATCCTCGCCGTCAGGCGCCCGCGCGATGCCACGGCCGAGGTAGCGCTGCTGCTGGAATGGGCTGGAATGGCGCCGCCGTCGGAGGTGCCTGACCCCTACACCGGCGATCTGTCGGATTTTGCGCGGGTCCATGCCATGCTGGACTGTGCCGCCGCCCAAATCGTCGCTCGCCTGCAAGCCACGGCATAATAGGTCAGAGTGCGTCGCCTGCTGGCCGAATGGCCTGCGTCGATGCGTTAGCCTGTAGCAGTCGTTTGGATGTGCCATCCGCCAGAGATTGGATCCGGAAACCATGCGAAACGAGCCAGCACCCGAATTTTCGTCAAAGCTTGAATGGGTCAATAGCGCGCCGGT
>JBBQQH010000048.1:0-21196 GCA_038216155.1 Lysobacterales bacterium
AATGCACTGCGCCGCGTGTTGTTGTCGTCGATCCCCGGTTTTGCCATCACCGAAGTCGAGATCGACGGTGTGCTGCACGAGTACACCACGGTCGAAGGTTTGCAGGAGGATGTCATCGAGATCCTGCTCAACCTCAAGGACGTCGCGATCCGCATGCACAACGTCGACCACACCACTGTCTCGCTGAGCAAGCAGGGCAAGGGCGTTGTCACTGCGGGCGACATCAAGGTTGATCACAACGTCGAGATCCTCAATCCCGAACACGTGATCTGCCACCTGACCAAAGACACGTCGATCAACATGCGGCTGAAAATCGAGCGTGGTTTCGGCTACCAGCCGGCCACTGCGCGGCGCAAGCCTGATGAGGAAACGCACGCGATCGGCCGGTTGCTGCTGGATGCCTCATTCTGCCCGGTGACTCGAGTTGCCTATGCGGTCGAGTCCGCACGCGTCGAACAGCGCACCGATCTCGACAAGCTGGTGATCGACATCGAGACCAACGGCACGATCGACGCCGAGGAAGCGATGCGTACCGCTGCCGATATCCTCACCGACCAATTGTCGGTGTTCGGCGACTTCACCCATCGCGTGCGCGGCGAAACGAAGCTGCCGACCGGCGGCGTGGATCCAGTGCTGTTGCGCCCGATCGACGATCTTGAGCTGACCGTGCGCTCGGCCAACTGCCTCAAGGCCGAGAACATCTATTACATTGGCGATCTGATCCAGAAGACCGAGGTCGAGCTGCTGAAGACCCCGAATCTGGGCAAGAAGTCGCTGACTGAAATCAAGGAAGTGCTGGCACAGCGCTCGTTGTCGCTCGGCATGAAACTCGAAAACTGGCCGCCCGCCGGCCTGCAACAAGGAATGATGGGGTAAGCAGGCGCGTTCAGCTGATGCCCTATCGGCATCAGCTGCGCCTGCTTACGCCAGCCCGAGGGCTGGCCGGGGAAAGATTGCTGAGAAAATTCGTTGTGCCGTGGACGCGCCGTCCGCTTTGCTAAGGCTCACGTTCGACACAGCATTCGTTTCCCGAACCACCGTTACGTCAGATCAAACAGCTAGCAACATTCAACAGGAAACACGACCATGCGCCACCGAAAAGCCGGACGCAAATTCAACCGCACAAGCTCGCATCGCCAGGCGATGTTCAGCAACATGGCGGCGTCCTTGTTCAAGCACGAACTGATTCGCACCACGCTGCCCAAGGCCAAGGAATTGCGTCGGGTTGCCGAGCCGCTGATCACGATGGCCAAGACAGACGGCGTCGCCAATCGTCGCCTCGCGTTTTCGCGTCTGCGCGACAAGCAGGCGGTCGGCAAGCTGTTCGTCGAACTCGGTCCGCGCTACACCACGCGTCCGGGTGGCTATCTGCGCATCCTGAAGTGCGGTTTCCGCGCCGGTGATAATGCGCCGATGGCGTATGTCGAGCTGGTCGACCGGCCACGTGCCGAAGTAGCGGCGGCCGAATAACTCCGGCACGGTTCCAATCAACGTGCATTCCATCAAGGCCCCGCCAACATCGGGGCCTTTTTGCATGCTGGCCATTGTTGCGCCCCGCATGTCGGCTGCGTCGCGGGGAACATATCCTGTCGATCGCAGTCTAGGTTACTGTCACGATTTTGCCCGAGCGCGCAACCCATGATTTCGAATTTTTCCAGTTTTCGTTTGCAGTTCTTCGTCGGCGCGCTGATCTGCGCCGGTCTAATGGGCTACGCGCTCTACTCGGAATTCCATTTGCACTTGGAGCCATGTCCGCTGTGCATCTTTCAGCGCATCGCGATAATTGCGCTAGGCGTGATCTTCCTTCTCGGCGCTTTGCTCGCACCTAGATCAGCCGGCGGGCGAAGAGCGTGGGCGGTGCTGGCAATCATGACTGCATTGGCGGGTGCTGCAATCGCCTGTCGGCATCTGTGGCTGCAGTCGCTGCCGGCCGACCAGGTTCCTGCGTGCGGACCACCGCTCAGTTTCATGATGAATTGGCCGTTCGAAAAGATGCTGACCGCGGTGTTCAAGGGTTCGGGCGAGTGTGCCGAAGTCAACTGGCGCTTCCTCGGTTTGGCGATGCCAGCGTGGACGCTGATCAGCTTCGTCGCGTTGGCCGCATGGGCTGGTTTCGCCGGTTTCCGCAATCGTACGCTTCCGACCAATACTCTTTGAAGTCGCCCGCAAGCCGGTCTTGAGTGGTCGCTATGGCATCATGACTCCTCATCATCCCAGGCCCATCGATGAACAGCGCACGTCCGCTTCCCCAGCTTGAGTCTTCGGCGACCGAATGGTTGCCGGACTCATGGCGCCGGCGCAACGCGCTGCAGCTGCCCAGTTATCCGGATGCGGCCGAACTCGATGCGACGCTGGCTGAACTGCATAGGCTGCCGCCGCTGGTGACGTCGTGGGAAACCCTGGCGCTCAAGCAGCAGATTGCCGAGGCGCAGGCCGGCACGCGTTTTCTGCTGCAGGGCGGTGATTGCGCCGAAAGTTTTTCCGATTGCGAATCGACTTTGGTGTCGAATCGCCTGAAAGTACTGCTGCAGATGAGCCTGGTGTTGGTGCACGGGCTGCGCAAGCCGGTGGTGCGTATCGGACGCTTCGCCGGCCAGTACGCCAAGCCGCGTTCCACCGATACCGAAACGCGCAACGAGATCACACTGCCCAGCTATCGCGGCGATATCGTCAACGCGCCCGAATTCACGCTGGCCGCGCGCACGCCCGACCCGAAGCGGTTGCTGAAGGCGCATGCGCGTTCGGCGATGACGATGAATTTCGTGCGTGCGCTGATCGATGGCGGCTTCGCCGATCTACATCATCCCGAATACTGGGATCTGGGCTGGGTCGGGCATTCGCCACTGGCCGACGAATATCAGCAGATGGTGAGTGCAATCGGCGATGCCGTGCGCTTCATGGAAACATTGTCGGGCGAGGAACTGCACAACCTCAACCGGGTCGATTTCTACACCTCGCACGAAGCGCTGTTGCTGCCGTACGAACAGGCACTGACTCGGCAGGTGCCGCGTCAGGATGGCTGGTTCAACTTGTCGACGCATTTTCCGTGGCTCGGAATGCGCACTGCGGCGGTGGACGGTGCGCACGTCGAATACTTGCGCGGCGTGCGCAATCCGATCGGGATCAAGGTCGGGCCGGGCCTGCAGGTCGACCAGTTGCTGCGGTTGCTGGATGTGCTCAATCCGGACGAAGAAGCCGGACGCATCACCCTCATCCACCGCTGCGGCGCGCGTCAAATTGGGGAAAAATTACCGCCGTTGATCGACGCGGTGCAGCGCGCTGGGCGCCGCGTGCTGTGGATCGCTGATCCGATGCATGGCAACACCGAAACCACATCCAACGGTTACAAAACGCGACCGTTTGGTGCGATCCGCAGCGAGTTGGAGCAGGCGTTCGACATCCACATCGCGCATGGCTCGCATCTGGGCGGCGTGCATCTGGAACTCACCGGCGAGGACGTCACCGAATGCACAGGCGGCGCACGCGAACTGACCGAGATAGATCTTGAACGTGCCTATCGTTCAACCGTCGATCCGCGCCTGAATTACGAACAGTCGCTGGAAATCGCGATGCTGATTGTGCGCAAGTCAGGTGCGACAAGAGAGCGCCAACACGAATAGCTCTTGCCCAGGCTGGTAGTGATTTGCGGGGTGAATCTGCCTGGCACCTCGCCGGAAACGCACTGCGAGCCGGGCGATGGTTGGCGCATCGACTGCGAGCACTGCCACGAATTACCTGCCTGGCTCTGAAACGCGGCGCTGCACTTTCGCTTTAGCTTTAGCGTAAGGCCGGCTCCGGCTCCGGCTCCGGCACCTCTCTGCGACGCGGAGCGCCGTGGATCAGCCGCGCGAAGCGCGCTTGCGGTCGTTCTCGGTGCGTTCTTTTTTGCGCAGGCGGATCGCAACCGGCGTGACTTCCACCAGTTCGTCGTCGGCAATGAATTCCAGCGCCTGTTCCAGCGACAGCTTTACCGCCGGAGTCAGCGATTCGTTGTCGTCCTTGCCGGAGGCGCGAAAGTTGGTGAGCTGCTTCGCGCGCAACGCGTTGACGGTAAGGTCGTTGTCCTTGGCGTGGATGCCGACGATCTGGCCCTCGTAGATTTCCTCACCGGGTTCGACCATCAAACGACCGCGTTCTTGCATGAACATCTGTGCGTAGGCGGGCGAGGGGCCGGTGCCATTGGAAATCATCACGCCGTTTTGGCGTTCGGCAATCGCGCCTTCTGATTTCGGGCCGTAGTGATCGAACACGTGGAACAGCAAACCGGTACCGGCGGTGATCGTGCGGAACTCGGTCTGGAATCCGATCAACCCGCGTGCGGGAATGATGAAGTCGATACGCACGCGGCCTTTGCCGTCCGGTTCCATGTTGACCAGCTGGCCGCGGCGTTCGCCGAGACGCTGCATCACGCCACCCTGGTATTGCTCTTCAAGATCCACGACAAGTGATTCGTAAGGCTCCATCTTCTGGCCGTCGACATCCTTGATGATCACTTCGGGACGCGACACGGCCAGCTCGTAACCTTCGCGGCGCATCGTCTCGATCAGGATCGACAGGTGCAATTCACCGCGGCCGGACACCTTGAACTTGTCGGCGTCGTCGGTTTCCTCGACCTTCAACGAGACGTTGTGCTGCGTCTCACGAGTCAGGCGGTCGCGCAACTGGCGCGAGGTCAGGAATTTGCCACCGCTGCGATCTTTCTTGCCAGCGAACGGGGAGTTGTTGACCTGGAAGGTCATGCTGATGGTTGGTTCGTCCACGCTGAGCACCGGCAGTTGCTCCGGCGCATCGACCGCGCAGATCGTTTCGGAAATGCCGAGACCTTCGATGCCCGACACTGCGATGATGTCGCCGGCCTGCGCTTCGTCCACTTCGCGACGCTCAAGGCCCATGAAGCCGAGCACTTGCATCACGCGGCCCGCACGCGGCTTGCCTTCGCGATTGAGGATCGTGACTTGCTGATTGGTGCGCACCATGCCGCGCTGGATGCGACCGACGCCGATGATGCCAACGTAGTTGCTGTAGTCGAGCGAGGTCACGCGCATCTGGAACGGGCCGTCCATGTCGACCGGCGGTGGCGCCACGTGCTGGATGATCGCGTCGAACAACGGATCCATGTTGCCGTCGCGCACATCAGACGACAGGCCCGCGTAACCGTGCAGCGCCGATGCGTAAACAATCGGGAAATCAAGCTGTTCCTCGGTGGCGCCGAGCCGATCGAACAAGTCGAAGGTCTGATTCACCACCCAATCTGGACGCGCGCCTGGACGATCGACCTTGTTCACCACGACGATCGGTTTGAAGCCCATCGCGAACGCCTTCTGCGTGACAAAGCGCGTCTGCGGCATCGGGCCATCCATCGCGTCGACCAGAATCAGCACCGAGTCGACCATCGACAGCACGCGCTCGACTTCGCCGCCGAAGTCGGCGTGTCCGGGCGTGTCGACGATATTGACGCGGTAGTCCTTCCAACGGATCGCGGTGTTCTTGGACAGGATCGTGATGCCACGTTCCTTTTCCAGATCGTTGCTGTCCATCACGCGGTCGGCGATTTTCTCGCGCTCATTGAACGTGCCCGACTGTTTCAGCAGTTGATCGACCAGCGTGGTCTTGCCGTGGTCGACGTGGGCGACGATTGCGATGTTGCGCAGTTTTTCGATGGACATGGGCATGGCGCCCGCCGGGTGCACCGGCAGACAGCGGTGAGGAAAGGAAGCGCCCAGTATAACGGGTTCGGCATTCCTTTGCCGCGCTGCAACATGGCAGTTTCATGTGCGGCGGCGGCGATCCGTTGCGCTTCGGTCAAGCCACGCTTGCTTTCATCGGCATACTGATGGCAGATATTTCGCCGGAATATTGGCACTGGCGCAGGTCCATTGCACGTTGCCGTGATCGAGTCGTGGAGTGAACGCCAGCACGCCGCCATCGAGTGCCTTGTTGGCACTTTGCGGCGGCTCGCTGCTGTAATGGGCTTCGATGATGCCGGCCTCCACGCTGACCGAACTGACGTACGCACCGCTGATCTGGTCGGCGGGATCCAGCCCTGCAGCGGCGTTGTTCGCAGGCATTTTCCCTGTGGAAATAATCGCCTCGCTGACGGCGGTCTTCGCGCCGTCTGCCAAGCTTGCGCCTTCGCTCACCTGCGATCGGATGATGTAGTCCTGGTAGGCGGGAACCGCGATGGCAGCCAGAATCGCCACCACAGCAACGGTCGTGGTTTCACTGGCTCCATGCGTCACGATTTCGATTGGCGATTGCTCGTAACCCAGGCTCAGCGCGAATCGTGACTCGGTGGCCTCGATGCTGACATCGTAGTTGCCGTTCTCCGGCAGGTTGAGGGTATGCGCTGCCGGCAGCGTTGCAATCTCGACCGGTTTGCCTAAAACATCGCCAAGACCTTGTAGCAGTTGCATGTAGGCGTAATACATGTCGCGCTGCACGTGCTTGCTGGTGCCGCTAAGGCCGAGCAGGGTCTGCTGCTGATCGGGTTGCACGTCGTGCAGCCATTTCGCCAGCGAAACATCGGGCTTGCTAGCGGCGCGATCGAGCAGCAGTTGCGGCACGCTGGCGAAGATCAAATAGTCGCCGTCATCGACCCAGTAATAGTGACTTTGCAGTCGCGAAAAAATTCGCGCCGACGCATCGCCCTGTCCCGTGCCCATCGCGCTCGCAAAATTTGGCACCTGCAGTTGATGGATAGTTGTGCCATCGATGCTGATCGTATTGGCGTGCCATCCGAAGCGTTTGCCTAGCCCGTCCAGTTGCGACTGGAATGCCGCGCGATCGCGCATGCGCAGGGCGGCAAACGAACCGTTCGCATCGGAGAAAAACAGCAATTCCGGACCGATCGTGCGCAGAAAATCCGTCGGTTTCAAACCGACTTTCGCCGTCGCCCGCGCCATCAGTTGATCGTATTTCTGATGCGTGCCCGGGCCGTAATCCTGATCCAGATTCGCCTCGATCGCCGTGATCTGCTCCGGCCCTGGCAACGCTAGCGTTGCCACCCAGTTCGGTTTGCCTGTGGTTTTAATGTCTGCCGCAATCGTGCCGGGCGCAAGATAACTCAGCAGCCGCGCATCGGGCGCGTCCAGTTGGATTTGCAGGCGTCCGTGTCCACTGACCGTGCCCCAGCCGAAGGCCAGGCTCTGGCTGTGATCGACCAGGTCGCGTGCGATGTTGCCGGGCGGCAGCGTCGCCAGTTTCGCATCCATCAACGAGGCGATGCCCTTGAGCTTGATCCAGACAAACAAGCCCTGGCCGTTACTGTCGAACGTGGACTCGATCGCCTGCATTGGATGCGACCGCGTGCTGGCCACCTGCTTGACCAACTGGTCCAGGCCCGCGCGACTGGCGCCGGTGCCTGCAAATACATACAGCCGTTTGCTGGACAGATCGAATTGCAGGAAGCCCATGCGCGGCAGTTCCGCGCTGCCATTGGCATCGAATGGTGCCTTCAAAAATGGCTTGCCATCGGACAATGCCGTCATGCGTGCATTCAGCGATGCGATGTCGGACACGTCCAGGCGCGTGGTCATCAGCACGTTGGCCGCAGGCGTCAATTGATCGCTCAAGTCCACTGCCGCCATTTCAACCGGCGCAACCTGATCCCCCAGAAACAGTGCGATCCAAGGCGCGGCACCGGATTGCGCAAGCAGCGGATCGGTACGCGCGGCATCGCGCAAAGTGGCGATGATCTTGGTGTGTTCGCTTCCAGCCAGCGCCGGGTCTAGCGGACGCCCGTCGGGTGCCGACAACATTCCCCATAGCGACGGAATCCGCGCATAGGCGACGGTGTGTTCGGGCAGCCGCGCATCCAGCCACGCAGGTTGACCGATCTGCGCGTTGGCGGCGGTCAGATCAACCTTGGCGATGGATGAGGCCGACTTGTCGTGATTGCAGCCGACGACAAACACGAGCAAAGCGCCGCACGCGACAACGCCGATTTGGCGCGCAAAAGCGCGCGGATTCTGCAACATGGTTGATTCCCCTGAGAGCGAATGGCGACAGATTGATAGGCTTGCGAGCGACGTCCCCGGCTGCAACGATATCCGCATGCAATGAGGCTGCCAAGCGCGATCGAGTGATTGGTCGCATCCTTTGCGCATTCTGATTCAATCGCCGGCCATCAGCGACTACTTGATCAGGAAGCTTCGCGCAGACGCTGGCCCTTGCAGGCGGCTATCATGCAAAGTCACTCATTCAATCGATGGAGATTTCCATGTCCAAGCTCACCGCCACGTTCAGCACGTCCAAGGGACCGATCCACGTCGAATTGTTCGCCGACCAGGCACCGTTGACGGTGGCCAATTTCGTCAATCTCGTGCAGCGCGGCTACTACGACGGCTTGAAATTCCATCGCGTGATTCCGGATTTCATGGTGCAGGGCGGCTGTCCGAAGGGCACTGGCACCGGCGGCCCCGGCTACAAATTCGAGGACGAGGTCAAGACCGGGCTGCGCCACGAGCGCGGCGTATTGTCGATGGCCAATGCGGGCCCTGGCACCAACGGCAGCCAGTTCTTCATCACTCACGTCGCCACATCGTGGCTGGACGGCAAGCACACCGTGTTTGGCAAGGTGTTGGGCGCGGATGACCAGAAGGTAGTGGATGCGATTGCCGGCAGCGACACCATCGAGAAGATCACTATCGAAGGCGATACGTCGGCGCTGATGGACGAGATGGCGGGTCGCGTCGCCGAGTGGAACAAGGTGCTAGACGCGGCTTGATGCGGGCAAAGGGATGGCTCTTATGTTTCGAGCCGCTCTCGCGCATCCATGCGCTCGCGGCACGCGTCCATCCATGGACAGCGCCTCTCACCACGAACGGGTGAGAATTGCCGCACGCACTGTCAATGCGTCAGGCGCGCCGAATCCAGTAGTTGGCTGACACGGGCGGCGTCGCGGTCGAAATAGTATTCGGCGGGTGCCATCCAAACCACCAGCGCGAGACCGCCGTCGTGTTCGGCGGCTAGCGCCTGACCGCGGTAGAGCAATCCGGTGTCGGTGCTGGCCTGGAAGTCGAAGCGCAGCCCGTCGTGGTCACCGAAACGTGCGGGTTTGAGTTCACTGCTGGCGACGCCGACCGCGCCGCCTTCGCTGAATGCATCGAGCACCAGATCGCGAATTTCATCGGGACGCATCCCGCGTCGAAACACCGGGCCATCAGGCCGGCGCTTGCTGGCGCGGCGCTCGAGAAACACGTGCTCGCCATCGCGAATCATCGGGATGAAATACAGACGGTTGAGCGGGATGCCGTCGATGGTCCAGATCTGGTAGCGCGAGAACGTGAAACGCGACCATGCCATTGGCGTAGTAACGACGATTCCGCCGGCATCGGCGATTCCGGGCTGCACCAAGCGGCCGCCGCCGCACGCAGAGATGAGCGTGCACAGAAATACGACACTGGCGATCTCAGTCGCTCGAAGCACGCTGCGCGCGCCCGGAGTTGTCATCGCGATGCTCCTTCCAGTTCGGCAAGATAGCGAGTGATGAAGGCGCGGTCGGCAGCGGCGGGTGTGAGTTGCAGATAGCGTCGCAAAGCTGCTGCTGCGCCCGAGCGATCACCGCTGTCGCGCAATGCAAGACCATGTTCGCGCCACCCTGCGGCAGGTACGCCGGGCAGGGTGACAGCGATTGCATAGTGGCGCGCGGCTTCGTTGCGACCGGCGGAATCGGCGCGACGTCGGTAGGACTCGCCCAAATAAAACTCCAGTACGCCGTGATCCTCGGCCGGCGCTTCGGCCAGCAGTTCGGTGATTACCAAGATCGACGCGGCGTATTCGCGCCGAGTGAGTTCCATCTCCAGCCAGTGCACGAGGAACGGTCGCATCGCGGCGCGATAGGCGTCGACGCCACGTTCGCCGGCGTGCGCAGCGCTGGCCTGCATCGCCGCTTTGATATCGCCCAGTCGTTCTTGGGTTGGCGGATGCGTCGCAAACAGCGTTGACGTTTTTTCGTATTTGCGCGTTTCTTCCTCGCGCAGCAAGCGCGCCCACAATTGTTCACCCGCCGCTGGATCGTAGCCGCGTTGCACCATCGCATCAAAACCGAGGCGATCTGCTTCGCGTTCCTGCTCGCGCGAAAAGCGGAACAGCGCCGCGTAGCCTGCTAGCGCCCCCAATTGCCCGGCAATCGGCAGCCCCTGGAATGCGGCGAGCATTGCCGAAATATCCTTGCTGCGACGCCAGTGGCGAATCACATGCTGTGCGCGATAGTGGCCGGCCTCGTGGCCCAGCACGAAGCCAAGCTCCGCCTCGTTGCGGATGCGCAGCAGCGCGCCGGTCCACACGATCAGCATGCCGTTGGGCGCCATCATCGCGTTGAACTGCGGCTGCTCGACGATGTAGACGCGCAGGTCCTTGCAAAAATCTGCGGCCACTTTGCACGCAACGCCACGCACGTAGGCATTCAATGCCGGATCGTGAACCAGTTGCGGCGAGGACTGTAGTTCGCTCTCGCTGCGCTGCATCGCGTACCACAGATTGTCCTCGTCGCTGTTGGCCTGCGGACGGCTGCCTGGAGAGGCTTCGCGCACCGGCGAATCGGCGGCGCATGCGGCCAGCAGGCACGCAGCGATCACGCACGTCACGACGCGAAAATGCATGGTTCTCCGAGCCATCACAATGGAAGCCCCCGCAACAACTTCGCCGCCGTCATGCGTGCGCCTTCGGCATTGCGCAGATCGCCGGTTTCAGCCTGCAACAGGTTGAACCAGACGATCTGCCCGCTGCGCAAATCGACCAGCATCGCCAAACCCACTTGTCCACCGCCGCCGATGTCACCGCCGAGCAGCAGCGCGCCGATCACGCGCATCGTCGCTCGACCTTGGCTGGTGTAGCTGTCGCGAATGGTGGTGAACAAGCCGTAATCGGCGCCGGTAGCCTGTTGCAGCGCTTGCGCACCGGGGCCGAGCGTCCAATCCAAACGCCCGTGCTTGGTTGCGAGTTCCGTAGCTGGTTGACTATGGATCAGGATGCTGCTGGCGACCGCCTGGTACAGCAGCAACAGCTGACGAATGTGATCGCTTGCGGGCAAGCCGTCCGCCGGATGCCAGTCGGGCAGCAGCAGGATGCCGCGTGCGGACAGCATCTGGCGCACAGCTTGGGGATACAGCTCGCGTGCCGTCTGCGTCCATTCGCGGCGCGGCTCCTGGAGTCCGCCGCTGGTGACTTCCGACAGTTCGATGTCGGGATCGATCAGGACTACGTTGCCGCGCACGTGCACAGCGCCGCCGTTCGCGTCGGTTGCAGTGCGCACCCGCGTGCTGGTACAGGCCGTCAGCGCTAGCAGCAGGCTGATGACGGCGATCCAGATGCTGACCTGACGATATGCCGATGCGCGCATGCGAGCCCTCCTATGCGGCAAGTGTGCAACAGATTCGCCGCGCGCACCGAGCGCCATCACGCCGCTGTATTTCCTCGCGGAGCGCACTCGGATGAATCGCGGTAGCCGCGATCGCCGGTAGCTGCGGTGATACAATCACAGCCCTCGCCAGCCGTGTTTCCCCGGCTGTTTTCAACACGATCCCGAGGATTCCCGATGCTCAAGCTCGCCCAGCGAGTGGGTCGCGCCAAACCCAGCGCGATCATGATGGTGGCCGAAAAGGCCAAGCGGTTGAAGGCCGAAGGCCGCAACATCATCAGTTTTTCGATCGGCGTGCCGAATTTCCTGCCCGGCCCGCATGTGTATGACGCCGTGCGCGATGCGCTGACGCACGATTCCGGCCAGTACGGCAGCAATCGCGGCTCGGACGCGCTGCTGGATGCGTTTATCGCCCACCTCGACCAGCTCGGCATGGCCGGCTATCAACGCAAGCATTGCGCGGTAGGCATCGGTGCCAAAGGCGTGCTGTACAACCTGATGGAAGTGTTGCTGGACGAAGGCGACGAGATCGCATTCCCGGTGCCGTACTGGACCAGCTATCTGGACATCGCCGAAATCCTCGGCGCGAAGATCAAGTTGTTGCCCTGTTCGGCTGAGCAACATTACAAGCTCACGCCCGAGCAGCTCGATGCCGGGCTTACGACGGATACGCGCGTGTTCCTGTTCAACAATCCGTCCAATCCGACCGGCATGGTGTATTCGCAAGATGAGGTCGCCGCACTGGCCGACGTGCTGGTGAAGTATCCCGACCTGTGGATCATCACCGACGATATCTACAACCGCATGGTGTTCGACGGCGTTGGTTATCACAATTTCGTAATGGCACGACCGGAGTTGCGCGATCGCGTGATCTTCATGGATTCGCTATCCAAGACCTACGGTATGCCCGGCTGGCGCGTGGGATTCATGGCCGGCCCAGAAACGGTCGCGCAGGCGATCGTGACAATGAACTCCAATCACATCACCAACCTGCCGGAAATCACGACTGCGGCGGCTGTTGCCGCTTTAGCCGGCCCGCAGGATGTGCCACGCGAGAAGTGTGCCGAGTTCCAATCCAAGCGCGACCAGGTACTGGCAGCGTTGAATGCGATTCCGGGCGTAGTGTGCCCGGTGCCGCAGGGCGCGTTCTATGTGTTTCCGGATATCACTTGTGCGTTCGGCAAGTCGCACGGATCGACCGTGATCAACAACGATGTCGATTTTTGCACTGCATTGTTGCAAGCCAAGGGTGTTGCCTGCGTGCCCGGTTCCGCCTTTGGCGAACCGCGCGGGTTGCGCATCAGCTACACCTGTCCGACTGCGCAATTGCCGGATGGACTCAACCGCATCCAAGAGTTTTTTGCTGAATTGACCTAGTGCCGGTAATGGAGAATCGGGAATGGCCAACATGAGGAGCTGGAGCTCTTCGATTTCCACTCCCACTTAACCCATTCCCTGACCCCCATTCCCCGTTCCCGGAGTCCCGACAATGAAAGCCCCCGTTCGCGTTGCAGTTACCGGCGCTGCCGGCCAGATCGGTTACGCCTTGCTGTTCCGTATTGCCGCCGGCGACATGCTCGGCCCGGACCAGCCGGTGATCTTGCAGTTGCTGGAGATCACGCCTGCGCTAGGCGCTCTCGAGGGCGTGGTGATGGAGCTCAACGACTGCGCGTTTCCGTCGTTGCATGGCGTGGTCGCGACCGACGATGCCAACGTCGCATTCAAGGATGCCGATTACGCGCTGCTGGTCGGTGCGCGTCCGCGCGGGCCGGGCATGGAGCGCAAGGATCTGCTTGAAGCCAACGGCGCGATCTTCGGGCCGCAGGGCCGCGCAATCAACGCGCATGCAAACCGCAACATCAAGGTGCTGGTGGTCGGCAATCCGGCCAATACCAACGCCCTGATCGCGCAGCAAAACGCGCCCGACCTCGACCCGCGCTGCTTCACTGCGATGGTGCGCCTGGATCACAATCGCGCGATCAGCCAGCTTGCCGAGAAGACCAGCGCGCTCAACACCGACATCACTCGCGTCACCATCTGGGGCAATCACAGCTCGACCCAGTATCCGGATATCCACCACACGATGGTCAAGGACGAGGGCGCGCTGACGTTAGTCAATCAATCCTGGTACGAGAAGGATTTCATCCCCACCGTGCAGCAGCGCGGTGCGGCGATTATCAAGGCGCGTGGCGCGTCGTCCGCAGCTTCCGCTGCATCGGCCGCGATCGATCACATGCGTAGCTGGTCTCTGGGCACCGGCGAAGGCGACTGGGTGTCGATGGGCGTTCCCGCCGACGGCAGCTATGGGATCGAGCCGGGCGTGATTTACGGCTATCCCTGCGTATGCAGCAATGGCGAATACGAGATTGTCCAGGGCTTGTCGGTCAACGACTTTTCACGCGTGCGCATGGATGCGACCGAGAAGGAATTGCGCGAGGAGCGCGCGGGCGTGCAGCATTTGTTCGCGAAGGGCTGATCCGACAAGGCAGGCGACACATGACTGACGCATCTTCGGGCGCACGATTCCACCAAGCAATCGCCGCCGAATCACCGCTGCAGGTGATGGGCGCGATCACCGCATATGCGGGACTGATGGCGAAGCGCGTCGGTTACAAGGCGCTGTATTTGTCTGGCGGCGGCGTGGCGGCGAATTCACTGGGCGTGCCCGACCTTGGCATTAGCACGATGGAAGATGTGCTCACCGACGCGCGCCGCATCGTCGAAGCCACGCAATTGCCGCTGCTGGTCGACATTGATACGGGCTGGGGCGGTGCGTTCAACATCGGCCGCACGATTCGTTCGTTCGAGCGCGTTGGTGTGGCTGCCGTGCACATGGAAGATCAGGTCGGGCAGAAGCGCTGCGGGCATCGGCCCGGCACGGAAGTGGTGCCGAAGGCCGAGATGGTCGACCGCGTCAAGGCGGCAGTGGACGCGCGCAGCGATCCAGGTTTCGTGATCATGGCGCGCACCGACGCGGCGGCGGTTGAAGGCGTCGACGCGGCAATGGATCGCGCGATCGCCTACGTGGAAGCCGGCGCCGACATGATCTTCCCCGAAGCGATGCGCACGCTCGACGATTATCGGCGCTTCAAGGCGGCGGTCAAGGTGCCGATCCTCGCCAACCTCACAGAATTCGGCTCGACGCCGTTCTTTACCACCGACGAACTGCGCGACACTGGCGTGGACATCGCGCTGTATTGTTGCGGTGCGTATCGTGCGATGAACAAAGCCGCGCTGCATTTTTACGAAACCGTGCGCCGCGAAGGCACGCAGAAGCACATCATCGATTCGTTGCAGACGCGCGACGAGTTGTACGACTTCCTCGCTTATCACCACTACGAGGACAAGCTCGACGCGCTGTTTGCGGATGGCAAGACCGACGCGTGATCGCGCTGATCGAATCTTGAGCTGTCTGAATCCACGCATCCGATTTGTATGGGAGACACGCAATGACTGAAGCAGCAACGCCGTTCAAGCCCAAGAAATCCGTCGCGCTATCGGGCGTCGCTGCAGGCAACACCGCGCTGTGCACGGTTGGCCGCAGCGGCAACGATCTGCATTACCGCGGTTACGACATTCTCGATTTCGCCACGACCAGCGAGTTTGAGGAAATTGCCTACTTGCTGGTGCACGGCGCATTGCCCAATCGCGCCGAGCTTGCCGGCTACAAGACAAAGCTGAAATCGCTGCGCGGCATTCCCTCGTCAGTGAAGACGGTCCTCGAACAACTGCCAGCATCGGCGCATCCGATGGACGTGATGCGCACGGCAGTGTCCGCGCTTGGTTGCACGCTGCCGGAGAAGGACGATCACAATCATCCTGGCGCGCGCGACATCGCCGACCGGTTGATGGCCTCGCTCGGTTCGATCCTGCTGTACTGGTATCACTTCGCGGTCAACGGCAAGCGCATCGAAGTCGAGACGGACGATGATTCGATCGGCGGCCACTTCCTGCACTTGCTGCATGGCGAGAAGCCGAGCGCATTGTGGGTGCGAGCGATGCACACCTCACTGATCCTGTATGCCGAACACGAATTCAACGCGAGCACATTCGCCGCGCGCGTAATTGCCGGCACCGGAAGCGACATGTATTCGGCGATTTCTGGCGCGATTGGCGCATTGCGCGGGCCGAAGCACGGCGGCGCGAACGAGGTGGCGTTCGAGATCCAGAAGCGCTATGAAACGCCGGACGCCGCCGAGGCGGATATTCGCGCGCGCGTGGAACGCAAGGAAGTCATAATCGGATTCGGTCACCCGGTTTACACCACTGGCGATCCGCGCAACGACGTGATCAAAGATGTTGCACGCGAGCTTTCCACCGAGCAAAACAACATGAAAATGTTCGACATCGCCGAGCGGCTGGAATCGACGATGTGGGCGATCAAGAAGATGTTCCCGAACCTCGACTGGTTCAGCGCAGTTAGCTACCACATGATGGGTGTGCCGACCACGATGTTCACCCCGCTGTTCGTGATCTCGCGCACGGCAGGCTGGAGCGCCCACGTGATCGAACAGCGCATCGACGGCAAGATCATCCGTCCAAGCGCGAATTACACCGGGCCGGAGGATTTGGAGTTTGTGCCCATGAACGATCGCTAAAAATTCTCTAGGCAGCTCTTGCTTGGCGTTCAAGCGACCGGCAGAAGCGCATCCGCTGTCGCTAAATTGAGGGCAACAAAAAGCCGCGCAGTGCGCGGCTTTTTGATTTGGCGATCACTAGCCCTAATCCGTCAGATCAAGCCCTCGCTGCGCTGCGCGCGTTGCACGCCCGCATCGGCAGCCATGCGCTTGTCGAATGCGGCGAGATTGCCGAAACCGCTTAGGTCGACGTTGAATGTTTTCGCCCACTGCATCACCACGAACAGATACGGGTCTGCGATTGAGCGCGTTCCGGTGATCCATTCCTTTCCCGCAAGCTGCTGGTCGGCGCGCTCGAACAGGCTGCGAAGGTTCTTTTTCGCCGCGTCCTTGGTCTTTTCGATTGCCGCGTCATCCTTCAGGTAGGCGCTAGCGCCAAACAGCGGGAGGAACGCGGGATGCACATCGGCGTTGAAGAAGCCAAGCCAGCGATTGACTTCGGCGCGGCTCTTGGGCGAGCCGTCGCCGCCGAGATTGCTGTCTGGAGCCACATCCGCGAGGTAGTTCAGGATCGCCGCGTTCTGGGTCAGCGTCATATCACCTTCGACCAGCACCGGCACTGCGCCGACAGGATTGATCTTGAGGAAGTCGGGTTGTTTGGTTTGGTCGTGGGTTAATACTTCGACCTCAAACGGTTTGCCGATCCATTCCAGCGCGATATGGTCGGACAACGAGCAGGCACCGGGCATGGTGTAGAGCTTCATGGATGGTACTCCTTAGGTTTTGGAACACATGGGATGTGGTCCCATTCGGCCAAATCCAGTCTCCACGCGTGGGATGATCCGTGTCGAAGCGTGATGGATTGCGCCGGGCCTCTACTGAATGGCTGTGATCTCAGTGGCGCACACTGCGCGCACAAAAACCAGAGAACGAGCGCTCGTATGGCGATCCCTGGACGGACGAATCCGACGGAGTGTAGGACGTCAGGATATGAATGAGCTTGTGCGCAGGGCGCACGTAGCAATGGCTAGGTTTGAGCCGACCTCAGACCTGATCACGATGGCGTTCAACTAATGATCAGCTCGGACTGAGACTCAGAGCCGCTGCACCCGATAGAAGCTGTGATCGCCGATTACTGCTACCAGATGGGAAGTCGACCAGTCCGGACGCGCGATGCCCATTGCGGCGAAATGACTTGCTCCCGGCACCACTTCATGGCGCTCGCCTACCGGCAGTGCCCAGTTGGTCTCGGCCTGTCTCGCGATGCGCATGGCGGTATCCCAGGCGGCCAGATTCTTGATTGGGCTGAGCGGGTTGACGATGCCCATCGCAAACTGGCCACGCGCCGTCACGACTTCGCATACCGTGTCGCCCCACAGACCACTGTCGCGCCGCCGTAGTGCAACCTCGGCGACGGCGCGCTGACCCAGTTCGGACTGGCCGCGCGCTTCCAGGTAAACGGTCGTGGCCAGACACATCGGATCGGCCGCTTGTTGCGGCAGCAGGTGCGCCAACCACAGAATGACTGCCAGCTTCATCGTTTTTCCTTGCTTCGGGCGTTACCCGGAACCTGATCAGGAACCCGGGGCAACTGGCGTAGTGGGGAAGGACGACCATCTGGTCGTTGCGCCCGGCGGGCGGGTGGAACCAATGCGCCCGCAGGGAAGCGGGGCGAAACTGGGCGCACCATACCGGCGCAAAACCAAACGCCAGCTGAATGACAATTTGGAAGTGGCTGATTGGATTGGAGTTCTTACTCCGAATTGGTGCGGTGCGTCACAGATGGCGCGGGCTTGGCTTCTGGTTTGAGAAACCGGTCACAGGAAGCGAGCCGACTAACGGTCAACAATTCGCGACCAATTGCCGCGTCAAAATCCGGCAGCCAGCCGACTGCCTTGTTCGATTGCGCGCTTGGCATCGAGTTCGGTGGCCACGTCAGCACCGCCGATCACATGTACCCGGATTCCGGCGTCTTGCAACGGCTCTAGTAGTTCACGCAATGGCTCCTGGCCTGCGCAGATCACCACGTTGTCGACCGGCAGCAACTGTTCGGTTTCGCCGATGCGGATCTTCAGGCCGTTGTCGTCGAACCCAACGTAGGTCACGCCCGACAGCATCTGAACACCCTTGGCCTTGAGCGTGGCGCGATGGATCCAGCCGGTGGTCTTGCCCAGCCGCGCGCCCGGTTTGCCGGGGCTGCGTTGCAGCAGCCAGACCTGGCGCGCGGGCGGTTCCGGCTGCGGAGGCATCAAACCACCGCGTTGCTGCTGCGACGGATCGACGCCCCACTCCGCCATCCAGCGCGCGATATCCAAGGTGGGCGAGGGGCCTTCGTGCACCAAGTATTCGGCCACGTCGAAGCCGATGCCACCGGCGCCGATAATCGCCACGCGCGGACCGATCTCGCACGCACCGGTCACTACATCTATATAGGAGTGCACGCGCGGGTGCCCGACGCCTGGGAAATCCGCCCTTCGCGGACGGATTCCGGACGCAAGCACCACTCGATCAAATCCGGTCAGTTCGGCGACGCCCGCACGGATGCCGGTGCGCAACGTGACGCCGGTCAGTTCGATCTGGCGCTGGAAGTAACGCAACGTTTCATGAAATTCCTCCTTGCCCGGAATCCGCTTGGCCAGATTGAACTGGCCGCCGATGGCCTCCGCACTCTCAAATAGCGTTACTGAGTGGCCACGTCCGGCGGCCACCGTGGCACAGGCCAGCCCGGCAGGGCCGGCCCCAACCACCGCAATGCGCAGCGGCGTTGTGGTCGGTATGTAATTCAGTTCGGTTTCCGAACACGCGCGCGGGTTGACCAGGCAACTGGCTTTCTTGTTTTCAAACACGTGGTCCAAGCAGGCCTGGTTGCAGGCGATGCACGTGTTGATCTCGTCGCTGCGCGCTGACTGCGCCTTGCGCACCCAGTCCGGGTCGGCCAGCAACGGTCGCGCCATCGACACCATATCGGCATCGCCACGCGCCAGGATCGCTTCGGCGACCTGCGGCATGTTGATGCGATTGGTCGCGATCAGCGGCACTGCGACATGCGGCCGCAGCCGCGCGGTGATGCCGGCAAATGCGCCGCGCGGCACCGACGTGGCGATCGTCGGCACGCGTGCCTCGTGCCAGCCGATGCCGGTGTTGATTAGCGTCGCGCCGGCGGCTTCGACCGCTTTCGCCTGGACCACGATCTCGTCCCAAGAAGACGCATCTTCGACGAGCTCGAGCATCGACAGCCGATAGATCAGGATGAAATCCGGCCCGCACGCCTCTCGAATCCGGCGCACGATCTCGACTGCAAAGCGCATGCGCGTATCAGCATCGCCACCCCAGGCGTCGTCACGATGATTGGTGCGTGGCGCGAGGAACTGATTGATCAGATAACCTTCCGAACCCATCACTTCGACGCCGTCGTATCCCGCGTCGCGCGCCAGGCGCGCGGCGTTTACGAAGGCCTCGATCTGGCGCGATACGCCACGTGCGCTCAGCTTCCGTGGGGTAAACGGATTGATCGGCGCCTTCAGCCGCGAAGCCGATACGGACAGCGGATGATAGGCATAGCGCCCCGCGTGCAGGATCTGCATGCAGATGCGGCCATCGTGTTCGTGCACGGCGCGGGTGACCAATCGATGCCTGCGCGCTTCCCACGACCAGCTCAGCTTGCCGGCGAATGGTTTCAGCCAGCCGACCAGGTTCGGCGAGATGCCGCCGGTCACGATCAGGCCGACGCCTCCACGTGCGCGCTCGGCGAAATACGCGGCCAGCTTCGGATAATCACTGGCGCGATCCTCCAGTCCGGTATGCATCGATCCCATCAAAACGCGATTGGGAAGCGTGCAAAAGCCCAGATCAAGCGGGGCGAGCAAGTGCGGGTAGGGCGATTGGATGTCTGGCATACGGGATCGAATTCGGTTGTTGCGGCGCGCGGTGTCGGCGCCTCACATATAAACAGAGTAAGGAATTCTCACCTTGCCGTGATTGGCGAAAAGCCTCAAGCGCGGCGCACCAAGATTGCCTGTGGTATCCGGCGCACGGGCTCCACTGCGATCTGGCAAAATGTGCGGCTTCCCCCGCTTCCGGACTACCGCCGCCCATGAGCCAGCACGACATTCGTTCCGCCGCCCGTCCCGACCCCGATGCGCCGATGGTGGACATCGCCGACTACGTGATCGACACACGGATCGATTCGGTTGAGGCGTTCGACACCGCGCGCTACATGCTGCTGGACTCGCTCGCCTGCGCGATGCTGGCGATGAAGTTTCCGGACTGCGTCAAGCACCTTGGTCCGCTGGTGCCCGGTGCCGACATGAAGGGTGGCGCGCGCGTGCCGGGCACAGCATTCGAGCTTGATCCGGTGCAGGCTGCCTATAACATCGGCGTGCAGGTTCGCTGGCTGGACTTCAACGACACCTGGTTGGCGGCCGAGTGGGGCCATCCGTCCGACAATCTCGGCGCGATTCTCGCGGTCTCCGATTACCTCGCCCGCCAAGGCCAGCCAATCACCGTGCGCGACGTGCTGGGCTGGGCGATCAAGGCGCACGAGATTCAGGGCTGTTACGCACTCAAGAACAGCTTCAATCGCGTCGGGCTTGATCACGTGATCCTGGTGCGGCTGGCCTCGACCGCCGTCACCACCGCGATGCTGGGCGGTGGCAAGCAGGAAATCATCAACGCGGTGTCCAACAGCTGGATCGACGGCGGCGCGCTGCGCACCTACCGGCATGCACCCAATACGGGTCCGCGCAAGAGCTGGGCCGCCGGTGACGCTTGCCGCCGCGCAGTCACCCACGCCTTGAACGCGGTGCGCGGCGAGCCGGGTTATCCGAGCGCGCTGACGGCGAAGACGTGGGGTTTTTACGACGTGGCGTTCAAGGGCAACGCTTTCGAGTTCGAGCGCCCGTTTGGCAGTTATGTCATGGAGAATGTTCTTTTCAAGATCAGCTACCCGGCCGAATTCCATGCGCAGACGGCGGTGGAATGCGCGATCACGCTGCATCCGGCGGTGAAAGACCGGATCGACCAGATCGAACGCATCGTGATCGAGACCCAGGAAGCGGGCGTGCGCATCATCGACAAGACCGGCCCGCTGGCCAATTATGCCGACCGCGACCACTGCCTGCAGTACATGATCGCGGTGCCGCTGATCTTTGGGCGACTGACCGCCGCCGACTACGGCGATGCCATCGCAGCCGACCCCCGCATTGATGCGCTGCGGTCGAAGATGGAAGTGCGTGAGAACCCGCAGTTCACCGCTGACTAT
>JBBQQH010000049.1:0-21153 GCA_038216155.1 Lysobacterales bacterium
GCCAATTCTTCCGGGAAATGCATGATGAAGCGACGGCTGGGGTCCAGTTCGCCGATCGAATGCAGACCCTTCACGAATGCGGTGTCACCGGACTGGCTTTCCCGTTCGATACGCGCCAGCGCAGTTGCGCCCATGCGGGTCATGATGCGCATGTTCGCGACCACGTACGGGCTGTCGGTGATCTCGACGCCGCAGCGAGAGATCGGCGAATCGATCGGGCCCATGCAATAGGGAATCACGTACATTGTGCGACCGCGCATGCAGCCAGCGAACAACGCATCGATCTTGGCGTGCGCAACGGCTGGTGCCATCCAGTGATTGTTTGGGCCGGCGTCAGTTTCGACCGGCGTGCAAACGAAAGTCAGGTGTTCCACCCGCGCCACGTCCGACGGGCTGGAACGGTGCAAATAGCAATCGGGATGAGTGTCGGGATTGAGCGCGATCAAATCGCCGGTGGCGAGCATCAGCTCGGTAAGCGCGCGCGATTCGGTGTCCGAACCATCGCACCACTGGATGCGGTCGGGCTGGGTGTGGCGGGCGACTTCAAGCACCCATTGGTTGAGTGCATCGAGTGTGCTGGACATGTGAGGGATCAGACTGGCGCCTGCTAGGCGGGAGGGCGAATCGAACCGCGACCACTGTCACGCAATTGTAACCGGTCAACCAGAATTGCTGCGGCGCAGCGGCTCGAACAACTGCAGCTTCCACGGCCGCTTGCCCAGCACCAGGCTGACGCCGACCCGGTGCGCCGCCGGCAAGCCGGCGTCCTGTGCCATCAGCAGGTCGAACTCGCTGGCGCTCTCGTCCATTCGGCGCTGCAAGCGGGCGGCGGAAGCCACGCTCATCATCCCGCTGAGCAGCAGCAACGACTCGTTTTCACCGGCGAAGTCGCGGGCGAAGAAGTCCGGTAGCAGTTGGGTCCGAAAGAAGCGCTCCATCGGCCCGTTCCGGCGCCAGCGAAAATTTCGCGCGGTGCGCACGCGATATTTGTTGCCCGGTTGCAGCTCGATCACGCCCATGCGATCGAGCCGTGTCAGCAACAAAACCCATTCGGGCTGGCTGAAACGATACTTCGCCAGCACCTCGGCTTCGTTCCAGCGATTGAGTAGCAGATACAGCACCAGCAGCAGCGCAGGGTCGGCGACCAGCGCCTGCTCGTGTTCAATGTCGAGCTCGGCCAGCGGCGCTGTGCCGTGTTGCGCCTCGGCAGCCAGATCGGCTAAACCGATATGCAACCCGTCGCAGATTTCCTCCAGTCGCTGCAGGTTCAACGCCTGCCGGGAGAACATGCGCTTGACTGCGGCTTCGCTCAGTTGGAGCTGCTGCGCCAGCGCGGCGTAGGTGATTCCCTGCGCCTTGAGCAGGCGCTTGAGGGCAGCGATCAGTTCATGGCGTAGCGGCATGGTATCGATCCGAACTACTTCGAGTGGAAGGCCAGTCGGCAAAGTCTAGTGTTGTTGCCCCTCGGTTCGCCAGCGGCAAGAGTCCGCTCTGGTCCACAGGGAAATCAGCAGTCAGCGTCGCGGTGGTGGCGAGCCGTTGCCTGCAAGACCAAAATGGCGACGTTGGGCCTCTCTAAACACAGTCAACCGGCAAGTCGCGAGGATGGGTTCGGTCAAGCGTAACGGGTATCATCGCGTCGACTGCATACCGAAGACGAAACCCCAATGTCGGACATGGATGACATCAAGGATGATGGCGCTGCGAGGCCACTGGAAGCCGATCCTGCTCACGACGCGCGGCTGGCATGCCTTGCGGATCTCAAGCGTGAACCGAACGACCCCACCGCATTGACCCAACTCGCCGAATTCGAGTTGGCGGCAGGAAATATGGAGCGGGTCATCGCTTTGCTTACACGCGTTCGCGATCTTCAACCGACTGATGTCTCGCGCTACCACGACCTTGGGATGATGCTGGCGCAAGTTGGCAGGTTGGATGAAGCAGGTGTGGAGCTGGCGCGAGGTCTGCTGCTGGGCCCAGACAACCTGCTCCTACGTTTGCACATGGGCATGGTCGACATGGCTAATGGACGGCAACTTCGAGCCTTTGGGCATTACCTGCTGGCCCTGGACCAGGCACGCAACAAGCCTCAACCGCCACTGACTCGCACCCTGCTGGATCAAGCAGCCCAGGCCGTAACTTCCGAGCAGCGCTTGCGGATTAGCGCGTGCCTCAGCGGGATTAGAAAGAGTCATGGCAGCGCCGCACTTCGCCGCATAGACGAATGCGCCGCAGGATTTATTGGCGCGCGTCGCAATCGCTACGCGCATCCGAAATGGCGTCCGGACGTGATGTATATCCCGGATCTTCCACCGAAGCCGTTTTACGAACGCGAAGACTTCGAATGGATCGGCGTATTGGAGGCTGCGACGCCGATCATTCGGAAGGAAATGATCGGCCTGCTGGAGTCCAGCGGGCCCGCTTTTGAACCTTACATCCAGCTCGATCCTGACGACCCCGCCGCAGACAGTTGGGGAGGTCTCAACCGCTCGATGCAATGGTCCACGTCGCACCTTTTCAGGCATGGAAAACCCTACCCGGCCAACCTCGACAAGTGCCCGCGAACGCGCGAGCTCCTTGACGACCTTCCACTCATGCGCATACCGGGGCACGGTCCGGAAGTTGTGTTTTCACAACTCAAACCCGGGGCGCATATCCCACCACACTACGGAAGCGTCAACGGTCGACTAATTGTGCATCTGCCGCTAATCGTTCCGCCGGACTGCGGAGCGTTGCGTGCGGCGGGCGAATCTCGGAAGTGGGTGGAAGGTCGCTGCGTGATTTTCGATGATTCATTCGAGCATGACGCATGGAATTCAAGCAAATTAACGCGCGTGGTAATGCTGCTGGATATCTGGAATCCGAATTTGACCAGTGTGGAGCGCGACGGATTTTCTGCATTGCTGGTCGCAATGGACGAATTTGGAGACGCCGCTCGCGCCGAAGCCTCGCAAATCACGACCTCTGCCGTCGACAGCACCTGAGACTCCAAGGCAATACCCATTTTGCCGCTCTGTTGCGGGCTCACAGAAAATTAGTGCTGTGATTGAATGGCGCGCAGCGAGCGCTAACACTTGGCGACTCGCATCTCAGGGAATCAATGTCTGCATCACATGCTCCACATACGCCTCGAATTCGCCGTGGTGCAAGCGCGGCTGGTGCAGTTGCAGCGAGAGTTGCAGGAATCCGACGTAGGCCGCGTACGCCAATCGCGCGCGATGCTGGGCCTCGGTGCGAGTCAGGCCAGATTGGCGAAACGAAGCCCACAGATAGTCCAGGCGTCGCTGCGATACGCGCTCCATCACCGGCTTGACCACCGGATGATCCAGCGCCTTGAGCAATTCGGAATACAGCACGTGCGAGCGCACCTCGTGGGCGACCAGCAGGAACAACTTGCGCAGTCGTTCGCGCGGGTCGGAGATCGCCTCGAGCTGGCCGAACACCGTTTCCTGTTCGACTGACTCCCAATGCTCCAAGGCCGCAGTTAACAGCGCCTCGCGCGACGGGAAGTGCCAGTAAAAGCTGCCCTTGGTCACCCCGAGCCGTCGCGCCAACGGCTCCACACCGACCGCCGCCAAGCCTTGCTCGGCCATCAGATCAAGCGCCGCCTGCGCCCAATCGGATGCAGACAAGCGCGCCGGACGTGCGTTGGAGGTTTCCGTGGACTGATCGGGGGCTGGCATCGTCGCGAGGGGTGACCGATATGGAAAGAATGAGTGTAGCCACCATACGCTCAAGGCCACAATCGTATGTCCAGTTTTGGGGCGCGAGCGGGGATTGAAACCTGCCGGCGACCGTTCCATACTATGCCGTATGGTGCATTCCGTTGCACCCGGCGCCCAGTGCCAATTTTCGTTTCCATCCGGTAATCGTCGGCCCGCATTGTTCATCGCCGCAAGTTCGCGGCATTATCGAACCGGCGCGGTTTCTGATTGCTTTATCGCGGAGCAGACAATGTCGAACGTGGTCTTGATCGTGTTGCCAATCCTGGCGGTCCTGCTGGGCTCGGCGTTCTGCGCCTATCACCGCGGGTCGATGCCCATCTGGGTTCTGGTCTGCGCCGGCTTGCTTGGCTTGTGCGTGTTGGCGGGCGCCAATCCGGTCAGCGTTTACGTCGCCGCCGGACTGGTCGCACTGGTCGCGATTCCGCTGCTGATACCGGGCATCCGCCGACCATTGATCACTGCGCCGCTGTTGAAGTTCTACACGCGCATCCTGCCGCCGCTGTCGGAGACCGAGCGCACCGCGCTGGAAGCCGGCACCGTGGGCTGGGAAGGTGAGCTGTTTTCCGGCATGCCGAAATGGAAACTGCTGCTGTCGCAGCCAAAACCTGAACTGACGGCGGAGGAACAGGCGTTTCTTGCCGGGCCGTGCGAGACCGTGTGCCGGATGACGAACGACTGGGAGACCAGTCACGTGCGCGCCGATCTCGCGCCGGAGGTCTGGGATTACATCAAGAAGAACAAGTTCTTCGGCATGATCATTCCGAAGCAATTCGGTGGCTTGGGCTTTTCGGCGCTGGCCAACCACAAGGTGATTGAGAAACTCGCTTCGGTCTCGGCCACGCTCAGCTCCACTGTCGGCGTTCCCAATTCGCTCGGCCCTGGCGAGCTGCTGATGCATTACGGCACGGACGAGCAGAAAAATCACTATCTGCCGCGACTGGCCGATGGCCGCGAGGTGCCCTGCTTCGGGCTGACCGGTCCATTCGCCGGCTCGGATGCCACTTCGATCCCCGACTACGGCATCATCTGCACCGGCAATTTCGGCGGCGCCGAAGTGGTCGGCATCCGCCTCAACTTCGACAAGCGCTACATCACCCTGGCTCCGGTGGCGACCCTGATCGGTCTGGCGTTCCGCTTGTACGATCCCGACCATTTGATCGGCGATGTCGAGGACCTTGGCATCTCGCTGGCGCTGGTGCCGCGCGATACGCCGGGAATCCAGATTGGGCGTCGCCACTTTCCGCTCAATATTCCGTTCCAGAACGGCCCGATCCACGGCAAGGACGTGTTCGTCCCGCTGTCGGCGCTGATCGGCGGCGAGGAGCAGGCCGGCAAGGGCTGGCAGATGTTGGTCGAAGTGCTGTCAATCGGGCGCTCGATCACCCTGCCCTCCACCGCCAGTGGTTCGGCGCGCTTGGGCGCGCTGGTCACCGGCGCCTATGCGCGCATTCGCAAGCAGTTTGGCCTTTCGATTGGACGCTTTGAAGGCGTCGAGGAAGCACTCGCGCGCATCGCCGGCAATACCTACGCGATTACGGCGTTGTCGCAGGCGACCGCAGCCGCGGTGAGTCGCGGCGAAAATCCCGCTGTGCCCTCGACCATCGCGAAATACCACTGCACCACGATCGGGCGCGAGATCATCCAGGATGCGATGGATATCCATGGCGGCAAGGGCATCATACTCGGCCCGCGCAATTACCTCGGTCGCGACTGGCAAGGCGCGCCGATCTCGATCACGGTCGAGGGCGCCAACATCATGACCCGCAGCCTGATGATCTTCGGCCAGGGCGCGATCCTGTGCCATCCGTGGGTGCTCAAGGAAATGAAGGCGACGATGTTGGAAGATCCTGTGCTGCGACTGCGGGAGTTCGACCGCAACCTGTTCGGCCACATTGGTTTCGCGTTTTCAAACGCGGCGCGCAGCCTATGGTTCGGGTTGGTGTCCTCGCACGTCGGCAGCGCGCCGGGCGGAGCCTATACACGCCGCTTCTATCGCAAGCTCAACCGCTACTCCGCGGCGTTGGCGCTGATGGCCGACACCTCGATGCTGCTGCTCGGCGGCAAGCTCAAGTTCAAGGAAAAACTCTCAGGCCGATTGGGCGATGTGCTCAGCCAGTTGTACATCGCCAGTGCGATGCTCAAACGCTACGAGGACCGAGGCCGGCCCGTCGACGAACAGCCGTTGCTGGCGTGGGCGTTCCACGATTGCATCCACAAGATCGAACTGGCCCTGTCGGGCGCTCTGCGCAATTTCCCGGTGCGCAGCGTCGGCTGGTTGTTGTGGCAATTGGTGTTTCCATTCGGCCGTCGCGCGCAACCACCGTCGGATCGGCTCGGCCATCGTGCCGCCGCGTTGCTGATGTCGCCATCGGAGGCGCGCGATCGCCTCGGCGAAGGCGCGTTTTTGACCCCGTGCGAAAACAATCCGGCTGGCCGCATCAACAGCTATCTGGCCAAGGCGATTCTGGCCGAGCCGGTCGAGCGCAAGTTTCTCAAGGCGCTCAAGAACAGCGATATCCAGGCGCTGGAATTTCCGGCGCAGCTGGCCGAAGGCGTGGCCGAGGGCTGGATCACCGCGCAGGAAAAAATCCAGCTCGAAGAACTGCGCGAGATTACGCTGGACACGATCATGGTTGACGATTTCGACCCGGCCGATCTTGAATCTGCCGCGCTGTATCGGCAGTCGCTGACGCAGCGGGCGGCGGCGGCCTGAGGCGAGGCGCGCTGCCGGCTTCTATCGGGTTAGCCTAGACCCAACAGCGCGCGGTACTCCGCGCCCGGTTCGGTATCGAAGGCGTATGCCTGCACTTCGAGATTTCCAGTTCCCATGTAAACGTGGTCGAAGCCGCTTTCGGCCAAGATGCGACCAAGCGATTTCACGCTGAAGCCGGTCTTGTGCGCATAAAAGTCGTTGCCGGTGCGTTCGATTTCCACGCTCCAGCCATACAGCACGTCGCGCACCAGAATCTCGCCAGCCGGCGAGGTATACAGCACGTCGTCGACATCCAAGCCGCGTTGCACCACCTGGCGCATCACTGCGTCCAAGTCCGGCACCGTGATATGCGCGAAGCCGCCGGGCTTGAGCACATGCCGAAAACCGGCCAGCACGCGTGCGCCATCGTGCCGGTGGTAGTGCTCGAGATTGTGCGAGCAATAGATCGCCTCGAACTGCGCGGCGTCCTGGGTTTCCAGTTCGCGCGCATCGCACAGCAGATCCGGTTCGCCGCGCGGATCGATGTCCAGCAGCACGTGCTGCCAGCCATTGAAATGCTCAGGCAGTGGCACCTGTCGGTTGTTGCCGCCGACGTTGAGTACCTTGGGTTGTTGCGGATCAGACATGGAGTGGATTCTCAGGATTCTCTTGGTGCATCGTTTGGGACATCGACTGCATCGACGTCCTCGTCACGCAGTTCGCGCGAATGCGCACTGCGCCATCCGAACACGCCTTCCAGCGCGGCAGCAATCGTGGACAGCAGCGCGAAACCGGCAACGCCGATTCCAATGCCGTACAGCCCTTTCATCGCCACCGACACCACCACGTCGCCGAAGCGCCAGACCGCGGTGTCAATGACATTCTTGCCCTTGTAGCGCAGTTCGCGATCGGCCCGCGCATACAGACTGTCTGCCGCTGGCTTGCCGATCCCGTAAAAGCTGCTGCGGGTGGCCACCAGCATCGGCAGCACTGCCGCCGGCCCGACGAATACGGTGGCGACCAGCGCGATTACCTTGGTCGCTGCCGCCGCCACCAGTGTCACCGCAGGACCCCAGCGCAGCATCAACAGTCGGGTCACGCTCAACTGCAATCCGAGTTGCAGCAGGTTAGTGACCAGATCGATGTGGGCGTACACGGTCTTGCGCGCTTCAGCATCGGCGTAGTGAAGCTTGATGTAGTCCGCGGCCAGCACATAGGCGACCGTACCCACTGCATCGCCCAGCACCATCAACGCCGCCATCCGCCGCAAGAATGGCGAGCGCAGGGTCTGCAGCAGACCGGACCAGATACTGCCGCCAATGACATCATGATCAGAAGCAGCGCCGTCAGACGCCGCCAGGCTGCGTTCGCGATTGGGATGCAGTCGCGACCACGCGGACACCATCCACGCGCAGACGGTAGCGACCAGCATCAGCCCGATCGCGATCAACAGCAGCGTGCGGATCGGCAGCAGCGCGGCGATGGTCGGGCCTGCAACAGCGCCTAGCGTTCCGCCAACCGCGATTACCGGAAACAACCGGCGTGCCTGGCCGCTGTCGAACACATCGGCCATGAAACTCCAGAACACCGACACTACGAACAGCGAGAACACGCTCAGCCAGATGTAGAAGATCGTGCCCAGCAAGCGCACGCCGATTGCGTCCTCGGCCGCGAACGCCGGGATGAACAACGCAAGGCAGGCCACTGCGAACAGGTTCACTGCAGGTACGAATACTTCACGCCGATAGCGCGCCACCATCGCGCCGAACACCGGTGCCAGCGCCAACGTGACGATGAAGGTACCGGTCCAGAACTGCCACAAGTTGGTCGAACCAACGGCCGCGCTGAATTGATCGCGTACCGGCCGCAACACGTAATACGCCGCCAGCACGCAGAAGAAGTACACGAACGCGATCAGCAGCACGCGACGCTCGTGCGCATGCGCACCGGTGACCAAGCGCCACAAGCCCGTGCGCCCAACGGAATTGGTGGCAGAGGTCATTTTGGGCTGCAGCGAGCAATTATCACGTCGCGCAGGATACCGATTCGCCGCTCGTTTGGTCGTTTGGTCTGCCCGACCAATCGCCGGCGCACCATCGCCTCGCCTCGGCCGGCTTGCACGCTGAAGCAATTGCTCTAGGCTGCGGCTCTAGCCTCGGATCACACAGACGCTGCGTCGCCCTGATTTCTTATCCGATCGGAGCCATCGAGAGCACTGTCTGCTGCCTGCTATTGCCAATCCCCATTGCGTGTCGCTTACTTCACAGGAGCCTCCCCTGACTTCTTACGACTACATCATCGTCGGCGCCGGATCGGCCGGTTGCGTGCTGGCTAACCGGTTGAGCGAAGACGCCGACGTACGCGTGCTGCTGCTGGAAGCCGGCCCGCGCGACTGGCATCCGTTTATCCATATGCCGGCGGGGCTGGCCAAGCTGGTCGGCAAGAAAGGCGTGAACTGGAATTACGACACCGCGCCCGAGCCCGCACTCGACAATCGTCGACTGTGGTGGCCGCGCGGCCGGGTGCTGGGCGGGTCGAGTTCGATCAATGCGATGTGCTACATCCGTGGCGTGTCGCGCGATTACGATGAATGGGGCGAGCTCGGCGCGCATGGCTGGAACTGGGATGCGGTGCTGCCGTACTTCCGTCGCTCCGAGGGCAACGAACGTGGCGCCGATGCGTTGCATGGCGGCGACGGCCCGCTGAAGGTCAGCGACCTGCGTCATGTGAATGAGCTCTCGCAGGTGTTCGTCGATGCTGCGGCGCAGGCCGGGCACGCGGTCAACACCGATTTCAACGGGCCGGTTCAGGACGGTTGCGGCCTGTTCCAGGTGACGCAGGTCGATGGCGCGCGTTGTTCGGCTGCAGTGGCGTATCTGGACCCGGCCAAACCGCGCGAGAACCTGACCGTTCGCACCGGCGCGCTGGCCCGACGGGTGATCATCGAGCGCGGTCGCGCCAGCGGCGTCGAATACACCATCGGCGGCAAGGTCATAATCGATACAGCATCACGCGAAGTGCTGCTGTGCGGCGGCGCAATCAACTCGCCGCAATTGTTGATGCTCTCGGGCGTCGGTCCACCCTCCGAGCTGCACCGGCACGGAATCGATGTCGTGACCGAGTTGGGCGGCGTCGGTGCCAATCTGCAGGATCATCTCGACTCCTGCACGCTGCAGCATTGCACGCGCAAGATCACCTACGACCACATCAGCGACATCACCACTGCCTGGAACTACTACTTGCATCGCAGTGGCATTGGCACCAGCAACGTGGCCGAAGCTGGCGGCTTTGCGCGCTCGCGACTGGCGCCCGACGAACGCGACGATGTGCAGTTTCATTTCGTGCCGGCGATGCTGGACGATCATGGCCGCCATCGCCTGAAGGGTTATGGCTACACGTTGCACGCCTGCAATTTGCGACCGCTGAGTCGTGGTCGCATCGCGCTCAATTCAGCCAATGCAGCCGACCACGCGCGGATCGAAGCGAACTACCTCAGCGACGCCGAGCGTTTCGACATGCGGATGATGGTCGAATGCGTGAAAATTTCGCGCAACATTTTTGCGCAGCCTGCGTTTGCGCCGTATCGGGGCGCAGAGATCTTTCCGGGCGCATCGGTGCAAGACGATGCGTCGATCGAACGCTTCATCCGCGCCAAGGCCGAAACCGTGTACCACCCGATCGGCAGTTGCCGGATGGGCGATGCCGACGACGAGAGGGCGGTGGTGGATCCGCAATTGCGCGTGCGCGGCATTGCGGGTTTGCGCGTGGTCGATGCCTCGGTGATGCCAAAGCTCATTGGCGGCAACACCAATGCACCAACGATCATGATCGCCGAGCGCGCCGCAGATTTCATTCGCGGGCGGGCCATCTGACACGCAGGCTATTTGCTATTCGATAGCAGACTGTCGCATTCAAGCCTTGCGAAACACCAGTGCGCCTCCCTCTGCGTCCACCGCAATGGTGTCGCCGGCCACGAATTCACCGGACAGGATTTTCGTGGCCAGCGGATTCTCCAGTTGTTGCTGGATCGCACGCTTCAGCGGCCGTGCACCGTACACCGGATCGAAGCCGACATTGCCGAGCAGCGCAAGCGCCTTCTCGCTGATTTCGATACCGATCTGGCGTTCGGCCAGGCGCTTGGCGAGGTATTGCGTCTGGAAGCGCGCAATCTCGAGAATCTGCGCCTTGTCCAGCGGATGAAACACCACGATCTCGTCCAGTCGATTGATGAACTCAGGTCGGAAATGCGCCTGCACAACTGCCATCACGCCAGCCTTCATCTGCGTGTAGGCCTCGGCTGAATCGCTATCAGTTGAACTGTCGTTCGCCATTTCCTGGATCACGTGCGATCCCAGGTTCGAGGTCATCACGATCACGCAATTGCGAAAATCCACGGTACGGCCTTGGCCATCGGTCAGACGTCCGTCGTCGAGCACCTGCAACAAGATGTTGAACACGTCCGAATGCGCTTTCTCGATTTCATCGAGCAGGATCACGCTGTACGGGCGTCGGCGCACGGCTTCGGTGAGATAGCCACCTTCTTCGTATCCAACATAGCCCGGCGGTGCGCCGATCAGTCGTGCGACCGAATGCTTCTCCATGAACTCGCTCATGTCGATGCGCACCATCGCGTCGGAACTGTCGAACAGGAAATCCGCAAGCGCCTTGCACAACTCCGTCTTGCCGACGCCGGTCGGGCCGAGGAACAGGAAACTGCCGTTCGGACGATTCGGATCCGACAGCCCAGCGCGCGAGCGACGGATCGCATCGCTGACCGCTTTCACCGCTTCGTCCTGGCCAACCACGCGCGTGTGCAATGCCGATTCCATCTTCAGCAGCTTGTCGCGCTCGCCTTCGAGCATTCGATTAACCGGGATGCCGGTCCAGCGCGACACCACTTCGGCGATTTCCTCGGCGGTGACCTTGTCTTTCAACAAGGTGAAGCCTTGCGTCTCCACTTCCTGTGCAGCCTTGAGCTGCTTTTCGAGATCGGGCATGCGGCCGTACTGGATCTCGCTCATCGCGGCGTAATCCTGGCGACGTTGCGCGGCTTCGAGCTCCAGGCGCGCGGACTCGATCTGCTCCTTGATTCTGGTCGCGCCTTGCAAGGTCGCCTTCTCGGCTTTCCAGATTTCCTCGAGGTCGTTGAACTTGCGTTCGAGCGCGTCGATCTCGGTTTCCAGATTGGCCAGGCGCTGCTTGGATTCCTTGTCCTTCTCCTTCTTCAGCGCCTCGCGCTGGATCTTGAGCTGGATCAGGCGCCGCTCCATCCGGTCCATTTCCTCCGGCTTGGAATCGATCTCCATGCGGATGCGTGAGGCGGCTTCGTCCATCAGGTCGATCGCCTTGTCGGGCAATTGTCGATCGGCGATGTAGCGATGCGAGAGCGTCGCAGCGGCGACAATCGCCGGATCGGTGATCTCGACGCCGTGATGTACCGCGTAGCGTTCCTTCAATCCGCGCAGGATCGCGATCGTGTCTTCCACTGTCGGTTCGCCGACGAAGACTTTCTGAAAGCGGCGTTCGAGCGCAGCATCTTTCTCGATGTATTTGCGGTATTCGTCGAGCGTGGTTGCGCCGATGCAATGCAGTTCGCCGCGCGCGAGCGCAGGTTTCAACATGTTGCCGGCATCCATCGATCCTTCGGCCTTGCCGGCGCCGACGACGGTGTGCAATTCGTCAATGAACAGGATCACGTTGCCTTCCTGCTTGGCAAGATCGGCCAGCACGCCCTTGAGGCGTTCCTCGAACTCGCCACGAAACTTAGCGCCCGCGATCAACGCGCCCATGTCGAGCGAGAGCACGCGGCGGCCGCGCAAGCCTTCTGGCACTTCGTTGTTAACGATGCGCTGGGCCAAGCCCTCGACGATGGCAGTCTTGCCAACGCCGGGTTCGCCGATGAGCACCGGATTGTTCTTGGTACGCCGCTGCAACACCTGGATAGTGCGACGGATTTCCTCGTCGCGACCGATCACTGGATCGAGCTTGCCCGATTCGGCGCGCGCGGTCAGGTCGATCGTATATTTCTCCAGCGCCTGGCGCGATTCCTCGGCGGTGGCCTCGTTGACCTTGTCGCCGCCACGCAATGTCGCGATCGCCGCTTCCAGCTTTCCACGATCGCCGCCCGCTGCACGCAGCAGCGCGCCCATCTCGCCCTTGTCCTCGAGCGCGGCCAGCAGGAACATCTCCGATGCAATGAAGGCATCGCCATGCTGTTGCGCCAGCTTGTCGGTGAGATTGAGCAGGCGCGAGAGGTCGTTCGATACGCTGACGTTGCCTTCCTGTCCGCTGACCGCCGGCAGCCGATCCATCAACTCGCCCAATTGCTGCCGCAGACGGGTGACGTTGACGCCGGCCTGCGCCAGCAACGGGCGCGTGCTGCCGCCGCTCTGGTCGATCAACGCGACCAGCAAATGCACCGGTTCGATGACATTGTGATCGCGGCCGACGGCCAGCGACTGGGCATCGCCCAGCGCTTCCTGCAGTCGCGATGTGAGTTTGTCCATGCGCATGAGTGCACTCCGGAAACGGGCGGCGGCAGTGCCGCAATGGTGCATGGATAGGGTCGAACGTGGCTTGAATCAAGCGTGCAGTGATTGATTCAACGCAGGATTTCGCCGGTTTCTGACGCGATCCAGATCAGGCTCGCCATACGTCCCGTTTGGCCATCGCGGCGATACGAGTAGAAGCGTTGTGCATCGCTGATGGTGCACAAGCCACCGCCGTGCACGTTGGTCACGCCGGCATCGGCCAACCGGCGTCGCGCCAGCGCATACAGATCGCACAACCAATGGCCTGCTCGGGTAGCGACGAACGCGTCGCGATTGCGCGTGTCGGCGTCAACAAAGGCGGCATGAACCTCTTCGCCCACTTCGTAGGCTTGCTGTCCCGCCGCAGGACCGAGCCACGCCATCAGCGTGTCCGGTGCCGCTTGCATTGCCTCGATGGTGCGCTCGAGCACACCCGCTGCAAGCCCGCGCCAACCCGCGTGCGCCGCGCCAACAACGCGGCCGTCACGGCTGCACAGCAACACCGGTAGGCAATCTGCGCTGAGGATGGCGAGCACACGTCCGGCTGTACGAGCGATGGCCGCATCAGCTTCGGGCTCGTCGTCGTGCTGCAAGAAATCGGGTTCTATGGCAATCGTGGTGCCATGCACTTGCTTCAACCAATGCGGCATCCCTAGCAATGCCGCGTGTCGAACCAGTTCGTCGCGATTGGCGCGCACGGTGTCAGGATCGTCGCCGCTGTGCAGGCCGAGATTGAAGCGATCGAACGGCGGCAGCGACAGACCCGCACCATCGCGCAGCGTGGTCAGCGCCCGCACGCAATCAGGCGCAGGCCAATCGGGTCGCAGGAAGGGCTCGCCGGCCACGCGAGCTCAACGCGCCTTGGTCGCAGCGCTGGCATCATCCTTCCGCAACACATCCAGCAGCGCATGGAAATCAGCTGGAGCGGGCGTCTCGAATGTCACCGTTTCGCCGCTAGCCGGATGCACGAACGCCAGTTTCTCGGCATGCAACGCCTGACGCCGGAATCCCTGCAACATTTCGATCAGTTCTGGTGTTGCCCCGCGCGGCAATCTCAGTCCGCCGCCGTACAGCGGATCACCGACCAGCGGATGACGTACGTGTGCCATGTGCACTCGAATTTGGTGGGTGCGGCCGGTTTCGAGCCGGCATTCGATCAGGCTGTGCGCTCGAAAGCGCTCGCGTACGCGGTAGTGGGTAATCGCATCGCGGCCGTGACCTTCGCTGACCACGGCCATGCGGATACGATCGTTGGGATGGCGACCGATCGGCGCATGCACGCTGCCGCCGGCGACCATTCGTCCAAACGCGACCGCCAGATACTGCCGATGCACTTCGCGCGCCGACAATTGCGCCACCAATGCGGCGTGCGCACGCAGGTTGCGGGCGACCACCATCAATCCGGAGGTGTCCTTGTCCAGCCGATGCACGATGCCGGCGCGCGGCACTTCGGCCAGTTTTGGATCGTAATGCAGCAAGCCGTTAGCCAGCGTACCGGCGGGGTTGCCCGCGCCGGGATGCACCACCAGACCGGCCGGCTTGTCGATCACGATCACATCGTTGTCGGCGTGCACGATGGACAGATCCATCGCCTCGGGCAGCGAACGGGTTTCGATGGTGCCGACCGCCGCCACGCTGACCGATTCGCCACCCTTGACCAGATCGCGCGGGCGCACCACGGCGCCATCCAGCAGCGCATCGCCCGATTTGACCCATTCCGACAAGCGCGAACGCGAAAACTCGGGGAACAATTCGGCCAGTACCTGATCAAACCGGCGTCCTGCGGCTGAGAACGGCACGCTGGCCTGCAGCTGCTCAATGGCGGCGACATCCTCATCGCCTGCATCGGGTGCATCGTCCGGCTCTGGCAACAACTCAGGCAACATGGATGAATTCCAGTATGGTCAAGGCTCAAACTGATTCGGCGTACACGGCTCAGGCGCCCGTAGCAGCACCAACAGCGGCGTCCCTGCATGAAACGGGCGCGCATCGGTTGGCGGTTGAACCCGGCGTTGAACCAGTGGTCGGGTGTGGGCGCCGCACAGTTTGGGCTATTATTCGCGTTCTTGCCGCAGCGCGGCGCTCCAGCGATTCCCACGCAATGACCCGATCCCCCGGCCTGCCACGCCTTGCCCTGATGTTTTTCCTCTCGATCGCGTTGGCCACCAGCGGCTGCTCGAGTGTCGGCAAGCTGTTTGGCAAGAAGAAAGATGCGGCGACAGAAACCCTGCCGGTCGACCAGATGTACGCGCGCGCGCACCAAGCGTTGGAGAACAACAACCTGGGCCGCTCCGAGACCTATTACAAGCGACTGATCTCGCGCTTCCCCTACGGCCCCTTCACCGAGCAGGCGCAGCTGGATCTGGCCTACGCCTATTACAAGGACGGCAAGTTCGACGATGCAGCGTCCACCATCAACCGTTTCATCCGCACCTATCCCACGCACAAGCATGTGGACTACGCCTACTACATAAAGGCGCTGATCAACTTCAACCGCGAAAACCGCGTGCTGGCAAAGCTGGCGCGTCTGGATTTGAGCCAGCGCGATCAGGGCACGCCGCGGCAGAGTTTCAACGATTTCGGTGACTTGCTGCGCCGCTATCCCAGCAGCCGTTACGCCGGCGATGCCCGCCAGCGCATGGTCTATCTGCGCGAGCAACTGGCCAAGCACGAGATCGGCGTCGGCTTGTACTACCTTAATCGCGGCGCGTATGTCGCCGCGGCCAATCGTGGTCAATACGTGATCGAAAACTTTCCGCAAAGCGCCTACGAGGGTGATGCGCTGGCACTGATGGCCGAGTCGTACACGCGGCTTGGCAACAAGACTCTTGCGGACGATTCGCGGCGCGTGTTGCAGCAGAATTTTCCGAATCACCCGTGGCTGGCCGGCAAATGGCCGCGCAAGTCGGGTATCTTGCGCCAACTCAATCCGTTTGCCAGCGGCCAGTAGTTTTCTCTAACCGGCGGCGGTGTAACCAGAGGTAATTGGATAGCGGCGCTCGCCGTCGAAAGCGCGCCGGGAGACCTTCGGCCCGGGCGCGGATTGCTGGCGCTTCCATTCGCTGATCCGCACCAGCCGCAATACGCGATCGACGATCGCCTGGTCAAAACCCGCAGCAATGATTTCCGCGCGCGACTGCTCCAGCTCGATGTCGCGAAACAGGATCGCGTCCAGCATGTCGTACGGCGGCAGCGAATCCTGATCGGTCTGGTTGTCGCGCAACTCCGCCGACGGCGCCCGATCGATCACGGCTTGGGGGATGACGTCGCCCGTTCCTGACGCAGTCGTACCCTGCGCATTGCGCCACGCGCACAGCGCATACACCTCGGTCTTGTACAGATCCTTGATCGGCGCATAGCCGCCGCACATGTCGCCATAGATGGTCGCGTAACCGACTGCGTATTCGCTCTTGTTGCCGGTGGTCAGCAGCAGCCGACCGGTCTTGTTGGAGACCGCCATCAGCAGCGCGCCGCGACAGCGCGATTGCAGGTTTTCCTCGGTGACATCGGCGGGCAGGCCTTTAAACAACGGCGCCAACGCCTGCAGGAATCCAGTGAAGGGCGCTTCGATCGGCACGGTCTCGACCTGCACGCCCAATGTGCGCGCCTGCTCCAGCGCCAGATCGTTGCTCACATCCGACGTGTAACGCGATGGCAGGCGCACGGCAAGCACGTTATCCGCGCCCAGTGCTTCGACCGCCAGTGCCAGCACCAGCGCTGAATCTACGCCGCCCGATAGCCCGAGCAACGCTTGTCGAAAACCATTCTTGTGCAGGTAATCGCGGATGCCGCGCACGATCGCGCGCCACGCCAGTGACTCGCGACACTCATCGATTTCCACCGGCCATCTCACGCGCTGAAACCGCCGCGTCGCGGGATCGAAATCCGCCACCAGCCAGTGATCGGCAAATGCCTCGGCAGCCGGATGGATCACGCCATCCGCGTCGGCCAGGCACGAGGCACCGTCGTAGACGAGGCTGTCCTGACCGCCGACGATATTCAGATACGCCAGCGCCACGTTGGTTTCGCGCACGCGATCGGCCAGCAGCGCGTCGCGCTGCGCGGCCTTGTCGCGCTCGAACGGTGAAGCGTTGGGCACCAACACCAGCTGCGCGCCGGCAGCCACCGTCTGCGCCAGCGGCTCGGGAAACCACAAATCCTCGCAGATCAACAAGCCCAGACTCACGCCGTCGACATCGAACGTGCAGACCGACTCACCCGACGCAAAATAGCGGCGTTCGTCGAACACTGCGTAGTTGGGCAACTCGCGCTTCCGATAGGTCGTCTCGATGCCGCCGTCACGCAACACGCTGGCCGCGTTAAACACCACCGCGCCATTGCTCTGCGGGTGGCCGACCACGGCGACAATGCCATGCGTCGCTTGGGCGATGGACTCCAACGCAATGGCGCAATCGGCGAGAAACTGCGGGCGTTGCAGCAGGTCTTCGGGCGGATAGCCGCTGATCGCCAGTTCCGGAAACAGCACCACGTCGGCGCCATGCACGTCGCGCGCCTGCGCGATCAATTGGCTGATGCTCGCCGCATTGGCGACCACCGCACCAACCGGAAAATCGAATTGCGCCAACGCGATGCGTAGCGTCTTCATTTCCGGCTCCGGCGCAGGCTTGTTTCGCAGGCTGCTTTCTAACGCCTATTTCTTGGTCGACTTCATCTTTGCCGCGAGCGCCGTGCCTAGATCGCCGGGCGACCTGACCGTGGTCACGCCTGCTTTTTCCAGCGCGGCAAACTTGCCCGCGGCGGTGCCCTTGCCACCCGACGCGATTGCACCTGCGTGGCCCATGCGCTTGCCGGCCGGAGCCGATGCGCCAGCGATGAACGCGACCACGGGTTTGGTGACGGTATCGGAGATGAACTCGGCCGCTTCCTCTTCCGCACTGCCACCGATCTCGCCGACCAGGATGATGCCGTGCGTCTCCGGATCGTCCTGAAACAACTGCAGGCAATCGATGAAGTTCATGCCCTGGATCGGATCGCCGCCAATGCCGATGCAGGTGCTCTGGCCGAGCCCGGCCTGCGTGGTCTGATGCACGGCTTCATAGGTGAGCGTGCCCGAGCGCGAAACGATACCGACGTTGCCCGGCTTGTGGATATGGCCCGGCATGATGCCGATCTTGCACTGGCCCGGCGTGATGATGCCGGGGCAGTTGGGGCCGATCAGCCAGACATCCTCGTACTGCTTGAGCATGTTCTTGACCCGCAACATGTCGAGTACCGGAATGCCCTCGGTGATGCAGACGATCACGCGGATGCCGGCATCGGCCGCTTCCAGGATCGCGTCCGCCGCGAACGGCGGCGGCACGTAGATCACACTGGCGTCGGCCCCTGTGTCATCGACCGCATCCTGCACGGTGTTGAATACAGGCAAGCCGATGTGTTCCTGCCCGCCCTTGCCCGGCGTCACGCCGCCGGTCACCTTGGTGCCGTAGTCGAGCATCTGCTCGGCGTGAAAGGTTCCCTGCTGGCCTGTGAAACCCTGGACGATCACCTTGGTGCGGCTGTCGACTAATACGGACATTGTGGTTCCCGACTGTTATCGAATGGTTCCCGGATCTACGCCGGTCCTTGTGCTGTCCTGGACTCGGCCATCCTGGCCTCGGCATTGCGCTTGATTCAAGACTTTGCTGCGGCCACAACCTTCTGCGCGCCGTCGTTGATGTCGTCAGCGGCGATGATCGCCAGCCCGGATTTCTTCAGCAACTCCTTGCCCGCGTCCACATTGGTGCCTTCCAGACGCACCACGACCGGCACCTTGACGTCGACTTCCTTGACCGCCGCGATGATGCCCTCGGCGATCATGTCGCAACGCACGATGCCGCCGAAGATATTGACGAAAATCGCGCGCACCTTATCACTCGACAAAATCAGCTTGAACGCCTCGGTCACGCGCTCCTTGGTCGCGCCGCCGCCGACATCCAGGAAGTTGGCAGGCTCGCCGCCCGCAAGCTTGATCACGTCCATCGTCGCCATCGCGAGGCCCGCGCCGTTGACCATGCAGCCGATGTCGCCATCCATGGTCACGTAATTGAGGTTGTACTTTGCTGCGAGTACTTCGGTGTGGTCTTCCTGCGACTCGTCGCGCATGCCTTGCAGGCGCGGCTGGCGGAAGTCGGCGTTGTCATCGGAATTGACCTTACCGTCCAGCGCGATCAAATCGCCTGACTTCACGATCGCCAACGGGTTGAGCTCGACCAGCGACAGGTCGAAATCGTTGAACAGGCGATACAAGCCCAGCGTGATTTTCGTCAACTGGTTAACCTGCTTGTTGGACAGGCCCATCGCAAAGCCCATCCTTCGGCACTGGTACGGTTGCAGGCCCTGAACAAAATTCACTTCCAGCAATTGGATTGCGTCGGGGTTGTCCTCCGCGGTCTTTTCAATCTCCACACCGCCGTCGGCCGAGGCGATAAAGCTGATCGTCTTGCTGCTGCGATCGACCAGCACCGAGAGGTACAACTCCTTGACGATGTCGTGGGCCTCGGTGATCAGCACCACATCCACCGGTAACGCGCGGCCGCCGGACTGATAGGTCGCCATGCCCTTGCCGAGCATCCCGGCCGCAGCTTCCTTGGCGGCATCGGCCGTCTTTACCAGTTTCACGCCCCCGGCCTTGCCGCGACCACCGGCATGGATCTGCGCCTTCACCACCCATTGCGCGCCGCCCAGTTCGGTGGCGGCTGCGGCTGCTTCCTCCGCAGTGCGAGCGATGCGACCAGCGGGAACAGGAATTCCGTATTCGGCGAACAACTCCTTCGCCTGGTATTCGTGGAAATTCATAAGTCGTCCAATGGTTGTTGGCGGTGGAATGCAGGCGGTCGAACGATCACGATTGGATCGCGAATCCTGGCCGCCATCTTGGTGGCCACGCTATTGTGGCGAACGCGCCGGGCAAAGGCAAAACGCCGACCGCATTGACTTCTATACTGGAGCCAAGTCCACACGCGGCAGCGCCGCGCAAAGGGTACGCATGCGCATGGCGTTCGAGCTGGCCGAACATCCGACAGGCGATTCGGGCTTGCGCCGCGAATTGTATTTCCTGTCGCTGTTCCGCGTGCTGGAAGCCGGGCTGCTGTTGTTTCTGGTATTCAGCCCGCTGGCGTTGAGCATCGTCACGGTGCGATGGCCAATGCTGTCTGACGCCTGCGCGATCGCCTATCTGCTGATCAGCGGCGGTTTGTTTCTGCTATCACGCAATCGGCGCTGGAGCCTGCGCCGGCTGGTCGCGATCGGAATCGTGATCGACATTCTTGTATTTACGTTGCTGCTGCACACGGTCGATGGCGCCAACAGCGGCATCGCATTGCTGCTGCTGTTCAACATCGGCGCCAGCGCGCTGTTTCTGCGACTGGGCTCGGCGCTGACGATCGCTTCCATGGGCGGCGTAGCGGTTCTCGGCGAACACGTCTGGACCTTGCTGGAAGGCCGCGAAGTGCGCTCGATCGCCGAGGCGGCGATGTTCGCGGTCAGCTATCTCGCGGCCGCCACCCTTACCCGCCAGCTGGGCACCCAGTTGCTCGCGACCGAAGTGCTGGCCGAACAACGCGGCGCCGAAGTCGACTCGCTGGCGCGCATCAACGAGCTGATTATCCGCCGTATGCGCACCGGCCTGCTGGCGGTCGATGCCGACAACATGATCCGGCTGTTCAACGAGGCGGCGTGGTATCTGCTTGGTAACCCCTCGCCCGAACGGCGCGAGCTCGGCGATGTGGCGCCCGAACTGTCGCGCAGGCTTTGGCACTGGCGGCAGCATCAGAAAAACGACAGTACGCCGTTGGCGCTGTCAGCCGAAACGCCTGCGGTGATCCCGCGCTTCACCGGGCTGGGCGGCGGCGACGAGCTGACCCTGATCTTTCTCGACGATACCTCGCTGCTTTCGCGCCGCGCCGAGGAATTGACGCTCTCAACGCTGGGCCGCCTTTCGGCCAGCATCGCGCACGAGATCCGCAATCCGCTGGCAGCGATCAGCCATTCCGCGCAGTTGCTGTGCGAATCGACGATCGAACCGGAAAGCGATCGTCGCCTGGTGGAAATCATCAATTCGCAATGCCAGCGCATGGACGGCATCGTGCAAAACGTGCTCGGCCTGGCGCGACGCGAACGATCACGACCCGAACCACTGGAGCTGGGGTCATGGGCCAAGCACTTCGTTGCCGATTTCCATCATGCCAAAAGCGGCGATCGCGACGAG
>JBBQQH010000050.1:0-20704 GCA_038216155.1 Lysobacterales bacterium
CGCCAGACGTCCGCACAAGTTTCCTGCGCACACTGTCAAAGATCACTGCGCCCTGCATCGCCTATCGACAATCAGGACATCCCCGAACCAAAGTCCGGTGGCTGGGCGTTTCGCTCCAGCGAGCCGCACATCATACAGCGACATCCGGATTCGTCAACACCTTTTGTGCACTGCAACGTCGCGCGCCGGCAGGCGCCTTGACAGCCGCCGCCGGCTGACCGAACGTCAGGCTGCAAATCACCGAAACGTTCTGTGGAAGCAGGCCATGAACCGCCCGATCGCCGTGTTGAAATTGCTCGCCCTGTGCTGCCTGCTGGTGGCCAGCAACGCCTTGGCGCGTGGCTCGTGGGTGGAATTGCACGGCCATCGCTACAACGTTGAGCTGGCGATCACCGGCCCCGAACGCGCGCAAGGCCTTATGTTTCGCGACGCATTGGCGCCTGGTGCCGGCATGTTGTTTATCCACGACAGCGAACGACCGCTGGCGTACTGGATGAAAAACACTCGGATCGCGCTGGACATCCTGTATTTCGATCACGACCGGCGGCTAGTGTCGGTGGTCACAGCGCCACCTTGCGATCTGGGCAACGACTGTCCGCCGTTTCCGAGCCAGGCGCCCGCCCTCTATGTGCTGGAGCTCAGCGCGGGGGAAGTGCACAAGCGGAAAATCGTCATAGGTACCACGTTGAAGGTCAGCAAGGACATCGCTGCCCTGCTCGCTCACTAAACCTGCACGAAGTGCTCGATCAAATAAGGAAGACGAAGAAGTCACAGCAACCAACCGAGCCTTGAAGCGCACGCCCTCGACACCCATGGAGGCGAGATGGAAACGCCGATCGCACTGCCTGACTGGAACAGCCTCGCCCGCCTCGGCGACGACGAACTGCCGTTGCTGGCGACCGCGCTGCTGATTGCGCGCGACGAATACCCCGATCTGGATGCGAATGCCTACGACGGCGTGCTGGACGATTACGTGCGCGCCGTGCGCATCGATGTGGAATCGCAGGACAGCGCGCCGGCGCGGATCGCGGTGATCAATCGCTATCTGTTTGACGAGCTCGGCTTCGGCGGCAATCCGGACGAGTTCTACGATCCGCGCAACAGCTATCTCAACGATGTGGTCGATCGCAAACAAGGCATTCCGATTTCGCTCGCCGTGGTGCAGATGGAGCTCGCGCGGCGGCTGGGCGTGCCGCTGGAAGGCATCTCGTTTCCGGGACACTTTCTGGTACGAATGCCGATGGATGACGGCATCCTGGTGATGGACCCCTACAACAAGGGCCGCTCGCTGAGCGCCGATGAATTACGCGATCGCATCTCGCCGCATTTCGGCGGGCAGCCGCCGGATGACGGCCAGTTGCTGCACATCCTGGCGCCGGCCACGCATCGCATGATCCTGCTGCGGATGCTGCGCAATCTCAAGGCCCTGTATGTCGAGCGCGATGACTGGGAGCGCGTGGCGCGTTCAGCCGATCGCCTGCTCAAGCTGGCGCCGGATGTCGACGAGGAATTCCGTGACCGCGGCTTGGCCTACCTCAAGCTCGGCCATCTTGCAGGCGCTCGCGCAGACCTCGGACGTTATCTGAGTCGCCAACCCGACGCCGAGGATTGCGATGCGATTCGCGAATTGCTGGTGGAAGCCACGGCGCAGATGCCGCGATTGAATTGATTCCCCGACGATTTGAAGTCAGGTACTTCTATTTCAGTGACCACCCACACTCTCGCGCGGACAAGTCCGGATTGCGTGAACGCGCACCGTTGCTAAGCTCGCGCGTCGTGCGCTCGCCAAGCAACCTCGCCCCTCGCTCCTGCTCGCGGCTTCCGGCTTCGCACGCGATGCGATTGACTCGCGGCATCCTGCCGCTCGCCCTGCGGGCCGGCTGCGCCGTTCGCGCGGGCTGTCCTGCCCGCGCAGTAACGCATCGCGTCAGCGCGAAGCCTCAATCATTTCGAAATCCGCTTTGGTCACACCGCAGTCCGGGCACACCCATGTTTCGGGGATATCTTCCCAGCGGGTTCCCGGCGCGATGCCCTCTTCCGGCAGGCCCAGCATCTCGTCATACAAGAAGCCGCAGACGACGCACATCCAGGTGCGGAAGGCGATTGATTCGGTTGTAGTAGCAGTTGTCATTGCGATGATCGGAATCCCGGCACAAACTCGTATTTTACATTGCTCGCGGCACAGGAATAGATGATGCAGATCAATTGGCCTGTGCGCGGGCTGTATGCGATCACTCCCGAGCAAGCCGACACGCAGCGTCTGCTGTTGCAGGTGGAAGCGGTGCTGGACGCCGGGGCGGTGGTGCTGCAATACCGAGCCAAGTCGACCAATGCCGGCTTGCGGCTGGAACAGGCGATCGCGCTGCGGGTGTTGAGCGCGCCCTATGGCGTGCCATTGATCATCAATGACGACGTGCAACTGGCAAAAGCCGTTGCAGCGGCAGGCGTGCACCTCGGATCCGACGACGCCGATCCGCAACAAGCGCGTGAAATCCTCGGCGAGCACGCGATCATCGGTGCCTCGTGCTATGCCAGCATGGAGCGCGCGCAAACCATGAGTAGTGCCGGCGCGAGCTACCTTGCGTTTGGTGCTTTTTATACCAGCCCGACCAAACCAGAGGCGGTGCGCGCGCCACTGCAGTTGCTGCAGGCGGCGCAGTCATTGGGCAAACCGTTGGTGGCGATTGGTGGCATCCTGCCGCAGCATGTGGCTGCATTGCATGCGGCTGGCGCAGACCTGTTCGCGGTCATCAGTGGATTATGGTGCGGCAACGACTCTGGCGTAGCTGCTTCGGAATACGTTGCGCAGTGGGACGCCTGCGAAGACATCGCAGCGACCGATCCAGATTCATTTATTTCATGAGTAAATCCGTGACCAAAACCTTGCAGCAAGACAATCACTCGCTGTTCCAGCGTGCACTGAAGAGGATGCCGGGCGGCGTGAATTCACCGGTGCGCGCATTCAAGTCGGTCGACGGTGAACCATTTTTTGCACAGCGCGCGAACGGCGCGTATCTGTGGGATGTCGAAGGCACGCGCTACATCGACTACATCGGCTCGTGGGGCCCGATGATCGCCGGCCACGCGCATCCGCAGGTACTGGAAGCAGTGTCGCGCGTTATGCGAGATGGGTTGTCGTTCGGCGTGCCCAATCCGCTGGAAGTGACGATGGCCGAAACCATTGCCGAGCTGGTGCCATCGATGCAGATGATACGGATGGTGAACTCCGGCACCGAAGCCACGTTGTCTGCGATCCGGCTCGCACGCGGCGCAACCGGGCGTACGCGCATCGTGAAGTTCGAGGGTTGCTATCACGGGCATGGCGACAGTTTTCTGGTGAAGGCCGGCTCTGGCGCGCTCACGCTCGGCGTGCCCGATTCGCCGGGTGTGCCCAAGGCGCTGGCCGATCTCACGCTCACCTTGTCCTACAACGATTTCGATGCCGCAACCGCGTTGTTCGAGCAGTTCGGCAACGAGATTGCTGCGCTGATTGTCGAACCGATTGCCGGCAACATGAATTGCATCCTGCCGCGCGAGGGCTGGTTGCAGCACTTGCGCACGCTGTGTTCGCAGCATGACGCCGTGTTGATTTTCGACGAGGTGATGACCGGCTTCCGCGTTGCGCTCGGCGGCGCTCAGGCGCTGTACGGCGTGACGCCAGACCTGACCACATTCGGCAAGATCATCGGCGGTGGGATGCCGGTCGGCGCGTACGGTGGGCGTCGCGACTTGATGGAACAGATCGCACCCAGTGGTCCGATCTATCAGGCGGGCACACTCAGTGGTAATCCGGTGGCGATGGCTGCAGGGCTGGCGACACTTGAGTTGATCCGCCAGCCCGGATTTCATGCCGATCTGGAGATGCGTACCGCGAAGCTTGTTGACGGATTGCAGTCCGCCGCTAACGGGGCTGGCGTTGCGTTCAGCACCAATCACGTCTGCGGCATGTTTGGTTTGTTTTTTACTGCGGCGAAGGTAGAAAGCTATGCGCAGGCGACGGCCTGCGATGTCAGCATGTTCCGGCGATTCTTCCACGGCATGCTCAAGCGCGGCGTCTATCTCGCGCCATCGGCGTTCGAGGCCGGCTTTGTCTCTTCCGCGCACTCTGAGGACGACATCGACACGACGCTCATCGCCGCGCGCGCAAGTTTTGCGGACGCATGCAACGTATGAATACCATTCGCCAATCCAGCTCCTCGCGCAATCGCCATGAGTAACGACGCCATCAATCTTGTGCGGAAGCTCGCCACATTCAGCGAGCACTGGTCGCCCCGAGTCATCGCAGAAATGAACGATTATCAGTTCAAGCTGGTCAAGCTTGAGGGCGAATTTGTATGGCACACGCATGCCGATACCGATGAGGTATTCATAGTCATCGAGGGCGAGATGCAGATCGGATTTCGCGATCGCGACGTTCTCCTAAAGGCTGGCGAGATTTTCGTCGTGCCGAAGGGTGTGGAACACATTACCCGCGCAGCGCGAGAATGCTCCGCGTTGATCATCGAACCGCGCGGCGTAATCAATACCGGCGATCACGGCGGCGAACTGACGGCTGCAAACGATGTCTTTATCTGACCAACAGGAAACGCGAATGCGACTTGAAACACTTGCCGTCATCGCCGGCGCCGAACCAGATGCGCAAACCGGCGCAGTCGCGCCGCCGATCCACATGGCAACCACGTTTCGGCATGCGCCTGATGGCGAACGCGTGGACGGTTACGAATACCAGCGAGAAGGCAACCCGACCCAGGATCGCCTCGAGCTCGCGCTTGCCGCACTTGAGGGCGGCGCGTGCGCGCTGGCAATGGCCTCCGGCATGGCTGCGATCAGCGTGCTGCTGGAATCGTTGCCAAGCGGTTCGCGATTGCTGATTCCGGAGGATTGCTACACCGGCCTGCGCATCCTTGCGCGCGAATTTCTGCCGGCGCGCGGCGTCGAAGCGATCGCGGTGGACATGGGCGAACTCGCGGCGGTGCGCGCCGCCTGCGGCGATGGCGTGGCGATGATCTGGGCCGAGACGCCATCCAATCCACGAATGAACATCTGCGATATCGAAGCGCTCGCGGGGATCGCGCACGCTGCCGGCGGCCTGCTCGCCTGCGACAACACGTTTGCCACGCCAGTGCTGCAGCAACCGCTGGCACTGGGCGCGGATGTTGTGATGCATTCGACCACCAAATACTTCGGCGGCCACAGCGATGTGCTCGGCGGCGCGTTGGTATTCGCGCGCGCAGATGCGTTTTACGAGCGCGTTGCGCATCGACGCCACATCACCGGCGGCGTGCTGTCGCCATTCAGCGCATGGCTGACCCTGCGCGGTTGTCGCTCGCTGCCCGCGCGAATGACATTGCATTGCGCAAATGCGCGCCGGGTTGCTGGGTTCCTCGCCAGCCATCCGGCGGTCGAGCAGGTCAACTACCCCGGACTTGCCTCCCATCCCGGACACACGATCGCCGCAAAGCAGATGCGCGATTTTGGCGGCATGCTCAGCGTGCAGTTGCGCGGCGGTCGCGACGCCGCACTGGCGATGGCCGGCAAGTTGCAGTTGTTTACCAATGCGACGTCGCTGGGCGGTTGCGAATCGCTGATCGAGCACCGCGCCTCGATCGAAGGCGAGAATCCCACCTCGCCGCAAAACCTGTTGCGCATCTCAGTCGGGCTGGAACACGCCGACGACTTGATCGCTGACCTTGATCAGGCGTTGGGCGACTGATCGAAGCGAACGATGTTATGCGTCCGCAATCTGTTTCTTCGCAGGAACAGTCATCACCATTCCCCAATGTTCGCCATCGACATCCACGGTTCTGCCGGCGGCAACGGATCGCCTTTTTGCAATAGCTCAATCGAAATCAAGTCCGGTGATCGAATAAAGGCCATGTGGCCATCGCGCGGCGGGCGGTTGATTGTCACGGCCATCGCCTGCAGATGCGTACAGGTCGCGTAGATGTCGTCTACGCGAAACGCAAGATGGCCGAAGTTGCGGGCGCTGCCCAGTGAGGGTGTCTCGTCGCCATCGGCTTGCTGCGTACCGCTTGCAGCAGGCCAGTTGTAGGTCAGTTCGATCTCGGCTTCCGGACTCTCGGCCGCGGACAGAAAAATCAGCGTGAACTTGCCCTGCGGCACATCTCGACGCCGCACTTCGCGCAAGCCCAGCCCGTCACAGTAAAAGCGCAGCGAAGAGTCCAAGTCGCGCACGCGAACCATTGTGTGCAGGTATTTCATCTGCGCATCTCCATATCAATCGAGAAACAAATCCGGTAGCAACGGTTGCGACGGGTCGACTGCATAGCCTGAAAAATCCGTGGTGCCCGATTTGCGGAGCACATCCTCGTCGATCAGAAACTGGCCGCTGAAGCCGCGCGCTTCGCGAGTCAGGATGGCGCGCGCGGCGTCAGCGACGATCGCCGGTGTCCGGCAGCGCGATGCCTCGACGCCCGGAATCATGTTGATGGCGTCGGTTGCGATTACCGTACGCGGCCACAGCGCATTGATCGCGACGCCTTGCGGACCAAACTCGGCGGCCAGACCAATCGTGACAAGACTCATACCCATCTTCGCCAGCGTGTAACCGGTGTGCGGGCCCCACCATTTCGGGTTGAGCGTTGGCGGCGGTGCGAGGGTGAGGATGTGCGGATTCGCCGCCTTCAACAGTTCCGGCAAGCATGCCTGCGAACACAGAAAGGTACCGCGCGCGTTGACCTGCTGCATCAGATCGTAACGTTTCATCGGCGTATCGAGCGCACCACGCAACCAGATAGCGCTGGCGTTGTTGACCAGGATATCGATGCCGCCGAATGCCTGCACTGTCGCGGCGACCGCTGCACGCACCTGATCCTCTTCGCGGATATCGCACTGAATCGCCAGCGCCCGGCCGCCGACATCCTCTATCGTGCTCGCCGCAGTGTGAATGGTGCCGTGCAGCTTCGGATTGGCGACGGCGGATTTCGCCACGACCGAGATGTTCGCGCCATCGCGCGCGGCGCGCAGGGCTATTGCCAGGCCGATGCCGCGCGAGGCGCCGGTGATGAACAAAGTCTTGCCGCGCAGGTCAGTCACGAAAAGAGTCCTCGAATCAACATTGGATCGTCACAGTGTATGCCGCCGGCATACGATCCCGCCCACGACTGCAACGCGCGCGTTCTATAATCCATTCGATGATGGAATCGATCGACAGCGCGCTGAACTGGATGGGCGCGCATCCCATGCTGGCCGGCCTCGTCGCGTTCCTGGTCTGTTCGCTCGATACCCTGCTGGTGGTCGGATTGCTGGTACCGACGTTGCCATTGCTGCTGGGCATCGGCGTGTTAATCGGACTGGGCCACTTGAATGGCTGGTACGCGCTGGCGGCGTGCACGGTTGGCGGCGTAATGGGCGACAGTCTGAACTTCTGGCTGGGTCGCCGTTACGGACCGCTGCTGCGGCAGAGTTGGCCGTTTTCGCGCTATCCGCAATGGCTTGATCGCGGCGAACGCATGTTCCGTCGCAGTGGTCCCGGCAGCCTGGTCGCTTCGCGCTTCATCGGCGGCATTCGTGCAGTGGTTCCGGCGATTGCCGGCATGCTGGGAATGACTTGGCCAAAATTTCTGCCGATCTCGCTCTTTGGCTGCATTTTCTGGGCCGCCTGTCACCTGGTGCCAGCGTGGTTGCTGGGCGCCTCATTGAATTTGCTGTCCGCAGTAGCCGGACGGTTGGGCCTGGTCGTCGGCTTGTTGCTGGTGGTGCTGGGATTGATCTGGTGGATCGCGAGCGCGTCGTATCGATTCCTGGCGCCGCGCGCGGCGCGCATGATCGAGCGCGCGCTGGCGTGGTCGCATCGGCATCCGCATCTGGGCCGCTATTCTGAAGCATTGATCGATCCCAATCGGCCGGAATCGGCATCGCTGTTATTGCTTGGTGCCGCACTGGTTGCCACTGGCTGGGGGTTCTTCTCGTTGCTGCTGGTGCTGGCCGATCGGGGCAAGCCGCTGGCGCTGGATCTGGCGGTGCATCAGGGCATGTTTTCGCTGCGCACGCCGCTGGCCGATACGCCGATGGCGGTGTTGGCATCGCTCGGCGACTGGCCGGTGTTGGCGCCGGCCACAACACTGGTACTGATCTGGTTGCTGTGGAGGCGTCGGACGGTTGCCGCGTTGCACTGGATCGCCGCGATCGCGTTCGGCTTGCTGTTGACCGCGGCGCTGGGCTGGCTGTTGCATATGCCCAAACCACCGGCCGCAACGGCAACGATGGGCTTCAGTTTTCCATCGGTGCCGGTGACGATGGCGACGATCATCTTTGGATTTTTCGCGGTGTTGATTGCGCGCGAGTTGCCTGGGCGACGTCGGGCATGGCCGTATGTCGTGGCCGCGTTGATGGTGAGCGCACTGGGATTCGCACGACTGTATCTCGGCGCGCATTGGCTCAGCGACGTGTTCGGCGGGATCCTGCTGGGATCGGTGTGGGTTGCGCTGTTGGGCATCGCGTATCGCAGTCGCGTGGTGCGCTCGATGTGGATCATGCCAATCAGCTCGGTCTTCTTCGCCACCGTCTTTGTCGCGTTATTCTGGTACGGACCAAAGCACGCGGCGCATGTGCTGCGTCAGTTTAATCCGCCGCTGCATCGCGTGGCGATGACGAATACGGCATGGCGCGCCGGTGGCTGGATGCAATTGCCGACTTACCGCAACGACGCCAGCGAGTCGAACTTCGCCCGCGCGCGCGCATGGCCGCTTAATGTCCAATACGTCGGCAGTCTTGCCACGTTGACGCGACAACTTGAGCGCAGCGGATGGCACGTGCAGCCAGCTGCCGGCTGGCTGGAACTGGTACAGATTCTCAATGCGCACGCCAAGCCGGACACTCTTGCGGTGATGCCATCAAGCCACCAAGGCCGCGCGGAAGCGGTCACCCTGCTGCATCCCGGCCTCAACGATAAGCGCCGCATCGTACTGCGGCTTTGGCCTGCGCCTTATGCGATCGAGCCCCGTGCACAGCCGTTGTGGATTGGCAGCGTACAAAGCGTGCAATTCAGCCGCCAATGGAACTTCTTCAGTTTCTGGCGCGCGCAAGTAAACGACCAACACGCGCGCGAGGTACTGCGCGAATCCATCAGTGGCAGCGCCTTGCAGGAATCGATGCGACCGGATACGCGCGTTGACGTGCTGCGCTTCGAATTTCCGCATCCATCCGCATCGACGCCAATGCCGCGAAGCGATTCCGCATCACGCAGCGGTTCGCTACCGCCGTAGCCAGTCGCCTTAGTCGGTCTGCAATCCGACGATCAGGTCCTGGATTTGCTGCAGACGCAACTGCGGGTCGTCCTGTTGCAACACGCTCTGGCGTTGCGCGGCGCTGAGCGGCAGCAGTTCGGCCAGCCGCCAGCTGACCCAGTCAGCATCGCGGAATTTGTCTGGCGTTGCTTTCTCATGTTCGCCCCCGACTTGTTCCAGCAGCCGCTGCAACAGTGTCGCCATCAATTCGTGTTCGATCGCCAATGGCGCGTCGGTGGTTTCGGGCAGCCATTCGATGTCGGCCACCAACAGGCCGTTGTCACGCACCCGCGTGCGCTGCACGTGGAAACGGCGTCCGCCCTGCACGGTAATGCCGAGAAGACCGTCCGGCAGGCTGGCGAAATCGACGATGCGCGCTTCGCAGCCGACCGCCGCCGGCGCTGCCGCCGCGCCAACCTCGTCGCCGTCGAGAATGCTGCAGATGCCAAAGCTGCTGCCCTCACGGCAACTGCTGCGCACCAGATCGAGATAACGCGGCTCGAAAATGCGCAGCGACATCAATCCGCCGGGCACCAGTGCTGAGTGCAGCGGAAACAGAGGCAGTGAAGCGAGTGCGGTTTCGGTGTGTGAGGCCATGCGCCTGGATTACGCCTGCAACGCCGCCAGCAGCCGACGCGGTGCGCCGTCGAAGCCACCGTTGGACATGAACACCACAGTGTCGCCGTCGCGCAGCAATTCGGTGAGCGTATCGAGTAATTGATCGACGTTGGCGGCGGTGTAACCCTCACCACTTAGCGCAGCCAGCACCGGCTGCGCATCCCACGGCAGGTCGGGGCGTTGCAGGAACACCACCACGTCGGCAGCGGCGAGCGATGGCGCAAGTTCAGCCGAATGCGCGCCAAGCCGCATTGAATTGCTGCGAGGTTCCATCGCGACAATCAAGCGACCCACGCCCACGCGCGCGCGTAATCCGGCTAGCGTGTGCGCGATCGCGGTGGGGTGATGGGCGAAGTCGTCGATGATCGCAACACCGTGTGCGGTACCAATCGCTTCCAGCCGACGCTTGACGCCCTGGAATGCAGTGAGGCTAGGCAACACGGCAGCGATGTCGACCCCCACCGCATGTGCCGCAGCTAGCGCAGCTAACGCATTCAGCGCGTTGTGATGACCGAGCATATTCCAGCGCACAACGCCGAGCGGTAGCCCAGCATGCAGCACCTCGAATTCCGATGCGTCCTCGCGCAGCAAACGCACGCTCCAGTCCAACGCGTTCGGTGTGTTTTCATTGTGGATGCCAAAGCGTTCCACCGGCGTCCAGCAACCCATTGCCAGCACTTCGTCAAGTCGTGCATCGGCGCCGTTGACGATCAATCGCCCATTGCCCGGCACCGTGCGCACCAGATGATGAAACTGACGCTGGATTGCAGCGATGTCGGGGAAAATGTCGGCGTGGTCGTATTCAAGATTGTTGAGGATCGCCACCCGCGGTCGGTAGTGAACGAACTTGCTGCGCTTGTCGAAAAACGCGGTGTCGTATTCGTCGGCTTCCACCGCGAATGTCTCACCACTACCAAGGCGCGCGGAAACATCGAAATCCTCCGCCACGCCGCCGATCAAGAATCCCGGATCGCAACCGGCCTGATCCAGCACGAATACCAGAATCGATGTGGTCGTGGTTTTGCCATGGGTGCCGGCGACGGCCAGCGTGGTCCGGCCCGGAAGAACCTGCTCGCGCAACCACTCCGCGCCCGAGGTGTAATTCATCCCGGTATCGAGCACGTGCTCGACTGCAGCATTGCCACGCGAAAGCGCGTTGCCGATCACCACGACATCGGTGTCCGCCGCGATGTGAGCGGCCTGGTAACCCTGCTTGAGATCGATGCCGAGCTGCTCAAGCTGGGTCGACATCGGCGGATAGATATTCGCATCGCTGCCGGCCACTTCATGGCCCAGCTCGCGCGCCAGTGCAGCCACACCACCCATGAAGGTGCCGGCGATGCCGAGGATATGTAGTTTCAATGTTTAGCCTTGATGATTTGTTCCAAATGGAGAACATTTTTCTTGCCTGATTGTTCGGCATTGCACCGAGCAGAGCACATGTGGATTCGCTCAAACATAGAATTTTGCTGGCAGCAATATGAGAAAAAGAGCGGGGAAAAACATGATCATCCAAAAAAGCCACCGCAGCCTGCTTTGTGACCTGAGTTGAGCCGCCAACCAAAAAATCGATGCAAGAATAAAGGATGGCAAGTAGATGAAAATCGAGAAGACGCCTAGTCCCGTCCAACCGAAGATCCCTCGGCAATTCACGACGACAAATAGGGCTAATCCAAGCACAGCCACAGCCAATGCCGCCCAATGAAACGGATTGGTCCTGTGCAGCATGTGTTTAGTGGGGTTCGCTTTCGAACAGGTATCCGAATCGTTCAAACGGAACTGTTCGACAGCACCTCGACGATCCGTCCGAACACCTCTTCCACCGAGCCCACGCCATCCACCGCCTTGAGCTTGTGCTGCACGCGGTAGAACTCGATCACCGGCGCGGTCTGCTGCGCATACACATTCAGGCGATGACGCACGGCGTCCGGGGTGTCGTCGGCGCGGCCTTCGGCTTGTGCGCGACCGGCGAGGCGTTCGACCAGCAATTCGCCCTCGACATCCAGTTGCACAGCCTGCTCGACCGGCTGACTCAGTCGTTGCAGCAACTCATCCAGCGCATTGGCTTGCGCCAGGTTGCGCGGATAGCCATCGAGGATGAAGCCGTTGCCGGTGTCGCCACGCAGCAGGCGCTCTTCCAGCATTGACAGCACTGTGGCATCAGGCACCAGCGAGCCAGCTTCCATCACCGTCTTTGCCTCTCGGCCCAATGGCGTGTCCGCTGCTACCGCAGCGCGCAGCAAATCGCCCGTGGAGATGTGCGGCACGCGATAGTGGTCGCGCAGGCGAGTGGCCTGCGTGCCTTTGCCCGAACCCGGCGCGCCAAGAAGTACCAGTCGCATGTTGGAATCCCTGAAGGAAGCACGAAGGCCGCATGGCATTGGTAAACTCACCAACTGCTGCCCGCGCGCCAAGCGCGTTCACGCTACCTGTTGGCAGCCGCGCAAGTCAAATCAACCATTTCAGGGGTTTTCGATGGCCAAGGGCACGTTGTTGTATGCGCAATCCGGCGGCGTGACTGCCGTGATCAACGCCACCGCGTCGGCGGTGATCGCCACCGCACGCCAGCACAAGGTGCGCGCGCTGGCCGCCCGCAACGGTATCCTGGGCGCGTTGCGCGAAGAGTTGATCGACACCGGCAAGGAGTCGCTCGCATCGATTCGCGCGCTGGCGCATACGCCGGGCGGGGCGTTCGGCTCGTGCCGATTCAAGCTCAAGCCCGTCGAAACCGACAGCAGCCAATACCAGCGGCTGATCGACGTGTTCCGCGCACATGATGTGCGCTGGTTTCTCTACAACGGCGGCAACGATTCGTCCGACACCGCGTTCAAGCTGTCGAAGATCGCCGCCGAGTTCGACTATCCGCTGGCCTGCATCGGCGTGCCAAAGACGATCGACAACGATCTGGCGGTCACCGATTGCTGCCCGGGATTCGGTTCGGCCGCGAAGTACACGGCAGTGTCGGTGCGCGAGGCGGCGCTGGATGTCGCTGCAATGGCGGACACCTCGACCAAGGTATTCGTCTACGAAGTGATGGGCCGGCACGCCGGCTGGCTGGCCGCCGCAGCAGGCATCGCCGGCGCCGGCCCCGACGACGCGCCGCAACTGATCCTGTTTCCCGAGCGTGCGTTCGACGAGGCCGAATTCCTGGCCCGGGTGAAGAAAACGGTCGCGCGTGTGGGCTGGTGCGTGGTGGTGGCGTCCGAGGGCATCCATTACGCCGACGGACGCTTCGTCGCCGAGTCTGGCGGCAAGGATTCGTTCGGCCATTCGCAACTCGGCGGCGTTGCGCCGTACCTGGCCGCGCGGGTCAAGGACGCGCTCGGCTACAAGGTGCACTGGGCGGTGCCCGATTACCTGCAACGCTCAGCCCGGCATCTCGCCTCCGCGACCGACCTTGCGCAAGCGTTGGCGGTCGGCAAGGCCGCAGTCGACTACGCATTGGCCGGCAAAAACGCGGTGATGCCGGTAATCGTTCGCACCTCCGATGCGCCTTATCGCTGGAAGATCGAACCGGCGCCCTTGTCGAAACTCGCGAACTCAGAAAAAACTCTGCCGAAAAATTTCATCCGTCGCGACGGCTACGGCATCACCGCCGCAGCGCGTACCTACCTCTCGCCACTGATGCGCGGCGAAGCGCCACCGCCGTATGGGTCAGATGGATTGCCGAAGTACGTCGTGCTCAAGAACGTCGCGGTTCGCAAGTGCCTACCCGGCTACGTTTGATTCATTTAGCGTACGATATGCAGTATTTTAGCATCGCGCGGGTGCGCGCCGTCTTAAATCAGCGGAATAACATGGGTTTTCATATTGTCCCGGTCGCCTTGCGGCCATCCATTCTAGGCGCGCTGTTAACGCTAACTGCTTGCGCGACCGCGCCGCCGCAGCAGTCTTACAACCGCGCGGCCAACAGCCAGATCAAGACCATTCGCGTGTTGCCTATGCGCGAGAGTGAAACCGGACTCTTTTTCAACAGCCCGGGGATGCAGTTCGGCCTGATTGGCGCGCTGATCGCCACTGGCGACATGGCGAGCAAACGCTCGAGACTGGTGCAAAATCTTGCAGCCGAGCACTTCGATCCTCAGGCGATCTTCAAGGCACGTTTCAACGACACGATGCAACGACGCGGCTATACGATCCTGTGGCCGGTTCCGATGACCGAAAGCCAAGCCAGCAAGGTTCCCCGTGAGAGGTGGGGAGAACGCAAGGCGTACGCAGCATTAAGCGATGCTGACGCACAACTTGATGTCAATTTCGGCTTTATGGGGTATGCGGCTGCGGGCGCAGGAAAGTCAGCCCCTTATCGGCCCACCGTATCCATGAGTGCGCGTCTGGTATCCGCCGATGGAAGAGCCAAACTGTTCTCCGAAACGCTCAACTACAACACTATTGGCGCTTTTAACGTAGGCAACCCTATCAACATCAGCCCGGATCCGGCCTGCGCCTATCCCAATTTCAGCGATCTCCAGGTTGCGGGGGCCTCCAGCGCCCAGTGCCTGACAGCCGCAATTGAAGCCGTAGCGGACAAGCTTGCCGAGCAGCTGTGATGTGGCGTGTTGGGGTGCTGCTATGGGCAGCGTTGATAGGCGGATGCGTCACCGCGACGCTGCCTGCCCGCAAAGTGGATCTGGCCGGAACATGCGCCCCGCGAATCGAAGACCTTCCGCGCATTCCATTGCTTTTCCCACGACTGGTCGACGGCAAGCCCGCGAAGCCCGAGGGATTTCGCGAGTACGCCGACTGGGCGCGTTGCGTGCAGTCGGATACAGCGCGCATTCCTGCCGCATTATTCGAACTGCGCGACGTGACGTTGCCGGCGCAAATGACGATAGCCCTGCAAGCGGGTGGCAATGGAACGCTTGCGGCGGCGGTCAGTTTGCTCGACGCGGGCATGCACCCGGTGCGCCGCTATGCGTTCGACCGCTTTGTACAACGCAGCGGCACCTACACGCTGGATGTCTTTCTCAACCCGGACGATGCGACGGTGCGCTACGTCCTTATCACACCCGATACCGTGGGAGTTGGTCGAAGCGATACGCGCTACACGACGAACTCGACAATGATTGGCGTTCCTGCCGGCGCCGGCCTGTTCTTTTTCACCGCCTACTCGGAAGGCCGGGTAGTGAACAGTTTCGGCGATGCAGGCAGGCTGATGATTGGCGTCAAACCTACGTCCGTACGCTGAAAAACTATCCTGGGTGAGGTTCTCCACGATGTAGCACGAAGGCCGCGCAAGCGGTCTTCTTTTTGCTCGACAAAATGATGGTTACGTTATTTTGCGTTCGCCAAAAAATTTTCATCAGGAGCCAGAACATGAAGACTTGCCTCGTTCTGGTTGCCACGCTCGCGTTCACCGCGTGCGGGGTGCAGATCAAGATTGTGCATATCCAGCAACCTCCAACAACGTCTGCGGCAGCGCTGCAACCCTTCATGACCGCTTCGGTGATCTGCGCGCGCAATGATGAGCAAGGCAAACTGGCAGGTCACCTTCAGGCAGGCGATGGCCGACTACAAGAACAATCTGCGCGCGGCAATGCTGCCGTAGCGGGGTCACTCTTGCGCAGGAATGTCCCCTCGCTGGCGAACTGACGCGACGTCCGCGCAGCCTAACCGCAGCTAGCGCTGGGTGCGTTCGGAGACGCAAATATGGCGCGAGCGGAGTACCGGGGTGTGCTGGCCCGTGACCGAAATCTTGGCGGCGCGGCGTTGGCCTGCCATACTTTGCCGGTTAAGCCGCCCCAAAGCGGCTCACATCCGGCCCGGCGCCGCTGTTTTCGCGCCGCGCTGCTCGCTTATCTATCGAGGGGAACATCATGCTTCAGCAGTATGGACTGTGGCTGTCACTGGGTTGCGCCGTGTTGGCGGTGCTGTACGGGATCGTCACTGCGCGCTGGATCGTGGCGCAACCGGCAGGTAATGCGCGAATGCAGGAGATTGCCGCCGCCATCCAGGAAGGCGCGCGTGCCTATCTCAACCGCCAGTACCTCACGATCGGCGTTGTCGGCGTGGTGCTGTTCGCGCTGATCTGGGTATTCCTGCACCAGTACGCGGCGATTGGCTTCGCGATTGGCGCGATCCTGTCCGGCGCAGCTGGTTACATCGGCATGAACGTCTCGGTCCGCGCCAACGTGCGTACGGCCGAGGCGGCACGTCGCGGCATCGGCCCGGCAATGGACGTCGCCTTCAAAGGCGGCGCGATCACCGGCATGTTGGTGGTCGGCCTGGGCCTGCTCGGCGTAGCCGGCTACTGGAAGTTGCTTGAGGTGATGGGCGTCACCGGCGAACCCGCGCTGCACGCGCTGGTCGGCCTGGCATTTGGTTCGTCGCTGATCTCGATCTTCGCGCGCCTGGGCGGCGGCATCTTCACCAAGGGTGCGGACGTCGGCGCCGATCTGGTCGGCAAGGTCGAAGCCGGGATTCCCGAGGATGACCCCCGCAACCCAGCCGTGATCGCGGACAACGTCGGCGACAACGTTGGCGACTGCGCCGGCATGGCGGCCGACCTGTTCGAAACCTACGCGGTCACTGTGATCGCGACGATGTTGCTGGCCGGTCTGACATTTGCCGACAACGCCAATGCGGTGCTGTATCCGCTGGTGTTGGGCGCGGTGTCGATCATCGCCTCGATCATCGCGACCTACTTCGTGAAAGTAAAACAAGGCGGCTCGATCATGGGTGCGCTGTACAAGGGCGTGATCGTTTCGGCTGCGCTGTCGGCGGTCGCGTTCTGGTTCGTCACCGGCAACCTGTTGCCGCAAGGATTGACCAGCAATGACGGCCTCGCGATCAGCAGCATGCAGCTGTTCGAATGCTCGCTGATCGGCCTGGTGCTGACTGGATTGATTGTGTGGATCACCGAGTACTACACCGGCACGCAGTTCGCGCCGGTCAAGCACATCGCATCGGCCTCCACCACCGGACACGGCACCAACATCATCGCCGGCCTCGGCATTTCGATGAAGGCGACTGCACTGCCGGTGATCGTGATCTGCGCTGCGATCTGGGGCGCGTTCGCACTCGGCGGCCTGTATGGCATCGCCATCGCTGCGACCGCAATGCTTTCGATGGCCGGCATGATTGTAGCGCTGGACGCATATGGTCCGATCACCGACAACGCGGGCGGCATCGCCGAGATGTCTGACCTACCACCGGAAGTGCGCGGCGTCACCGATCCGCTGGATGCGGTCGGCAACACAACCAAGGCAGTCACCAAGGGTTACGCGATCGGCTCTGCCGCGCTTGCGGCACTCGTGCTGTTTGCCGACTACACCCACAACCTGAAGACCCATTTCGGCGCCGAGACGGCGTTCGATTTGTCCAACCATTACGTCATCATCGGCCTGCTGATCGGCGGCTTGATTCCGTACCTGTTTGCCGCGATGGCGATGGAAGCCGTCGGTCGCGCCGCGGGCGCGGTGGTGGAAGAAGTACGTCGCCAGTTCCGAGACATCCCCGGCATCATGCAGGGCACCGGCAAGCCGCAGTACGACAAGGCAGTCGACATGCTGACCAAGTCCGCGATCAAGGAAATGATCGTGCCGTCATTGTTGCCGGTGCTGGTGCCGGTTGTGGTCGCGTTCGGCTTCAAGTGGCTGTCCGGCAGTTCGGTGGCCGGCGCGCAAGCGCTGGGTGGCGTGCTGATCGGCACCATCGTCACCGGTCTGTTCGTCGCGATTTCGATGACGACCGGCGGCGGCGCCTGGGACAACGCCAAGAAGTACATCGAAGACGGCAACTTCGGCGGCAAGGGTTCGGAAGCGCACAAGGCCGCCGTCACTGGCGACACTGTCGGCGACCCGTACAAGGACACTGCCGGCCCGGCCGTGAATCCACTGATCAAGATCATCAACATCGTGGCGTTGCTGCTGGTGCCGCTCTTGTAAAAAATCGCTGTCGCGCGCAAGCGCGACGATCACTCCCCCTCTCCCATCGGGGTGAGCAGGGGCTTTCGGGGATGCATTGAATTGCATCCCCGCCTGCGAACGCCTTGGCCACGACGGCCAAGGCCGGGTCTCTTGGCGAGGCACGATGCCGAGCCTAGAGAGGGCAAGGGGTGAGGGGCTGGGCTTGCCCAAACTCCGATAAAGCCATGAACTACTAGCTCGTCACTCCCGCGCAGGCGGGAGCCCAGCGACTCAGAAAGCCCCGCCTAGCGCGGGGCTTTTTCTTGCCTTGACTTCGCCAAACCTACTCGTACACTTGTACAACATCCTGTACTAGTATCCGCCATGCGCACCATCAATTTCTCCGACGCCCGCAGCAACCTCAAACAGGTGCTCGACACAGTCGTCGACGACTGCGACGTCACCATCATCACCCGCCGCGATGCCGACGATGTAGTCGTGATGTCGCTGGATTCCTGGAACAGTTGGCAGGAAACCCTATATCTGATGTCGAGCCCGGCCAACGCCCGGCGCCTCACCGAATCCATGGCACAGGCGCGTGCTGGAAGAATGCGCTCTAGAGACCTTGTTGAAGCTAACGCGGAACCGGGTAATTCGGTCCACGAGCCACGTGCGACTTACGTTGCCAAGCCGCGAAAAAAATCGCCCAGCAAGTCACCCGACGCCAAGCGCCGCTGAGATGCCGCGCCGCATCGTCTTCACCAATCACGCTTGGAAGGAATATCTCTCCTGGCAAAAGGCCGATCGCAAGATGCTGCAGCGGATCAATGGACTGATTCTCGAGGTTCAGCGAGAACCGTTCACCGGAATCGGCAAACCCGAACCGCTACGCGGCAACTGGAGTGGCGCGTGGTCGCGGCGCATTGATGACGTGCATCGACTCGTTTACGAAGTGCAGGACAACGATGTCGTCATCATGCAATGCATGTATCACTACGACGCGCACTAGCTCTTCCAGCGCGTGTCAAGGGCAATCGATCGAACCAATCGTCATGGCCGGTTGATTCCCGCGCCAAGTTTGCACCCGAAGTCGTTTGCCGCTCGCGCTGCTACCAAGCCAGCGCGCGGACTGCGCACAGATGGTTGAAGTGGACTTCTCCAGCGGGGCATCTCCCAACGCAACGATCACGACCGGATTGCTGGCATTTGCGCTTGCGCCCATCACTCGCACAGCCGCAATTCGCCGCGCGGCGGCATTGCGTATCGTATCGGCCTGTACCCGCTGCGCGTTGATCAGGACTGTTTCCTGCGCGGCCTGCATTCGCTGGGACGCGACATCAGCTTGCTGCTGTAGCTGCTCCATCAACGCCTTCGCCTCGCGATCCAGCAGATAACTGTTCACCCAGTGCGCATACCACGGGTACGCAATCGCACCGACCGCGAACAGCGTGATCGCCAGCCAGAGACCGTTCGCTGCAGAATCATCGCGCGTTGGCGGCAACGAGCGCCGTACGCGGATGTTTTCCCAATCAGTCGGCGGCGGTTGCTCGCTCATGCCTTGGCCTTCGCGGATTTGCGCGCGCTGCGCTTTGGCTTTGTTGCCGGCAGCAGTGAGGTCAGTTGCTGGTAGCGCTCGAACAAGAAAGCGACGCGCTCCGCATCGCTCGACAATTTCGGCGGCTTGCGGCCGGCGGCTTTCTCGGCAGCGATGTAGGCCACGTCCACCGCGCGGTCGAGTTGCTGGTGCGCCTTTACCAACGCCGGCGGCATCGTTAGCGGATCATAGAGATCGGCGAGCGTGCTGTCTGGGAATTGTGCGCGAGCATCGAACACGCTCTGCGCTGCGGCTTCGATGGCGGCCGCCAGCGATTTCGCTCGTGGTGAGCCTGTCGAACCATGAGCGGAATCCGCGCGGCATGTCCGTGGTTCGACAGGCTCACCACGAACGGAAAGCGGTAGTTCTGGCCACGGGAAGTTGTTGTAGACCATCGTCGCAGAATACTGGTAGTCACTCTTCAACCGACCGGCCACAGTCGCCAGCCATGCCATGTGCATGATCGACTGCAGTAAGCCGAACGTCAGCAAACTGGCCTTTGCCACAACGTAATTCTTGTTGCTGGAAATGACCTCGGGAGACATCCAGCCAATTGGCACATAGCGCCGCCGTTCCGAAGACACTTCCGGCACAAGAATGTATTCGGAAGTCGGCTGGGAAACAAAGAAGAAACGGGTTGGCGTTTGTGCGGCTTGGCGCGTCGGCTTTGCCGTGCTCAGTTCACGGAAGGCACGTACAGCATCCACCCTTTCCATGACGCCCTTACTCCGACGCACGTCACTCGGAGCAGCGTCTGGAAGCCAAAGACACCACCGCCGTGAGCCGTTGATGAATTCCTCCGATCCGACGAACGGGCGAATCCAAGCCGATGCATCGGGCGATGACGATAGTAGTTCGGCGCGATCCTTGTCCGAAAGAATCAAATTGCCGCCATCGGATGGCTTGCTGCCACAGCGCATAGTCGGGCGCTCGTCGATCGGCATGCTTCTCTTGACAATGATGGCGTTGGGCCCGTTTGCGAGATACGGATTAATGTTGGCCGCCAACGTTTCGTGTGGTTCCGCCATTGGCGTGTCGTACTCAAACAGACGAGCCGACGCGGGTGCGGAGGTGACCAGACCAACGATCACACAATGGACAGCCGCCTTGCCCCTAGCCTCATTCGACCATTTGAAAGTGCGATGGGCGAATGCAATGTGCATTTGCATCCGTTCTATGAGAAACGGCCACAGCAAAGGTACTTGCTCGCCTTGCGTGATCGAATTGGTTGCTACAAAAGCGAAAGATATTAAAGTTCCCTCAACGAAGCTTGCCGCCTTGATGAACCAGTTGGCGACAAAATCCAGATCGGATCCGCTCTTGATGTTGTGTGTGACAAGGGCTTGATCCGCTCGTTGCGCTTTGCTCTGGTAATGCTTTCCACCAAACGGTGGATTGCC
>JBBQQH010000051.1:0-20601 GCA_038216155.1 Lysobacterales bacterium
GTTCTTGGAATTGATGAACACCTCGAACGGACGGCGCTGTTCGTGCGCGGTGCCGTGGTTGAGGACGACGTCGTTGATGGTGACGTACATCGCGTGCTCGACCAGCGGCGACTTGATCTTGTAGGTGCTGCCGATCAGCACCTCGGGGCGCTCCAGGCGCTCGTGCATCTGGATCACTTCGGCCATCGCCTTGACGACGCCATCGGCTGGCGCGGCGCTCACGGCGACCGGCGCGGATTTGTCTTCGGGTTTCACGACGCTGTACGACTTGATCTTCTTGTCGATCTTGATGCCCATTCGGTGCAACTCCTGCGTGACTATTTGAAATGTGTTGAAACGCCTGCTAAGCGATGGAACGACAGCAATCGCCGCGTGCCTTGCCGATGTGTGACTACAACTTGCGAGTGGATGGCGTCGCCCTGCGCGATTGCGAGGGCGACGCCGGTTGCGGACATCGTGCTTAAGCGACGCCTTTCTTCGCGACTTTCTTAGCGCTGGCCTTGACCTTGCCGGCGCCGGACGCGACTGTCTTCGCGGCCTTCTTGGCGGTCTTGTTGACCGACTTCTTGACGCTGGCGGTCGCCTTCTTCACGGTCTTCTTGACCGACTTGCTGGCGCTGCTGACGGATTTCTTCGCGCTGCTGACGGCTTTTTTGGCCGACGTCTTTGCAGACTTCTTCGCGGTCGTCTTCTTCTTCGCGGGTTTCCTGGCCGGCTTGCTCTTGGCCGCAGAGACGCGCTTGCGTGCATTGGCGACCGTCTTGCTGACCGGCTTCACCACGTTGTCATCGACTGCCTTGGTCACAGTCTTGGCCACGGCCTTCACTTTCTTCTTGGCGACGGTTGCCTGCTTGACCACTGCATCCACCGCCTTACCGGTGGCTTTCTTGACATCGGTTGCGACCGACGATGCGGTGTTGCTCACGGTGTTCATTGCATCGCCCACCATTCCTTTCACGGTTTTTGATTTCTTGCTTGCCATGGTGACTCCTCGTCTGGCTATTCGTGCTGGGGACAACGTTCACACCCGGGTAAAGCGCTTCCGGTCGGGGTGGCCGGAATACGCCCTCTTGCGCTGCTAAAACTTGCCGTAATAGCCCTCTTTGAGGGCATCGAACAGATTGGCGGCGGAGTGCTTCTCGCCATCGTATTCGATTTCCTCGTTGCCTTTCACCTCGACCACGGTGCCGTCTTCCAACTCGAACTGGTAGAGGGTGTTTTCAAGGTCGGATTCCTTCACCAGCACGCCCTGGAATGCGGCCGGATTGAAGCGAAACGTGGTGCATCCCTTCAGTCCCTGCGCGTGGGCGTAGGTGTAGATGTCCTTGAAATCGGCGTACGGATAATCGGTCGGCACGTTGGCGGTTTTCGAGATCGAAGAGTCGACCCATTTTTGCGCCGCGGCCTGGATGTCGACGTGCTCCTTGGGATGAATGTCATCGGCGGACACGAAGTATTCCGGCAACCGCGCTTCGTCGACGTCGGAGTACGGCATCGCCTTGGCATTGATCAGCGTGCGATAGGCCAGCAGCTCATACGAAAAGACTTCGACCTTTTCCTTCGACTTCTTGCCCTCGCGAATCACGTTGCGCGAATAGTGATGGGCGAAGCTGGGCTCGATGCCATTGCTGGCGTTGTTGGCCAAGGACAGCGAAATGGTGCCGGTGGGCGCGATCGAGGAATGGTGGGTAAAACGCGCGCCGGTGTCAGCCAGTGCATCGACCAGTTCGGGCGCCACGCCCGCGACGCGCTGCATATAACGCGAATACCGCGCATGCAGCACGCGACCCTTGACCACGTCGCCCACCGCCAGACCGTCACGCGCCATCTCCGGGCGCTTGCGCAGCATCTCGGCGGTGACCGTGAACTCCTCGTCCATGATCGGCGCCGGGCCTTTTTCATGCGCCAGCGCCAAGGCCATTTCCCAACCGGCGACCGCCATCTCGCGCGAGACGTCTTCTGTGAACGTGCACGCCTCTGGCGTGCCGTAGGCGGTGCGCAACATGGTCAGGGTGGAGCCCAGACCGAGAAAGCCCATGCCGTGCCGGCGCTTGCGCACGATCTCGTCGCGCTGCTGCTGCAACGGCAAACCATTGACCTCGACCACGTTGTCGAGCATCCGGGTGAACACGCGCACCACTTCCTTGTATTCGTCCCAGTCGAAGCGGGCCTTGTCGGTAAACGCATCGCGCACGAAGGTGGTGAGGTTCACTGATCCCAGCAGACATGCGCCGTAGGCCGGCAATGGCTGCTCGCCGCACGGGTTGGTTGCGCGGATGTTTTCGCACCACCAGTTGTTGTTCATCTCGTTGACGCGGTCGATCAGGATGAAACCCGGCTCGGCGAAGTCGTAGGTCGAGCCCATGATCGTGTCCCACAGGCCTTTCGCGCGCACGTGCCCGTAGATGCGGCAGGCCACCAGGCCATCGTCGCGAGTGACGTAGTTGGTGTGCGTCGGCCATTCGCGCCAGATAACTTGCTCGGGGTCGTCGAGCGCGACTTCGTCGGCTTCCTTGATGTTGACCGGAAACAGCAGCGGCCAATCGCCATCGTCGGCCACCGCCTGCATGAAATCGTCGGTGATCAGTAACGACAAGTTGAACTGGCGCAGGCGCCCGTCTTCGCGCTTGGCGCGGATGAACTCACGCGCGTCCGGATGGGCGACATCGAAGGTGCCCATCTGCGCGCCGCGACGGCCGCCAGCCGAGGACACGGTGAAGCACATCTTGTCGTAGATATCCATGAAGCTCAGCGGGCCGGACGTGTGCGCGCCCGCTCCCGACACGTACGCGCCGCGCGGGCGCAACGTCGAGAATTCGTAGCCGATGCCGCAGCCTGCCTTCAACGTGAGTCCGGCCTCGTGGACCTTGTTAAGGATGCCGTCCATCGAGTCCTCGATGGTGCCGGACACGGTGCAGTTGATGGTCGACGTCGCTGGCTTGTGTGCGAGCGCACCGGCATTGGAAGTGATGCGTCCGGCCGGGATCGCGCCACGGCGCAGCGCCCACAGGAAGCGATCAAACCAGTACGCCTTTTTTTCCAGCGTCGGCTCGGCATCGGCCAGCGCCCGCGCCACGCGCTGATAGGTGCTGTCGATATCGACATCCACCGGCGCACCGGTTCGGGTCTTCAGGCGGTACTTCTTGTCCCAGATATCGAGCGATGCGGGCTGCATCGGGATCAATGGTGCGTCGTTGCCGGCGTCGGTCAGTGTCTCGGCCAGAACCGTGCTCATGCGTTGGATTCCATCATTGTTGCTTCCTCTCCATTGCGGGCTGTCGTCCGACCCCGGGGCCGCGACAGCGTTCTCATTGTCTGATCGGGTGATTCATCATTACGACAGTGCTGCGCATCTCAGTGACCGCGCGTAATCGACAGGTCTCAGGCGTCGATCTCGACCGCGCGCATCCTCCGGGCCGCCAGCACGACCCCGATGCATGCCCGTTGCGGCACGCCGAACGCCCACCACTGGACTGCATCCACTCCCCTTGACCGGCTTCCGCCTGCCTTGCTGCTTTCGTCTGCAACCCCATGACTTGGGGTTGCCCTCCCGCCGCAACCCCAAGATGTTGGGTCGGCGAGGGGTCAAGGTAGCGCTCGCAGAGTCGGGTGTCAACGCAAAATTCACATCGTTTTCAACCCGGTCGGTCGCGAGCGACCAGTGGTTGGTCGGTCCAGATTTACGCTGCACCAACGCGCCTTGAACTTCGCCTTTGCCGGCAGCATTGAACGTGCTGGCAGCGAACAGTCTGTCTAAACCTGCGCTGGCAGACAGAATCGATTCAAGCCCGGGTGGCGATAATACGCCGCTGCCGTGGTGCTCACGGTCCCCGCGTCGATCGATGGCTAAGGGTTTTACTCGCGCTTTTCACCACGTTTGCGATGCTTTCTCTGTTTCGACCTGAGGCTTGCCAGTCGCGACCAGCATCTGCCAAGAGGATTGAACATGCGTCCCATCACTCTGCCTGCCGTTTTCGCCTTGCTGCTAGCTGCCGTCGGTGGCGGCTATCTGATGCATCGGATCGACAGCACACCCGCCGTCGCCACGCGCGCGTCGGCCGGCGCGGTCGATCTGGCGATTGCTCCGGCGCAGGCAGCAGCCCTGCCAACCGAGGTCGCCAACGGCCAACCACTGCCGTCGCTGGCGCCGATGCTGCAGAACGTGACGCCGGCGGTGGTGAACATCCAAAGCAAGCAAATCGTGCGGGTGCGCAATCCGCTGTCGCAGGATCCGTTGTTCCGGCAGATGTTCGGCATTCCTGACATGCCGACCGAGCGCATCCAGCAGTCGCTAGGTTCGGGCGTTATCGTGGACGCGCAGCGCGGATTGGTGCTGACCAACAACCATGTGATCGAGGCGGCTGACGGCATCACCGTGACACTGGCCGATGGCCGCACGGTTGAAGGCAAGGCGGTTGGCGCCGATCCGGACACCGACGTGGCGCTGGTGAAGATTTCCGCCGATCATCTCACTGCACTGAAGCTGGCCGATTCCACCCAGTTGCGGGTCGGCGATTTTGTGGTCGCGGTCGGCAATCCGTTCGGTCTGGGGCAGACGGTGACCTCGGGCATTGTCTCAGCGCTCGGTCGCACCGGCTTGCAGGGCTTGGGCTACCAGAGCTTCATCCAGACCGATGCCTCGATCAATCCGGGCAATTCGGGCGGCGCGCTGGTCAATCTGCGCGGCGAGCTGATCGGCATCAACACCGCGATCTTCAATCCAACCGGCAGCCAAAGCGGCAACATTGGCATCGGGTTTGCAATTCCCTCCTCGCTGGCCGGCAACGTGATGAGCCAGCTGCTGGCAAGCGGCAAGGTGGCGCGCGGTTCGCTGGGCGCGGAAACCCAGGACATCAGCGAAACAATCGCGCGAGCAATGAAGCTTCCGTCCAGGCGTGGCGTGCTGGTGGCGCGGGTGTATCCCGGCTCGGCCGCGGCAGCGGCGGGTTTGCAACCGGGCGACGTGATCGCATCGATCAATGGTCAGCCGGTCGTCAATCGGGATGCATTGCATAACCAGGAAGGGCTGCTGCCGGTCGGCCAGGCGGTCGCTTTGCAGGTCACGCGCAACGGACAGTCGCTGGCCCTGTCGGCGGCGCTGCGTGAACAGGCTGACAAACTGGCGGGCGTCAAGCTCGATGCACGCTTGGCCGGCGCGGTGTTTGCCGAATTGCCCGAAGGCCTGCGCCAGCGCGGTGCCAACGGCGTGGTGGTCACCCAGGTGTTGCCGGGCAGTCGCGCGGCGGCCAATAACCTGCAGGCTGGCGATCTGGTTGCTCAGGTCAACCGTCACGACGTCGATGGTCTGACGGCATTTCAGGCAGCGGTCGGCGGCACGCCGTCACAATTGCAGTTGACGCTGGTACGCGGGCAGCTGGTGGGGACGCTATCGCTACAATAAATGTGCATTCCGCTCCCGGGCACGCCTGCGGTTCAGGCCGTGGCCGCTAGATTATGCTTTCGCCGATCGGCTGCTGGGTCTGTGGGGAAGCACAGTTTTTTGAGTGCAGGCACATCACTCGCCTGCAACCGCGTTAGGCCGCCGGCAGCGGCTGGTGTAGCGTAAGCATTCACGACAGATCACATCCAGTCGCAACCATTGGTTTCATTTCCATTCGCTTTCAAGGAGCAACTCATGACGGACAAGACCGAATCCCATTTGCAGAACGCTGGCGACCACCTGGGCCTGGCGCGCGACCACATCACCGTCGGCGTCGCTGATGCCGTCAATGCCGGCGCAGACGCCGCGCGCGAGGTCAAGGCCGATCTCGACGACAAGCTCGAATCGCTGGTCGAACAAGGCAAGGACATGCTCGACCAGGCCGAGGATCTGATCCGCACAAAGCCGTGGGCCAGCTTTGGCGTGGCCTTTGCAGCGGGTTATCTGATTGCAAAGTTTGCCCGTCGCAATTGATACGATCGGCATCGCGTCCGCTGCTTGATGGCGAACGCTTTCAGATCTGGCGCGCAGGAGCCGACGCGAAAGGCTGCTGCGCGTTGCCGTGGCAATTTGGAGTCAACTCGATTGAGCCGCACGAGGGTGTAACGGGGAGACTGTGAGCAAGGAAGACACACCACCACCGTTGACCGATTCCGTGCGCTCGATCTACGACGCCGCGCGGGGTTTGTCGCGATCCTGGGGCGGTACGATGGCGGCGCTGCGCCGCCTGTTGGTCGCCGATTTTGCGCTGGCTCGGGCGGCGCTGATCCGTGGTTTGGTCTTGCTGTTCTTGGCCGCCATCATGTTTGGCACAACTTGGGGCCTGCTCACCGCGCTGGCGGTGTTTGGCCTGTTCAAGCTGGGTTTGGGCTGGGGCATTGCGCTGGCATTGCCATTGGGGATCAACGTGATCTTCGGCCTGTATGCGATGCGTCACGCAAACAAGTCACTCTCGCTGGCCGACATGGAGGGTTCGCGCCGGCAACTTGCGTTGTGGTTTGGTAGCGACGAGGAGGCAGAAAAGGCGCGTTCGGCGCCGCCCGGCGGCATGGGCGATGCCGGCGCCCCGCCCGCGCCGCCAGAGCCTGATCCGGCGAAGGTTGCATCCGGAGTTGCCCCCGCAGACCTACCGCCGGACACCCCATGAGCATTAAACAGAAGCTCGCTATCGTCGCCGCTGCCGAATCGGACTGTGCGCTGCGCTTGGCCAGTGTCCACGCTGGCTGGCGAGGATTGAAACGTAAAACCAAAATTGCGGCGACCCCGCCGCGAATCGTGGTGTCCGGACTGGCGCTGGGTTTCCTTGGCGGACTAGGTACGTCCGGCGGGTCCAATTCCGACTCGTCGCTGATTGGCAAGTTGATTTCGGGCCTGGCTCAAAGCGGGGTCACGAGTGCGGTCGCCGCGATGTCAGCCGGCATGGCCGCTGCCAGCGTGAAGGATTCCGCGCCTCCAGCCCCGCCGGTACCGCCCCGTAGCGGTCCGACCCCGCCCTCGCCCTCGCCTGAGGTAAGAGTTACCAAAGTGGATCCCATCCCATGAGCGCATCGTCGCCCCCATCCGGGTCAGGCACCGCCACGGCGCAACTTGTCGGGCCGCATGACGCCGCGGCCGACGACGCCGTAGCGCAGGCGGATGTGTCAGACGTCGCGTTACACGATCCAGTGGGCGATGGCGCCGAAATAGCGCCGCCGCCTGAGGAAGCGCACACGAAGCCAAGCTTTCCCGCCTTGACCACGTTGGCAGTACTGGCGGTGATGGCGGTGGCTTGGGCGGCGCGCGATGTGCTGATCCCGATATTCATCGCCGCGTTTCTGGCGATGCTGGCCTATCCGGTGGTGCGCGGACTCAAGCGGATATGGATTCCGGGTTGGCTGGGGGCGGTCGTGGTGGTGCTCGGTACCCTAGCCGCTACCGTGCTGCTGGCCACGGTGCTGGTCAAACCCGCTGGTCGCTGGATGCAGGATGCGCCCGCGCAGTTTCGCCAGATCGCGCCCAAGCTGCGCTTGCTGACTCAAAAGGTCGATGCCGCCAATCGCGCGGCGGTCACGATAGCGCAAGCGGCCGGCGCCGCGCCGGCGGCGGGCACCAAGGCGGTGCAAGTAGTGCAGTCGTCGCGACCAAGCGCCTGGGGCCTGCTCGCCGCCGCCCCGCATACCTTGCTGTCGATCCTCGCGGTGGTGCTGCTCTGGATGTTTTTCCTGCTGTACGGCGAACGCCTGCAGCAACGCATGATCGAGGTAATGCCCGATCGCGTACGCAAGCACCGCATGGCCGACATCCTGATCACCATCCATACCGAAGTCGGTCGCTACGTATTGACGATCGCGGCAATCAACTTCGTGGTCGCGGTGCTGGTTGGCACCGCGTTGTTCTTTCTTGGGCTGAAGCCCTACGACGCGATGTTATGGGGTTCGCTGGCCGGTGCGCTGAACTTCGTGCCGTTTGCCGGTCCGCTGACGATGGCGATCATCCTGTCGGTGGTCGGCGTGCTCAGCTTCAACGATATCGGCCACATTCTGGGTGCGCCGGCGCTCTTCCTGTGTATCCACTTGCTTGAAAGCCAAGTGGTGACGCCGATCGTGCTGGGCCACCGGATGGCGCTGTCGCCGCTGGTCGTGTTGCTGTGGTTGCTGCTGTGGGCGTGGCTGTGGGGCGTGGCCGGGCTGTTGCTGGCGATGCCGATGCTGGTGGCGGCGAAGATCATCTGCAATCGCGTGGACGGCCTGCAAGGCTGGGCCAAGGTGATGGAGCACTGAGGTCCAATCGGACGCAAGATGGTGCAACTGCGGCTGCGTTATCGAAGCGTGACCCATGCCGCGCGCAAGCACGCAGCCGGTTACCCTATGCGCATGGATTTCCTGCCGCGCGCCATCACCATCGATCTTGACGACACGCTATGGGAGATCGCGCCGGTGATCGAGCGCGCCGAGCAGGCGCTGCACGACTGGCTGACGATGCACGCACCGCGCACCGCGCAGCGTTATCCGATCGCGCAGATGCGCGCACTCCGCGAGACGATCGCGTCAGCCAATCCGCACCTGGCGCACGACTACACCGCGCAGCGCAAACTCTCGCTGGCGCAGGCACTGGCCGAAGTCAGCGATGATTCCGGCTTGATGGAAGCGGCGTTCGAGTCTTTCCACGCTGCGCGTAATACGGTCGAGCTGTACCCGGATGTCGAGCACGCGTTGCAACGACTGGCCGCACGCGCGCCGCTGGCGGCGCTGACCAACGGCAATGCCGATCTGCATCGGATCGGACTGCATGCGCGCTTCGTGTTTACCTTGGGCGCGCGTGAACATGGCGCGGCCAAGCCCGACGCCGGGATATTTCATGCCGCGTGTGATCGACTCGGACTGCAGCCACACGAGGTGCTGCACGTGGGCGATGATCCGGAAATGGACGTGTTGGGCGCGCATCGCGCCGGCCTGCGTACGTGCTGGATCAACCGTCGCGGGCTGCGCTGGTCGCACACCGAGGCGAGTCCAGACTTGACCCTTGATCGACTCGACGCGCTGGCCGACTGGCTGGATGCCCGCCATCGCGACGTCCTTCCGACCACCGCCACACACGCCAATTGAACGGACACAATCCACGATGAGTCTTCCGCCCTGTTTTGCCACCCGCGATGATGCCAAACATGCAGTCGCGTTACTGCTGCTAGATCGTGCCAGCCTGCCTGATTGGTTGGCCACGCAACCGGCGGCCACCGCGCGCTGGATCAAGGTGCAAGCATTCACCGCCGAACCGGGCAGCGCCTTGCTGGTGCCTGATAAAGAGGGTGCACCGCGTTACGCGCTGGCCGGTATTGGTGATGCGACCGATCCATTCGTCTGCGCGCATTTGCCGTTCGCCTTGCCACCGGGGGATTACCGGCTGGATGCGAGTCCACTGGCGATCGACAGTGGGATGCTATTGCTCGGCTGGGGTCTGGGCGCGTACCGCTTCGAGCGCTATCGCGCGGCCAAGCGTGCGCCGGCGCGACTGGTGCTGGAAGATGCATCGGCCGAAACCTCCGAAGCGTTCGCGGTGCTCAAGGCGGTTACGCTGGTGCGCGATCTGGTCAACACGCCGACCGAAGACATGGGGCCGGATCAACTCGAAGCCGTCGCACACCGAATTGCCAAGGCCAACGGCGCACGGATTCGGGTGATCTCCGGGGATGCATTGCTCACTGAAAACTTTCCCGCGATCCACGCGGTCGGACGCGCCAGCCATCGCGCGCCGCGATTGATCGAACTGCATTGGGGCGATCCTGCGCACCCGCATCTGGCGCTCCTCGGCAAGGGCGTGTGTTTCGACACCGGCGGCTTGAACATCAAGACCGGCGATGGCATGCGCAACATGAAAAAGGACATGGGCGGCAGCGCGCACGCACTGGCGCTGGCGCAACTGGTGATGGCGCGCAAGCTGCCGGTGCGACTCACGCTGCTGGTGCCGGCGGTCGAAAATGCCATTGCCGCCACGAGTTTCAGGCCCGGTGAAGTGGTGCGCACGCGCGCAGGCATCACCGTCGAGATCGACAACACCGACGCCGAAGGCCGCATGGTGCTGTGCGATGCGATCACCTACGCGTGCGAACAATCGCCGACGTTGTTGCTGGATTTCGCCACTCTCACCGGCGCGGCGCGCGTTGCGCTGGGGCCGGATATTCCGGCGTTGTTCTGCAACGACGAAACCCTGGCCGCGGCCTTTGCCCAAGCCAGCGCGCAAGTGCACGATCCGGTTTGGCGAATGCCGTTGTGGAAACCGTACGGCACGTATCTCAAGAGCAACATCGCCGACTGCACCAACAGCGGCAACTCGCGGATGGGTGGCGCGATCGTCGCCGCGGTCTATCTGCAGCGCTTCGTCAAGGATGCGATCCCGTGGGCACACCTGGACGCCTATGCGTGGAACGACAGCGAGCGTGCGGGACATCCGGCTGGCGGCGAGGCGCATGGCTTGCGCGCCGCATTCACGATGCTCAAGGCGTGGGCCGCCGCCCAGCGTTGACCACCGCTTGACGGCACCTGCTGCATCAAAGCGCCTGACAGTTGTCACGCGGCAGGGATGATCCAAGCTACTGGCGCAGCGCGAGCGCGATTGGTGAAATGCAGGCATGTCACGGACCGCGCAATGCGCAATCCGGTGCTGAGCAAGTCGACACACTGCAAGTCGGCCTTCTGCAAGTCGTCGATTCGCACAGCGTCGGGTTCGAACACACGACTTTCGGCAATGTCGACAACCTCCCGCGTCCGGCTATCCTGTCGGACTCCCTTGTCAGCGTGATCAATTGCACATGGATCGTTCCCAAGACCTGTTGAACGAGTTGAAGATCGACCGCAACTCCCCTCCGCCGGATCGGCGTGGGTTGTGGATCGGTCTGGCGATCGCGACGGTGCTGTTGCTGCTGATCGCGGCGGCGGCGTGGTGGTTCACCCGCGCCAAGCCACTGGCAGTGCAGACCACGGTGGCGGTGGCGATTGGCGGCTCCGGCGGCAGCACCTCCGTATTGGACGCCACCGGCTACGTGGTTGCGCGGCGCCAAGCCACGGTGTCGTCCAAGGTCACCGGGCGGCTGAAGGACGTACGCATCGAGGAAGGCCAGCACGTGGACGAGGGCCAGATCATGGCCACGCTGGATCCGGTGGACGCCGATGCGCAGCAGCGGTTGGCCAACGCGCAGGTGCAGGCGGTGCGTAGTCAGGTTGCAAGCGTGCAGGCGCAGCTCACCCAGGCCGAAGCCGATGCGCGGCGCACGTCTGAACTTGCTTCGCGCAAGCTGGTGTCGCGTTCGCAACTTGATGCCGCGGTCGCGCAACGCGATTCACTGCGCGCACAACTCGACACCAGCCGCCACAACGTGCAGGTCGCGCAGGACCAGGCCAGCATCGCCGCCAACGGCGTGGACAACACCATCGTGCGCGCGCCGTTCGCCGGCGTGATCATTGCAAAATCCGCGCAGCCCGGTGAGATCGTCTCGCCGCTGTCGGCAGGCGGCGGTTTCACCCGCACCGGCATCGGCACCATCGTCGACATGGATTCGCTGGAAATCGAAGTCGACGTCAACGAGTCCTACATTGGTCGCGTGCAGCCGAAGATGCCGGTCGAGGCGGTACTCAATGCGTATCCGGACTGGAAGATACCGGCCGAGGTGATCGCGATCATCCCAACGGCCGATCGCGGCAAGGCCACGGTGAAGGTGCGCATCGCACTGAAGGTGAAAGATGGGCGGATCGTGCCCGACATGGGCGTCAAGGTGAGCTTCCTGGAAGCCGCGCCCACAGGCGCGCCGAAGGATGAAGGCGTGCACGTGCCGGACGCGGCGATCGCGCAACGCGACGGCAAATCGGTGGTGTTCGTGGTTGATGACAAGAACATCGCCGAGCAGCGCGTGGTCGGCCTTGGTCGCGAAATGGCCGACGATCGCCAAGTGTTGAAAGGCTTGTCGGCGGGCGAATCGGTGGTGGTCAATCCGCCGTCTGCGCTGGCCAATGGCGCAAAGGTCACGATTGCAGCAGCGGCAACTGATGCGAATTAGCGTGCGCTGTGCGCAGGATTAAAAATCACGTGCGCCAGACGCACGCCAACAAGGCAAACACAATGAGCAACCTGGTTTCGATACGTAACCTGACCAAGACCTACCAGCGCGGCCCGGAAAAAATCACCGTGCTGCATGGACTGGACCTGGACATCCCGCAAGGCGATTTCGTTGCCCTGATGGGACCGTCTGGCTCAGGCAAAACGACGCTGCTGAATTTGATCGGTGGCCTGGACTCGCCCACGTCAGGCGAGATCAACGTCGATGGCCAGCGCATCGACCAGCTGGGATCCGGCCGGTTGGCGCAGTGGCGATCCAACCACGTAGGTTTCGTGTTCCAGTTTTACAACCTGCTGCCGGTGCTGACCGCACAGAAGAATGTCGAGCTGCCGTTGCTGCTGACCAATCTGTCGGCGTCCAAGCGTCGACGCAATGCCGAAATCGCGCTGGAACTCGTCGGGCTCAAGGATCGCGCGCGGCACAAGCCGGCCGAATTGTCCGGCGGCCAGCAGCAACGCGTGGCGATTGCGCGTGCGATCGTGTCCGATCCAACGTTGCTGATTTGCGACGAACCGACGGGTGACCTCGACCGCCACTCGGCGGAGGAAATCCTCGGCCTGCTGCAGATGCTCAACCGAGATCACGGCAAGACCATCGTGATGGTGACCCACGATCCGAAAGCGGCCGAATACGCCACTCACACGTTGCACCTGGACAAGGGCACGCTGGTCGAGCAAGGCGCGCATGCCTGATGCCATGAAAGGCATCAGACGCGACTTGCGAGGGCGAGGCAGCAGCCGAACGGTTGCGCATCAAGGATGGTTGATTGCGATGAATCATTTTTCAACAAGCGCAATGAAACGAATCACGTACGACGTATTGCGACGAGACAACTGGATTTCCACGCCATGAAATATTTCCATCTGATCTGGGCCGCGCTGTTCCGCAGCAAGACCCGCACGCTGCTGACGCTGCTGTCGGTGGTTGCCGCATTCCTGCTGTTCGGCATGCTCGATTCGGTCCGCGTCGCATTCAATTCCGGTGGCGCGCTGGCCGGCAACGATCGCCTGATCGTGGCTTCACGACTGTCGATCACGCAGATGTTGCCATACAGCCTCGGAACGCGGATGCAGTCTGTGCCGGGCGTGAAGAAGGTCGCCTACGCCGCCTGGTTCGGCGGCATCTACAAGGATCCGAAAAACTTCTTCCCGAACTTCTCGGTCAGCCAGGAATTTTTCGAGCTGTACCCCGAATATGTGGTGCCGCCCGAGCAGATGAAGGCGTTCACCAACGATCGCAGTGGCGCGATAGTCGGCGAGGCATTGGCCAAGCGCTTTGGCTGGAAAGTCGGCGACACCATTCCGCTGCAGGCAACGATCTTTCCGCAAAAGGGCAGCAACAACTGGCCGCTGAAACTCGACGGCATCTTCCACATCGCTGAAGCCAAACGCCAAGGCGAGGAAAACCAGTTGTTGTTCCACTGGAAATATTTCGACGAGTCCAATGACTACGTCAAGAGCAAAGTCGGCTGGTACATCGTCAAACTGGCCGATCCGGCGACAGGCGCGCGCGTGGGCAAGGCGATCGATGCGATCTCGGCCAATTCCGATCATGAAACGAAGGCCGAAACCGAGCAGGCGTTCAACCAGAACTTTGCCAAGCAGTTCGCCGACATCGGCCTGATCGTCACCGCGATCATGGGCGCGGTGTTCTTCACCTTGCTGCTGCTGACCGGCAACACCATGGCGCAAGCGGTGCGCGAACGCGTCCCGGAACTGGCGATCCTGAAGACGATCGGGTTCAGCAGCCGCAGCGTGATGCTTTTGGTACTGGGCGAATCGGTGTTGCTGATCGTTCTGGGCGGGTTGCTGGGCTTGAGCATCGCCGCGCTACTGATGCCTGGCGTCAGTCGTGCCAGCGGCGGCATGATCCAGTTGCCCAGCGTGCTACCGCAAACCTGGCTGATCGGATTCGGCTTGATGGTGCTGATCGGCATCCTGGTCGGGTTGCCGCCGGCGCTGCGCGGCATGCGGTTGAATATCGTCGATGCGCTGGCCGGCCGCTGAGTGCGAGCACGCTCCATTTGATTCAATCCTGTCGCTAGGCGACATGCACCTGATTCACAGGAATTCGTAATGAAACGATTCGTGCAAATCCTCATCGGCATCGGCATCATGCTGGCCCTGATCGCCGGCCTCGGCGTGTGGATCTTCCTACCTTGGTGGGCAGTCCTGATGCTCGCGGTGGTGCTCGCGCTGTGGATGCTTGTGACCCGACGCGGACAGCAAGCATTAGCGGTCACTGGCGTAGGTATCGGCAGCCTGACGCAACGCTGGGGCGCGTCCTTGGTAATCGTGATCGGCATCGCCGGAGTGGTTGGCGTGCTGGTGGCGATGCTGGCGATGGCCGAGGGCTTCGGTGCCACGCTCAAGCAGACTGGCAGCGACGACACCGCGATCATCCTGCGCGGCGGCTCGCAGGCCGAAACCAATTCGGTCATCACGCGCGACCAGATTCCGCTGATCGGCAACCTCGCCGGCATCGCCCGCGGAGCAGACGGACGCCCGGTGGTTTCGCCCGAGCTCTCGCAGGTGGTGAATATGCCGAGCAAAAGCGATGGCACGGATGCCAACGTGCAGTTGCGCGGCGTTGGCCCGATCGGCTGGACCCTGCGTCCCGCCATCAAGATCGTCGCTGGTCGCAAGTTTGCTGCCGGCTTGCGCGAGTTGGTGGTCGGCCAAGGCGCGCAAAAACAGTTTCGCGGGCTCGAGCTCGGCAAGCATCTACGGCTGGCCAACCAGGATTGGGCAGTAGTCGGCGTGTTCGCAGCCGGCGACTCGCACGACTCGGAATTGTGGGCCGATGCCGAAGTGCTGGCCTCCACCTATCAGCGCACGGCATTCCAGTCGGTCACCGCCAAGCTCGACGGCAAAACCGGTTTTGCCCAGATCAAGGCAGCGCTGGCGAACGATCCCCGCTTGAAACTCGACGTGCAAACCACGCACGACTATTACGCCAAGCAATCCGAGGGGCTGACAAAACTCATTCGCATCCTGGGCACGGTGATCGGCGCGATCATGGCGATCGGCGCGGTGTTCGGCGCGCTCAACACAATGTATGCGGCAGTGGCGACCCGCGCGCGCGAGATCGCGACCATGCGCGCACTGGGTTTTCGTGGCCTGCCGGTGGTGATCGCGGTGATGCTGGAGACGATGCTGTTGGCGCTGCTCGGCGGGATCCTCGGCGCCGGCATCGCCTGGTTGGTCTTCAACGGTTATACCGTCTCGACCTTGGGCTCGAACTTCAGTCAGGTCGTCTTCCAGTTCAAGGTTTCGCCGCAGCTACTGTGGCAGGGCCTGAAATGGGCGCTGGCAATCGGCTTGATCGGCGGCCTGTTTCCCGCTCTGCGAGCGGCGCGCATGCCGGTGACGCGGGCGTTGGCTGAGATCTGAGAGACAACTCAGCATAGCTGCAGTGCACATGCATGCATGCGATCCCCGTTCTTTGCTCGTCATCCCCGCGCAAGCGGGGACCCATGGACGTTGAGAAGTTGAATTCAGCGCCAGCAATTAATGCAAAACCGGTCGACCGACCAACTCGCGCCATCGCTTTTTACAGCTAGAAGGTCCATGGGTCCCCGCCTTCGCGGGGATGACGGCTTTTTAGACGCAGCCGCCGGATAACACGTGAACACACGCTCAGATGGCGGGCGTTGTGGTCGACCCGACGCGGTCAACACGCTGAAATCAGTTCGCCCACGCCCCATGCGCGCGGGGCGGAAGCACTTGCGCTGACAGCTCGGTGCTGCCGGACAACAGATCGATTGCATCGCCCAGGATTGCGGTGGCTTCGCGCTGCAGCGGGCTGATCTCGTTCTTCGCGGCTTTCTCGCGGCGTGCCTCTTCGGCGACGTTGCGCTCGTTCGCCTGCAGGCCGTCATCGGCACGCGACTCGACCGCCGACACATCAAGACCCGCAGCCTTGCGTTCGACGTCGCGCTGCTTGCGCTGCGCTTCCTGCTTGTCGCGCTCGGCGGTGCGTTCAGCCAGATTCAGGGAGATTGATTTCTTCGCTCGCTCCGCGCGAAACTGCGCCACATCCTCAGACCACCACGTGAATTCGCGATCGCTCTTCACGCGTGCGTCGTGGCGCAGCTTGAGCAGCGGCAGCAACGCGGAGAAGCGACTGAGCGGATGAAAATCGGCCGCCTTGATCATGGTGTACGGCAACGCGTTGTCGTAGGTGCTTTCGCCGTATTCAGTCGAGTCGATGCTGGTCGGAAACGCGATGTCGGGCAACACGCCCTTGTGCTGTGTACTGCCTCCGTTGACGCGGAAGAATTCGGCGACGGTCAGCTTCAGCTGGCCGTAATGCTCGGTCTCCGGATGCGGCACGCGATCGAGATCGATCAGATTCTGCACGGTGCCCTTGCCAAACGTCTGCTCGCCAATAATCAGGCCGCGACCGTAATCCTGGATGGCAGCGGCGAAGATTTCGGTCGCCGACGCCGAACCGCGGTTGACCATCACAGCCAACGGTCCGTTCCATGCAACACCGGCATCCTCGTCGTTGTTCTCATCCACCGATCCATCGGCATTGCGCACCTGAACCACCGGTCCGTGATCGATGAACAATCCAGTCAACTCGACCGCCTCGGTGAGCGAGCCGCCGCCGTTGTCGCGCAAATCCATCACTACGCCGTCGACTTTTTTCGCCTTCAAATCGCGCAGCAACCTTGCAACATCGCGCGTGGCCGAGACGAAATTCGGATCGTTCTTACGGCGCGCATCGAAGTCTTCGTAAAAGGTCGGCAATTCGATTACGCCGATCCGGTGCTTGTGCTCGCCTTCACCAACTTCAATCACGCGGTCCTTGGCCGCCTGCTCCTCAAGCTTCACGCGCTGGCGCACGATCGTGACCAGCACGTGTTTGCCATCGACGCCGGCATCGGCGGGCAGGATGTCGAGCCTCACTTTCGTGTCGCGTTTGCCGCGAATCTTGTCGACCACGTTATCAATCCGGCGTCCGACAACATCATCCATCTGCCCGCTATCGCCCTGACCGACAGCGGCGATGCGATCGCCCACCTTGACCTTGCCCGACAAATCAGCCGGACCGCCGGGCACGATCGAACGCACCACCACGTAATCGTCCTGCTTTTGCAGCACCGCGCCGATGCCTTCCAGCGACAGCTTCATGGCGACGTTGAAATTCTCGGCCGCGCGCGGGGTGAAATAATCGGTGTGCGGATCAAGCGAATTGGCGTACGCCCCCATGAAAGTCTGGAATACATCCTCGCCACTCAACTCGTGCGCGCGCTGATCGAGCTCGCTGTAGCGCTTGTCCAGCGTCTTGCGGATTTCGGGCATGGTCTTGCCGGCGAGCTTCAGGCGCAGCACGTCATTCTTGACCGACTCGTGCCACAACTCATCCAGCGCCGCACTGTCAGCCGCCCAGTTGGCGTCCTTGCGATCCCAAGCGTATGCATCGTGTTTGTCGAAATCGAAATCCTGTTTCAGCAGCGAACGCGCGTACGTCACGCGTTCGCCTATACGCTTGAGATAGACGCTGAAAATGTCGTACGCCGGCTGCAGGTGTTCGCCCTTGATCGCGTCATCGAGCCGCGTCCGATACGGCGCGAAACGATCTAGGTCAGCCTGGGTGAAAAACAGTTTGTCCGCATCCAACGCATCCAGATAGCGCTTAAAAATCTGCTCGCTCATCGCGTCATTGAGTGGCAATGGACGGTAATGAAAATGACTGTCGCTGAGCAGTCCATAGACCAGCTGCGCGGCATGGGCTTCTTCCAGCGTCGGCGCCAGCATGATGCGCGAATTGCCGCTGCGCGCCACCGTATCGGACGACATCGGCGCGGCCGCAGGCGCGTTGCTGGCGATCGCGGTCAGCGGATCGAGCTTGCTCGATGCCTGCTGTTGCAAATTGCAGCCCGGCAGCACGAACGGCAACACCAAAAGCAAGGGTACGATCAACAATTGGCGCATTGAATTCTCGAAAATCAGCGAAGGCGGGGAAACGGATAGCTAGTCGGTCGAACAAGCGGTGTTGCAAGTTAAACGCGTCGCGCCGGGTTGCAGGGTCGGTGCGCTGGCGCGACTGCATTCAACAGCGCAAATCATGCCAGCAGAATGCCCCACGTTGTGTGAACACGTCGTGTGCCAAACGGCCTGCCTGCTGGCTTTCGCGACGAGTCAGCCCGCTTCCAGCTCCACAAACCCGGCGTCGGCCGCCATCCGGTCGGCATGGTAGGACGAACGCACCATCGGCCCTGAGGCGACATGGGTGAATCCCAGACCTTCGCCGAAGACGCGAAGTTCCTCGAACTCGTCGGGCGTCCAGTAGCGCAACACCGGGTGATGGTGCGGGGTAGGTTGCAGGTACTGGCCGAGGGTGATCATGTCCACGTCGTGCGCACGCAGGTCGCGCAGCGCGCCTTCCACCTGCTCGCGCGTTTCGCCCAGCCCCAGCATGATCCCGGACTTGGTCGGCACCTGCGGATGCTGCTGCTTGAACTCCTGCAGCAACTGCAGCGACCAGTCGTAGTCGGCGCCCGGGCGCACGTTCGGATACAGCTCACGCACGGTTTCCAGGTTGTGGTTGAACACGTCCGGCGGGTTTGCCGCAAGGATTTCCAGTGCGCGCTGCATGCGGCCCTTGCCTCGAAAATCCGGGGTCAGGATCTCGATCCGCGTCTGCGGGCTGGCCGCGCGTACCGCAGCAATGCAGTCGACGAAATGACTGGCGCCGCCATCGCGCAGGTCGTCGCGATCGACCGAGGTGATCACCACGTAGCGCAGGTGCATGTCGGCGATCGTGCGCGCGAGGTTCTCCGCTTCCTCGGCATCGGGCGGCTTCGGGCGGCCGTGGGCGACATCGCAAAAGCTGCAGCGCCGCGTGCAGACAGCGCCCAGGATCATGAACGTCGCGGTGCCGTGGCTGAAGCACTCGTGGATGTTCGGGCAGCTGGCTTCCTCACAGACTGTCACCAAGCGATTTTCGCGCAGCCGCGACTTCAGCTTCGCGACCGCATTGCCGGCGGGAATGCGCACCCGGATCCAGCTTGGCTTGCGCAGGGTCGGCGCGTCGCTATCGAAATGCACCGGGCTGCGACCGATCTTGTCGCCGCCGATCTGCTTGGCGCCGGGCACTAGCTCGCCCAGCACCTGCAAGGGAATCGATTTGCTGACGCGGGTCTCAGGCGTGCTCACGTGCGTTACTCGAAGTCGGGTGGTCGTGCTGGATGGGGAGGCTACGCGAAGCTCTGCTGCGATTGCGCGGACGGCAAACCAACCGGCGCCTGCGCCGTGAACCGCGGCGCCAAGCCCAACTGCGCGGACAACGCCTGCACCAGTTGGCGGCGCACGTCGGCAAGGTCGGAAGGGCCGCCCAAGTCTAGCATCGAGGTCACCGCAAGACCCGCATAACCACAGGGATTGATGCGCTGAAAGGGTTCAAGATCCATCGCCACATTGAACGCCAGGCCGTGAAAACTGCGGCCCCGGCGCACGCGCAGACCTAGCGCACCGATCTTGGCCGCGCCCACGTAGATGCCGGGCGCGCCCGCGTGCCGCTCGCCAACGATATTCCAGTCGGCCAGCACGTCGATCATCGACTGCTCGATCCGGCAGACGAACTCGCGCACGCCGATGTTCAAACGGCGCAGGTCGACCAGCGGATAAGCAACCACCTGGCCCGGCCCGTGATAGGTGACCTGGCCGCCGCGATCGACCTTGATCACCGGGATATCGCCGGCCGCGAGTACGTGTTCTGGCTTGCCGGCCTGGCCGAGGGTGAACACCGGATCGTGTTCCAGCACCCACAACTCGTCGGGCGTGTCGTCATCGCGCGCATCGGTGAAGGCCTGCATCGCCTGCCAGATCGGCTGGTACGGCTGGCGTCCCAGTTCGCGCACCAGCCATTGCCAATGCAGCGAGGCGACCGCGTCAGTCACGTCGTCAGCAGGCACCGATGCTGGCGTCAGATCGTCCACTTCACCTCGGGATGTGCGCGCAGGGCTTCGTGCGCCGCATCGTATTGGGCGCGATCCTCCGCCCGGAAGCTGATCCGCACCGAGACGAATTTCGCCCCGCTGGAATCGCGGGTGGTGAGGGTTTCGTGCAACACGTGGATGCCGGCGGCTTCCAGCGCCTGCGGAATCTCGCGCGCCAGATTGGCCTCGGCCGCGCCCATCGCAGTCAATTCGAATACACCAGGAAACTGGAAACCATGCTCGGGATTATCGTTTTCCACGCGCTGCTCCTCAGGGAGATTCGACAGGCGCGCGATTTTCGCGCGGACTCGGGCATTATTGATCCGGAACGAATCTGGATTCACCCGCCGAATCAATTTCCCCACCTTTGCCCTCCCCTGCTGGCGCAAGGAAGGGAAATCGGAAGGTCCTCAACATACGCTGAGGGCTGACTTCAGATGGGATCCATTGGCCAAAACCCAAGCCGTGAGCGGCTGGAGACGCACCATGTTGAGCAGCTCGAATTGGCTGGCCTGGGCGCTGGCGTCGGCCGTGTTCGCCGCACTGACCGCGATCTTCGCCAAGATCGGGCTGGAAGGCATCGACTCCGATTTCGCCACCCTAATCCGCACCATGGTGATCGCGTTG
>JBBQQH010000052.1:0-20149 GCA_038216155.1 Lysobacterales bacterium
TAGAACTGAACACCATCCCCACCCCAACCCTCCCCTTGAAGGGGAGGGAGCAATGCGCACCAGCCCTCCCCTTGAAGAGGAGGGGGCATTGCCTGTCGGCTTATCGTCGCATGCACTGACCGCAATCGGCGGCGGCAAGGATTCGCTTGTCTCAATCGAGGCCCTTCGCGCTGCGGGCGTCGAACAAACGGTGGCATGGATCGGCTCCTCGCCATTGATCGCCACCTGCGCCGCACGCACCGGGTTGCCGACGCTCAACATCACTCGCCAGCTCGCGCCGCAATTGTTCGAGTACAACCGGCAAGGTGCGTACAACGGGCACATCCCGGTCACTGCGATCAATTCGGCAATCCTGGTGCTGGCGGCATTGCTGCGTGGTTTCGACCAAGTCGTGTTTTCGAACGAGCGCTCGGCCAGTTATGGCAGCGAGATTCTCGACCAATACGGACGCGTTGTTGCCGAAGTAAACCATCAGTGGTCAAAAAGTTGGGCGTTCGAACGCGCATTCGGTGCACACGTGCAACGCGCGATTGCACCCGATCTTCACTACTACTCGCTGCTGCGCCCCTTGTCGGAACTCGCAGTGGCGCGGCAGTTTGCGAAGACCGATCGCTACGATGCGCACTTTTCCAGCTGTAATCGCAATTTCCACATTCTCGGTGAGCGCCCTGTCAATCGCTGGTGCGGGCAGTGCCCGAAGTGCCACTTCGTATTCCTCGCGCTCGCGCCGTTCATGCCCAAGCCGCGGCTGCTGAATATTTTCGGTCGCAACCTGCTGGACGATGCCGCGTTGGCGCCGGGCTTCGATGCGTTGATCGAGTATCGCGACCACAAGCCGTTCGAGTGCGTGGGTGAAGCAGAGGAGTCGCGTGCGGCATTCGCAACATTGGCTTTACGACCAGCGTGGCGCGAAGATGCGCTCGTCGAACGTTTCGCGCGTGAGATACAGCCGCAACTTATCAGTGGGGAAATGTTGCCGCTTCTTGAAATTGCTGGCGACCACCGCATCCCGTCGGACCTCTGGAGCAAGCTCCGTGCGCATTTCGCAACTTGAGGGTCAGCGCGTAGCGATCTGGGGCTGGGGCCGCGAGTCGCGCGCTGCGCACGTCGCATTTCGCTCGCGACTGCCGAGGCAATTGTTGACGGTGTTGTGTGCAACGGGTGAAGTTGATGCGGTGAACGCATTGGCCGATCCGTTGTTGCAAATATCGACGCAAACCGATGGCGATGTGCTGGCGTCCTTCGACGTCGTGATCAAATCACCTGGCATCAGCCCCTACCGTCCGGAAGTCGAGCAGGCCATTGCATCCGGCACACGATTCGTCGGCGGTACCGAATTGTGGTTTTCCGAAAATCCTGACGCACGCACCATCTGCGTCACCGGCACCAAGGGCAAGAGCACGACCAGCGCGCTGATCGCGCACCTGCTGCGCGCTGGCGGCCATCGCGTCGCGCTCGCGGGCAATATCGGCATGCCGTTGCTGGAATTGCTGGCTCCTTCGCAATCGCTGCTGCCTCAGTCGGAATTGATCTGGGTCATTGAGCTGTCGAGCTACCAGACCCGAGATGTCGCCGCATCCGGCGCGCGTCCGAGCGTCGCGGTCGGATTGAACGTGTATCCGGAGCACCTCGACTGGCATGGCAGTCAGGCGCAATACATTGCAGACAAGCTGGCCTTGTTCAACGATGCCAATCCGCGCGTTGCGGTGTTGAATGCACTCGATCCGACCCTGGCCGCACTCGAGCTACCGGACTGGCAATCGCAGCAATTCAACGTCGAACACGGCTGGCATCTGCACGAAGGTTTCATCTGCCACGACAACAAGCGCGTGCTCGAAGCATCTGCGGTGCCATTGCCGGGCCGGCACAACCTGTGGAACCTGTGCGCCGCGCTGGCTGCGATCGATGCACTCGGCATCGATGCACACGCACTGGTCGGGCATGCCATCAATTTCATGCCGCTGCCGCATCGTCTGCAAACGCTCGGCGAGCGTGATGGCATCGCCTACATCAACGATTCGATCAGCACCACGCCGCATGCGAGCATTGCCGCGCTTGATTGTCATGCGGACGAAACCGTGGCGATCCTGGTCGGCGGTTTTGACCGCGGCGTGGACTGGACGCTATTCGTCGATCACCTGCGCGAACATCCGGTGCACTCCGTGATCACCATGGGCCAGAACGGTCCGCGCATTCATGCCGCGCTGCATTCGTTGGCAGATGCCGGCCTGCTGCAACTGCGCTCGGCAACATCAATGGCGGACGCCGTGCAGCAAGCGTGCGCGGAACTGCCGCATGGCGGAATCGTCCTGCTCTCACCCGGCGCTCCCAGCTTCGGTGCCTATGCCGATTACGCCGAACGCGGCCGCGATTTTGCTGCGTGCGCAGGCTTCGATCCAGATGCGATCAGTCGCATCCAGGGATTGGGTATTGGATGAATGGTGGGATCGCCGGCAACGACGCGACGTGTCGAGAAATTTCCAGGAGCGTCAACGCATGTTTTTCTTTCCCTACCGGCTCGACATTCATCTGTACCGATTGCCTTTTCTCACCATCCTGGTTTGTCTGATTTGTGCGGCGACATTTGCTTCGCAGCTGAAGTCCGCCAATGAATTTGAGCGCAACCAGACACTGTTCTGCCATGCGCGCAGCAACCCGAACCTCAGGGCGATCTTTAGCGGCGTCAGCGATGCGGACGTCGAACCCGATTGTGCCAGTGTGTTGGAAGCAGTCCGGCGGGCGCCGGATCACGCGCAGGAACTCAGCAAGCTCGCGGGTGAAATCCCAAGGTTGACCTTCTTTCCCGATCCGCAGGCAGATACTGCATACAAGCGTCGATTGCTGGACGAGGCCTACACCGCGTTCGAGCCGTTCGTGCCGGTGCAGTTGACCGAGCGGCTGGCGTACGGAACCCATCGCTTCGATTTCGTTGCCATGCTCGGATCGACGTTCGCACATGGGGACCTTGGCCACATCCTCGGCAATCTTTTCTTCTTTTTGATCTTCGCCTCATGCGTGGAGAGCGCGCTTAATCCGTGGCAGTTCATTGCCGCTTTCGTGGTGCTCGCGGTGGTCACTAGTCTTGCCTACAGCTACAGCATGGGCGACGCGGAAATCGTGCCGTCAATCGGGCTTTCTGGCGTCGCGATGGGCATGATGACGTTCGTGACTACGCTGCTGCCGCGTGCGCGAATGTGGTGCGTGCTTTGGGTGATCGTGTTCTTCCGTCGGTTTCGCGTTCCCTTGCTGCTGATTGCAGCCTGGCAGGTGGGCTGGAATATTTACGATCTGCACCACGTCGAGGTCGGTGACAATATCAACTACGTGGCGCACGTGAGCGGTGCGCTGTGCGGGATCGCGATGGGCGTGCTGTATCGGATTCTCGCGCCGCAACGGGTGGAGTCGATGGCCATGGATATCGCCGATTGAAGCGTTTTCAGATCGATCTATTGCACCGCCATGCTTGCGAGGACTTGGCGCTACACTCTGATCGAATCGCTTTTCGCAATCTCACGAGGTGATCGCCATGTCTGCTTCAAGTCTGTTCATGTCCATTTGCGTCGGTGTGACCGCCGCCGTCGCGTTGTCTATCGCGATGCCAGTCGACGCCGCGCCGCGCGCCGAGCCGGTGACTTGGAAAGACGGCAGCACCACGCTGTCGGGTTTTCTGGTCTGGAACGATTCCAGCGCCGACAAGCGACCCGGCCTGTTGATGGTGCCGAACTGGTACGGCGTCAACGACGCGGCGGTGGCGAAGGCGAAGATGATCGCCGGCACGCGGTACGTGATCCTGCTCGCCGATATGTATGGCAAGGGCGTGCGACCAACCGACAGGGCAAGCGCCAGCGCGGCGGTCAAGCCGTTTTACGGTGATCGCACCCGCATGCAGGCGCGCGTCAAATCCGCATTCGATGCGTTGAAATTGAATGCGGGCAAAGGCCCGATCGACATGACGCGAATCGGCGCGATCGGTTTCTGCTTTGGCGGCTCGGCGGTGCTCGACTTGGCACGCAGCGGCACTGCGCCCAGCGGCGGGATCGTGAGTTTCCATGCCGGGCTGAATCCTGATACTCCGGCCAAGGCAAAAAGCATCAAGTCACGGCTGCTGGTACTCAATGGTGCCGACGACCAGGGCGCGTGGCCAGACGTCGACAAGTTCTTCGCCGAACTGCGTGCCAGCGGCACCGACTGGCAATTCGTCAATATCGGGGGTGCCGTGCATTGCTTCACCGAAGTTGGTGACGACTCGCCCGGCTGCAAGTACGATGCGAAGGCCGCCAAGCGCGGCTACCGAATGCTGCACGACTTCTTCGATGAGGCGTTTGCCTCTAATTGACGGAGTACTAGCCGTTTATTGGGGAACGCACACGGCCTTGGTTGTCCGACAGTCGAACAAAACAACGCGGCGCGCGACGCGCTATCTGGCAAGGCTGCGATGGCTACTGTTGGGAGTGAGGAACTGCAGATAGAGGGGCCGGGCGCCAGAGCTCGATTGCCAGCCAAGCACGTCGTCGCCGTTTGTGTCGGCAATGCGCTCGAGTTCTACGACTTCGTCACCTATGCGTTCTTTGCGGCGCAGATTGGGCGCACGTTTTTTCCATCCGACACGAAAGGCATCAGCCTGCTGGCGTCGCTGGCCACATTCGGTGCGGGATTTTTGACGCGGCCGCTCGGCGCGTGGGTGATCGGGCGCATGGGCGATCGCGTTGGCCGCAAGCCTGCGATGCTGTTGTCGTTCACGTTGATCGGCATCGCGACCCTGGGTTTGCCGTTGACGCCGTCGTACGCAACGATCGGCATTGCCGCACCGATCCTTGTGATCGCGTTCCGATTGCTGCAAGGCTTCGCGCTGGGCGGCGAAGTGGGGCCGAGTACGGCGTTCATGATGGAAGCCGCGCCGATTCACCGACGTGGCCTGTATATCTCGCTGCAGTCGATGAGCGCGGACGCGGCGACGATGGTGGCCGGGCTGGTTGGCTTCGGCCTTGCGCATTTTCTCGACGAACCCGCGCTCGACAGTTGGGGTTGGCGCGCCGCATTGCTGGTGGGCGCCGTGATCGTTCCATTTGGCTTGATGCTGCGGCGCACGCTCGGCGAAACCTTGCGCGTCGAGCAAGCTGTTGAGCGCGACCCAGACCCTGCGGCGACCCGACGCAACACGATGCGCATCGCGATGCTGGGTCTTGCAATGCTGGCGTCCGCGACAACCGCCAACTACATCCTCGACTACCTTACGACCTATGCGAATTCCACGCTCGGCATGCCGCCGAAACTCGCGCTCGGCGCGACCGCGATCGTCGGCTTGTGCGGCGTGATTAGCGATCCGCTCGGCGGCTGGCTGTCGGATCGCTACGGCCGCAAACCGGTAATGATCGTGCCGTTCGTGGTATTGCTGATTGTTATCTTCCCGTGCTTCTGGGTGCTCTCGCATCTGCGCACTGGTGCAGCGTTGTTCGGCGCATCGGCAATGCTCGCAACTGCGTCGACCTTGGCGACGTGCGTGTTCTTGGTCACCATCACCGAATCGCTGCCGCACCGCATACGCGCGGGTGGTCTTTCCATGATCTATGCCGTCGCGATCTCGATCTTCGGCGGCTCGACCCAGTTCCTGGTGAATTGGCTGACCCACGTCACCGGCAATCCGCTGGCACCAGCGTGGTACATGGTCGGCGGCGTCACCGTCGGACTGATCGCGATCGTACAGATGCCGGAGACAGCGCCGATCAAAACGATGAGGGTGGAGCGCAACGATTGAACAATCTTCGGCTGCAGTGCTGCATTCAGTTGCGGTCCTACAGGCAGGGAAGACGCGCAAAGCCTGGCTTGAAATTCCTTACCGATCCCGCTCCACCGCGTAGCGCGCCAGCCCGCGCAGGGCGGCGAGCCAATGCGAATCGGGTAATCCGTGCAATGCAGACTCGGCCCGATGCGCATGCGCGAGCGCCTTCTGTTCGCTGTAGTCCAAGCCCCCGGTGGCTCGGATCGCGTGCAGGATCATTGGCAGCGCCTGCTTGTCGCCCGCTTGAATCGCTGTTCGCATAGTTTCGCGCGTAGCCGGATCGGTGTGCGTCATCGCATAAATCAGCGGAAGCGTCGCCTTGCCTTCAGCGAGATCATCACCGAGGTTCTTGCCCAGTGTCGCGGCATCTGCGGTGTAGTCGAGCACGTCGTCCGCGATCTGGAATGCGAATCCGAGGTGCAAACCGTAATCATGCAATTTCTGCTGGGTTGCTTCATCGGCGCCACCGAGCAAAGCGCCAAGCCGCGTCGCAGCGGCGAACAGGACGGCAGTCTTGCGTTCGATCACCTGCAGATACGCGGCCTCGTCGGTGTCCGGATTTCGCACATGCAGCAGTTGCAGCACTTCGCCTTCGGCAATCGCGTTGGTGGTGTCGGCGAGCACCCGCATGATGTCGGGCTGCGAGAGTTCGACCATCAACTGGAAGCTGCGCGAATACAAGAAGTCCCCGACCAGCACGCTCGGCGCATTGCCCCACAGCGCGTTGGCGGTTGTGCGTCCGCGGCGCAGGTTGGATTCGTCGACGACGTCGTCGTGCAGCAGCGTGGCGGTATGGATGAACTCGATGATCGCGGCCAACTGGCAGTGGTCCATCCCGGCATAACCCGAAGCGCGCGCGGCCAGCGTGGCAAGCATCGGTCGCAAGCGCTTGCCGCCGGCCTTGATGATGTGCTCGGCAATCTGATTGACCAACACCACATCGGATGCCAGCCGGCGACGGATCAAGGCATCCACCGCCGCCATGTCGGCTGCAGCCAGCGACTGGATTGCATCCAGCCCGGGCGCCGATCCGTGGGCGCTGGAGCTCACGGAGGCATCCATTTCTGCAAAGGGGACGCTGGAAGACATCGGCTACGAAATCTGCAGGATCGGGTCGGCAGATTATAGCGGTCGGCCGGCTGCCGGCTGCCGGCTGCCTGCGATTGCCATGTGGGATTGCTTTAACCGGGCCGAGACGGGCCCGTGTCGCGTGATATTCTGTGCGCCTGACATCGGCAAGGAGCCCCTCGCATGGCACGTGGCATCAACAAGGTCATCCTCGTCGGCACCCTCGGCCGCGATCCGGAAGTGCGTTATTCGCAAGCCGGGAGCGCGCTGACCACGGTCTCGGTGGCGACCAATGAAAGCTGGAAGGACAAGCAGACCGGCGAGCAGAAGGAACGCACCGAGTGGCACCGGGTGAAATTCTTCGGGCGGCTGGCCGAGATTGCCGGCGAATACCTGAAGAAAGGCGGGCAGGTCTACATCGAAGGCTCCCTGCGCACCGAGAAATACACCGACAAGTCCGGCGTCGAGAAATACAGCACCGACATCATCGCCAGCGAGATGCAGATGCTGGGCGGCAAGCAGTCGGGCGGCGAAGGTGGCGGCTCCGATCGCGGCTCCGATCGCGGTTCAGGCGGCGAATATGGCGGCCCCCGCGCCGGCGCAGCGCAGCGCCAGGCACCCCCCAGCCCGGCGTTCGACGACAATTTCGCGGACGACGACATTCCGTTCTGATTGATTGCACTTGCCGTTATTCGTGCAGATAAGCTGGCTAGCAGCTGATTATTAAGACGTAGTCATTAGGGCTTGCATCTGGCCCCTGATGGCATGTTAAACTCTTGTTCGTGGCAATCGCTGTTTTCGAAGCGAGGATCTCCATCAATACTTGACGCGTTACCCACCACCATCACTTTGTTTATCAGATAGGGGCTGTGCCATGACTTCACGCAAAAAGGAATTTGATGCAGGCGACTCCGCGATCGCACAGCGCAAGTATGCAACGCCGAAGCTGGTTCATTTCGGCAGCGTCGCCGAGTTGACCCAAGGCGGTGCCGGCAGTGTGCAGGAAGTGGCAGTTGGTGTCGGAGCGCGCAGGCATCCATAAGAGAGCTTCCCGTTGCCGGTAGAGTTTGTTTGTCGGCAGCGCGTGACAAAAATCAAGGTGTTGGGTCCAAAATCGATCAGAATTTGATCGGGCCTTAAGTTGATTCACTGTGAAGTTTTGGGGCTGCCCGTTGCGATTTCAGTGATTTGCGCACTGGTTGGTCGCTAATGCGACGGTCTCGGTAGCCTCTGGAAAATCCGCGGCGTGCACAATCGCCAAGGCGATCCTCGCCAGCACGAATCGTTTGCGATCGACCAAACCGCTTCGCGCCGGTTTGAAGTTGCTGACACGGCGCTACCACCTCGCGCGACAGAACACTGATACTGTCGAAGCCGGGATGCATTCAACGGTGCGCAATGCTTTATCGATTTGGCGATTGGACGATCAGCAGCCCAATTGAGTTGCCAGATCTGATACCGGTCTCGTCAGCTGCGGATCCGCACGTCAGTGTCGACGACAAGCACGCCCCCCTGCAGCCCGACCTGAGTTTGCGCGTCCTGCCTGCCGATCAACCGATTTCACGCCCACATCGCTGGTTGCATCATTGGCTCAATACCGCTGGCGACAGGACTTTGTCGGTGGCCCGGCGCGCCGACGGAACGATGCAATTGCGGTTTCCCGGCGTGTTCGATGCACACTTGGATCTAGGGGCACGCACATTGGACTTGCAGCTGATCCAAGGCTGCCTCCCTGCGACCTGCCGCCATTTGCTAGTCGATCAACTCCTGCCGCGCATCCGCGCATCGCTGGATGCGTTGGTTATTCACGCCTGCGCCGTGCGCATTGGCGAAACGGCGATCCTGATTGCAGGTGAAAGTGGCTGGGGCAAATCCACGCTGGCAGCTTCGCTGCATGCACGCGGCCATGTGGTTTTGTCCGACGATTGCGTCATCCTCGCGCAGGCCGATGGCGAAGTGAGCGTCAGGCCTACTTATCCGAGTCTGCGCCTGCTGCCAGATTCCGTGACGCTGCTCGAAGATCCCGAGCTTGCAACGATGACTGAAGCTAGCAGCAAGCAGAGGATTCGACTTCCGTTTCAGCATGGTCTGATCGATGCGCGTGCCATAGCCTTGTATCTGTTAAAGGCGCCGGGCTCTACCCAGCAATCGATCGACATCCAGCCGCTGTCGGCGGGCCAGGAGTGCATTGAGTTGCTACGGCATTCCTTTGTTCTGGATGTCGACGATCGCACACGACACGTTCGTCAACTGCAAAGCGCCAGCTTAGTGGCACAGCGTCTCCCCGCGTTCACGCTCGATTACCCTAGGAAATACGAGCGACTGCCACATGTTGTCGAGTGTCTCGTTGCTCATTCGCAGCAGCTTGCGACACCTCCCGCCTCTGCAATCAGCGATTGAAGGAATCGGGTATCACGGCGCAGACTCTTGCGGCTCCGGCGTCGCGTCCTGGAAAATGAAATTTTCCGCTTTTGCAAGATCGCGAGCCAATAGGGTGCAATGTATCGTTCCGTCGGATTGCCGACGACTGATATGAGCTGCATCCGAATCGTTTCATCGACCGCACTGGCGCATTCGGCGGCGTTGAATCGCGGTCGCGCAAGCACGCGAATCAAAACTGGCTAGATCGCGGCACTAGCGTCCGATCCAGGCGCTCGCTGTTCGCGCTGGCGGCAGAGCCAATCGTGCAGGGCCAAGATGGCGTGGATGCGTTCGGCCGCACCGGTGTTGCCTTCCCTGAGCCACAGGTCGACTTGCCCTGCTAGCCCGCGCATGTCGATGTACGGACCCAGCGTTTCCCGGTCATTCACCAATTGCCTGATGCGTTCGGCGCCACGCTGCTGCAACATTCGCTGGCTCACCATCCAACCCAAGTGTTGCTTGCCGCGTCGCCAGATGACGGCGTCAGGCAGGATGCCCTTCATTGCACGGCGAACGATCCACTTGGGCCAGCCGTCGCGTTGCCGTTGCTCATCCGGCAAGCCCAGCGCGAATCCCATCAGGCGTCTGTCCATGAACGGATGCCGAGGTTCGCAGGCGTGCGCCGACGCAACCCGGTCATAACGGTCAATAGCGCGGGCAAGTGTCGGACTGATGATGTCAAACACACCTTCAGCGTGCCGGTCTGCACTTGGCGGATAGGCCCGGCTAGCGGCGCATTGAAGAATACGATCGCTTGCAGACACACGCACAGCAAGGTCGGAGGAGATCAACGCATCGGTTACACGACTACGCATACGCCGAGGCGCCTTCAGCTTGGTGCGAGCAGACAACAACGCTTGCGGAACAATCAGTTGGGCGAGATCGCTACGTAGCCAACTCCAGGTTGAATACAGGCCATTATGGAAACGAGTTTGCCCTCTAGCTTCGCGCCAGACGGTGATCCATTTTCCACGGCGCATCAAGCGCGCCTGAAAGGTGCCTTCGTTGAACAAGCCATCGGCATCAATGCCATCCAGCATTGCGCGCACGCCCGCCCGGTTGGCTACGAGGTAATGCGCGCGCAGCAAGCCCATGCCCCAGTCGAACGGTTCCAGCAGTCGTTCTTGCTCAGCTGCAAGTGGGGCCCAGCCGGCGCCGTTATCGGCTACATCGAAAGGATGTGACAGGAACCCGGATTGCGCCAGCATCGCGTCCACCGCGCGCGTTTCCGGACACGGTTGCGAGCGATCCACGGTGGAAAATGTCGGCAGCGATGCGCCCCTTGCGCGCAGCATCTCGCGGCTTGCCAGCGCGGCGATCGCAGAGGAATCCAGGCCGCCGCTGAGCATCGATCCCACCAAGTCATTGCTGCGCAGCCGGCAGTGCACGGCTTGTTCCAGTTGCGCTCGCATCGCCTCGGCATAGTCTTCGTCGCGGGAATATTGCGTCTCGACGAGATCGTCGGTTGGCGTCCAGTATCGAGTCGTCCGCTGTGTCGCCTGATCGACACACAAGACGTGCGCCCCCGGCAACTGCGCGATCGACTCGAACATGGTGCTTGCATGATCGATGCCTTCCAGATCAAGAATGACATCGGCAATGCGGCCTTCGTTCAACGTGTGAGGAACGCCGGCCATGCGCAGCAGCGCATCGGCTTCGGTGGCGAACGCGAATAGCCGGCCGGGCAAATGGCAATACAGCAGTGGGCGCACGCCCATCGGATCGCGCGCACAGAATAGCGATTGCGTTCGCGGATTCCAGATCGCGAAGGCGAAATCGCCAAACAGCCGAATCGCGCAGGCTTCGCCCCAGCGCTGCCATGCGGCGTGCAACAGCTCAGCATCGCCAATCGAGTCGACGTGACGATCCCTCAGGCCAAGTTGTTGCAATAATTCGGGACGGTTATCCAACCGGCTGTCGGCGACAATCGTGCAGCCGCTATCGGGATGCGTCCAAGGCTGGACTTCAACCAATGCTTCGGGCGCGGTGGCGAGCAGCGTTTGGCCGAAGGCGGCGTTGTCGCCGACGACACTACGCTGGCGATCCGGACCGCGGCGGGCCAGAACAGCCAGTGCGCGATCCAGGCAATGCGAGTCGAGTGGTGCGCGATCGAGCCGCACCAGACCAGCGATCCCACTCATCGAATCCGACTCCAATCGGCGTAGCGATGCGCGATGACGACTTCGGCTCCGGCAGGCAGCGACATGCCATTAGAATAAGCGGATTGTCGCAGGATGGGTACGTACATTGCCGGACACCATTCTCCTCGAACGACGCTGGCTGGCCAATGTGCTCGCGGGCAAATCGTTCCCAGTGTTTGCTGATCGAAGTAGCGAACAAGTCGACGCGTTGATGCAGCAGGCGCAAGACGAAGGCGTTGTGGCGCAATGTCACGTGCGCTTAAAGCAGTCCGACGCGTGGGAGCGGCTGCCGGAAAAATTTCGCCGGAATCTTGATTTCCTCGCAAGGGAGCTAGCGGTGCACGCGCTGCTGCGCGAAAGCGAGTGCCGTCGTGTGCTGAACGCCCTGCGCGTGGCCAGCATACGCCCGCTGGTGTTGAAGGGTACGGCGCTGGCGTACTGGCTGTATGAATCGCCCTACCTGCGCGACAGCGTTGATATCGATCTGCTGTTCGAGTCGCGCGATCAGGTCGAGCGGGCAGTCGCCGTCGTGCAACCACTGGGATTCTCGTTGCTGTGGCGAAACGGGCCCGGCGACCTGGTCGCGCAGCAACTTGTCTGCGCAAAGCCGACCGCTGATGGTTCCAACGTCTATCTGGATCTGCACTGGAGGCTGTGCGATTCGCCCGTGCTCGACGGGCGCATCGCTCAGGACGAACTGCGACGCGATGCGATTGAGCTGCCGAAGTTGGCCGCAGGTGCGCAAGGATTGTCACCGGTGCATGCCTGCCTGCATGCCTGCATGCATCGGCTGTCGGATCAGCAGTTCGGCTTCGGCGATCGGCTCAAATGGCTGTACGACCTGCATCTAATAGTGTCGAGGTTTGACCGCAGCCAGTGGCAGTGCCTTCACGATCTGGCTATTGATCGCGGCCTCGCTGGCACCTGTCGTGATGGACTGGATGCCAGTGTTGAGTGGTTCGATACTGCGTTTCCTGCCGACATCCGTTCGCAATGGGTCGCTGCTGAAGCGCGCGAGCGCATCGACGTGCGGCGGTTCAAGAGTTGGCTGTACGCACAATGGATCAACTTCGGTGCGTTACCGACGTGGCCATTGCGTTTGCGTTGGTTACGCCAGCGCCTACTGCCCGACGCCGATTATCTGCGTGACCACTACGGTCGTGATGGTCGCAGCCTGTGGCGGATCGCATGGGACAGGCTGGTGCAGGGACGGCGCCGCCTGCGTTCACGATAGGATTGAAGCGGTCTGTGGCGAGCGACACTGATGCGGCTGACTAAATATGGCTCAGCGTCGCGATACACCCATCTGGCTAGCACGCGCGACCAAGTCGTCCGGAAACTTTGCATGCGCAAGATCGGGCTCGCCCAAGGCAACGCCGTCGAGTTCGACCCAGGCGTGCGCATCCAGCGCCGCATCCTGCTTGCGTACGCCAATTCGCAATTCCGCCGCCAGTCCGCGACGACGCAGCAGCCATTGCAGCAATAGCGCCTGACGCAGACAAGTGGTGCGAACTGCGTTGCGGCGACCAGCGATCGCGGCAAGTTCAGCCAGACGTTGCGCGTACTGCATTTCCGACACCGTGGCTGGATGGGTCGGGCGCCGGCTATTGCTTCGCTGCATCAACCTGGCGCAGCGCATCACACCCAGCATCCGCAGCAGGCCGGCAACGACCGGCAACATCAGTCCAAGCTGCAGCAAACGCCATTGTTCCGACAACGGCAGCGCGAACCAGCGTCGCAGCAGCCGCGCCATGCTTAGCTCACAGTGACCAGCCCGGCCTCGGCCAGTTGGTCGATCAATGCCAGCAGGTCAGTTTCCAGCGTTGCCGCAGGCACATCGTCGTATTCACTGCATAGCGTCGCATGCGCATGCTGAAGTCCGGAATCCTCACCCAGCAAAGCCCAGATGCGGGTGCCGACCGGATCGAGGCCGAAATAGCGCTCGCTGTCGAGGTTCAGCAACACGGCTTCGCCGCCAACTTCCTGAAACAGCACGTCGCTGGATGGTTCGGCGTGTTGTGATAGCGTTAGATTCATGGACATAGACACACAAATGGCGAGGGAAATGCGCTGCGCTGGCTCGCGAATCGCGCCCTATCTTAGCCGATGCCGACCGGGCGGGTCGTGGTCCGGCGCATGCGGACAGGTCAGCCGTCTACGAATGCACATTCTCTGACGCCGATGCAAAACAATCCTGCACATGCCGACCTGCATTTCCTGCGCCGGCAACTGACGCCGTACCGCGGCCCACTGCTGGTGGCGACCGCCATTCTGCTGGCTGAAAGCTCGGTTTCTTTGAGTATGCCGTGGTTCGCGGGAAAGGCGGCACAGGCGCTGTTGACGGGCGCTATTCCCGATCGGTTGTTGCTGATCTGGCTGGCGGTGCTGGCCGCGCAGTGCGCGCTTTCATTCGCCGATGCAGTCGCGCTCGGCACGATCAGTGCGCATGTCAGCGCCGATCTTGGCACACGGGTCTACGATCACCTGCAAGCGCTGCCGCTTGGCTGGCACCAGGATCGCCAGCGCGGTTCGACCGTTGCGCTGCTCGGCAACGACGTCTGGCGGATCAGTTCATTCATGGCCGAGACGCTGACGCCGCTGCTGCCGATGCTGTTCACCTTCGTCGGTGCGTTGTTCCTGCTGCTTCGAATCGACCTGCGGATCGGACTGCTGGTAATCGCGGGCGTGCCTCTGTTTGTGCTCGCACTGCGCCTGCTTACCCGGCGCATGCGGCCGCTTGCAGATGCCAGCATCCGCGAATATGCGCTCAAGGCCGCGATTGCCGAGCAGAACCTGTCGACGTTGCCAATCATCAAGGCGTTCACCCGCGAAGGCGAAGAATCCACGCGTTACGCCGAGCAGACGCGCAAGGTACGCGATCTGGAAATCCAGCAGGTGCGGCTGTCTGCCACGCTGACGCCAGTCGTGCGCTGGGTGGCTTCGGCGGCAGTGCTGGCCCTGTTGTGGCTGGGCAGTCGCAGCGTTGCGCACGGCGAATTGACGGCGCCGCAACTGGTCAGCATCCTGCTCTACGGCATGTTGTTGACGCAGCCAGTCAGTGAAATTGCGAGTGTTTATGGACGCGTGCAAATCGCCCGCGGTTCTGCTCGGCGTCTGATCGAGGCATTGGACGAGCCGGTCGAGCGCGATGCAGGCACGCGCGAGTTATCCGCTGTGCGAGGTGATGTCGCGTTCGAATCGGCGGCATTCGCGTATCCGGGACGAACGCCCATTTTCAACGCGCTGAATCTGCAGGTGCGCGCAGGCGAAACCGTGGCGATCACGGGTGCAAACGGCGCCGGCAAGAGCACTTTGATGCATCTGCTGATGCGTTTTACCGATCCGGCGGCAGGGCGGATCACGCTCGATGGAATCGACTTGCGCGAGCTGTCGCTACGCAACCTGCGTTCGCATATCGGCCTGGTCACCCAGAATGTGCTGCTGTTCAATGCGTCGGTGGCGCATAACATTGGATACGGGCAATTTCGAGCCACTCAAGCTCAGATTGAGGAGGCAGCACGAGCTGCGCGCGCACACGATTTCATCATGGGTCTACCGCAGGGCTACGACACCGTCATTGGCGATGAGGGCGTGCGCCTTTCCGGCGGACAGAAGCAGCGCATCGCGCTGGCGCGCGCGTTGTTGAAGGATCCGGCAGTGCTGATCTTGGACGAGGCCACTGCTATGTTCGACCCGCAGGGCGAACGCGACTTCATCGCGCAATGCCACGACCTGCTGCACAACCGCACCGTGCTGCTGATCACGCATCGGCCCGCCAGCCTGGCGCTGGCCGATCGCGTGCTGCGGCTTGAAAATGGTGAGCTGCGGCCTGCTTGACGCGGTTGATGTCAATCAAGAATTGAGCGAAGTTCAGCGCCCGTATTGTCGCGACAGCATCTGCACCCGCGTCAGCGCGCTGGTTTCGTCGCGAAACTCGCTCGGGAAGCGCTCGGTCACCATGCGACCAATTTCACCCAGCGTTTTCGATCCATCAAAGAGTCCAAGGACGAAGCGGTCGGCCAGGCCCTGCGTGCTGAGTTGCGGGGTGCTCGATTCCATGTGGCGCCGCAGAGCCGCCACAGACAGCATCTGGCCGAGAAAGCTGGACTGATTGCAGCGCGCGAATTCCGCGCGTTGCTTGTCTGCTCCGTCGTTCCGCGAGCAGGTGACTCGCCATTGGATGACCGAGGCATTGGCGGCGAATTTCAGCGAAGCCTCGACGACATCGCCGGGTAATACCGCGATCGGCGTTGCGAAAGGGAGACGGGTCTGCATCCAACTGTCTGCGTTACCGTCTGGCGCGTTGTCAATTGCAATCGTGCCTGAGCTGGTGAGTCGGGCGGAAAACCAGCCTCCCAATCCGCACAAACTGCCTGGCTTATCGATGCTGCAAGTCATGACGGTTTTGAAGTTGCCGCTGGCAATGTCCATCAGGCTTATTTCGACGGACTGCGCCGCTGGACCAAGAAAGGTTGCCGGGTCCAGACGCACCCACTGCGGATTGTTGGCAGCAATCGAACGCACGGCCGAAAAGTCCAGACCGGCAACGGGTGCGCTCCAGTCTTCGACAGAATCAAAGTTTTGCCTGGCATCCAGCGGCACTAGGTGCAAGTTCATTGCGGCCGGTATCACGCGAGCGTCTTTCTTGAGCAGTCTTCGTTGTGCGTCCATTGCAAAGCACAGGATATTCTCGTCCAGACCCAGGTTGCCAATCGTCTCGGTGACTAGCACATCGGCCAGTTCTGGCAGTTCAACCTTGGTGGAACGCTCATTGATGAAGGTCACGCGATCGGCAAATCCGTTAGTGGCACAGACTAACCGGGCTGCCTCCATGATGTGGCCAGCTTCAATCGCATACACACGCGCTGCACCCGCCTGACACGAAAAATATGCCAGCAGGCCAGTACCGGTGCCCAGGTCAAGCACGACATCACCGGGCTTTACAGTCTCGAAGATGGCACGCCTGAAGGCGTCCACCCGCGCGGAATCGGCGAGCATGGATCGATGATATTCAAGGGTAAAACCGGGAGTCTTGTCGAAATACATCGGTGAACCTCATACCGGATGCCGAACGAAAATTGCAATGAGCTAGTGAAAAACGCGACCGACTATAGCAGACACAATCGATCGCATTCTGGGCTGGCCACAGATCAGCGGCAGCTGCTGTTTGCTATCATGCGCGGCCTTGCGCTACGGCTTGATTTCGCCAATTCCGTGGCGGGCGTACGAGCAACTTTTTCAGTGGAACCGATGCCTGATCTCAATCCCAAAACCTGGCTGGTGACCGGCGGTGCCGGCTTCATTGGCGGCAATTTCGTGCTCGATGCCGTTGCTTCTGGCGTGCGTATCGTCAATCTCGATGCGCTCACCTACGCCGGCAATCGTGACACGCTGGCGCGGCTCGATGGCAATCCGGATCACGTGTTCGTGCATGGCGACATCGGCGATCGCGCGCTGGTCGATCGGTTGCTGGCCGAGCACAAGCCGCAGGCGATCATCAATTTCGCGGCCGAATCGCATGTCGATCGATCGATTGATGGCCCAGCAGCATTCGTGCAAACCAATGTGGTTGGTACGCTCGCCCTGCTGGAATCGGCACGTGATTATTGGCGCGCGCTGGATGGCGATGCGAAGGGGAGCTTCCGCTTCCTGCATGTATCTACCGATGAGGTGTACGGATCGCTAGGCGACACTGGGGCGTTCACCGAGGAAACGCCGTACGCCCCGAACTCGCCGTACTCGGCATCGAAGGCGGCGTCCGACCACTTGGTGCGCGCGTTCCACCACACGTACGGGCTGCCGGTCGTCACCACCAACTGCTCGAACAACTACGGCCCGTATCAGTTTCCGGAAAAGCTCATTCCATTGATCATCCAGAAGGCGCTGGCTGGCGAGCCGTTGCCGGTGTATGGCGATGGCTTGAATGTGCGTGACTGGCTGTACGTCACCGATCACTGCACGGCGATCCGCCGCGTGCTGGAAGCCGGCCGCGTTGGCGAGACCTATAACGTCGGCGGCGATGCGGAGATGCAGAATATTGTCGTGGTGAAGGCGATCTGTGCGCTGCTCGATGCACGCCGACCGCTGGCCGATGGACGCGCACGCGAGTCGCTTATTACCTATGTCACCGACCGTCCGGGGCACGACCGCCGTTACGCGATCGATGCCGGCAAGCTCAAGCGCGAACTCGGATGGGCGCCGACGCTCGGGTTTGCCGACGGCATCGCACACACGGTGGACTGGTATCTGGACAACGATGCCTGGGTGCGGCGGGTGCTGGATGGCAGCTATCGGATGGAGCGGATAGGGCGAGTCGAGATCTGACGCGAGATGCGTTGAATCGCATCGCGCCTGGGCGAGTGCCCGTACAGGGAAGTGCGGGCGGGAAAGTGACGCACGGACGCATACTTGCGCAATCCATTTGGCTTGACCTGTTTTCTGGAATCCCAATGACCCAACGGAAAGGCATCATCCTCGCTGGCGGCTCCGGCACCCGGCTGTATCCGATCACCAAGTCGATCAGCAAACAATTGCTGCCGGTGTACGACAAGCCGATGATCTACTACCCGTTGAGCACGCTGATGCTGGCGGGAATTCGTGAGGTGTTGATCATCAACACGCCGCACGAGCAGGCATTGTTTCAGCAGTTGCTCGGCGACGGATCGCAATGGGGCATGCGCATTGAATACGCTGCGCAACCCAGCCCCGACGGACTGGCGCAGGCGTACCTGATCGGGCGCGATTTCGTCGCCGGCGAGCCAAGTTGTCTGGTGCTCGGGGATAACATCTTCTACGGCCACGGCCTGACCGAATTGCTGCAACACGCCAGCGCGCGCACCGATGGCGCCACCGTGTTCGGCTACTGGGTGCGCGATCCGGAGCGCTACGGCGTGGCCGAATTCGACAGCACCGGCCGGGTGATCGGGCTGGAGGAAAAGCCCGAGCAGCCACGTTCGCATTATGCGGTGACTGGATTATATTTCTACGACGGACGGGCAAGCGAGTTTGCTGCGCAGCTCAAGCCATCACCGCGCGGCGAGTTGGAGATCACCGATCTCAATCGCTGCTATCTCGACGATTCCTCGTTGCAACTGGAAAAGCTCGGTCGCGGCTACGCATGGCTGGATACCGGCACCCACGAATCGCTGGTCGAGGCATCCACTTTCATCGAGACGATCGAAAAGCGACAGGGCTTGCGCGTGTGCTGCCCGGAGGAAATCGCATTCTTCAACGGCTGGATCGACGCCGCGCAAGTGCGCGAGCTTGCGCGGCCGTTGGCGAAAAACGGTTACGGACAATATCTGCTCGGGCTGCTCGAGCACGGGCCGGTGCAATGAAGGTGCGCGCCGTTTGAAGATCATCCAGACCAAGCTTTCGGGCTGCGTCGTCATCGAACCGAAAGTTTTCGAGGACGAACGCGGCTGGTTTTTTGAATCATGGAACCGCGATGCGTTCGCCGAATACGGTCTGCCGACGACGTTCGTGCAGGGCAATGTGTCGAGTTCGGTGCGTGGTGTGTTGCGCGGACTGCACTACCAATGGCCAAACCCGCAGGGCAAGCTGGTGAGCGTCAGTGAAGGCGAAGTGTTTGATGTTGCGGTCGATATCCGGCGCGGCTCGCCTCACTTCGGCCAGTCCGTTGGAGTGCTGTTGTCCGCAGAGAATCGCCGACAGTTGTGGATTCCGGAAGGCTTCGCGCACGGCTTTGTCGCGTTGAGCGAGCGTGCCACTTTCAGTTACCAGTGCACGTCGGTTTACGATCGTGAATGCGATGCCGGCGTGCGCTGGAACGATGCGCGATTCTCGATCGATTGGCCGGTTGCGGAACCGTTGCTGTCGCCGAAGGACGCCGCAGCTCCCTTCCTCGACGACATTCCAGTGAATCGTTTGCCGGAGTACTTGCCGTGAGCATCCTGCTACTGGGCGCTGACGGTCAGGTCGGCTACGAACTGCATCGCGCGTTCGCGCCGTTTGGCGCAATCGAGGCGTGCACGATTTCTGGATCGTTGCCCGGTGGCGCGCGCTGCACGCAAATCGATTTTGCCGATGTCGGCAGCCTGCATCGCCTGGTCGCGGATCGACGACCATCGCTGGTGCTCAATGCCGTGGCCCATACCCAAGTCGATCGCGCTGAAGACGAACCAGCCCTGGCGCAGCGCATCAATGCCGACGCGGTTGCCGAACTCGCCCAGGCCTGCACCATCCACGGCACGAAGCTAGTGCATTACTCGACCGACTACGTGTTCGGCGGCGAAGGTCGGCGCCCGTGGCGCGAAGACGATTCCACCGCGCCGCTCGGCGTCTACGGCCGCACCAAACTCGCGGGCGAGGAAGCGATCCGGGCCAGCGGTTGTCGCCACATGATCCTGCGCACCGCATGGGTGTATGCCGCGCGCGGACAGAATTTCCTGCGCACAGCATTGCGACTGGCCGCTGATCGCGACGAATTGAAAATCGTGCACGACCAGATCGGATCGCCCACACCTGCGCGCTGGTTGGCTGGCGCCACCGCGCTCGCGCATTCGCGCAATCCAGATGCAGTCGGCACTTGGCATGTGGTGGCCGACGGCGAATGCAGTTGGCACCAGTTTGCGACGGCGATCTATTCCGAGGCGCTTGCAAGCAAGGTGCTGGAACGTGCGCCGCGACTGCGCGGAATTCCCAGCAGCGACTATCCGACCAAGGCCAAGCGACCGCTGTATTCGCGCTTGGACACGACGCGATTTGCCAGCGACTTCGG
>JBBQQH010000053.1:0-20047 GCA_038216155.1 Lysobacterales bacterium
GTATCCGGCAATCGCCACTCGCCATCGCGCAACACGATGCCCGACGGCGGCAGTGCCTGCTTCAGTACCTGCCATTGCAGGCGCACGTCGCCAACCATCGGGTGAGCCGGATCCTGCGAGGTGCTCAGCCAAGCGCCGTCCGGCTGGAAACTGGCGGCAAGGTTGGGCGGCAACTGACGCAGGTCGGGCGCAAACGGCTGCCACCCATCCAGCGTTCCCAGCACGTCTGCCGCTACCGCACTGCTCTGCAAGCGCGCAGCGTGCGTCCACCAGCGCGAACCATTGAACGGCAATTGCGCGGGATTGCGATGGGCGGCATCGAAGCGACTTGAATCAATTTGCGCTGCAGACCACTGCATCGCGTAGCTGCCGCTCGCATCACGCTGCCACTGCCGCATCTCGACGCGACGCTCCAGCGCCAGCGCCGTGGTGCTGAAACGGAAGTCCGGATCCATCACTGGCTCGCCAGACGTGATCGGTATCGACGTGATTGGCTCGGACACAATCGGTTGCGACGCATTTGCCGCGCCTGCCGGTTGCGAATCGGGAGCGCCGACTGCCTTCGGCGTGGACGCCCATGTGGCACCGCCCACGCACAGTCCGAAGCAAATCGCGATGGCGCCGAGCAATCGTGCCCTCACGCCGCCAACTCCAGGCCTGCAAGCTCAGCCATCTCGTGGCTGGTGCCAAAGCGCCCTTTCGCATCGCGCGTCACCTGCGCCATCGCGCAATCGATGTCATGCGTAAAAAACAAGCGCACCTCACGCGTTAGCGCATCCTCCAGCAAGCTCTGTTTTTCCTCGATCAGCAGTTCCGGAAAGCGGTCGTACCCCATCGTCACCGGCAAATGCACCCACGGCCGACCGGGAATCAGGTCGGCGCAGAACACCACGCCGCCGTGCAGCGTCGAACCATCGCGCATGCCTCCGCATATCTCGGCCAGCATCAACCCGGGCGTGTGTCCGTTGCTGTAATGGAAGCGCACCGCCTCGCCAAATGTCGGCGAACGATCGCCTCGCACGATTTCCAGGCGGCCACTGCCTTGCAGCAATTCATTGAGCCCGGGAATGAACGAGGCACGATCGCGCGGATGCGGATGCTGAGCGCGCTCCCAGCAGTCCTCACTGACCAGATAGCGCGCATTCGGGAACAGCAGGCTCGGCGCCGCGCCTTCCTGCCACTGTGACAACAAGCCACCGGCATGGTCGAAATGCAGATGGCTGAGCACCACGACGTCGATATCCTCGTGCGAAAAGCCGGCGTGCTGCAACGAGTCGAGTAGTACGTGGCGATCCTCTTCGACACCGAAACGATCACGCAACCGCGGTTCAAAAAATGCACCGATGCCGGTTTCAAACAACACGGTTTTGCCGTCCAGATCATCCGCCAGCAGCGCGCGGCAGGCCAGCAAAATCCGGTGCTGTGCGTCGGGCTCGATCCATTGCGCCCACATCGCACGCGGCACGTTGCCGAACATCGCACCGCCGTCGAGGCGCTGCGTGTTGCCCATGATCGACCAGAGCTTCATGGCATCTCCACGGTGATGATTAACCAAAGTCGCATTGCGAGTTCCGTGATTGCGCGAGGGCCGCTGCAGCGACTACGTTTTTTGCGTCGTTCGTGGCATGGTTATGGTAACTCCGTTGCCGGTGTCGATTGATGCGTGTGCTGTTTGCCGTTGCGCTGGCGTTGCTGTTGGCTGCGTGTGCGAACCAGCCGCAGCGCGCAACGCATGCGTCCGCGGCCAGCGGCACGCCGCTGGTGCTGATCTCGATCGACGGATTTCGCGCCGACTTTCTCGATCGCGGCCTGTCGCCGACGCTGCGCCGTCTTGCCGACAACGGAGTGCGCGCGCAGTGGATGAATCCGTCTTATACCTCGGTCACGTTTCCAAACCATTACACGCTGGTGACCGGGTTACGGCCAGACCATCACGGCATCGTCGACAATCGCTTCATCGACGCGCAGCTCGGTACGTTTGACTATCACGATCGCCTTGCGAGCGATCGCGGCGAATGGTGGGGCGGCGAACCGTTGTGGATGAATGCGCGCGAACAGGGACTGCACGGCACATGGCCACCATGTTCTGGCCCGGCTCCAGCGCGACGATCGGTGGCCAGCACGCCGAACGCTGGTCTGCCTACGATGCGGATTTTCCGATGCAGGCGCGCGTCGATCGCGTTCTGCAGTGGCTGCGCGAACCGGTACGCACGCGACCGCAATTCATCACCCTGTATTTCGAGGCCGTCGATCACGCCGGGCATGATTTCGGTCTCAACTCAAGTGAAGTCAACACAGCAATTGCGCAGGTCGACGCCGCGCTGGCGCCATTGGTTGACGGAATTGCGGCAAACACGGCGGGGCCCGCCGTGAATCTTGTGATCGTGTCTGATCACGGCATGGCGGCAACTGCGACGGATCGCGTCACCTTTATCGATGAACTCATCGACCCAACACTGATCGATGTCATCACCTCCGGAGAAATGGCCGGAATCAATCCCCACCTAGGCAAAGCCGACGCCGTCGAGCACGCACTGCTTGGCAAGCATCCGCATGTTCAGTGCTGGCGCAAGGCAGAGCTGCCTTTGCGCTGGCATTACGGCGAAAATCCTCGCGTTCCTGCCATCATCTGCCAGTCGCATGACGGCTGGCTTACGATGACCCGCGCGACGTTTGCAAAAAGGTTGCCGACATTCGATCAAGGTGGTCACGGTTTCGATCCGGAGTCACCATCGATGCACGCGCTGTTCGTCGCGAACGGACCTGCGTTCAACAGCGTCCTGGTGCTGGCGCCGTTCGAGAATGTCGATGTGTATCCGTTGCTGGCACGCACGATAGGCATCCCGCCGCGCCGGAACGATGGCGAACTCGCCCCGGCTTTGCCTGCACTTCGCGATGCGAGTCAACGGGTGCCCGCCCACTGACGTCGTTGCAAAGGCTGGTGAATCGCACTGGTCACTGATGTCCGAAAGCGGCGAGTTTGTCGCGAAACAGAGTGCTAGCCTGTCGACATGCCAAGCACTTCCGCCAGCACCGCCCTGCCCGCTGCCGAGATATGCGAACAGGCGCGCCTGAGCCGCGACGCCCGCTTCGACGGTCTGTTTTTCACCGCCGTCACCAGCACCGGAATCTATTGCCGGCCGATTTGCCCCGCGCCGACCGCGCTGCGCCACAACGTCGTCTATTTCAGTCATGCCGCAACCGCCGAGCAGGCCGGGTTTCGTCCCTGTCTGCGCTGCCGACCGGAACTGGCGCCTGGCAATACCGCGTGGCGGCGCGGCGATACCTCGCTGGCACGTGCGCTCAAGCTGATCGATGCCGGCGCACTGGAATCGCAGTCGCTGACAAGCCTGGCCCAGCGCGTGCATCTGGGCGAACGCCAGTTGCGGCGATTGTTCGTCGACAAGCTTGGTGTCGCGCCGCAGCGCATACAGGCAACGCGTCGTTTATTGTTTGCCAAGCAACTGCTGACCGAAACCGCGATGCCGGTGACTCAGGTTGCGCTGGCCGCCGGATTTCGCAGCCTGCGTCGCTTCAACGCCGCATTCCTCGATGCCTACCGGATGCCGCCGCGTGATTTGCGCCGGCAATTGCCGGCAACAGGCAACGACGAAATGCTCACGCTGAGGCTGGCATTCCGGCCACCGTATGATTTCGAAGCACTGCTGGACTTTCTACGCACGCGAGCGTTGCCCGGGATCGAGACGGTCGATGCGACCTGTTACTCGCGTGTGTTCGCGCTTGATAGCGGCACGGTGTCGGCTGCTGTCGGCGACGCGATCGGCTGGTTCCATCTGGATTGCGATCCGCATCAGGCCAATGCCCTGCGCCTGCGTCTGCATTGCCCGCGGCCTGCGCAACTGCAACAGGTTGTCGCGCGCGTGCGACGGCTGTTTGACCTGGATGCCGATCCGCAGGCGATCAACGCGGTGCTCCGGCAGGATCAGCGATTGCGCCCGTTGCTGCGACGGCATCCCGGCCAGCGGCTGCCGGGTGGCTGGGACGGTTTCGAGATCGCGGTGCGCGCGATCCTTGGGCAGCAGATCAGTGTAGCGGCGGCACGCACATTGGCGACGCGGCTGGTGCAGCACTATGGCACGCCGCTGCAGGCCGGGCCAATCGGATTGCACGTGCTGTTTCCGACGCCGGCCACACTCGCCGAAGCCGACCTCACAGCCATCGGGCTGACTTGTGCGCGCGCCGAAACTGTGCGCGGCGTGGCGTGCGCACTACTGGATGGCCGTATCGACTTTCGTTCCGAACAATCGCTGGACGAATTCGTCGAACGCTGGACCGCGCTGCCCGGAATCGGTCCGTGGACTGCGCACTACATCGCCATGCGCAGCCTCAGCAATCCCGATGCGTTTCCAAGCGATGACCTGATCCTGCGCCGCGCGGCCGCCGAAACAGATGAAACCCTCACCGCGCGCGCCCTCGAAGCGCGTTCGCAGGCGTGGCGACCGTGGCGTGCGTATGCGGTGATGCACTTGTGGCGATCAATGCCAGCGACGAAGGCATCTGCGACCACACGCCCGCCAAGCGTCCGGCGACCCAGCGAGCCACTGATCAACGCAAGATCGAGAATCCGGAGCAAGGCACCATGACCAGCAGAAACGCAACAACATCCGACGCGATCTGGTTCGACGAAATGCCTTCGCCAATTGGCCGCCTGCGCCTGGTTGCAGACGCGACTGGGCTGCGCCAGATCCATTTTGAACACCCACGGCATCCGGTGGAAGTCGATGCTTCCTGGGTTCACGATCCCGCGCAGCTCGCATTCACGCGCACGCAGTTGCTAGAATATTTCAGCGGAAAGCGGCGTGCGTTCGATGTTCCGCTGCATCCGCTCGGGACCTCATTCCAGCGTGACGTCTGGACCGCCTTGGGCACCATCGGGTATGGCGAAACCGCGAGTTACGGCGACATCGCGCGGCGCATCGGCAACCCCAAAGCAGTGCGCGCGGTAGGCGCGGCAAACGGACGCAATCCGCTGCCGATCATCGTGCCGTGCCATCGCGTGATCGGCAGCAATGGCGCGCTGACCGGTTTCGGTGGCGGGCTGCCGGTGAAGCAGGCACTGCTCGCGCTGGAAGCACGAGAACGCGCTGTCGGATTGTTCGGCTGACGCGCGCGATGGTTTCAACAGAGCCAGCGTCTCACGCGAGCAGTCGCGCAATCGTCTGCCGATAACGCGCGCCAATCCGCTCTGCATCACGATGATGGCCGTCGGCAACCAGGCGCTTGCCATCGATCCAGGTTTCGCGCACGAGATTGCGATTGCCGCTGAAAATGAAGCGATCGATCACGTCATCGTCCATCGCACCAGCGAGTTGCGGAGCGCGTTCGTCCAGCACGATCCAGTTGTTGCCTCCGACACGTGATAGCGCATCAGTGTCGGCTTGCAGCGAACGCTCACCGCCGTGCATTGCGCCGGCGAACAAGGCCTCGCCGGTGCTTGAATGCGCCAGCGTGGTCGCGACGCTGCGCTCGCGCAATTGCAGTCGCTGGCCGTATTCAAGCCAGCGCAATTCCTCCACCGGCGAGATCGAGCAGTTCGAATCCGAACCAATACCCCACGCGCCGCCCGCGATCTGATAATCGCGCAGTGGAAACAGGCCATCGCCAAGATTCGCTTCCGTGGTCGGGCAGATCGCGACAGTCGCACCACTGCACGCCAAGTCGAAAGTCTCCTGCTCGCTCATGTGGGTGGCATGCACCAGTGTCCAGCGTGCATCGACGGCACACTCGCGCAGCAGCCATTCCACCGGTCTAGCGCCGCGCGCCGCGCTGCATTCGTCCACCTCGATCATCTGTTCGGCGATGTGAATGTGGATCGGCATCGGCTGCGCGCCGATCGCGCGCAACACGGCGTGCATCGCGTCTTCTGGAACGGCACGCAGGCTGTGCAACGCAACGCCGACTTCGAAGCCGCCATCGATCCGATTTCGCAATCCGTCCAGCAGACGCAGGAAGCCGTCGACGTCGTGGCCGAATCCGCGCTGGCGCTCGCTCAGCGCGCGGCCGTCAAATCCACCGGTCATGTACAACACCGGCAGCAAGGTCAAGCCGATCCCGGTTTCGCGCGCGGCGGCGATGATCGCGTTCGCCATCGCCGCTGGCTCGTCAAACGGCGTTCCATCCTGCTGGTGATGCAGGTAATGGAACTCGCAAACATGGGTGTAGCCGGCCTCCAGCATCTCGACATACAACTGGCTCGCGATCGCGAACAGCGACTCCGGCGTGATTCGCGCGGCGAAGTGATACATGGTTTCGCGCCAGGTCCAGAAACTGTCCTGCGCATGCAACTGGCGTTCGGCCATGCCCGCCATCGCGCGCTGGAATGCGTGCGAATGCAAGTTAGCCACGCCCGGCAAAGCCCAGCGCGCAGCGGCTTTCGGAAGATCCGTCTCGGTCCATCCCGAAGGCTGCCAGCAGCGCTGCACGTCAGGCATTGAACTGGCTGCTGTAGTGGAAGGCGTTTGCATGGCGGCCATTCTCGCCTGTTCGTCGTCGGGTTGTGCAACCAGCGGACCACCCGCGTGCGACTCGACTGCCTCGGCGCATACAATCCACGCATGCACACAAACACCAATGACCAACTCTGGGATGGTCTGTTGCTCGACGCGCGACTGGCGACCCTTTCAGGCGATGCCGGTTACGGATTGATCGACCATGCTGCGCTGGGCTGGAAAGATGGCTTGATTACATTTGTCGGCGCGCAGTCCGATCTCCCCGACGCAGCGGAAACAATCGCCGTACACGTCGCTTCCGCGCACGGCAATTTGGTCACGCCCGGTTTGATCGATTGCCACACGCATCTGGTGTTCGGCGGCGATCGCGCGCACGAGTTTGAGCTGCGACTACAGGGCGCGGACTATGCAGAGATCGCGCGTGCCGGCGGCGGCATCTTGTCCAGCGTGCGTAACACCCGCGCAGTCAGCGAGGACGCACTGCTGGCTGAATCGCTGCCGCGCGCACAGGCGTTGCTGCGCGATGGCGTGACCACGCTGGAGATCAAGTCCGGCTACGGGCTCGATCTCGACAGCGAAACCAAGATGCTGCGCGTTGCCCGTCGCATCGGCAGCACACTCGGCATCGGCGTACGCACCAGTTTCCTCGGCGCGCATGCGTTGCCCCCGGAATACGCCGGTCGCAGCGATGACTACATCGATTTTGTGTGCACGCAAATGCTGCCGGCGATTGCCGCGCGGGGGCTTGCCGATGCGGTAGATGCGTTCTGCGACACGATCGGCTTCACGCCCGCGCAAACGCGGCGCGTTTTCGAAGCCGCGACCGCGCTCGGCCTGCCGGTCAAGCTGCACGCCGAACAATTGAGCTTGCAGGGAGGCGCCAAACTGGCGGCCGGTTTCTCGGCGTTGTCGGCCGATCATCTCGAGCATCTCGACGAGTCCGGTGCGCGCGCGATGGCGAAGGCCGGCACGGTTGCGGTGTTGTTGCCCGGCGCATTCGTGTGTCTGCGTGAAACAAAACTTCCACCGATCGAGCTGTTGCGCGAGCACGGTGTGCCAATGGCGGTGGCGACCGATTGCAATCCAGGTACGTCACCGCTGTTGTCGCTGCGGCTGGCGATGGCGCTGGCGTGCGCGCAGTTTCGGTTGACACCGGAAGAAGCGATGCGCGGCGCCACCGTCAACGCTGCGCGAGCATTGGGGCTGTCCGATCGTGGACGGCTGGCGATCGGCCAGCGTGCGGATTTCGTGCAATGGTCAGCGCGCGAACCCGCCGCTTTGAGCTACTGGCTCGGCGGCAATCTGGTGCAACGCGTGGTCAACGCCGGCAGAACGCTGGTGGAATTGACGCCCACCCAATCGATGCCAGCCGGCTGATTCGAAGCGCTCAGGCCAGGACGTCGCCGATCGATGGGTCGCGCTTGAACTCGGCGTCCGCGTAGGAGCAATGCGGAATCACTTTTGTGTGCGTGCGGCGCGCCCAATCGACGGTGGCGTCAAGCAGTAACCGGGCGACGCCCTGTCCGCGCAATTCGGGCGCCACAAAGGAGTGGTCGAGCACCGCCTTGTTGGTGTCCTTGCGTGCGAAGGTCAATTCGGCGACGCGTTTTCCTTTGCGATCGATGAAGAATCTGCCGCCCGACTCTTCTTCGGAAAACTGCACATCGCTTGCGCTTGGCGCAACCGTTTCGGTCTGCTTGGCTGACATGGCGAATCCTGTTGCAAGTCAACCAGCACCATAGGCGATTGCTGACCTGCTGTCTGCCGCACACCCTGGTTTGCAGCGGCTGCAAAAGCAAAGCCCCGCATCAGCGGGGCCTTGTGTACGTGGATACGCAGCCAGTCATTCCTTGGCGGCGACTTTCTTCGGCGCGACCTTCTTGGCCGGTGCTGATTTTGCGGGCGCGCTCTTGGCCGGTGCTTTCTTCACGACTGGCGCCTTGGGCGTGGTCGACTTGAAGGCTGGCTTCTTGTTGGTTTGCGCGCGTGCGTTGCCGTGGCTGCCTGCGCTGCGCTTGCCTTTCGGAGTTTTCTTGTCGCCCTTGCCCATGATGATTCCTGCGTTGCGTTCGAAGTGGCGCACAGCCTACCACCGACCTGCGCGGCGCAACAGAGATTCGCGGCGGTCAGTGATCGGCTTGCGCGTGCAGATGTCCACAGCTGGCGGTGTGCACATGGGTGAAGCGCAGGTTGAGCAGATGCGCGATCGCGATCAGGCTGCCGCCGCTAGCCATCGCGATGGCGTGGGCGATCAGATTGTGGTGGATCGGTTCAACCAGCACGGCGCCCCAAAGCAAGCCGATGCCCGGCACCAGAAACGCCAGCGCCCGTCCGACCCGGTGCAGGCGATAACCCAACACTAGGCTGGTCAGCCCGACCACGCTGGCAAAGCCGATGAACCCGACCTCGAATACCGGATTGGCGAAGCCCGCACCAATCGCGGGCGCTAACGCCAGGATCAGCGGCAGCAAAGCGCAGTGGACCGCGCACAGCATTGATCCGGTCGCGCCAACGCGATCCAGCACAGCCTTGTGTGGCGCCGCTGGTGGAAGGGGTTGGAGCGTGGCAGACATGGCAGTGATAACGATCCGGTTCGTGGATTCGGTACAGTATAACATCCATGATCGATACGCGCAGGCCAACTCAGGAGATGATTCAGGCAGCCTTGCGACCCGGTTTCGACTTCGCTTGCCGACTGCAATCAGCGCATAGTCCATGCACTTCCAGGGTTTGAGCCTGCGGCGCGAAACCCAATGCGCGCGCCTTTTCCTGCAGCAAATCGGGGATGCGTTCATCCTCCATCTCGACCGTGAGCTGGCAGTTGTCGCATATCAAGAAAGGCACCGCGTGCGCGATTCCGGGGTGGTGGCAGGCGACAAACGAGTTGATCGATTGCAGCTTGTGGATGAAGCCATTGTCGAGCAGAAAATCCAGCGCGCGATACACGGTCGGCGGCGCCGACGCGGCCTTGGATGCACGAATGCGATCGAGCAAGTCATAGGCCTTGACCGGACGGTCGGAATCGGCAACCAGACGCAAAACATCGGCGCGCAACGGGGTCAGACGCAGGTTGCGCTCGGCGCAGATGCGCTCGACTTCCTCCACGTATTCATCGGCGTGGTGGACGTGGTGCTTGGGGTTAGTACAGGCGGCAGCGTGCTTGGGACTCATGGTGCGAAGATCGTAGCAGGTGCGGCGATATTCAAGGCTGCACGCATCAGGTTTCGCGTTTGCTCAGGCCTGCCGCGATTCGATCAGCTTCAGCGCAGCGTCAATCCGAATCAGCGCTTGTTCGCGACCAGCTAGGTAAATCGTCTGGTCGATCGACGGCGAGATTTGGGTACCGGTGATCGCGACCCTGAGTGGTTGCGCGATCTTGCCCAGGCCTAGCCCTAACGTTTGCGCACTTTCCGCCAGTGCAGCGTGGATCGCTTCAGGAGTCCAGTGCCCCAGCCCGGCCAGCTGCTCGCGCATCGCTCGCAAAGGCGTGGCGGCAGCGGCATTCAGATGTTTGCCCACCGCAGCCTGGTCGTATTCACGCAGCGGCTCGAACCATACGCGCGCGCGCTCGGCCATTTCCTTGAGCGTCTGCACGCGATCGCGCAGCGCGATCACCAGATCGACCGAAGCCGGCCCGTTGGCAAGATCGTAGCCGGCGTGGCGCAGGTGCCAGTCGAGATGCACCGCGACATCCTCCGGCGGATCGGTCTTCAGATAGTGCTGGTTGAGCCAGCCCAGCTTGGCCGGATCCATTCGCGCGGCCTTTGCGTTCACGTCCTTGAGATCAAACAGCGAGGTCATCTCGGCAATCGAGAAAATCTCCTGATCGCCGTGCGACCAACCCAGCCGCGCAAGGTAGTTCAGCAGCGTATGCGGCAGATAACCCATCTCACGGTACTGCATCACGTCGGCCGCGCCAGTGCGCTTGGACAGCTTTTCACCTTCCTCATTGAGGATCATTGGCAAATGCGCAAAGTGCGGCACGTCCGCACCCAGCGCGTGATAGATGTTGATCTGGCGCGGCGTGTTGTTGACGTGATCATCGCCGCGCACCACATCGGTGATCGCCATATCGATGTCATCGACCACCGCGGCGAAGTTGTAGGTGGGAAATCCGTTCGAGCGCACCAGCACCAGATCGTCCAGCTCGCTGTTGGCGATCTCGATCCGACCCTTGACCTTGTCCTCCCACACCACCGAGCCATCGAGCGGATTGCGGAATCGGATCACGCGATTGGGATCGTCGCGATAGCCAGCGTCGTTGTCGCGAAACACGCCGCTGTAGCGCGGCTTGGCCTTTGCAGCAAGAGCGGTCTCACGCATCGCATCAAGTTCGTCGGTGGATTCGTAGGCGTAATACGCGCTGCCCTCGGCGATCATCCGCGCTGCGACTTCGCGGTAGCGATCCAGCCGCTGGGTCTGGTAGACCGGCCCTTCGTCGTAGTCCAGGCCGAGCCACTCCATCGCCTCCAGGATCGCGTCGACCGCTTCCTGCAGATTGCGGGACTGGTCGGTGTCCTCGATTCGCAGGATGAACTGCCCGCCGTGCCGCCGCGCCTCCAGCCAGCAATACAGAGCGGTGCGCGCGCCACCGATGTGCAGGTATCCAGTTGGGCTGGGGGCGAAGCGGGTGCGGGTGAACGCGGCGTTCATCTTTGAGGTCATGTCGGCAACCAGGAGCAATCGCGCATTTTAGCGGCATGCTCTTTACAATGGTGGCTCGTTGCGAGGAATCGATGATGCGCACGCACCTGATGTCACTGCTGATCCTGCTCGCGGTCGCGCCGTTGGCTTGGGCCGCACCTGCTGCCACGCCTGCAAAACGAGCGACCGACACCATCACGATCGCGGCACCGATGCCGGTCGCGGTGGGGCCACGCGTCTCGCTGCGCACCAACATGGGCGACATCGTGTTGGAACTTTACCCGGACAAGGCACCGGCGAGCGTGCAGAACTTTTTGTCGTACGTGCGCGATGGACATTACAACGGCACGATTTTTTATCGGGTGATCGACGACTTGCTGATCCAGGGTGGCGCGTACACCGTTGACATGCAACGCAAACCAGCCCGCGCACCAATCCGCGACGAGGCCAACAACGGATTATCCAATCAGCGTGGCACGATTGCGGCGGCACGCAAGCAGTCGGATGCACATACGGCCACGGACGAGTTCTTCATCAACCTGGTCGATAACCCACGCATGGACTATGTCTCCGATGCCAATGCCAACACCTGGGGCTACGCGGTGTTCGGCAAGGTGGTCGCTGGCATGGACGTGGTCGATCGCATCCGCGCAGTAAAAACCCGCAACCAGGGCAAGTTCAGCGATGTACCGGTGGCGCCAGTGACGATCGAGAGCGCGAAGGAACTTCCGGTTGGCGCGAGCAAGTGATTTGAGCGCGATTGCGGCTGCGGATGTGCGCACGGATCGCGCCGAAACAAGAATGATTTCGTGACGATGCCACTGTGACCACGTTATTTGTTTCCGACTTGCATCTGGATGCGTCGCGGCCAGCAATCTGCGCAGTGTTCCTGGAGTTCTTGCGCGATGAGGCCGCCAACGCCGACGCGCTCTATATTCTCGGCGACCTGTTCGAATACTGGGTTGGCGACGACGATCCACAACCGCTGGCGGCGGAGGTTTCGATCGCATTGCACGCACTGGTCAATCGCGGCGTGCCCGCATATTTCATTCGTGGCAATCGCGATTTTCTGCTGGCCGATCGCTATGCCGCGCAATGCGGATTGCAGATCCTGCCCGATCCGTGCGTGATTTCTCTCTACGGGAACCCCACCCTGCTGCTGCATGGCGATCTGTTATGCACGCAGGACGCGGGCTATCAGGCATTTCGCCGGCAGACACGCGGTCCAGACTGGCAGCGTGAATTTCTCAGTCAACCGCTCGCTGCGCGCACGGCCTACGCGCAGCGAGCGCGCGCCGCCAGCGCCGAGCATCAACAACGACTGCTGCAAGGCGCAGCGCCCCAATCAGGCGCTGCGAGTGCAAACATCGCGCGCGAAGACGTGACCGACGCTTGCGCCGCAACCGTTGCGGCCGTGTTCCAGCAATACGGCATCGAGCGCATGATCCACGGCCACACCCATCGCCCCGCCGTGCATTCCTTGGTGGTCGATGGCAAGCCACGCACCCGGATCGTTCTAGGCGACTGGTACGAACAAGGCTCGGTGCTGCGGGTAGATGCCGACGGCATGGCGTTGTCGACTCTATAGCCGCATGCGCAGACCGATTCCATTGCGACGGTTGCTGCTGCTGTTCGTCGTTGCCATCGGCCTGGCCTACGTGGCCGCCTGTCTAGCGCTGTACACGCGGCAAGAATCGTTGCTGTATTTTCCGCGACCATTGATGGAGGTTCCGGACGCGCAGCCCGTGATGATTACCGCCGACGGCCGGGTCCTGCATGGCTGGGTGGTGAACCCGGACCAGCCGGACGCCGTCATCTATTTCGGCGGCAAGGGCGAGCGTGTCGAACGCGACGTGGCGTTCTTTCGCAGCAACCTGCCCGATCGCAGCGTGTACCTGGTTCCCTATCGCGGTTACGGCCCCAATCCGGGTGAGCCAACGGAGGCGGGCATCGCGACCGATTCACTTGCTGTATTCGATTTTGTTCATGCACACCATGCAAGCGTAGCCCTGATCGGTCGCAGCCTCGGCAGCGGCGTCGCGGCGTCCGTTGCAGCGCAGCGACCAATCGATCGTCTAGTCCTGATTACGCCTTTCGACAGCTTGCTCAACATTGCCCGCGCACGCTATTGGATATTCCCGGTATCGCTGCTGCTGAGGGATCGCTACGAATCCTGGCGCAGCGCCGAATTGATCAAGGCGCCCGTACTGGTCGTCATGGCCGCTGAAGACACTGTCGTGCCGCGCGCCAGCTCGGACGCGTTGATTGCGCATTTCCACGACAGACCGCAACTGGTCGTTATCTTGCACGCCGGGCACAACAATCTGTCCAACAGTCCGGACTACGCGACGTCCATTGCGCAGTTCATGCACGAGCCCGTTGCAACGATTCCAGCAATTCCAGATCCGCCGTTGTAAATCCCGCTGCGCGTCGCGCGTCCTGATTGAACGGACCGCGCAACGCGCCATGCGCGTGCAGCGCGATCAGTCGGGCGAACTCCGGGCCTGGATCGACACCCTCGCGCTCGCAGCACCAGCGAAACCAGCGCGATCCTATTGCCACGTGCGCTACTTCCTCGCGCAGGATCACTTCGAGGATTTGCGCGGTTGCCTCGTCACCGACTGCGCGCAGGCGCACGATCATCCCAGGCGTGACGTCCAGCCCGCGCGCTTCCAGCACGCGCGGCACCAACGCCATGCGCTCGCGGCAGCAGTGCGCGGTTTTCGCGGCCATTTCCCACAGGCCGTCGTGCGCATCGAAATCCCCGTAGTCGTGACCGAGTTGCAGCAGCCGCTCGCGCAGCATCGAAAAGTGTCGCGCCTCATCCGCCGCAACGCTGACCCAGTCTCGATAAAACTCCGCAGGCATCCCGCGAAAGCGATACACCGCATCCCAGGCCAGATTGATCGCGTTGAATTCGATGTGCGCGATCGCATGCACAAACGCCGCGCGACCTTCCACAGTTCCAAGCCCACGTTGCGCAAGCTGTCGCGGCGACACCAGACGCGGTCGATCGGGACGACCGGGCGTCTCGATTGCCTCAGGTGTCACCGAACCAGATGCATCGGGCAATTCGCCGCTGGTGAAAGACCGTGCGCTCAGCTGCGTGCATTCCAGCTTGCGCTCGACATTGGATTCAACAAGGCACCGATGCGCCGCGTCAAACAGCGACATTATTGCGCTCGTCTCACAACACCACACGCCGCTTTGATTTCGCGTCGTCCGACCGCGTCTGCTTGACCTGGTCGAAGTAGCCCTGGTCGATACCGGTGACGTATTCGCCGGTGAAACACGAGGAATCGAAGTGCTTTATTCGTTGCCTGGGGCCGGCGACGGCGTCTTCGAGATCGCCGATGTCCTGGTAGATCAGCCAGTCGCAACCAAGCAGTTTTTCGACTTCCTGCTCGCTGCGATCGTGCGCGATCAACTCGTCGACTGACGGCATGTCGATGCCATAGATATTCGGATACCGCACCGGCGGCGCGGCGGATGCGAGATACACCTTGCGTGCGCCGGCATCGCGCGCCATCTGCACGATCTGTTGCGAGGTGGTGCCGCGCACGATTGAATCGTCGACCAGCAACACCACGCGATTCTTGAATTCCAGTGGAATCGGATTAAGTTTGCGGCGCACCGATTTTTCCCGCTCGCCCTGACCCGGCATGATGAAAGTGCGGCCCACGTAGCGGTTCTTGATGAAACCTTCGCGATACTTCACGCCCAGCACGTTAGCCACTTCGAGCGCCGCGTCGCGCGAGGAATCGGGAATCGGAATCACCGTGTCGATGTCGTGATCCGGACGCAGGCGCAGGATCTTTTCGCCCAGCTTCACGCCCATGCGCATACGCGCCTTGTGCACCGAAACATCGTCGAGCATGGAATCGGGCCGCGCGAAATAGACGTATTCGAAGATGCACGGTGTGTGTGTCGCTGGCGCCGCGCATTCCTGCGCAAACAACTCACCTCGCGGCGTGACCACGATCGCCTCGCCGGGACGCACGTCGCGCAGGCGCTTGAATCCCAGGATGTCGAGCGCGACCGATTCGGACGCAATCGCGTATTCGTCACCCTCAGCACCCTTGCGCTGACCCAGCACCAGCGGACGAATGCCATGCGGATCGCGAAACGCGACCAGCCCCAAACCCAGCACCACACTCACTGCCGCGTAGCCGCCCTTCGCCCGCCGGTGCACGCCTTCGATCGCCGCGAACGCGGCCTGCGGGCTGAGTGTGCCTTGCGCGCCGAGTTCGTGCGCAAACACGTTCAGCAACACTTCTGAATCGGATTCGGTGTTGATATTGCGTCGGTCCTGCTCAAACACCTCGCGCCGCAACGCGTCGGTGTTGATCAGATTACCGTTGTGCGCCAGCGCGATGCCGAACGGCGAATTGACGTAAAAAGGCTGCGCCTCATCGGAGCCCTCCGAACCGGCGGTAGGGTAGCGGCAATGGCCGATGCCCACGCGTCCGGTCAGCAGGCGCATCGCCGCGTCGTCGAATACATCCTTGACTAGTCCGTTGCCCTTGTGGATGCGCACCCGATTGCCATCGACGGTGGCGATACCGGCCGCGTCTTGGCCGCGATGCTGAAGCACGGTCAAGCCGTCATACAGGGCCGCCGCGACCTGAGTGTTGCCGACGATTCCGATAATGCCGCACATGACTGGATCCTGATGATTGACGGGATGTATCGGGACGATGGAACCGATGATCGAGCGTGGTGCGGGATGTGAACGACGCGTCAGTCGCCCTTACGGCGCGACGCTTGTGCATCCTTGGACTTGCCAGCTTTCGCATTCTTGTCGCGCGCGTCGCCAGTTTTGGTACCAGCGTTGCGATCACGAGATGATGTTTCGATTTGCTTATTATCGCGCGTGAAAGGCTTGCGTGCCGCCTCGACAAGGCTGGAATCAGGATCGCCATTGCCTGCTGCCGCCTGATCAAGCTGCGTTCGGATCAATCCAGTCACCGGCTGCGCCAGACTCGCCCCAAACTGCACATATTGGGCCACCGAGTCAGGCAGCCAAGCCCTCATCACCTCGGCGCCGCGCTGAAACTGCGGCAGCAACAGCGACTGCTGCCACCAGACATCCTGCGGCATTGCGGTGAAACCCAGCACCAGCACCAGCACGCAACCCAGTGCCGCGCCACGCACCAGGCCAAAAACCATGCCGAGCAAGCGATCAATGCCGCCCAGGCCGCTGGATTTCATCAGCCGCCCGAGCAGCCAGGTGACGATCCCGCCCACCACCAAGGCCAGCACGAACAATGCCGCGTAGGCGAGGAACAGGCGCGCCGACGGTGACGCCACTGCATCACCAAAGACTAGTGCAACCGATTCGCCATACACGAACGCCAGCCAGAACGCCGCAACCCAGACCACCAGCGCCAGCACTTCAACCACAAATCCGCGCATCAAACCGAGCAGTGCGGACAGGCCGAGCACGGCGAGCAGCAGCCAATCGATCCCGGTCAACATCCGGTCACGCCCTCAGGCACCGACGCACGATCCCCCGCGCGCTCAGGGATAACTCACCACCAGACCCTTGAGGCTCATTTTCTGCGCGATCGAGGCCAGCATCTGCTCGGCCGCCGCGCGATCGGCGAGCGGCCCGACCCGCACGCGATACAGCGTCGCCGAGTCGGTTTTTACGCGCTCGCTGTAGGCGGTAAAGCCAGCGCTGCGCAGCTTGTTGCGCAGGGTCAGTGCGTCCTCTTCGTCGCTGAACGCACTCAGTTGCACGGCGAATCCGCCGGGCGGCGCAGCAGCGGTCGGGCTGACAGCCGGCGGTGTCGCGGGTTTGCTGGCTACAGGCGCAGACAGCGCCGGTTTGGCCGCAGTTGTCGTGGCAACAGCGGCCGCAGGCGGCAACGTTGCCTGCGGCGGAATGGACGCGGCGGAGTCGAGCGCCGTTACCGTCGCCGGCATGTCTGAGCGCACCTTTTGTGCACGCAGACGTGCGGCCTCGGCGTCTGCGCGTTGCGCAAACGGACCGATGCGCACGCGCGTGCTGCTCTTTCCGGCCGACGTGACAGTTTCGGTGTAGGCGGGAAGTTGCGCCCCCTTGAGCGAGGTCACCAGCGACTGCGCGTTGGCCATGTTCGAATACACGCCGAGGCTGACCACGTAATTGCCGCCGGCATTGCTGGCCGGAACCGGGGTTGTCATCGCGTTCGGCGGCATCGCTGGATTGCCGGGTGCGTCGGTGGTGGTGGCGACCGGCGCCGTTGCAGGCAGCGCGCCCGGCTGACCGTCGGTTGTTTGCGCGATGCCCGGCTGCTCGGCGCCGATCGCCCCCGATGCCATCCCGTTCGCGTCGCCCGATGAGTCGGTTGGCGCGGGCGCCGGCAACGGCGGCGCATTGGTGTCCATGCCGACCACGCCACCCGAAGGCGTGCTCGCCGACGGCGCATTCAGCGGCAACTCTTTGGTTTCAAAGTTGCGGTCGGGCGCGCCGGGCACCTGCAGCGAAATGTCGGCGGCGGAACCAGCCTTGTCGTGGCTCACGATCAGCTTGGGCAAAAAATAAATCGCCAGTGCAGAAATCACCACCGCACCGATCAGGCGTTGCTTCAAGGCAGGTTCCATGAGTTGCGCAAATCCCTCGTGATAGTCTGCGAATTATAGCGCCTTCATCGAAGCCGACCCTGAAGCGCAACCGTTATGCGGACACACGGCTCACCGTGCACGATCGAGCCAGCGCAAGGCAGCTGCCGCTGTGAAAAATGATCCGAAAATCAACAGGCGATCGCCGTCGCGCAATCGATCGAGCGCAGTTCGCATGGCGCTGGCAACGTCTGCGGATTCGGTGACCGCGCTCTCGGCAAGCACATTGTGTACGCGTTGGCGCAGTTGCTCTGCAGTCAGGCCGCGTGGTGTCTCGCTGTCCAGCCCGCACAAGGTCCAATGCCGAACGTGGGTGACGAGCGCACCGAGAATCACTGGCAGATCCTTGTCACCTAGACCGCTGAAGATTGCATCGGTTGCGCCGTCAACAGGATGCGCCGCCAGCCCGCGCGCGAGTTCGTGAGCCGCCTGCGGATTGTGCGCGACATCGACGATGACTTCGGCTTCGCCAACGTTAACTGAAATGGCGAACCGCTGCATGCGGGCCGGAACGCTCGCAGTCGCCACGCCCTGCGCGATGGCCGCGTCGCTGATCGTCTCCAATCCGTCCGCCTCCAGCGCACGCAAGGCAGCGATCGCTGCCGCCGCGTTGGCGCGTTGCGCCGGCGCGGCCAATATCGGGTTTGGCAACGCGATTTCCCGGCCCGGATCATGCCACCGCCAGCCGTCGAGCGTTGGCTCAGCGAAATAGTCGCAGCCGGCACGAATTGCATTCGCGCCGATGCGATACGCATGGCGCAGCACGCTGGCTGGTGGATCGGCTTCGCCCAGCACCACCGGCTTGCCTGCCCGCATGACACCGGCCTTTTCCAGGCCAATCGTGTCGCGATCATCGCCGAGCCAATCCTGGTGATCCAGATCGACTGTGGTGATGATCGCGAGATCGGCATCGACGATGTTGACCGCATCCAGACGTCCGCCCAGGCCGACTTCCAGTATGGCCAAGTCAAGATGTGCCTCCTGCATCAACAGCAATGCGGCCAGCGTGCCGAATTCGAAATAGGTGAGTGGAATAATTGTTTCCGCCGCCAGGGGAGCGGCCTGATCCGTACTTGATCCGCGCATCCGCGTCGAAGCGAATGACGGGCCCTCAGAATCCAGATTCTCGGGGTCAACCACAGCGTCGCCTCGTTCGCCCCTCACCCCAACCCCTCTCCTGCTGGGAGAGGGACTAATACGCGCCGTTTCAATCCGTTCAAACGCCGCAATCAATGCGGCATCGTCAACGTCAATTCCGTCGATGCGGATACGCTCGTTGTAGTGCAGCAGATGCGGCGAGGTGTAGGAACCAACGCGCAGTCCGGCGCCTCGCACGATCGCTTCGATGAAGGCGACCGTCGAACCTTTTCCGTTGGTGCCGGCGACAGTAATCACGCGTGTGGCCGGACGCGCGAGCCCAAGCCGACGCGCAACTTCGCGCACGCGATCGAGCCCGAGCGCAATCGCGTTCGGATGCTGTTGTTGTTGGTAATCGAGCCACTGGTCGAGATTCATCTGGCGCAGCTCACAGGAGGCTTTCGTAAGACGATAGTTTGGGCCCCCGATGGGTTGCTGCAAACAGGCATTGCGCTGGATCGCAGGAGGGTACACTCGTATTGCATTGGGGCTACCGGGGAAGCGGATATGCGTGCATCGACGATTCAAACCTGCATGGTGGGGCTGCTTGTTGCGATTGTTGTTGGCACTGCGCACGCGCAATCAGGCACCGATGCATTCACGGCGCGCTTCGACGCGGTTTGCGCTGGCGCCACGTTAGGCTTGGCACTGGCCGCGCGCTGCGCGGTGGTGCAGACCAGCGCCAATCCGGATGCGCGGTTGCAGGCGGCCGCATTCAACCATCTCGAGGAACTGCCGGGTGCCGGACGATTGAATGCCGGCGATGCGACGTCCGGCCCGTCGGACGACAGCACGCGCGCGCGGACCGAGATCGCGCCCAAGCTGGCGCTATTCGCCAGCCTCACCGGCAGCCGGATCCAGCGTAGCGACAATCGTATTGCCGCCGCGTTCGACGCCAACACGTTCGCATTCACCGCGGGGCTAGACTGGCATCCGGCACCGGCGTGGCAGCTCGGACTTGCGTTCGATCATGCCAGCGAGCGTCAGGATTTTCGCGATTCGGCCGGCAAGCTTGATGCGCACTACAACGGCCTGATCGCGCTGGCCAGCTGGAATGCCGGCGCGCACGTCGCGCTCAATGGTTACGCAGGATGGTTGCGCGGCGGCCAGGACATCCGGCGCGTGGTGTCCTTCATCGATGGCAGCCCCGACTTGGCGGCGAGCGCCTCGCCCGATGCGCGACGCACGCT
>JBBQQH010000054.1:0-19817 GCA_038216155.1 Lysobacterales bacterium
CCTGCCGGTGGTCGCGATTGCGCCACCGTACCAGGGCCGCTCGCATTTCGAGGCGCAGGACTGCGTGGAAAACGGCAGCGCGCGCCCGAATGGCGCCAGCGATGGCTGGATGAATCGCTGCGTATCCGGCATGCGTGGTGAAGAAGGTCTCGCGATCAGCACCTCGATGCCGCTGATCATGCGCGGGCCGGGCAAGGTCAGCACCTGGTCGCCGCCGCTGCCCGAGGGCATCGATCCAGCCCTGCTGCAACGGCTCGATACGCTGTACGCGGAAGACCCGCATCTGGCCGAAGCGTATCAACGCGCGATTGCCGAGGCCGGCATGGGCATCGGCGGCGCAACGATGCAGGTATCCGCCGACGCCGCCGACGCGATGAACGCGACGACCAAGGCAGGCGGCGGCAAAGGGCAGGGCAAGGGTTATGCGGCAGGTGCCGCCTTGCCGGCGCTGATGGCGGCGGCCGGCAAGTTCCTGGTCCGCGACGACGGTCCGCAACTGGGATTCGTCGAGGACACCGGCTGGGATACGCACGCGGCGGAAACCCCCACGCTGCAACGCAAGTTGCAACAGCTTGATGCAGGCCTGCGCGCATTCCGTACTGCGATGGGTCCGGCATGGTCGCGCACGGTGGTGGTCGTAGTCACCGAATTCGGCCGCACCGCCAAACCCAATGGCACCGGCGGTACCGACCATGGCACCGGCGGCGCGGCCTTCCTTGCCGGCGGCGCGATCGCAGGCGGGCGCATCGCGGGTCAATGGCCAGGCCTCTCGCCGCAGGACTTGAACGAAGGTCGCGACCTGCACGCAACCACCGACATGCGCGCGCTGTTCAAGGGCGTGCTTGCCGGGCACATGCAGGTGCCGCAGTCGCTGCTGGATACGAAGGTGTTTCCGGACAGCGGAGCGGTCAGGCCGATGGCGGGTTTGCTGCGGGCGTCCAAGGGTGTCGCTGAGGCCTAGATTTCCCTTCTCCCTTCGGGAGAAGGTGCCGAAGGCGGATGAGGGGCGTTCGTGCCAGAACTAAAGCTTCCGCGCGCTGCGCGCGCGTGTCACTTTTGTTGACCTTCGTCCCATCCTTGGGACTCACCTCGCTGCGCAAGGCGCATGCGCGGTTCAAATCGTTCCGGGCGATTTGTCGGGAAAAGGAACCACTGCGCTGCAGGAGCAGCGCGAACAGCGAAGCTGGCCCGAAGGGCGCAGGGCAGGATGCACGGAGTCAAACCATTCGCGCCGGCGTCGCCGGGACGATGAAGCCGTTCCGGTTCCCTGTGCTTCTCGCGGTCGGTGTGCCGGCCCGAACTCGCACATCTGACCGCCATGGATGGCGGAAATGCCGAAAACGCAGGAGCGGTTTTCGGCCATGGCCTCGGACATGCGGGCCTTTCCCACGCCGCCCACTGCGATGCTCGGCGAGCTTTATGGCGCAAGAGCAAGTGCAAAGCACAGAAGCAGAAGCAGAAGGCATGGCGTGCTCAACCGCTTGCTGAACTAATGGCGCGCATTTTCTCGACGATGCCATGCTTCTCGTAGGTCCACGAAAACTGAGAAGCATGAGCAACTTGAATCACCAGTGCCTCGAATTCCAACCCATGAAGCCGTGAACGACATGCGGCGAACACAACTTGCTTTATCTCTCATCTCTCTCCGTTTCTGCGACAGGAGTTGACTCACTACTGAAATGTTCATCGAATCTTGAAAGTGATGGGCCAGTCAGCAAAACCAATTCTGGCCTGACAACCTCAATGATTTCTTTCAGAAATAGCGCGCTTTCAGCGATAGCGGCGCGAATGTCAATGTGCGTCGCCGACCGCGAGAAGCGCAGGGGACCGGAACGGTTTCACCGTTCCGGCGAGTGTCTGGAGCGAATGGTTTTGGTTCCTTTTGCCGTAACAAAAGGGACACGCAGGCGCAGCGAGCGGAAGCTTTGCAATTGACTCTGCTGTTGTAACGCAGTGGCTACTGTTGCGAAGAGCACGCCGCGCATGAAAACACCAGATCGATTCAGCAAATCAAGAATCCCACCACATCCAAAGATCGTCCCACATCCGACCAAAGAAGTTCGCCTGCTTGACTTCGTTCAACGCCACCAGCGGTCGCTGCATCAGCGTGACGCCGTTGAGCGTGACGCGCAGCGTGCCGATGCGCTGACCCTTGGCGATCGGCGCGACAAGTTGCTTGGGCAAATCGATCAGCGGCTTGAGCTTGCCGTAACTGCCACGCGGAATCACCAACTGTACTGGCGCAGCGGTGCCCAGCGCCACGGTGTCGGCCTTGCCCTTCCAGACCTTGTGCTCGGCAACCTTGACGTTGGCATTGAACAACGTGTGCGTCTCGAAGAAGCGGAAACCCCAGTTGAGCAAGGAGAGGTTGGAGTCCTCGCGTGCGCGAAAGCCTTCCTTCTGCGATTTCGCGTCGATGCCCATCACCACCGAGATCAAGCGCTGGTCGCCGCGCTTGGCCGATGCCGCAAGGCAGAATCCTGCCGCCGAGGTATGCCCGGTCTTGATGCCGTCGACACTGGCGTCGCGATCGAGCAGGTTGTTGCGGTTGTACTGCTTGATGCCGTTGTAGGTGAACTCACGCACCTTGTAGATCGCGTACTCCTGCGGAAACTCGCGGATCAGCGCGCGCGACAACGTGGAAACATCGCGCGCACTCATGTGGTGCCCGGGCATGGACAGGCCATGCGAATTCTCGAAGTGCGAATTGGTCATGCCAAGGCGCGCCGCGTACTGGTTCATCAGCGCGACGAAAGATTCCTCGCTGCCGGCGACGTGTTCGGCCAGCGCGATCGCGGCGTCGTTGCCGGACTGGATGATCAACCCGTGCAGCACGTCTTCAAGCTTCACGTTCGAGTTCAGTTCCAACGCCGAGAACGACCCCTCGGTGCCGGCGCCGCCTTCCTTCCACGCGCGCTCGCTGATGTGCACCATGTCGTTGGCGTGCACCTTGCCATTGCGCATTTCCGCGCCGACCACGTAGCTGGTCATGATCTTGGTGATGCTGGCTGGCTCCAGTCGCGCGTCCATGTTCTCGCCGGCGATCGCCTGGCCGCTGTCGTAGTCGATCAGGATCCAGGCTTTGCCCGGAATCGTCGGATGCGGCGGGATCGGTGCATCGCTGGGTGCGCCGGGCGCGGGCATCGCCGGTTTGGGCACCGGCACCGGCTGCGGCGCAGGAACCTGGGCGAGGGCAACAGTGGCGCTCAGCAAGGCGCTGGCGACGAGGATGAGTGAGGCGCGAATCGACATGATGGGCGTGGATCTCCGGTTGCTTGAAGGCGTTGGGGCCTGCGAAAGGGTGGATCGCGCTGAATGCGACCGCGAACGGTACGAACAGTTTAGTCGCTACGGGCAATTTCCCCGAATCGATCGGTCACGACCGCGGCGCACGGATGAAAGCCGGATGGCCCAAACCCAGCGACTCGATGCGCTCGACCAAGGCGGCCGCACGGAGGCTGTCGATGCCATCGATCACCACGCGCCACAGTGGGCGAGCGTCGACCTGCGTTTCGCGCACGCTGGCGCCGGCGATGCCCGCCTGCTGCAGACGTTGCACTAGACGGTCGGCATTGGCGCGCTCGCCAAAACTGCCCAGTTGCAGCATGCCGGTATCCGCGTCTGACGGGTACGACTGCCAGCTTGCTGGCGGCAACGGTGTTGATGATGCGGATGCAGGAGGATTGTTGGTGCGCGTTTTCGAAGGTATCGATCCAGCAGCGCTGGAGTCGACTTGTGCAACCACCACAGCAGCTATTCGCGTTCCGCCTGCAGGCACTCCATCGGGAGATTTTGCAGGCACCAGCGCTTGTGCGACCGGCGGCGGTCCAGCGTCATCACCGGGCTCCACCGCACGTACTTCGACTGGCGCGGTGCCCTTGCCGGTCACGCCCAGCTTGACCGCTGCTGCATACGACAGATCGATCAGCCGACCCTCGTGGAACGGCCCGCGATCGTTGATGCGCACGATCACGCTGCGACCATTGTCGAGGTTGGTCACCCGTGCATAACTTGGCAACGGCAGCGTGCGATGCGCGCCGCTGAATTTGTACATGTCGTAGGCCTCGAAGTTCGAGGTCGGACGACCGTCGAACTTGGTCCCATACCACGACGCGACGCCGCGTTCGACATAGCCTTTCGGGCTGGGCAGCACGTTGTAGGTCTTGCCCAGCACCAGATATGGCGTGCGATTGCCGTAGCGAGAACGCGGCTCGTTGCTCGGCACCGGTTCGGGCAACTCGCTGATGTCCTCGGGCACGTCGGGTGCAGTGTCGGCGACACCAGGTGCATACAGGCCACCTGCGGTGTAACCGCCGCGAGCGACAAACGGTGGCGGATGCGCGCGGCCTTTCTTCTGTTGCGGGGTGGGCGCTACCGAACGCTGCACGACCGGCGCAAGCTTGGGCTTTTGCGTCGCGCACGCGCCCAGCGCGAGCGAGATGGAGACGACCAGCAGATGACGAGTGCCCATGCGTCGCATCAACACGAAAGCGAGTAAACACACGATTGCGGCAGGGTCGCAATCAAGGCAGCTTGCCTCATGCGGCATTGCGTACAGAAGTGTTCGCAGCGGACGCAGTCACAGCTGGAGCACCCGCGCTAGCAGCAAGCTTGTCCGACACACACACTGCGGTGGAAATCACGGCGGACACAGTCACGGTGAATCCGGTATCGCGCGCCCCGCGATTGCTTCGGCCAGCTGGAACACCGCCATCGAATACATCGGCGACTTGTTGTAGCGGGTGATGACGTAGAAGTTGTTGAAGGTGATCCAGTCCTCGCTGCCGTTGACTCCTTGCAGAGTGAGCAAAGTTACCGGCAGATCGTGGCCAAGTGCCTGCTGCGGTCGATAGCCGAGGCGAGCGAGCGCGGCGAGATCGAATTTCGGCTCGGAATTCTCAGCCACGAACGGCGGCGTGCCCGGCGTGTTTTCCGCGCGCACCGCGACCGGCTCGCCGCTACGCCAGCCGTGAGCGACAAAATAATTAGCCACCGACGCAAACAGATCCGGCATCGAACCGCCGAACAGGTCGGCGCGACCGTCGCCGTCGCCGTCCTTGGCGAAATCGCGATAGCTAGACGGCATGAACTGACCCCACCCCATCGCGCCGGCGTAACTGCCAGTGAGCGAGGTCACTGTGAAGCCTTGCTCATGAGCCAGCGCGAACAGTTGCGCGAGTTGCTCGCGAAAAAAAACCTGCCGGTCCGTTTCGCGTTGCACCTGCGCCGGATCACCGCTACGCGGATACCAGAACGCCAATGTGTACAGCGCATCCAGCACGCGATACGAGCCGGTATTGCCGCCGTAACCGGTTTCCACCCCGATGATGGCGACGATGATCTCGGCTGGCACCCCGGTCGCCGTCTGCACTTTCATCAGCTGATCGAGGTGACTGTCGAAAAACGCACGGCCATCGCGGATGCGCTTGGCGGTGACGAAGATCGGCCGGTAGTCTTTCCACGGCTTGACCGCCTCGGCCGGGCGGGTCATTGCGTCGATCGTGCTCTGCCGGTACTGCGCCTGGGCAAGCGTGGCCTGTACCTCGCGCAGGTCGAGACCGTATTGCTTCGCCACCCGCTGCGCAAACGCCGGCAGCTCCGGCGGCGGTGTGGCAGCCAGCACCGAGGAAGTTGTCAAGGCAAGGAGGGTACAGAGGAGGATTGCGGCGGCGCGAAAATGGATTGCTTTCATGGCGGCAAATCTAGCATGCCGCTCGTACACACACCGCTCCGACGCACGCCCACCGTTCATGCCTCACGTGCCCATGAAGCGCCGGTGCGCGTACACCGACATCACGATACCGAAGCCGGCCAGCAGCGACACTGCCGACGTGCCGCCATAGCTCAGTAGCGGCATCGGAATGCCAACAACCGGCAATAGCCCCGAGATCATGCCGCCGTTGACCATCGCATACACGAAGAAGGTCATCGCCAGCGCACCTGCAAGGATGCGCGCGTAGGTTTCGCGGGCGCTGGCAGCGATCCACAGGCAGCGGCCGATGATGAATAGGTACAGCGCCAGCAGCACGCAGACGCCTACCCAGCCAAATTCCTCCGAAAGCACGGCGAAGATGAAATCGGTGGTGTGTTCAGGCAAAAAGTTCAGGTGCGACTGCGTGCCCTGCCCCCAGCCCTTGCCGAACATGCCGCCGGAGCCGACCGCGATCTTGGACTGGATGATGTTCCAGCCGGTGCCCTGCGGATCGAGTTCGGGATTGAGGAAATTGAGGATGCGCGCCTTCTGATAGGCCTGCAGATAGAAGGTCCACGCCAGCGGTGCAGCCGCCGCAGTAACGCCAGCGGCAAGTGCAATCCACCACCACGCCAGGCCAGCCAGGAACAATGCGAACACGCCGCTGGCAGCGATCAGCATGCCGGTGCCGAAATCCGGTTGCAGCAGGATCAACCCGGTCGGCACGGCAATGATCAATCCGCACACCAGCAGCGTCTTGATGCCAGGTGGCAGCGGGCGCCCATGCAGGTACCAGGCCATCATCATCGGCAGCGTGAGCTTCAACAGTTCGGCCGGTTGCAGATAGAACACACCAAGGTTGAGCCAGGAGCGCGCGCTGCGTCCTGAACCCAGCACCGGCACCAGCAGCAGCAGCGCGATCGTGGCGGCGAACAGCCACGGCGTCCAGATCCGGAGTTTTGACGGCGGGACCTGCGCAATCACGAACAACGCGGCCAATCCGCCGGCGTAGCGCGCGCCTTGGGCAAACACCAGTTTCATGCTGCCGCCGCCAGCGCTGTGCAACACCACCAGGCTGATCGCCAGCACCGCAAGCAGCGCAAGCAACAGCGGCACGTCGATGGTGTCGGCGAAACGCCGACCCAACCCGCGCAGGCTGCGGCTGATCGCGTTCATCGCGCGCAATTCCTCACCGGTCGCATGCAGGTGAATCCCGCCACCTCGATCGTGCGGTAGCCCTTGTCGATTGCCATTCTCATCGTCATTGGTCGCGTGTAGCGGGTGCAGGATTGATCACCGGCGCCTCGTCGTCCGGTGCATCGCGCACCGCGTTGGGCGACAGAGGCTTGCCGGTTTCAGCCGCTTCCAGCGAGGCGCGCGCGATCGGCGATCCGCGCAGCAGCCACTCATCCAGCATCGCACGCGCGATCGGCGCGGCGGTGGTCGCGCCAAACCCGCCGTGTTCGACCAGCACTGCGACCGCAATCGTCGGATTCGCCGCCGGCGCATAGGCAATGAACAGCGCTTGATGGCGCAAATTGAGCGGCAGCGAATGCGGGTTGACGCTGACATTGCCGCGGCGGCTGACCGTCTGCGCGGTGCCGGTTTTGCCGGCGATCTGATACGGCGCACCCACGCCAATCGCACGCGCGGTGCCGGCCTGCACCACCGCGATCATGCCGGTGCGTACCGCGGCCAGATGGTCGACGCTACTCACCACGACCACGGGTTTGGGCTGCGGCATTATTGTCCACGGCGCCCCGAATCGGGCGCGTTCGGCCCTTGCCAAATGCAGGTGCGGGCGAATACCGTTGCCCGCCAGCATCGCCACGCCCTGCACCAGTTGCAGCGGCGTTACCACCCAGTAGCCCTGGCCGATTCCGGAAATCACCGTCTCGCCCAGATACCAGGGCTGCTTGAAGCGCTTCTGCTTCCATTCCGGCGATGGCAACACGCCCACGCTTTCGCCGAGCAGATCGATACCCGTTTGCTGGCCGAAACCGTATTTGGTCATGTAGGTATCGAAGCGCTCGATGCCCATGTCCATCGCCAACTTGTAGTAGTAGGTGTTGACCGAATGCGCGATCGATTGCGTCAGGTCCACCCAGCCGGCACCGCCCGCCTCGGCATCGCGATATCCGCGCCTTTGTCCGGGAATATGAAACTCGCCGGTCGAGAGTGTGCGGTCGGATGGCTTGCGCAGTCCCGATTCCAGTCCAGCCAATGCCACGAACGGCTTGATCGTCGAACCCGGAGGCCGTCCGCCCTGTAGTACGCGGTTGAACAACGGCCGCGAGGGGTTGTCGGTGAGTGTGGCGTAGTCGGCGTGCGAGATGCCGTTGATAAAAAGATTCGCATCGTACGAGGGCAGGCTGACCATCGCGAGAATCTCGCCATTGCGCGGATCGACCGCGATCGCAGTGCCGTCGTGATCGCCAAATGCCTCAGTCGTGACACGCTGCAATTCAGCATCGATGCTCAGTTGCAGATCCTTGCCCGGCACCGCCGGCTGTCGACCGACCACCCGCAGCACGCGGCCTTCGACATTGACCTCGACCTGTTCGAAGCCCACTTCGCCGCGCAATTGCGATTCGTAAAAGCGCTCGATGCCGCTTTTGCCGATCTGGCTGAGCACTGCATAACGAGTGTCGCCGAGACGCTTGAGGTCGTCCACATCCACACGCCCGACATAACCGATCACGTGTGCAAAGAGATCGCCATACGGATAGCGGCGGGTCAGATAAGGGGTGACATCGACGCCGGGAAACAGGTGTCGATTGATCATGAAACGCGCGACTTCGCCTTCGGACAAGTTCAACTTCAGCGGCACCGGACGAAATCCGCGGGTGGCATGGCGCAGCTTGTCGAACTGCTCGATCTCGTCGGGCGAAATCGCGATGACGTAGCCAAGTCGGCGCAAGGTCCCCTTCAGATCGGGCACCTCATCGAGCACCAGCTCCAGTTGCCAGGCCTGCACGTTGTCGGCCAGCAGGCGACCAGCGCGGTCGTAAACCAGCCCGCGCGCCGGCACCACGGGACGCGGCTTGACCCGGTTGTGCTCGGCCTGCGCGCGATAGTCAGCGCTGTGGATCACCTGCAAGCGGAAATACCAGCCAGCAAGAAACAGCAGCGACAGGGCGATGATCGCGAAACCGATGAAGGCGCGACGCCGGAACAGTGCGGCCTCGGCGTGCAGGTTCTTGAGCGTGCGCTGGCGCGGCGGCGTGTTCATGGATTTGAAACACCGCAGCGATTCACCGTGCGCAGCGGTTCAACAGCCAACTTGCCAATGAGCCGAGCGCGCGAACGGGAAATTCGATCGTGCATTGCCGACGTTCGCTTACGCATTGCGCGCGCGCAGCCGCAAGGTGTCCAGCAACACCACCAGCCACGGCCAGATCAGCAACGCGAGTACCGGCGACAGCCAGAACGACCAGTGCGGCAAACCCTGTCCGAGCTGCATGCGCACGATCGCGGCGATCACGCGATCATTCATAAGTAATGCAAATACCGCCAGGCTTTGCTGGCCGAGCGGGAAAAACCGCATCCGCGCGCGGAAGCGCTGCACGATGAAAGCGATCACCACCAGCCGCAGCGCCTGTTCGCCGATCAGGCTGCCAAAAGCAAGATCGCCGATCAGCCCAATCGCGAACGCCAGGCCCATGCCGGCGCGCTCGGGAGTTTCCAGCAGCCAATAGATCAGCACCAGTCCGAGCCAGTACGGACGCGCGGCGAGCACCACGTCCGGCAACGGCACCAGGCCCAGCAGCAGCGCCAGCAGCAAAGTGGTCGGTAGCCAGTGCAGGCCGGCATCGCTGCGACTCATCGGCGCGGCTCTGCTTTTTTGCGCGCACGCGTGGTTGGCGCAGTCGTCTGTGGCGAACGAGTGGATGATAACTTCGCGGGTGACGGCGCCGCTGTCGATGGGGGTGCTGCGGCTTTCGCAGCTGCGGCTTTCGCAGCCTCTGCTTCGGCCTTCAACGCGGCGGCTGCCGCCGCCGCATGCCGCTCTGCAAGGTCTGCTGGAACCGGCGGACCGACTGCGGCGGCGTCATCGGGCATCTCCCACACCAGCAGCACCTTGCCATTGCGATCCAGCCGCGCGGCCGGAGTGACAGTTGCAGCGATAAACGCGTGGTTGGCATCGGGCTGCATCTTTTCGACTCGACCAACCGGAAAACCCGCCGGGAAGCGCCCGCCGATGCCCGAAGTAATCAGCACATCGCCCATCTTCAGGTCGCCGCTTTGCGGGATGTTCGGCACCGACAACGCATCGCTGCGACCGGTGCCGTACGCGATCAACCGCAGGCCGCTGCGCAACGCCAGCACCGGCACCGCATGCGCGGGATCCGTGATCAACAGCGCGACCGATCGCGTCGGCGTAACCGAGATCACCTGGCCAAGTACGCCGCCGGCATCGATCAATACCTGGCCCACATGCACGCCGTGACTGCTGCCGACATCCAGCACCACGCGCTGGCGTTCGGGATCCAGATCGATATCGAGGATGTCGGCCAACTGCACGCTGATGCGCAGACCGCGCGTGCCGCCAAGCAATGCACGCAAGCGACGGTTCTCGCCTTCCAGCAATTGCAGTCGTTGCACTCGCGCCTGCGAGAGCAGAAGTTGTTGCTGCAACGCGGTGTTTTCACGATTCAAGCGGGTCTGGTTAGCGACTGCATCGCGCACCGCGTCAGTGACGCGTCCGGGCACCGAGGCCAGCCACCACACCGGTTCGACCGCGACCGCGCTGGCCTGGCGCACGCGCGCGAGCACGCCGCCACGGTGATCGGACACCATCATTGCCAGCGCCAATGCCAGATACACCAGCAACCGCAAGGTGCCGCCGCCGTCGGCATCGTTGTTGGCGCCCGACAGGCTACGACTCGCCATGCGCCGGATCTTCGGAGGCCGTGGAGAAATACATCATGCGCCGTGTGTCGGTACGCACGCTGGACTTCGCGCGCGAAAGATGGAACGCCGTGGCTGCATGCAAGGGTGTGAACGCATGGACTACATCAAATACTGGTCGATCACGCCGCGCATGTGTTCGACTGTACGCCCGCGGCCGCTGGAAAGTGATCGAGCCGCGCAGTCCACTCGACGCGAAAGGCCGCGGCGATCGCACTCACTCGGAGCTGAAGAAATCGTTGCCGTGCATGTCGATCATCTCCAGCGCGCGACCACCGCCGCGCGCAACGCAGGTCAGCGGGTCGTCGGCGACGTGCACATGCAAGCCCGTTTCCTCAGAGATCAGGCGATCCAGGTCGCGCAGCAGGGCGCCGCCGCCGGTCAGCACGATGCCGCGCTCGGCAACGTCGGCACACAGTTCGGGCGGCGTTTGTTCCAGCGCCTGCTTGACCGCAGCGACGATGCCGGTCAATGGCTCGTGCAATGCTTCAAGCACTTCGCTCGAGTTGATGGTGATCACTCGCGGCACGCCTTCGGCCAGATTTCGACCGGTGATTTCCATCGTCTTGGGCTCGTCCGGTGTATAGGCGCAACCGATTTCGATCTTGATCCGTTCCGCGGTGGCCTCGCCAATCAGCATTCCGTGGTTGCGACGCACATAGCTGATGATGGCTTCATCAAAACGATCGCCGCCAATACGCACCGACTGCGCGTAGACCACGCCATTGAGCGAGATCACCGCAACCTCGGACGTACCACCACCGATGTCGATCACCATCGAACCGCGTGCCTCGTGGATCGGAATGCCGGCGCCGATCGCCGCGGCCATGGGTTCCTCGATCAGGAACACTTCGCGCGCGCCGGCCTCCTCGGCCGACTCCTTGATCGCGCGGCGCTCGACCTGGGTCGAGCCGCTCGGCACACAGATCAATACGCGCGGGCTCGGTCGCAGAAAGCGCGAGCGATGCACCTTGCGAATGAAGTGCTTGAGCATCTCCTCGGTGGTGGTGAAGTCGGCGATAACGCCATCCTTCAACGGTCGCACCGTGGTGATGTGGCCCGGCGTGCGGCCGAGCATCTGCTTTGCTTCGGTGCCGACTGCGGCTACCGAGCGCGGCGAGCCGGGCGTACGGTCCTGGCGGATCGCAACCACGGACGGTTCGTTCAACACGATGCCTTGGCCACGAACGTAAATGAGGGTATTTGCGGTGCCCAGATCGATCGAAAGATCGGTCGAAAACAGACCGCGGAGGGACTTGAACATGCGAAGTGAGCCTGCGAGGTGCGAACGATCCGGCGTTGATGGCCGGCGGGGTAGTCGGAAAGATTAGCAATCCCCACCAGTACGGGCAAGGAAAACCCGCATAACACCTTGCTAACAGGCCGATCGGGTGCGACTAAAACGTGCGTTCGAAGGGTGTGTTTTAGCCGGTCTGCGGCTATCCTTTGCGGTCGCCATGCGCATGGCGTGTCGTGATCGCGCGTTGCGCGTCGCCGCCTTTCCAGAATCCAGCAAGGAAAACCGATGTCTGCACTGATCTGCGGTTCGCTCGCCTACGACACCATCATGGTGTTCCAGGACCAGTTCAAGAACCACATCCTGCCGGACAAGGTGCACATCCTGAATGTCTCGTTCCTGGTGCCGCGCATGCGTCGCGAATTTGGCGGCTGCGCCGGCAACATCGCCTACAACCTCAAGCTGCTGGGCGGCGATCCGCTGCCGATGGCAACGGTTGGTCAGGATTTTGGCCCGTATCGCGAGTATTTTGAGGAGCTCGGCATCAGTCTGGCGCAGGTGAAAGAGATCCCGGAGCTGTTCACGCCGCAGGCGTTCATCACCACCGATCGCGACAACAACCAGATCACCGCGTTTCATCCGGGCGCGATGATGCGCAGCTTTGAGAACCACGTGCGCGATGTGGCCGGCGTCACCATCGGCATCGTCAGCCCCGACGGCTACGACGGCATGATCCAGAATGCGAAGGAGTTTTCCGAGGGGAATATTGCTTTCATCTTCGACCCCGGCCAGGCGATGCCACTGTTCAACGGCGCCGAACTGCGCAACTTCATCGAGCAGGCCGACTACGTCACCGTCAACGATTACGAATCCAACCTGCTGACCGAACGCACCGGTTGGAGCGAGTCCGAGATTGCGGGCAAGGTCAAGGCCTACATCGTGACGCGCGGTCCGCAGGGTGCGCTGATCCACGCCGACGGCAAGACCATCGATGTGCCACCAGCGCACGAACGTCGTGTCACAGACCCCACCGGCGGCGGCGACGCCTTCCGTGCAGGGCTGATCTTCGGCATTGAGAAAGGCTACGACTGGCTGACCATCGGCCGCATCGGCAACCTGATGGGCGCGCTTAAGGTCGAACATCCGGGCACCCAGAACCAGCGCTTCGATTACACCGATTTCGCCGAGCAATTTCGCCAACAGTTTGGGATTTCGTTGGGTTAGGTGGACAGCGAGTTCGTCGTAGCCTACCAAGCGTTCGGGCTGAACTGCGCTGCCCATGGATGGATCAGCCGCGGGCGCATGGATGCGCGAGAGCGGCTCGAACCACAACACCAGTTCAATTTGCGCGCCTGTCAAACTCATTAAGCGCACCCCTCCCCAACCCTCCGCTGCGTCTTGCGCAAGGGAGGCAGCAGTCGCTGCACCGGCAGCGTAACGCTAGGCGCGGCGCTCCAGCTTGATCCGATCGAAGCCGCCGACCTCGAACCGCAACGTACGCGGCACATCATGGACGCTGGTCTTGATCGTGATCACCCGAATCTTGTCGAGCGCGTCGCGGATGGTCTGCTCGTCATCGATGAACAGCGCTGACTTGTTCTCGCGCGGCTTGGTCGCTGCAAACTCGCGTGCCGGCTGATCGTCGAACTGGATCAACACATTGCACTTGGGGTCGCAATCGAACTCACCCGAATCCAGCACCAGATAGACGCTACGTCCCCATTGCGGGTGCTTGCGCAGCACAATCCGCACCGGCGCGCTGCCCTCGGGGTCGGCGTTGCGATCCGAATACAGGTACGCACTGATGACTACGCCATCGGTGCCTGAATTCACGGGCTCGATGTTGTAGACCCACAACGCGGACAAGCGACGCTTGTCGCGCACCTCGTCGGCATGGATGCCGGTGTCGGTCAGCGTGGCCTGCACTTCCTGCATCGGCACGCTGTTGGGCGCCTTGTGCTGTAGTTCGGCGGCATACGCCAGCGCCAGATCCCACTGCTGGGCCTCGCGCGCCTGCTGGTAGTTGCGCGCAAGTTCTGCAGTCTGAGCGTCAGCCAGTATGCGCGCGGCTTTGGCGCTGGCGTCCGCGTCGTCATGGGATTGTTTGCCACATCCCGACAACACCAGCAAACCGGAGAGTGCAAGCACAACCAAAATCCTGTGGCGGTTCATTGCAGAAACTCCTTGAGAACGTTGGCGGTTGCCGATGTGCAGTCGAGCATGGGCATGTGGTTGCAGCCGTCCTGGATGAAAGTATGCGCCTGCCCGATGCGTGCAGCGTAGAGTGTCGCAGCGCTTACATCGATCACGCAATCGTCCCGACACCAGAACAATAACGTCGGCGCACGAATTACGATGGCCTCCTCGCCGGGCAAAAAGGCGTCAGGCCCACTGATCGCCTGCAATACCTCGCGCTCGAAAACAGCATCGCGCTGGCGCCGGGCGACGTACGCCGCACTGAACGGCCACGGCACCCACGGAGGTTTGGAAAACACCAGCCCCAGAAACCGGCGCAGGCTGGCCGCGTCGTGCACCGCGAACGGTTGCTCGCCGCGCAGCACCGCCTCACCAAATGCGTTGTCCTGGTGACGCACGCCGCTGGCATCCATCAATACGAGCTTGTCGACGCACTGGGGGTGACGCGCGGCCAGCAACGCGGCAATGCCGCCGCCCATGGAATGACCGACCAACGCCACCGGCGTGCCTGCTGCGAGTGCATCGATGAACTGCACCAGCCGATCGACCTGCGCGGTGTAGCCGTAATCGGCGCCGGCATCGCGCTGGCTATCGCCCCAGCCGGGAAGATCCGGGGCAATGACGCGGAAGTGGTTCTTCAGGATCCCTGCCAGCGGATACCAGTTTTCCTTGCCGCCGGTGTACCCGTGCACCAGCAGCAGCAATGGGCCGTCGCCGGCTTCGGCCCAAGCCCAGCGCACATCGTCGATTTGCTGCGTGTGCAGCGCAAGGCCAGCGCTCCAGCGCTGACGGGCGAACTCAGCCCGTAGCCAGACGTCCGGCGTCCACAGCGCGCTTGCCAGCAAGGCCAGCGTGACCGCTGCGGCCAACAGCAGCCAGATCACGCTGCCGCTGCCGCAGTGCCGACCGCAAGACCAACCATCAGTTGGCCGGCTTGGCCTTGGCCAGCAGCGCGCTCACCGATGCTGTGGTAATCGGGTGGTAGCCAGGCTTGGCCTTGGCAAACACCTCGTTGGCGAACGCGAGCCCATCGACGGTTTTCACCAGCGCCTCGTAGGTCGGGATGATCAATTTGCGACGGCCGATCGCCTGCAAGAATTTCGCCATCTCCGGCCGCGCCGTGCTGTAGCCGCTCCGCTCGGCCAGCGGGTACCAGCGCTGCGCAAATTCGGCGTTCGGCGTGCCGGTGAAATGGTAGGCCTTGTCCAGCGAGGAAATTTGCTCGGCGGTCAGGGTCGCAGGCATGCCTTCGAGAAAATCGATCCATTCCTGCGTGACCCATTTGCCAGTGACATCGGCGGTCGGCAGCGTGCCGCTGTCAAGCCAGACCTTGCGCGCGGCATCCACCGCATCCAGGCGTGCCGAATGGGCAGCAATCGCACCCGCCGGAATGCCCGGCTTGCGCAGCCATGCGTCGATTTCCGCATCGGTCACCGCAGTCGGCTTCTTCGTCAGCAATTCGCTGCGCAGGTAGGCCTCGAAATCATCAGTGGTAATACTGCGGAACGCGAAGTGGTCGAAGTAACTCTTCAAAAACGGATCGAACAAGTCGCGCCCGAAACGCTGCTCCAGAAACTGCAGAAACCACGCGCCCTTGATGTAGGCAATCGCCGACAGCGCATCGTCGGGATCACGTCCGGTCATCGGTGGCAATTCCAGCACCTGATCAGCCGGCGCGATATCGCCGCCCGGCTTGATGTCCTTTTGCAGTTCGCGCTGCGAAATCACGCGCTCCATGTCGGCCACATCGTGGCCGTACACTTCTTCGGTGATGCGACCTTCCACGTACACCGTGAACCCTTCGTTGAGCCAGATATCCTTCCAACTCGCATTGGTCACCAGATTGCCCGACCACGAATGCGCCAGCTCGTGCGCGATCAGCGAGACCAGCGAGCGGTCACCGACGATCACGGTCGGAGTGACAAAGGTCAGCGTTGGATTTTCCATACCGCCGAACGGGAACGACGGCGGCAACACCAGCAAGTCATAACGACCCCAGCGATACGGGCCGTACAGCGCTTCGGTCGCTTCGATCATCTTTTCCGTATCAGCAAACTCGGCGACGGCCTTCGGCGCCATTGATGGCTCGGCCCATACGCCGGCACGATCGGACACACGACGGAACACCAGATCGCCCACCGCAATCGCCAGCAAATACGAGGGCACCTGCTGCGGCATGCTGAAATCGTAGTGCCCACTGCGCGTGTTGCCGTTGGCGCTGGCGGCCGGATCCGAACTCGCGCTCATCAGCGCGATCAGCTCGGGCGGCGTATTGATGTGCGCGGTGTAGGAGAAGCGCACCCCGGGCGTGTCCTGCAGCGGAATCCAGCTGCGCGCATGAATCGCCTCTGATTGGCTGAACATGAAGGGCTGCGCCTTGCCCTCGGTCATCGACGGCTCCAGCCACTGCAGCCCCGATGCAGTCGGCGAGGTGGCGTATGTGATGCGTACCTGGCGCACCTGCCCAGACTTGTCGGCTGTCGGCATGTGGATGGTGAGCTTGCTGCCGAGGATCGCATCGGCCTTGGCCAACTCGAACGTCAGCGGCTTCCAGTCGCCGGTGCCGTCGCCGCCCTCGATCTTGCTGATGGCAAGTTCACGCGTGTCGAGTATCAGTGTGTTGGCGGTATCGTCATGCCAGCCCATATCCAGCGTCGCGGTTCCCGACAACTGCTTGGCGCTGAAATCGACGGTCAGATCCAGCCCGAGGTGGGTAATGCGAACCCTGTCCGGCTCGGCGTAACTGCTTTCATCGACATTGCGTGCAGGCATGACGACCTCCGATGCGACCGCCTTGGGCGGCGCTGCGTGCTGCGCGACGACCGGCGCGGCGGGCGGTTGCTCCTTGCTGCAGGCGGCAAATAGGCAAAGAAAGGTAACAGCAGCAACAACACGAACAGAGTGCATGGGGGATTCCGGTCGGGGGACGGGTGGGTAGTTTAAGGGATAGGGGCTGCGGAAGACCTTGGATCGCAGCGAACAGCGGACCTGGCTATTCCGGACTGCAGGAAACAGGTTGGTGGACCGAGACTGGAACCGTTCGTGGTGAGCCCTTCGTCAAGCTCAGGACAGGCCTGTCGAACTACAACCTCTTCAGCCGTTCGTGGTGAGCCCGTCGAACCACAACATGGGTAAACATGGCGCTGGGTACGTCCGCTTCCTCCCTCGAGACCACGTTTTGATAAACGTCAACGTCAAGTCCTACACGCTGTACCCGCTGTGGATCGCAACAATCCCGTTGGACAGATTGCGGTGCGTGCAGCGCGCGAATCCAGCCTCCTCCATCATCGCCTGCAACTCTGCCTGCGGCGGATGTTGGCGGATCGACTCGGCAAGGTACTGGTACGAATCCGCATCGCGCGCGAACAATCGCCCGAGCCGCGGCAACACCTGAAACGAATGGAAGTCATACAGCGGCTTGAACCAATCCGCACGCACTTGCGAGAACTCCAGCACCAGCGCGCGCCCGCCGATTTTCAGCACGCGCCGCATCTCGCGCAGCGCAGCCTGTTTGTCGGTGACATTGCGCAGCCCGAATGCAATCGTGACCAGATCGAAGTGCCGATCGTCGAACGGCAGCGCCTGCGCATTGCATTGCACATAGTCGATGCCCGACACCAGACCCTGATCGATCAACCGATCACGCCCGACCCGCAGCATGCCGGCATTGATATCGCCGAGCACCACACTCCCGCTGGAACGCTGCGTGTCGCGTTGCGCATTCGCGGCCCGTTCGCCTCCACACACACGCTCGTGCAGCAGCGCCGCAACATCGCCGGTGCCGCCGGCAAGATCAAGCACGTCATCGCCACGCTTGACACCCGAAGTGCCGACCAAATAGCGCTTCCACAGCCGATGCACGCCAAAGCTCATCAAGTCGTTCATGCGGTCGTAGTTGCGCGCGACCGAGGTAAATACCTCGCCCACCAGCTTTTGCTTCTCGCCGACCGGCACCTCGCGGAAGCCGAAGTGCGTGGCGGGGGATTCGTTCGATGGCTTGTTGACAGGCTCGCTCATGCACCGATTATCGCACCACGGGTCGCGCACTGCTTCGCATCAATCTTGATCAACGATCCGACGTTGGCCCGGCGGCGCGGCGCGCAGCAGTTTCTCCACCCGCACAAACCGCTCCACGATGTCGGCATAGGTACGGTCGGTTTTCTGGTGCAGGCGCATCACTTCGAGTTCGGCCTTGGCGTGGATCTCGTAGTCGAACTCTGAGCGCTGAGTGGTGCGACAGCGACTCGCTGCAGCACCGCCGAACCACTCAACGATCACGACTGGCGCCTGCAGCCTCAAGCGCTGCCAAATAATTCCCCCAGCGCGTCTCGAATTCACGCCCGAGCTCGTGCAGCGTCTGCCAACTGAAAATCCCACTCGCGTGGCCATCATCGAAGCGCAGCAACACGCCGTAATGACCGACCGGCTCAATCGCATCGATGTTCACATCGCGCTTGCCCGGCACCAGCACCTTCTGTCCCGGCCCGTGCCCCTGCACTTCCGCGCTCGGCGACTCCACGCGTAGATATTCGCAGGGCAAGCGGAAGGTTTCACCGCTGTCGAATGCCACTTCCAGCGCATGCGAGGCGCGATGCAGGACGAGATTGGTGACGCGCGGCGTGGTCATTGCAGACAGTGTACGTCGCGCGCTGTTCGCCACCATTGCCGCTCCGGCGATCAAGGGGGAATACATGACTGGGGAGACTTGGTTCAGGCTCATGGAGTGAGGCAACGCCACTGTCAACGACCCATTTCTGCCAGTCGTCCGGCTGTTTTGCGGCGGTACAAAACCGCTCGCTGTGTCATGCGGTTGGCGATCGAGGGCGTCTTAAGCAAGCCCTCAGGCGCACAAGAGCCGGCCAAACACCAAGACGAATGATCACCGATACGAGGGCGATCATGGTGCCAATTGCAGTAGGCAACACTGCACCAAACGTAAAGGTCATGCCAAGGACGAACCCGAGCACATACTCTGCCCGGTACACGGGGAAAAGCACGGCAAGCAGGATCATGCCCAGGAACAAATAGGATGAAACCGTTTCGTAACCGCTCGTAAAAGAGACGGATAGCAAGATGCCAAAAATCAGCGAGGCAACGAACCCGGCAATGACACCCACAGGGAGCATGGATGTTGTCTGCTCTCCGCTGGAGTGGAGCGCAACTCGTCTTTGGATGCGGCCAATGAGGAACCAAGTCAGCGCAGGAATCAGAATCCCGCCCCACCAGTTGGAAATTGCAGGCAGGTCGGCACGATGCAGTATGTGGTGGCTTACTACACCACCATTGAAATGCTCACACATGAGATTTGCCAGTTCCGCGAGGGACGCCAATACGGTGAGATGAAGGCGCAATCGTGAAAGTCTGTGTTCGCTCATTTCGCTCCTCTCCGCATGAAGTGACCGCATGCGTGGCTCAGGCACTCTACAGTTCGCTCCTATTAGTCCGACCTGCCACAAGTAATGGCCATGCCACAAGTAACAGATGAAAGAGAGAGTCGATCGGTTGTGCTAAGCGGCGGCGATCGCGGAGTTGATTGAGCCCTAGCACCCTCCTTGGCGACGGCTTTTTTAGCACATCACAGCGTTTGCGGTTCGACCTATAACGGTCATTCGCGACAGGCAAGCTTTGCGGCTTGAATAAGGGGTTCTACCCCGTTTCCACGGACGGTTTGATTAAGGCCTGAAACTCCCGATCACGCCGGGCAACTCTACGACGCATTCGCGGATTGTGGAACCGCTCCAGGTAGTCGAACAGATCGGCCCGAGCCTCATCGCGGGTCCG
>JBBQQH010000055.1:0-19698 GCA_038216155.1 Lysobacterales bacterium
AGCGGTACGAAACCCTCTACAACCAACACCTGCCGCAGCGTGCGCTGGGCAATATCACGCCCCTGCAAGCCATTCGAGCCTGGTGCACCAAGCGACCGGAACTATTTATTCGAAAACTGAAGAATCAAACGGGACTCGACAACTAGATTCCGGCAGTCGGATTGAACGATTGGCTAGCCTTGAACCGTAATGCAGAAATGGAGCGTGTCGCTAGTGCCCGGGTTGTCTTGCGTCCATTGAGCAGCACCAGATGGAATGCTTGAGCGGCACATTTGCGCTGCCTCCTGGACTGCGAGGTCTTGAAAACTGGTCGTACCTTGCGGCGCGGTGCCATGGCCGACGCGACCTTGCGTGTCTTTGACCCAACCCTCCCAAGCTAGGATATGCCTGCCATTCGATTCAAGCAGATCGATGGCTTCCAACGCAGCAGCCATCGGCAGCACGATCTCTCGCTGAGAAATTGATAGATCCCTAAGTCTTTGTGGCAAAAGATCGAGCTCACCCATGATCGTGGCCTATCGCTCAGATACCGCCATGCCACTGGTAGCCGCGATCTTCCCAGTAACCGCCGGCGCCGCCATCGATGCCCTGGTAACTGTCCACCAGCTCAATCGCGCTGATGTACTTCGCCATCTTGTAGCCGAGCTTGCGCTCCAGCCGCACCCGCAGCGGCGCGCCGTGCGGAATGCCAAGGGTGGCGTCGTTCATGTCATAGGCGAGGATCGATTGCGGGTGACGCGCATCGGAAATCAAGATGCTTTCGTAGTAGCGCGTGTCGTCGTTATCCAGACTGTCGGCGCAGCGGAAGACCAGGTATTTTGCATTCTTCTGCACGCCGGCCTGGTCCAGCACATGGCCGAGCGGCACGCCTTTCCACTTGCCGATGCAACTCCAGCCTTCGACGCAATCATGCCGCGTGATCTGCGTGCGCGACGGCATCGCGCGCAAGTCTGTCAGCGACAGCGCCAACGGTCGATCGACCAGCCCGCCCACCGTTAGACGGTAGCTTTCGAATCCATCCTCAACCATCGCCAGGTATTCCGGCGTCTGCGGATTGCGCGAGCCGTTGGCCTTGAACACCTTGGAAATTTCGGCAGGGCTGAACTCTGTCGCCAGCGCATCCGGAATCAGTGCGCGCTGCACCTTGCCGGTCAGCGGATCGGCGCTGTTGAGCACACCGGAAAACCATTTGCTCTGACCCAATTGATCGCAGCCGCCAAGCAGCAAGCCGCCACCGGCCGCAAGCGCGGTGCCGAGAAATTTGCGGCGTGGATTGTCGGTCATGAGCGTTCTCCATCATTGGCCGGATCTACCAGAACCGGAGCGGCCAGTACCGGCGACGGCACTTGGTGCAGCGGCGACGTGATGCGGCTGGCATCCACGCGGGCGGCTTCCGGCGGCGACGTGTCTGCCGGAAAATCGACCGCAAAATAGCCGGTGATCATGCTGCGCAACTGGTTGAACACGCCGCTGATCAGCACCTGGAACAGATGGATCGCGATGAAGCCGACGAACAGCGCGGCGATAATGAAATGGATGCTGCGGGCCGATTGCCTGCCGCCGACCAGATCGACCAACCAGCCAAACGCGGCATCGAAATGCGGCGACATCGACAACCCCATCAGCACGATCAGCGGCGCCATCACGTAAATCACTGCGACGTAGGCGAGCTTTTGCAGGATGTTGTAGCGCAGCGCTTCGTCGCCTTGGGGATGCTTGAAGCGCAGGTGATCAATGATCGATCGTCCAATGCCGCGCCAGTCGCGCTTGGTCGGCGCCAGATCGCGGCTGGCATGGTGCGAAAACCACGCGTACAGGAGGAAGCACGCGCCGTTGATCACCAGTAGCCAGGCGAAGAAGAAATGCCAGCTGCGACCGAGTCCAAGGTTGCGGGGACCGGGCAGGGTCGCCCAGCTCGGAAAGCCGCGGCTGATCAGCTTGCCATCCTGCTTGGACGCGCCCAGCACGCCGGTCGTGTTGAATTTATGCGAGCCGATGCTGAGCGTGCCATGCAATTTGCCATCGGCGCCGGGCGCGCCGGTCATCGCCAGCGCCGGGTGATCGAAGGTGGAATCCGGTCCCCAATACAGCGCCGGATGCGCGTTGAAGATCTGGAAACCGCTCGCAAGCAGCACAAACAGGCACAGCGCATTGATCCAGTGCATCAATCGAATGGGCCAGCGATGGCGCAGCACAACGCTCGTGACCGGACGAGGTGCGACCTTGATCGGCTGCATCACCATTGTATTCATGCGGTTCCCTTTGACCTAGACGGCGATTGCGCGCGATCGTACTAAAACGGTCCAGCGTCCGTGCGTTCCCCAACTGACACCAAGCGCCTCGAACTTGGCTGAGCTTACTCCGAGGAGGTTAAGACAGGATCAGCGCGCGATTTCAGTTTTGCCGCACTCACTGATTTCCGCTGACCTTAGCATACGCCGCCAGCGCCTGCGCCCGACCAGTCGCAAGATCGACGATGGGCAGTCTCGGATAGTCGGGTGCGTGCTGCTGCAACAGATCTGGAAAGCGCCAGGGTTCAAACAGGGCGCTGTCGGGCAGTTCGGAAAATCCCGGCAACCAGCGCCGAACGTACACGCCCTTGGGATCAAACCGGCGTGCCTGCAGCACCGGATTGAACACGCGGAAGTAAGGTGCAGCGTCGGCGCCGGTGCCCGCTGTCCATTGCCAGCCGAGCGTGTTGTTGGCCAGGTCGGCATCCACCAAGGTGCCCCAAAACCAGCGCGCGCCATGCAGCCAGTGCACACGCAAATGCTTGGTCAAAAAACTGGCGACCACCATGCGTACCCGGTTGTGCATCCACCCTGTTTGCCACAACTCGCGCATGCCGGCATCGACAAGCGGCACGCCAGTGCGACCGTGTTGCCAGGCCTGTAACAGGTGCGGATCGGGATCGGCCCAGTGGAAATCTCTGAATCGCGGATTGAAGTCCGATTGTGCGCTGGTAGGAAAATGAAACAGCAGGTAGTTCGCAAACTCGCGCCAACCCAGTTCGCGGATGTAGGCGTCGATCGACTTCTCCTGCGTCGGTGTCCATGTTGCGGATTGCAGGCGTTGCACGATCTGTCGTGAGGAGATCTCGCCAAAGTGCAAATGCGGCGACAAGCGGGAACTGCCGATGCGCCCGGGGAAATTGCGTTGCGCGCTGTAGTGACCAGCGGCGCCTTCTATGAATGCGTCCAGCATCTCGTGCGCGCCGCGCTCCCCTGGCGACCATTGCGACCAGAAATTGCGATCCCATGCAGATTCGGGCGCGGGAAGCGCTTGATTGATACGTGCGACTGCGGGCATCGACCACTCAGACCCTGCCGTTTCCAGCTGCGCATCGATCGGCGGCAGTCGAGCAGGCGTTTCACTGACCGGTTGCAACGTCAACTGCGAGCGCGCGTTGCGCCAGAATGGCGTGAAAACGCGGTATGGCGTGCCCTGTGCGGTCGCGACAGTCCACGGCTCGATCAACAGCGCGGCGTCGTGACTGCGCGCTTCGATGCCCTGCCGTCGCAGCGACTTATTGATCGCAGTATCACGCGCGATCGCGGCAGGTTCGTACAAGCGGTTCCAGTGCAGACTATGCGCGCCGGTGAGCTGGATCAACTCACTCAGTAATTTGAGCGAACTCGGCCCTTCGCGAAGTACCAGACGTGACCCGATCGCACGCAGGTCTGCATCCAGCGCAAGCAGTGAGCGACGCAACCATGCGCAACTCGCCGCGCCCGCCGACCAAGGCGCGTCCTCTGCGGGCACATGCAAGTACACCGGCAGCGGCGTGTCGCCGGCATCCAGTGCGGCCTGCAATGCGGGGTTGTCGTCCAAGCGCAGATCGCGACGAAACCAGACGAGAGCAATCGCCATCGGTTCACCATGCGGATATCTAAAACGCGATCGTGGAGCAGCGTGTGTTTACGCGTTGCGAAGGCGCGTGACCGGTGCCAATGCGCGCCAAGCGACGTGCGCGATCAGTCTTCGATAAACTGCACGCGGCGGGTAATCGAACAGGTCAGCTCGTAGCTGATGGTGCCGGCCGCAGCGGCGACTTCCTCAACCGGCAGGCCGTCGCCCCACAAGGTCACGACGTCGCCTACGCGCGCAATGGGCGCGTCGCGCAGGTCGAGCGTGGTCAGGTCCATTGAAACGCGACCAATGATCGGCACGCGCTGGTGCACGCCTGCACTGGTCAACAACACCGGCGTGCCGGAAGCCACGCTGCGCGGGTAGCCGTCGCCGTAGCCGATCGCGGCCACGCCAACGTCCATGTCCTCCGGCGCTTCCCACGTCGCCGAATAGCCAATGGGCTCGCCACGGGCGACACGATTGATGGCGATCAACCGGGTCGACAACGTCATCGCCGCAAGCAAACCGAAATCTGCACCGAAGCGACCAGCCACCACCGACAATCCGTACAGCGCGCCACCCACGCGCACCCAGTCGGCATGCGCTGCGGGCCAACCCAGTACCGCCGCGGAATTCGAGATCGAGCGCTGCCCGGGTGCGTCGTCCGCCTGCGCGAACGCATCTAGTTGCAGTTTGGTCTGCGCGCCATCGAACTCGTCGGAACTTGCCAAATGCGTCATCGTGAGGATCTGCGGATCGATCGTGCGCAACGCGTTTAGCCTCGCGCGCACCTCGGCCAGCCGCGCCAGCGGAAATCCAAGCCGATGCATGCCGGTATCACACTTGATCCAGACGCGAATGCGCGGGCCTGAGCGCGACGCGCCGTCTTCTTCCGCATCGGCCTCCAGCAACGCCAGCTGACTGACGTGGTGGACGACTGTGTCTACCTCCAGCGCTCGCAACATTGCCAGATCAGCCGCTTCGTTGAAGCCCGACAACAGCACCACTCGATTGGTTAATCCCGCCGCGCGGATACGCTCGGCATCGCCCAGCGAAGCGACCCCGAACGCATCGGCATCGGCCAGCGTGAGCGCGACCCGTTCCAACCCATGCCCGTAGCCATCGGCCTTGACCACCGCCATCACCCGACTGTGCGGCGCGAGTTCACGCACCCGCGCCAAATTGTGGCGCAGCGCGTCGAGGTGGATGGTGGCGCAGGTCGGGCGGCTCATGGCCGGATTCTAGCGACTGTGCTGCAACCACTACAGCGCAAATGGCCGACCGCGACCGCCGCCCTACTCAAAACTCCCGATCGCATCGCGTGCCAGGTTGTCGAAGCGGGTGTATTCGCCGAAGAAGCGCAGCTTGGTGACGCCGGTCGGGCCGTTTCGTTGCTTGGCAATGATGATCTCGGCCAGACCTTTGTCCTCGGAATCCTTTTTGTAATACTCGTCGCGGTAGATGAACATGATCACGTCGGCGTCTTGCTCGATGGCGCCGGAGTCTCGCAGGTCGGACATCTGCGGACGTTTGTCGGTACGCGATTCCAGGCCGCGGTTGAGCTGGCTGAGCGCGATCACCGGCACGTTCAGTTCCTTCGCCAGCGCTTTTAGACCGCGCGAGATTTCCGAAATCTCGTTGGTACGGTTATCGCTGCTCGAGCCGGCAACCTGCATCAGCTGCAGGTAATCGACCACCACCAGACCGAGATCATGTTCGCGCTTGAAGCGGCGCGCCTTGGAGCGCAACTCATCGGGTGACAGCGCCGGCGTGTCGTCGATGAAGATCTTGGCGTCCGACAACATCCGGATCGCGCTGTTTACGCGCGACCAATCCTCGTCCTCCAGCTGGCCGGTACGCAGGCGCGTCGCGTTGACCCGGCCCATCGCCGAGATCAGGCGGAAGGCGAGCTGCGAGGACGACATTTCCATCGAAAACACGGCGACTGCCTTGCGGCTTTTCATCGCGGCGTATTCGGCGATGTTCAACGCCAACGTGGTCTTGCCCATCGCTGGCCGGGCGGCGACGATGATCAGGTCGGAGGGCTGCAGGCCGGCGGTCAGCTCGTCGAGTTCGGCAAAGCCGGTCGGGATGCCGGTGACCGCGCCCTGATTTTCGTAGCGCTCGCGCAGGATTTCGAATGCCTCGCGCATCGCCTTGCGGATATCGATGATCGATTCCTTGCCGCCGCGACCGGCCTCGGCGATGTGGAACACCTTCTGCTCGGCCAGTTGCAGGATCTCCTCGCTGCTGCGGCCCTCGGTCTGGAAACCATCGTTGACGATTTCGGTGCCGGCCTGGATCAACTGGCGCAACACCGATTTCTCGCGCACGATCTGCGCGTAAGCGACGATGTTGGCGGCCGAGGGTGTACTGCCGGCCAGCTCGATCAGATAGCCGCCACCGCCGATCTGGTCGGTCAATTCGTTGGCCTGAAACCATTCGCCAAGAGTGACCACATCGAAGGGTTTTTCCTTGGACGAGAGCTCGCGGATCGCGCGAAAGATCAGCCGGTGATCGCGCCGATAGAAATCATCCTCGGCCACCACGTCGGCGATACGATCGTACGCGTCCGGTGCCAGCATCAACCCGCCCAGCACCGCCTGTTCGGCATCCATCGACTGCGGCGGCAAGCGCAGCGACTCGATGCGGCTGTCCAGGCGCGCGGCATCGCTGCGCTCGTCGGTACGAAAACCGGGGCGGCTCGACATGGTGTGCGAAATCTGTGTGGCGAAGGGGAGTCGAGAGATCATAGAGCCGGAACCATGCAGAGCGTTGCAGACAACTCTGTGGATAACCGGTGCGCATCTCAGCGTTTGCGACTGCGCGGATCGGCCCGCGAGATGGTGGGCCGATGTCAAGCTTCCAATGTGTTTGAATCTGGCTGTTGTTCGCGCACAAAAAAAAGACGGACGCACAGCGGCGTCCGTCCATTCATCGTCTCAACTGCGCGGAGGCATCCGCGGTCGGCTGCAGTCGATCAGTTGTCTGGAACCACGGTTACCTTCAGCGTGGTCTCGACATCGGCGTGCAAGTGCGCGGTGATCTCGAATTCGCCGGTGCGCCGCAGTGCGCCGTCGCTCAGGATCACTTCGCTCTTCTCCAGCGGGAAGCCTGCCGCGGTGAACGCGTCGGCGATGTCACGCGCAGTCACCGAGCCATACAACTTGCCTTCGGTGGATGCGTTGGCCTTGATGCTGACCATGGCGCCTTCAAGGTTCTCGCGACGTCGTTGTGCCGAGCCCAAGATGTCGTTTGCACGCGCTTCGTATTCGGCGCGGCGGGTCTCGAACTGTGCCAGGTTGGCAGTCGTCGCCGGCACCGCCTTACCGTAGGGAACGAGGTAATTGCGGCCGTAACCGGGCTTGACGTTGACCTTGTCGCCGAGGTTGCCGAGGTTGACGACTTTCTGCAGCAGGATCAGTTGCATGGTGATACTCCGTATTCGTTAGCGGGCGGCGATCGATTGATTGATCGTGCCCGCAACTGTGGCTGTCCGAAATGGATCAGAAATTAGGAAAATGGAAAATATTGCTGTCATTGCAAGTCCGCACACGGTTGTGCGGTTTGAATGTCATTCCAAGGCCGTGCTTAAAACGGTATTGCAAATGCTAACCACGCCCGCGCAAGGAAGCGCGCGAAATCACCACGCGCGCCGAGCTTAACTCGTATGGTTGTCGCAATACGGGATCAGCGCCAGGAAGCGCGAGCGCTTGATCGCGGTTTGCAATTGACGCTGGTACTTGGCCTTGGTCCCGGTGATGCGGCTGGGAACGATCTTGCCGCTCTCGGTCACGTACTGGCGCAGGGTGTTGAGATCCTTGTAGTCGATCTCGACCGTGCCCTCGGCAGTGAACTTGCAAAACTTGCGACGACGGAAGAACTTCGACGCCGGAGCGCCCTTGCCTTTTGCGCCGGCCTTGGTCTTGGACTTAGACATCCGCATTGGAGGTCTCCTCGGTCTCGTTGTCACTGGAATCGCGGCGCGAATCACTGCGCTCGCTACGGTCGCCGCGATCACCGCGGTCGCCACGATCACCACGCTCCGGCTTTTCATCCTTGGCCTTCATGATGAAGGACAGGTCGGTGTCGGCGGCATCACGCTTGATCACGATGTGGCGCAACACGGCGTCGTTGAAGCGGAAGCCGTCAACCAGATCGGTCAATGCCTTCTGCCCGACTTCGATGTTCATCAGCACGTAATGGGCTTTGACCAGATTGTTGATCGGATAGGCCAGCTGGCGGCGCCCCCAATCTTCAAGCCGGTGCACGGCGCCCTTGGTTCCATCGGCGTCCTCGGCAGTGATCAGCGCCTTGTAGCGCTCGATCATCGCAGACACCTGCTCGCTCTGGTCCGGATGGACCATGAACACAACTTCGTAGTGACGCATCGCTGTTCCTCTTGTGGAAGTCGGCCAGGCCCGTTTCAGGAGCCTTCGCCGGGGCAGCCCCCCGTCATTGCGGTGGGGCAAGAATCCGCCATGACTCCGACGGAGCCGAGCATTATGTCTGAAAAACGCATCGCCAAGCAAACACACGGCATATATGCAACCACGAGGCGATGCCGATGTCTTACTACTGGCGCCGATGCCCGATCAAGACCGCTTCGTGTGCAAGAGTCCGGAGAGCGGCTGCATCCAAGACACGGACTTTGCGTCCGCTCACCGCAATCAGACCGTCATCCTGAAGTCGCCTGAAACTGCGGCTCACCGTTTCGATCACCAGCCCCAGGTAGCTGGCAATGTCCTCGCGACTCATCGACAGCACGAGCACGTCGTCGCTGCGTCCAAGTGCGCGATAACGTTCAGCCAATCCATGCAGGAACAGCAACAGCCGCTGCACGGCCTGCGGTCGCCCGAGCATTTCGATATGGTCCTGATCACGGCCCATACTCCGCCCCATCAGTTCCAGCAGATGGTGTTGCAAGGCTGGCACCTGCGCCGCGACCCGTTCCAGATCCCCCAGCGGCACTTCGCATACGGCAGCATCTTCAAGCGCCTCCGCATCGCATCGATGGCGCCCGTCGCCGAGTGCGTCGAGACCCAGCAATTCTCCTGGCAGGTGGAAACCGAGGACCTGTCGCTGCCCGTCTTCGGAAAAGGAAACTGTCTTGAACGACCCTTCCCGGGCTATGAACACTGCTTTCGACGTCTCCCCGGATGTAAACAGCAATTGCTTGCCTGAAACCGAACGGCGTCGCTTGACGATGCGATCGAGTCGATCGAGGTCGTCGGCCCCGATACCACCCGGCAGGGACAGTTGGCGCAGCGAGCACTGGCCGCAACTGCGGCGAAGTCGGGCGAGGTCGAGGACAGTCGCATTGTTCATGGGTACGAAGTCTATGTGAATGGATGATCGCGTGACCACGTGCGCCGGCCGCCCTGAATGAGCTGGGTAAGCTGCGCTGGGCACGCAATTGTGCCGCGATCGGGAAATTCGATTCTGAGAGGCAGCGCGAGACTGTGTGCGCTGACGTACATACGCGCGCCAGGTGCGCGGTCTACAGTCGCACGCTTGCGCGATGACCTCTGCAAAGCAAAATTGATCCAGATCAAGACGCCACATTTGCGGCGGGATTAGATTCAATCAGCATTCAATCAGGGAATACTTTCCATGCCTGTGCCTATTCGCTCCAGACGTCGTTTCCTCATCGGCGCAGCGTGCGCAGCTCTTTCCCTGCCGATTGCTGCCCGACTAATCGGCCAGGCCCACGCAGCCGAGCTGCCCAAATTGCCGCTGGACAACCCGCAAGCCATGGCGCTCGCGTATGTGGAGGATGCCGGCACCACCAAGAACCCTAAATACAAGCCAGGCAGCGCCTGTTCGAACTGCCAGTTCTTCACCGCCGCCACGGGTGCGTGCTCGTTGTTTGCAGGTTATCGCGTGGCGCCGAAAGGCTGGTGTTCGGCTTGGTCGAAGAAGCCGGGCTGATGGCCCGCGCGATCCAAACAGCATGAATGATCCATTCCAGTCGCAAGGAGAAAGCACGGTGACTGCGCTGAATGTTTATCCGCAATACCGCACACGGGGAATCCAGCAATGGTTTGCTGGCTTGGTTCCGGCGTCGTCGTTCGTGGCTGCCCTGTTCATGCTGGGAGCCACCCTCTGGCCGGCCGAATCCGCAGCGCTACCGCTGTTCGCCCGCCAGACCGGACAGAACTGCGTTGCCTGCCACGCTGGTGGGCAGTTTCCGGAACTCACCCAGTACGGGCGCCTGTTCAAACTGACCGGTTACACCATCGGCGAACGCACGATTCCCCTCTCCGTGATGGCTGTTGCGAGCGATTCACGCGTGTTCAATACATCCAAGAGCGACGACCCGAAAGCCGATTTTCAGAAGAACAACCAGCCGATTTTCGCAACTGCGAGCGTGTTCCTCGCGGGCAAGGTCACCGACAACATCGGTGCATTCCTGCAGATCTCCTACGACAACTACGCCGCACAGTCCGATGACGGCAAGTTCCACGGCCACAGCGGTGCCGACAACATGGACATCCGCTACGCCGATCGCGTTGTCGACGCCAAGCACGACTGGATCTGGGGAGTCAGCGCCAACAACAATCCGTCGCTGGCAGATCCCTGGAATACCGCGGCAGCTTGGATGCAATACGTGCCAGTCCCAAGCCCAACCAGCAGCGCCTTCATCGACGGTGCCGCGCCCTACCCGGGCTTTGCCGCCGGCGGCAATATCTCCGGCATCAATGCCTATGCGTTCTGGAACCAGATGCTGTACGTCGAGCTGGGAGGCTATCGCACTGCAAGGGGCCTGACCTCGTTCATGAGCGCCGGCGTCCCCAACGCCGAAAAGACCAAGCTGCAGGGAACCAATCCCTACTGGCGCATTGCGCTGAGTCACACCTGGGGCCCGCACAACCTGATGGTCGGGACGTCAGGCATGGTCGCCGATGTCTACGACGATCCGCTCGACACGTCCGACCCCGCCAGCATTCACCACTTCCGCGATATCGGCTTCGACGCCCAATACCAGTACCTGCTAGATCCGCATGCGGTCACCGCGCAACTTGCCTATATCCACGACACGCATCGATTGCCCTCGTTCCTGGCCAACCAGCCGATCGAGGATGCCGACGGCAACCCGTTGCCCGACACCAACGCGGTCGACAAAACAAGCGTGCTGCGCGCAAAGATGAGTTACGTCTATAACGCGAAATACGGCGGCAGTCTGTCGCACTTCAGCCAGACCGGAACCACCGATTCCGCGCTGTACGACCCGACCCGCGTGTATGGAAATATTTCCGGCAAGCCGTCCGTGAGTGGCTGGACGTCCGAGGTTTTCTGGACGCCAATCCAATACCTGCGCATCGGACTGCAATACACGGCCTACAGCAGATACAACGGCGCCTCGCGCAACTACGACGGCTCCGGACGCAACGCGAGCGACAACAATTCGTTGTTCCTCTACCTGTGGGGCGCATACTGATCGAACGCTACGGTGTCGCGCATGGAGCGTGACCCCCATTGGGATCGGCATCGAATCGCACGAGGTTTTCTGGAGTACGCAATGAACACATCACGCCTTGCACTTGCGGCACTGCTGGTCGGCACGGTCGCGGGTTGCGCGAACGTTCAACGCTCGCGCGATCTCGGCAATCCGAACGTCTCCGGAAACACCTTGGCGATGCAGGTCTGCTCGAACTGCCACGGCCCTACAGGGAATAGCGAGTCGCCCAATTTCCCCAACTTGGCCGCGCAGCAAGAGGCGTACCTGGCTGCGCAGCTACATGGGTTCAAGGGTCACAGCCGCGAAGATCCAGCAGGTTTTGAATATATGTGGGGCCTAAGCCATAACCTGACCGACAAGCAGATTCAGGAACTGGCGGCGTATTTCGCAGCGCAGAAACTCGAGCGGCATGCCATTGAAAGCACGCCCGAGCGCATCGCGGCAGGCAAGCCGATCTTCACCAGCGGCTTGCCGGACCAGAGCGTCCCCGCGTGCTCAAGTTGCCATGGCCCGGACGGAATGGGCAACGCCGAAGCCCCGCGAATTGCGGGGCAGCACGTTGACTATCTGGTGAAGCAGTTGAACGTTTTCCAGCGGACCAACGAGCGGCCGGAGGGCGCCGTGATGAAGACTGTTGCGCACAAACTGACAGCGCAGAACATCCAGAACATCTCCGCCTATCTTCAGGCGCTGCCAAACCAATAGGCCGCGTCGATCGGCGCTGCGAAATCTTCTATGCCACTTGAGTGGTGAAGCTCTCGCCGCAGCCGCAGGCGTCGGCGGCATTGGGATTCTCGAACGCAAACTGCGCGTTCAGCCCCTGCTTTACGAAGTCGATGCGCGTACCGTTCACTAGCGGAAGGCTGCTTGCATCGACGATCACCTTGACGCCATCGACGTCGAACTGGGTGTCGTCGGCCCCTGCGTGATCGGCAAGGTCAATCACATAACCCCAGCCCGAACAACCCGTACGGCGCACGCCAAAACGCAAACCAATGCGGTCGGGGCTGTTTGCGAGGTAGCTGCGCGCGCGTTCCAGCGCAGCGGGTGTCATGGTGATGCTCATTGATTGATTATACCCATGGGGTTAACAGTTATCATGCACCGCTTCGATATGCGTTCGATGATGCGGAGATGCAAGGCATGACGGCAGCAACAATTGTGAGCGTCGCGCAGGCGCTGGATGGAACCTCGCTCGCTGGCAGCATCGTCAGCGTGCGCGGCTGGGTGCGCACGCGGCGCGATTCCAAGGCTGGCCTGTCGTTCGTCAATGTCAGCGACGGCTCGTGCTTTGCGCCCATCCAGGTGGTCGCGCCGGCGACGCTTCCCAACTACGAATTCGAGGTCAAGCATCTGTCGGCCGGCTGTTCCGTGATCGCGACTGGCACCCTGGCGCGTTCGCAGGGCAAGGGTCAGGCGTTTGAAATCCAGGCCACATCGGTGCAACTCGTCGGCGGCGTGGACGATCCGGAAACGTATCCGATCCAGCCCAAAGCGCATTCGCTGGAGTTCTTGCGCGAGGTCGCGCACCTGCGTTCGCGCACCAACCTGTTCGGCGCGGTGACACGCATTCGTCACTGTCTGGCGCAGGCGATTCACCGCTTCATGCACGAGCAGGGCTACTTCTGGATCAACACGCCGATCATCACGACGTCGGATGCCGAAGGTGCGGGCCAGATGTTCCGCGTCTCCACGCTGGATATGGCGAATCTGCCGCGCGGCACGGACGGTGCTGTCGATTTTTCGCGCGATTTCTTCGGCAAGGAAACATTCCTGACCGTTTCCGGCCAGCTCAACGTCGAGGCGTATTGCCTGGCGCTGAGCAAGGTCTACACTTTCGGCCCGACCTTTCGCGCCGAGAATTCCAACACCTCGCGGCATCTGGCCGAGTTCTGGATGATCGAGCCCGAGCTTGCATTCGCCGACCTCGACGACATCGCCAACCTGGCCGAGGCATTCCTGAAGTACGTATTTCGCGCGGTGCTGAACGAGCGCGCCGACGACATGGCCTTCATTGCTGAGCGCGTGCAACCCGATGCGATCACCCGACTGGAAAAATTTGTCACCGAACCATTCGAGCGCATCGACTACAGCGATGCGATCGAGTTGCTCAAGGCCTCCGGCAAGCGCTTCGATTTTCCGGTCGAGTGGGGTCTGGACTTGCAGACTGAGCACGAGCGCTGGCTCACTGAAGAGCACGTCGGCCGCCCGGTGGTAGTGATGAACTATCCCGAGCAGATCAAGGCGTTTTACATGCGCCTGAACGATGATGGAAAGACCGTTGCCGCGATGGACGTGCTGGCGCCGGGCATCGGCGAGATCATCGGCGGCGCGCAGCGTGAGGAGCGGCTCGATTATCTGGATCGGCGCATGGCCCAGTTCGGCATCGACGCCGCGCACTACCAGTGGTATCGCGACCTGCGCCGCTACGGCACAGTGCCGCACGCAGGCTTTGGCCTTGGCTTCGAGCGTTTGGTGGTGTACGTGTGCGGCTTGGCAAATATCCGCGATGCCATCCCCTACCCGCGCGCGCCCGGTTTGGCGACGTTCTGAGAATCGGAGGCGAACTTAATGCACTCAACTTTTATTTTTATTCCGCTGGCGCTTACGTTCGGCGCGGTGTTACGGACGCTGGAGACGCAACGCAAAGTTGCTGCGCAATCATTTTTGAGTCGTGCGCGAATCGTGGTTCCGCACAAGGTGACCCAAGATGTCGAGATGGTCGTCTGGCCGTGGCGATTCTGGGTTTGGGCGCGCAGCAGCGAGGCGGCGCACAGCACCGACCCGCAACTCAGTGCTGCTGCAACATCATTGCGTCACTTGGACCGCTTGCTGGCGATGGTTGCAATCACCGCGATCGCCATTGCCATCCTAATAATTGCCAATTATCCATGGCCGAGTTGATCCGATGATCCTGTTCTTCGCCCTGCTCTGCTTCGCTTTCGCCATCGCCGGCGCGACGGCGTTTCTGATCTTCTGGCCGCTGACTCTCGTGCATCTGCGCGATCGGCATCCAGAAGTGCGGGCGCAACTGGGCGATGGCGCGTTTCTGAAACCGTCCGCGCTCGGATGGCTGCTGGCGCGCGGCTATCGCAGCGCAAATGATCCAGGCCTAAGCGGGCTGGCAACTCCGGCGTTGCTGTCGCTGCTCACTATCCTTCTTGGCCTGGCAGTCGGCGGCATCCTGTGGATTTTTGCGAAGGGATTCTTTTGAACCAGACCACCAATATCGACGCGAACAAACGCCCAGACAATAGCTGGTGGCTGGCATCGCTGGGCAGCGTGTTGGTTTGGGCGCGACTGCGTGTGCTGCCGTCCGGCACTGCAGAGGTGTTCGACTGCGACGGCCACACTGTCACCTACGACGGTGACGACAGCGCCCGTGCGGCATTGTTGGATGCCGACTACTTCGCGCTGGACGGGCTGGATGAAGACGACGCCGCACGCCTGGGCGTGTCGCTAGATGCACTCAAGCCACCCTCGGCAAAATCAGATGCCGATCTCGGCTCGCGCATGATCCAGCCGCTGGCACGCGAGGATTGATTCCGCGATGTACACGCCGCGCGCATTTGTCGAAACCGACCTTGCGGCGCTGGATGCGTTGATTGCACGGGATCCGTTCGTCACCCTGATCACCGGCGGCGAAAACGGCCCGAACATCAGCCATCTGCCAGTGCTGTATGCGCGCGATGGCGACGCTGTGAGCTTGCGCGGCCATTGGGCGCGGCCCAACCCGCAATGGCGCGACGCCGACGGCTGCACGGCAACTGTCATCGTGCACGGCCCGCACGCGTATGTCTCGCCTTCGTGGTATCCCGATAGCGTTCAGGCGGCGCGGGTGCCAACCTGGAACTACGCGGTCGCCCACCTGACAGGCCGCCTGCGTATCTTCGAGAACACCGACACACTGGTCGAACTGGTAGGTGACCTCAGCCGCCACAACGAGGCGATGAACGGAACACATTGGCAATTCGATCCACACGACGAGCGCTATCGCAGCCAGCTGCGCGGCATCGTCGGTTTCGAGTTCGAAGCGGACCAATTCGAACTGAAGTTCAAGCTAAACCAGAACCACCCACCGGCCAATGTCGAAGCTACAGCCAACGCACTCGACCAACAGTCGCATCCCGCATCACGCGAAATCGCCGCATTGATGCGCGATCATCTTGCACGCAGGCAACCTCCGGAGCTTTGACATGGATATGGATCTGACCGGAAAACACGCGCTGGTCTGCGGTGCCTCGCAAGGCATCGGGCTCGCCACCGCGATTGAATTGGCGGCATTGGGCGCGAATGTCACCCTGCTCGCGCGGCGTGCCGAGGTGCTGGAACGGCTGGCCAGCGAGCTATCGACCTCGCAACCGGGACAAGGGCATGGCTGGATCGCAGTTGATGGTAGCGACACCGCGACGCTGCGCGCCAAGGTCAAGGCGCTGGTGTCGACGCGGCCAGTGCATGTGTTGATCAACAACAGCGGCGGGCCGCCACCGGGCACTGTCAGCGGCGCCAACGAAGAGGCCTTTCTGGCGGCATTTCGCACACATTTGCTGGCCAATCAGGCGCTGGCCGAAGCCGTCGTCCCGGGCATGCAAGCGGCAGGTTACGGTCGCATCATCAACGTCATTTCCACCTCCGTGAAAGAGCCTATTCCCGGTATCGGCGTGTCCAACGTCACCCGCGGCGCAGTCGCCAGTTGGGCAAAAACACTCGCGCGCGAACTTGCGCCGCACGGCATCACCGTCAACAACGTGCTGCCAGGTTCCACCCACACGCCGCGGATCGAGCAGATCATCGCCGCGCGTTCGCAGAAAACCGGCGCCAACGAGGCAGCAATCACCGCCGATATGGTCGCGGAGATTCCGATGGGGCGCTTTGCCGAACCGTCGGAAACCGCCGCAGCGATTGCATTTCTGGCATCGCCGGCGGCGTCCTATATCACTGGAATCAATCTGCCAGTGGATGGCGGCCGCACGCGCTCGCTGTAGTCATGCCACGCGCCCGTTTTTCCGACGCGCGTCGACCGGGTAAGCTCGCCGCATGAACACCATCCTGCGATTGACCCAATTGATCGGCGACGAGTCGCGCGCAGCGCGCAGTACAGAGACGCTAGAGGTGTTCGAGCCAGCCACTGGCAAGCCGTATGCGCTGTGTCCATCGGGAACGGCTGTCGATGTCGATGACGCGGTGCGCGCAGCGCGCGCCGCATTCCCAACCTGGTCATCGTTGTCAAACGAAGTACGCGCCCGATGGATCAACCGGCTCGCTGATGCGCTTGAAGCCAGACTGGAGGACTTTGCGAACGCCGAATCGCGCGATGCAGGCAAGCCACTAGCGCTCGTACGCGAGATCGAAATTCCGCGCGCAATCGCCAACCTGCGATTCTTCGCCGCCGCCGCAACCCAGTTCGCCAGCGAATCGCATCACGGTCAGGCCGGATTGAATTACACGCTGCGCCAGGCATTGGGTGTGGTCGCCTGCATCAGCCCGTGGAACCTGCCGCTGTACCTGTTCACCTGGAAAATCGCGCCGGCGCTGGCGGCTGGCAATTGCGTCGTTGCCAAGCCGTCCGAAATCACGCCAGTGACGGCGTGGATGCTCGGCGAGCTCGCGCTCGAAATTGGATTTCCGCCGGGCGTGCTCAACATCGTGCACGGACTCGGCCCGGTGGTCGGCATGGCGCTGGTCGAACACGCTGAAATCAAAGCAGTCAGTTTTACCGGCAGCACGCCGGTCGGTCGCCAGATCGCAGCGCACTGCGGCCCGGCACTAAAGAAAATGTCGCTCGAGCTTGGTGGCAAAAACGCCACGATCGTCTTTGCAGACGTCTTCAACGATGCCGGCCGGCGCGATCATCTGCTTGACACCGTGGTGCGCTCGGCATTCCAGAACAGCGGCCAGATCTGTTTGTGCGGCTCGCGCATCCTCGTCGAGCGCAGCGTGATGGACGCATTCCGTGAAGCGTTTTTTAAGCGCGTTCAGGCGCTACGCATCGGCGATCCGCAGGACGCAACAACCAATCTCGGACCGATGGTTTCGCAAGCGCATTTCGACAAGGTGCTTGCCTGCATTGCGTTGGCGAAAAATGAAGGCGGCAGAATTTTTTGCGGTGGCGAAGCCGTGAAACTCGATGGACGCTGTGCCGATGGCTGGTTCATCGCGCCCACCGTGATCGACGGCATCGGCCCGGATTGCCGCAGCAACACCGAAGAAATATTTGGCCCGATCGTGACCTTGCAAGCATTCGATGACGAATCACATGCATTGGCGCTCGCCAACGCCACGCAGTACGGGCTCTCCACCAGCGTCTGGACGCAGCAACTCGACCGCGCGCACCGCGTCGCTGCGAATCTTCAGGTCGGTATTGTCTGGATCAACACCTGGATGCAGCGCGACCTGCGCACGCCGTTCGGCGGCGTCGGCCAGTCGGGACTGGGTCGCGAAGGCGGATTCGAGGCGATGCGATTCTTCACCGAACCGAAGAATGTCTGCATCCAGCTATGATCCGCCTGTGCCCGATAAATTCGACGAGTCACCACGCTCAACCGAGATACAGCCAATGAGCCAATCGCAATCCCTGCTTGAGAAAAATCGTCACTGGGCCGAGCGCATGGAGCGCGACGAGCCCGGTTTCTTCACCAGCCTCGCCGCACAACAAGCGCCGAAATACCTGTGGATTGGCTGCTCGGATTCGCGGGTACCTGCCAACCAGATCACCGGTCTCGCACCGGGCGAAGTGTTCGTGCATCGCAACGTCGCCAATGTCGTTGCCCATGGCGATCTCAATTGCCTGTCCACCGTGCAGTTCGCGGTTGACGTGCTCAAGGTCGAGCACATCATCGTCTGCGGCCACTACGGCTGCGGCGGTGTGCACGCCACCGTCGACGGGCTGCGGCTCGGGTTGGTCGACAATTGGCTACATCACGTGCGCGACGTCATGCAAAAGCATGAAAGCCTGCTGCGCAGCGTGCCGATCAGCGAGCGCGCCGCCCGCTTGTGCGAATTGAACGTGATCGAGCAGGTGGTGAACGTCTGCCAGACCACCATCGTGCAGGATGCATGGCGGCGCGGCCAGACGCTGCAGGTGCACGGCTGGATCTACGGCTTGAACGATGGCCGCATTCGCGAACTCGGCATTGGCGTAAATTCGGCAGTCGCGCTGGTCGATGCCTACGAATCCGCGTTGGCTGGCGTGCGCGCCAACATGCAACTTGCGGAGTCGGCTTGATGGGCGGCTCGATCCACGCCGCCGCAGCACCCGCAGCTGTGGGTGCCTACCCGCACGCCCGGCGTGTTGGAAACTTGTTGTTTCTTTCTGGCATTGGTCCGCGCCAACCGGGCAGCAACCAGATCGCAGGCAACGACTATTTCGCTGACGGCCGCGTGCGCAGCTACGACATCGCGGCGCAAACGCGCGCGGTGTTCGCCAACGTGCGCAGAGTGCTGGAAGCAGCGGGCGCGCGTTGGGAGGATCTGGTCGACGTCACTGTCTTTCTCACCGACATGAAGCACGATTTCGCCGCCTACAACGGGATCTGGGCGGAGTTTTTCCGCGAACCCGCAAACGCGCCGTGTCGCACCACGGTCGGTACCACCGCGCTCCCGACACCGATCGCGATCGAGCTCAAGTGCATCGCTGTTATCCCCTCCCCCCTCGCGGGGGAGGGATAAGGAGAGGGGACAAAAATGCTCACGCCACCATTCAACCTCGCCGAATGGATCGACACCAACCGCCATCTGCTCAAGCCGCCGGTTGGCAACAAGTGCATAGTCGATGGCGATTTCATCGTCATGATTGTCGGTGGCCCGAACGCGCGAACCGATTTCCACGTCGACGAAGGCCCGGAGTTCTTTCATCAACTCGAAGGCGAGATGGTGTTGCGTGTCCAGGACGACGGCGCTGCGCGTGACATTTCGATCAAGGTCGGCGAGGTGTTCTATCTACCTGCGCGCGTGCCGCATTCCCCACAACGCAGCGCCGGCGGCATCGGACTGGTGATCGAACGCAAACGCCTGCCGCACGAAAAAGACGGACTGCAATGGTATTGCGAGCGCTGCAACCACAAGTTGTTCGAGGAATTCTTCACCCTCGAGAACATTGAAACCGACTTCGCGGCAGTGTTCGATCGCTTTTATCGGAGCATCGACCACCGCACCTGCTCGCAATGCGGCCATCTGAATCCAGCGCCTGCTCGCTACGACTAAAGTTCAGAGCCAAGCCGAGCTAAACTGGTCGCATGCTCAAGATTGACGTACACGCCCATTATCTTCCGCGCGACTGGCCGGATCTTGCGACCAAGTACGGCGATGACCGGTTTCCGGTGATCCATCACGGCGATGGCGGGCATCGCATCTACAAGGATGGCAAGTTTTTTCGCGAGATCTGGCCG
>JBBQQH010000056.1:0-19652 GCA_038216155.1 Lysobacterales bacterium
CCTGCACTGCACGCAGTCCGACCATCCAATTATCGAGTCCGTGCTGGAAGAACTCGGTGCACTCTCGGTCACGTTGATGGATGCGGACGCGGCTACGCCGGACGAGCGCGCGATCCTGGAACCTGGTGTCGGTGCGATGCCGCTGTGGAAGGATCTCACGTTGACGGCGCTGTTCGACGCGAACTGCAATCGCGATGCGCTGTTGCATGCGCTCGAAGCGCTTGCGCCTGATGTCGATCTCGCGTCGGCAACCTTCCGCGATGTCGCCGACCAGGACTGGGTGCGCGCGTGGATGGACGACTATCCGCCGCTGCGCTTCGGCGCGTCGTTGTGGATCGTGCCGTGGAAGGCGGAAACACCGGCCGAGGCGCTAGCGCTCGGCGATGCGGCGACCATCGTACGTCTTGATCCGGGCCTGGCGTTCGGTTCCGGCACGCACGCAACAACGACCCTATGTCTGGAGTGGCTGGAGTCGCTGGCTCGATCGTCCGACGGACTTGCCGGAAAAACGGTACTGGATTTCGGCTGCGGCTCGGGCATTCTCGCGATTGCCGCGCTCAAGCTCGGCGCGGGAAACGCAGTCGGCATCGACAACGATCCGCAAGCGTTGCTGGCCAGCCGCGACAATGTCGAGCGTAATGGCGTGGTCGAACAATTGAATGTGTTCATGCCTGATGAAGCGCCTGCCGAACAGTACGACATCGTCGTCGCCAATATTCTCGCGTCTGCACTGGACGCACTTGCCGACACCATCGCCGCGCGCGTCAAACCTGGCGGGCTGCTGGCCTTGTCCGGCATTCTTGACGGCCAGCAGGACGAACTGCTGGCGCGCTATGCACCCCGGTTTGAGCAGCTCCGCGTCACCGGGCGCGAGGATTGGGTGCGTATCGATGGCATCAGGAAATCGTCGCGAGCCTGACGCCAGAGCCTCGCGAGCCGCTCGGGCCAGCAAGACACTTTGCTTATCAAGCCTTGATGTAGAAAAATCTTTCCGCGCTTTTCCGTGGCTCACGTAAACTTCGCGGATGCAAACCCGTTGTCCGCAATGCCAGGCAGTCCAACCGCTCGAAGCAGATCGCGCCGAGGGCGGCGACGGCGACGTTGTCTGTGCTGACTGCGGAAATCCATTCGATGCGCTTGCGCATCTGACCGCAGCCGAACCTGCAGTTGCGGAGCAACTTGCACCGCAGGAACTGGCGAGCGCTGAGGAACCCCTCGACGAAACGGACGCTGCGCCGATCGACCAGGGCGAGTTGTTCGGCGCACCGCCGCGATCCCGCGCGACGACGCTGCCGGGATTCGCTCGCCAGCGCGTGAGGCTGCCGCGTCCTCGCCAGTTGAAATGGTGGCTGGTCGGTTTCGCATTGTTGATCGCGTTATTGGCGCTGATTCCAATTGCCGATCGCGCGCAACTGGCGAGCGATCCGCGCTGGCGTCCGAGCGTGCAATCGCTGTGCGACATCGTCCACTGCAGCCTGCCGCCATGGCGCGAACTGACGGCGTTCGAAGTTACCGGCCGCGATGTGCGGCCGCATCCGTCGGTGCCCAACGCATTGCTGATCAGCGCGTCGTTCCGCAACAACGCGCGCTTTGCGCAAGCCTGGCCGCTGCTGGAATTGCGGATGTCCGACCTCAACGGGCGCGATATCGGACTGCGCCGCTTCCGCGTCGCCGAATACCTAGGCTCGGCACCGCCAACCCGACTGATTGCGGCAGGACAACGCGTGGATGCAGTGCTGGAACTGGTCGATCCGGGCCACGATGCGGTCGCATTCGCATTCGATTTCCGCTGAGGCGACCGGCAACATGCTGCGTGGTGCGATCCAGGTGATCCAGCGGGAGAATTGAATGCTGCGATACGAAAAATGGTTGCGCGCGAGTCCCGGGATGGGGTTACACTCGCCCTCCCCCGATCAGTCGCGTCGATGCCTTGCTCGGCGCCGGTGGCAATGGGAAGCCGCCGCAGTTTTCCGGAGTTTTCAAGTCACGTGAACGCACCTCCCGCCGCGCGCGAGCGCGTGTCCAGCGTCGCCGTCGGCAATCAGCCGGCACTCGCCGAATGCGTCAAGCAGGCGGTGCGTCGCTACCTGCGTGATCTGGGCGATCACCCGGCGCAGGATCTGCACGATCTGGTGTTGCGCGAAATCGAAGCGCCGTTGTTTGCCGAAGTGTTGCGCCACTACGATGGCAACCAGAGTCGCGCCGCCACGGCGCTTGGTCTCAATCGCAGCACACTGCGCAAGAAGCTCAAGCAATACAAGCTGGCTTGAGTTTCGCCGACGTTCGTCGCACAGCTGCGCAGTACTATTCACTCAACCCGCTTCGGACCTCGCACTCACGGGCTATAATTCGCGCCTTGCATTCGGGGCCCGCAATGTCCACGTCCGACTCCTCCCCACCGCGCGTCAATTCGCGGCAGCCAATCCGGCGTGCGCTGCTGTCTGTCTCCGACAAGCGCGGCATTGCTGAACTTGCGCGGATGCTCGCGGCCAATCAGGTCGAGCTGCTCTCCACCGGCGGCACTGCAAACGTACTGCGCGATGCCGGCATTGCGGTGCGCGATGTCAGCGATGTCACCGGCTTTCCTGAAATCATGGATGGTCGAGTGAAGACGCTGCATCCGGCGATCCACGGTGGCTTGCTGGGCCGCGCAGGCCTGGATGATGCGGTGATGGCCGAACACGGCATCGCGCCGATCGATTTGCTGGTGGTGAATCTGTATCCGTTCGAGGCAACAGTCGCCAAATCCGACTGCAGCTACGAAGACTCCGTCGAAAACATCGACATCGGCGGCCCAGCGATGCTGCGCGCGGCGGCAAAAAATCATGCGCGCGTCGCGGTTGTCGTTGATCCGGCCGACTATGCCGCACTCACCGATGCCGTCGCGCAAGGCGGCACCACTGAAGCGCAACGCCGAGCGTTTGCCGCAAAGGCGTATGCGCATACCGCGCATTACGATGGCCGCATCGCGCAGTGGCTGGCACCGCGAGCAAACGATCCTGCAGAACCTGAAGCCTGGCCGAAAACGCTGCATCTCTCCCTGAATCTTGCTAGCGCATTACGCTACGGCGAGAACCCGCACCAGTCCGGCGCGTTGTATGTCGAAAGGAACGTGTCTGCGCAAGGCATCGTCGCTACCGCGCGGTTCCTGCAAGGCAAGGAGTTGAGTTACAACAACATCGCCGATGCCGATGCTGCGCTTGAATGCGTCAAGGCCTTCGATGCGCCGGCCTGCGTGATCGTCAAACATGCCAATCCGTGCGGTGTCGCCGTCGCCGCAAATATACTCGACGCCTACGACCACGCGTACGCGACCGATCCCACGTCAGCATTTGGCGGCATCATCGCGTTCAATCGCACGCTCGATGCAGCCACTGCGAAAGAAATCGCCAAGCGTCAATTCGTCGAAGTCGTGATCGCACCGGAAGTCGACGCTGATGCGCTCGCAGCTTTCGCGAAGAAGCCGAACGTGCGCGTGCTGGCTTGTGGCGAACTCACGTCACGCGACGGCGGCCAAGATTTCAAGCGCATCGCCGGCGGCTTGTTGGTGCAGGATGCCGACAGCGACGCCCTCACCACAAGTGATCTGAAAATCGTCAGTAAACGCGCGCCTAGCAAGGCGGAAATCGCCGACCTGTTGTTTGCATGGAAGGTCGCGATGCACGTGAAGTCGAACGCGATCGTCTACGCAAAGGATCTGCGCACGATCGGCATTGGCGCCGGCCAGATGAGTCGCGTGGTGAGTGCGAAGATCGCCGCGCTGAAGGCCGACGAAGCCGGTCTCGTTGTTCCGGGGTCGGTGATGGCCAGTGATGCGTTCTTCCCGTTTCGTGATGGCCTCGACGCCGCCGGCGCCGCCGGCATCCGCGCGGTGATTCAGCCGGGCGGATCGATGCGCGACGCCGAAGTGATCGCGGCAGCGGATGAGCACGACATCGCGATGGTGTTCACGGCGTGCCGTCATTTTCGGCACTGATTTGTTTTCCCTTCTCCCGTTTGCGGGCGAAGGTGCCGAAGGCGGATGAGGGTGCTTTGCGGCATTCCTCACTCTCACCCCAGCCCCGCTCCGCGCCCGGCCCACACCGGCGGCGTGGGCGTTCGAAGACACGCGCGCCAATGACGCGCAAAATGTGTCTTCTCGCCCCGCAAGCGGGAGAGTTGGTAAAGCGATGAGCAAAACATGAAAGTTCTAGTCATTGGCTCTGGCGGTCGCGAACATGCGCTGGCATGGAAGCTCGCACAATCTTCGCAAGTCTCCGAAGTGCTGGTTGCGCCCGGCAATGCGGGTACGGCGACGGAATCGAAATGCCGCAATGTAGCGGTCGCTGCGAACGATATTGACGGCTTGCTCGCGTTGGTGAAATTAGAGGATGTCGCCGTGACCGTGGTCGGTCCCGAAGGGCCGCTGGTTTCTGGCGTCGTCGATCGCTTCCGCAAACAAGGCTTGCGCATCTTCGGGCCGACCGCGAAAGCCGCGCAGCTCGAAGGCAGCAAGGCGTTTGCCAAGAGTTTCCTCGCGCGCCACGGCATTCCAACCGCGCACTACGCCGTGTTTACCGAGCTAGATGCCGCGCTCGCGTATTTGCAACAAGTGGGAGCGCCCATCGTGGTCAAGGCCGACGGCCTCGCTGCGGGCAAGGGCGTGATTGTTGCCATGACACTTGGGGAAGCCGAGGCAGCGGTGCGCGACATGCTGGCCGGCAATGCGTTCGGCGATGCTGGATCGCGGGTGGTGATCGAGGAATTCCTCGATGGCGAGGAAGCGAGCTTCATCTCGATGGTCGATGGAACGTTTGCATTGCCGATGGCGACCTCACAGGATCACAAGCGCGTGTTTGATGGCGACACCGGTCCGAACACCGGCGGCATGGGCGCGTATTCGCCGGCACCGGTAGTGACGCCCGACGTGCATGCGCGAGTGATGCGCGAGATCGTCGAACCGACCGTGCGCGGCATGGCTGCCGATGGCATGCCATTCACCGGATTTCTCTACGCCGGCCTGATGATCGACAAGAATGGCGCGCCAAAAGTGATCGAGTTCAACGTGCGCTTTGGCGATCCGGAAACCCAGCCAGTGATGCTGCGGTTGCAGAGCGATCTGTTCGAACTTATCCAGGCCGCAATCGATCAGCGGTTACGTGACGTCCAAGCGCGCTGGAATCCCCGCCCATCACTCGGCGTAGTGATGGCTGCCGCGAATTATCCGGACCCGCCCAAAACCGGCGACATCATCAGCGGACTCAATACGCTGCTGCCGATGGGAACAAAGGTGTTCCAAGCCGGAACCATACTCGACGACGACGGCAATACCATCACCGCCGGTGGCCGCGTGCTGTGTGTGTGCGCGCTGGGCGACGACGTTGCTGAGGCGCAGCGCGAGGCCTACGACGCAGTTGGGCTGATTTCATGGGATGGTGAGTTTCATCGCAGCGATATCGGCTGGAGGGCAATCACGCGCGAGCGCAGCTGATGCCTTGCGCATGAAGGGTGCTGAATTCTTGGTGCAGTCCGCCTAGTCGTTTCGACTGACGCTGTCCTGTCTGACTCCCCGCTCGCCTTCGTTGTCCTGCCAGTGCAGCAGGTCGCGTGTGACCCAGCGATACACGCGCTTCCCGCTTGCGCGCCAGGTTCGCGCGATCCAGGACTTGCGTTGCAACAGGCGTCGCTCGACCGGTGTCAGTCGCTCAGGCAGATAGGTGCGTTTGTGCTTGAGCAAGTGGCGCAAATCCTCGCGCGCCAGCAGACGGAACAGGCGACCACGTGGGCGTCCGAATCCAGCCAACTGAAAATCAACGAGTGCCGGTAGCCCGTCGGGCGTCACCAACCAATTCGGTTCCTTCGCGAGATCGTTGTGCACCACGCCACGGTGGCGCAACTGGCGCAACAACCGGTGTGCGTCGCGATAAAAAACGATCTCGCGCGGCATCGCCAACTGCATTGAGCGACCTTCGATGTAGCTGCGCTCGATCACATCGCGCCCTCGGCGCAGCAACAACGGAATTCCAGCGACGCCTTGCAGCCGCTCCAACGCCCGCGCCTCACGCGATGCCAACCAGCGCGACAGTGTACGCAATCCGAACGCGACGCCGCGCAGGTCGCGACGGATGCAGCGCGTGGCACCACCTGCGGCGCCGTCAGGTGCAGCACGCTGCAAAAGCACGATGCGCCCGAAGTGGTCGCGCTTGAGTTCGCGGGCGGTTTCCATCGCTGGATTGTAGTCGGCAACTGCTGGATCGCCGAGATCATGCGCAACTGCGGCATGCGGGACGATGCCGCTGCCTCCAGGTTAAGCGCGTCGATGACCCGATGGCGCGGGCAGACGAGCTCGTTTGCGGCCATCATCAGCAACAACCGACTCGCACGCGGGCTACACTCGCGGCAGCTTCGGACATGTCTTGGGGATCTTCCGGATGTCGGGTCACAACCAGTTCTCGCTGCTGCGCCAGCGTCGCTTTGCGCCGTTTTTCCTGACCCAGTCGCTGGGCGCGTTCAATGACAACGTGTTCCGCAACGCGACGCTGGCATTGATCGCGTTCCAGATGGGGCTGGGCGCCGAACAGGTGCGCTGGTACACCAACTTCGCGCCAGCGCTGTTCATCCTCCCATTTTTCTTTTTCTCGGCGACGGCGGGACAGATTGCTGAGAAATACGAGAAGGCCCGCATCATCCGCGCGGTCAAGTTGTTCGAGATCGTGGCGATGTCGGTCGCCGCGTGGGGCTTCTTCGAGCACCACGCCAGCCTGTTGATGGTGGTGCTGTTCATGATGGGTCTGCATTCGACGATGTTCGGGCCGATCAAGTATTCGATCCTGCCGCAGGCCTTGCACGCCGACGAACTGGTCGGCGGCAACGGCCTGGTTGAAACCGGCACTGCGTTGGCGATCCTGTTCGGCATGATGCTCGGCGGCGGCCTGATGGCTTCGTCGCACGGACCGTTGCTGGCGTCGATTGCGGTAGTGCTGATCGCGGTGATCGGCTATTTCGCATCGCGATCGATTCCTGCGGCGCCGGCGACCGCGCCGGACTTGAAGATCAACTTCAATCCGTTCACCGAAACCTGGCGCACGGTGCTGCTGTGCACCAAGCAGCGCGCGGTGTTCAATTCGGTGCTGGGTATTTCGTGGTTCTGGTTTTTCGGCACCGCGTTGACTGCGCAACTGCCCAGTTACGCCAAGGACGTGCTGGGCGGCGGGCTGAGCCTCAACATTCTTGCGCTTGGCGTGTTTTCGGTAGGCACCGGCATCGGTTCGCTGCTGTGCGAAAAGCTGTCGGGGCGCACTGTCGAAATCGGGCTGGTGCCGCTGGGCGCGTTCGGCATCAGTGCTTTCGTGTTCGATCTGTATTTCGCGCGCTCGGGGCTCGCGCCGGTCAGCGGTTTGGGCCTGCACGCGTTCGTGATGGCGCACGGCAGTTGGCGCATCCTGATGGACCTGACCATGATCGGCGTGTTTGGCGGTTTCTTCCTGGTGCCTTTGTTCGCACTGGTGCAAAACCGCACGCCGCGCAGCGAGCTATCGCGCGTGATCGCCGGCAACAATATTCTCAACGCCGCCTTCATCGTGGCCGCCGCGTTATTCGGTGTGCTGGTGCAGCAGGATCATTTGCAGATTGGCGCACACCGGATCGCAATGCCCGGGCTGTCGATCCCGCAATTCTTCCTGTGCCTGGGCATCCTCAACGCGCTTGTGGCGATCTACATCTTTACCCTGGTGCCGGAATTCCTGATGCGTTTCATCAGCTGGCTGCTGGTGAAATCGCTGTACCGGTTGCGCGTGCACGGCGTCGATCACATACCCGATGATGGTCCGGTGCTGCTGGTGTGCAACCACGTCAGTTACGTCGATGCGTTGATCTTGTCAGCAGGTATTCCACGGCCGGCGCGTTTCGTGATGTATTACAAGATCTTTCGCATACCGGTGATGAGCTGGATATTCCGCACCGCCAAGGCGATTCCAATCGCTGGTGCGCGCGAGGATCCGGAGTTGATGCAGCGCGCGTTCGATGCGATCGACGAGGCGCTGGCCGACGGCCAGGTGGTCGGTATTTTTCCGGAAGGCGCGTTGACCACAGATGGCGAAATCGCGGCATTCAAATCGGGAGTGGAACGCATCCTGCAACGTCGCCCGGTGCCGGTGGTGCCGCTGGCCCTGCGCGGCATGTGGGCCAGCATGTGGAGCAAGCGCGATTCGCGATTGCGTCGCATGCGCGCACCGCGTCGCCTGCGCGCGAATCTCGAATTGATTGCAGGGCCGGCGCTGGAAGGCGCGCAAGTGACTGCGGAATTGCTGGAAGAAAAAGTGCGCGCGCTGCGCGGGGATCGGCCCTGATTCGCAGTCATGTTGGGCGCGCAATAACTGGCAATTCTGCAGCGATGAGTTCAGATGACGCTGATCAGATGAAAATTATCCGTTGAAGGCTTAACTGACAAATCCGGCGATCACGAACAACGCGAGCACCGCCAGCCACAGCAGCAGGATGCGCCAGATCAGGCTCATCGCGTCGCGCAGTTCGATCAGTGCCGGAGTCGTGGCAATCGCGTGTCCTTCGGGCGCGTAAGCCTCGTCTTCGGCGACCTCAAACGCGACGCTCGCGCGCGCGGCCGCACCCAGGAAGCCGGTATCCAAGCGCATGCCCTGCGTATGCCAGCTTCGCCACGCGCCGAGCACCGCATCGAAGTGCGCGACCAGCGCCAGCGCGAGTGTCATCGATTGCGCGACCGGCCAGTCCAGCACCCGCAACAACCAGCGTGCGCTGTCGTGTTGCTCGGTTGGCAGATCCGCGTGCACCTCATCCAGCGCCAGCACTGCAGTCAGTCGATACAGCAGCGCACCGGCAGCGCCGAGCAGCAGAAACCAGAACAATGGGCCGAACCAACGTCGCAGCGCGCCAACGAAGACGCCTTCGACCAGCAACGGTCCATTGAGCCCGGCAGCCGAACCGGGCGGCAGAAACACTGCAGCCGCAACGCGTTTGGCGTCCGCACTGGGTGCCTCGACCACGCGCTCGACATCCTGATCGAGATCGCGCGGACCCCAGCAATAGAACAACACCACTGCCGCGAACACGAATGCCGGGAATCCGAACCAAACATCGCGCAAGGCCAATTGCAGCAAGCCGACCAGCACTACCGGCAGCAGCAGGATCACCGCCAAACCCGCTCGGCCGCGCATCGCGCCATCCTCGCCGCCCTGATTGCCGATCGTGCGTCGCCAGTTCACCAGCCAGTCGAACTGGCGCAATGCCGTGAGCATCGGCACGAGGTGGCCGAGGACAAGAACCAGCACGACAGCGATGAGAGTGGTGGACATGCAGTGATTGGCTCGGCGTCAGTCTCGTCACGCGCGGTGCGGTGCGCGATGCAGAGTCGATTCTAGCGCGCCTGCGCATTGAGGTGCCCGCGGCGAAATCCGCTCTATGCTTTTTCGCCGGATCATTCGCCAACCTGCCGCGCCATCCAGCGCCGGATCAACCAGCTCGAAATTGACAGGCGCGGCGACAAAAGCAATTCATTCGCGGCCACTGCTGCATGGATCTGCGCCGCGCTGAACCAGCGCGCATCTTCCAGCTCGCCGCCAAATCGCGGTGTGTCGCCATCAGCTAACGCATCGAATCCCACCATCAGATTGGCTGGAAACGGCCATGGCTGCGAACCCGCGTATTGGCAACTGCGCACCCGCAGTCCGGATTCCTCCAGCACCTCGCGCGCGACCGCATCCTCCAGACGTTCGCCGGGTTCGAGAAATCCAGCAATTACCGAATAACGTTTCGGCGGCCAGCTCGCCTGGCGACCCAACAGCAATCGCTCGCCGTCGGTAACCGCGACGATGATTGCGGTGTCGGTGCGCGGAAAATGTTCGCTACCACAGCCGGTGCAGCGCGCGACGTGCCCGGCGCGAATGGATTGCAACGGTGCGCCGCAACGCCCACAAAACCGATGCGACGCCTGCCAGTGCTGCAATGCGCGGGCGTGGGCATACAACCCGGCATCGCGCGCTGGCAGACGGAGCGCCGCGGCACGCAAGTCGATGCGATCGTTGCCAAGCGCATGGCCGGCCTGCAGATGCAGTGCAAAGACGCCTGCTCCACCCTCGTCCAATGCCAGAAAACACGCGTGCTGCGGCAACTGCGCGGCCAGATCACGACCACGCATCCACAGCAACGACTGCGCATCGGCTGCCGCCACCGCGTGACCATCGGCATCCAGCAACAACACCCGCGCGTCGGGCCACAGCGCATGCAATGCATCGACATCATCGCGCAGGTGATCGGCGCGATCGGCAGCCACCGCGCAAAATGCGTAGTCGGCAGGCAGGCTGTCGCGGTCAGGGAAATTCATCTGCGCGTGGATACCGCGCCAGCCACGCCGATCAGGCCGAAAACGAGCTGCCGCAGCCGCATGTGGTCTTGGCGTTGGGATTGCGGATGCTGAATTGCGCGCCGTGCAGACTTTCGCTGTAATCGACTTCGGCACCCATCAGGTATTGCAGGCTGAGCGGATCGACCAGCAACGTGACTCCGTCGGTCTGCACCGCGAGGTCCTCATCGCTGCGCGACTCGTCGAACATGAAACCGTACTGGAACCCTGAACAGCCGCCGCCGCTGATGTACACGCGCAGGTTGAGCGCGGGATTGGCTTCTTCCGCGATCAGTTCGCTGACCTTGCGCGCCGCCGCATGGGTGAACACCAGCGGCGCGTCGATCTGCTGATAGTCGGGTGCGGTTTGCTGGGTCGAGGCCGGATTCATGCTGACAGGATGGGGTGCGCGGGCGCGGCATTCAAGCGGTTGCGCTCAAGGGCCCGATGCATCCGGCAAACCGGCGTCGCCCGAGAGCGCATCGGTCCACGGAAATGCCGTCTGGATGGTGGTGCCTTCTGAACGCAGCGACACCCGCACGCGATGGGGCGTGAATCCTGCCGGCAGGATCACCGTGCCCTCGACTCGCTGAAAGTAGCGAAAGCTGAAGTCCCGCGGTGGCGCGTCCTTTTTTTGCAGCAGGTCATCCCACTCCAGTGTCTGCAACTTGCCGCCTTTGGCCCCTTCGACCTGCAGCGTCATGCTGCCCAGGCTGACCTTGCCGCGATTTAGGTTTTGGGTCAGCGTGGTCAGGTAATGCCAGGTGCCGTTGGTGTCCTGCTCCATCTTGATGCTGTGCACGGTCAGCCCGCGCCGCTGGCCGCTGGTGCCAACCAATCGCTCGTAGAAGGAAACATCCGCCCGCAGCGCCGAGACTTCCTCGTCACGCTCGGACAGGCTGCTTTGCAATTCCTGATTCGCCGCGCGGCTGATGTCGTCGGAGCGCTTGAGGGTGACGTTGCGCTGCTGCAGATCGAACAACTGGCGCGATTGCGCTTGCAGGCGCTGGTTCTCCGCCACGATCATGGCCATTCGTGGCGAGGCGCTGTGCGCCGACCACCACCACAGCAGCGCCAGGCTTGCGGCCCATGCCAACAACAGCGCGACCAGCAGCGCGCGCGTGCGTCGCCGCATCAATGGCAGACGCAAATGACGCACGAGGGTGAAAAAATCCATGCCGTGCAGGCTCCGGTTGGACCGATGAGTTTTTGCACCACGAACAGCAGGCCGCGCGGTGCGGGAATGCCGTCGTTATACTCCACGCGAGCAGGATTCCGGACAGATCGGGCAACTGATCCGCGGGCCGACCAGACTGACCGTCACTGCAGTGGAGCGAACGCGTTGCAACAGATTTCGTTGAATCGGCTGTCTGTCGCGTCATGACGGTGGAGCACGCGCCGCTCTTTGCCCTCGGCCTGACCCTGGCGTGGCTGGCTGGCGTGCGCGTGTACATGACGGTGTTTGGCGTTGGTCTGGCGGGCGTGCTGGGCTGGATCGAGCTGCCGCCCGCGCTGCAGGTGTGCAGCTCGCCATGGGTGCTGGGAACCAGCGCGTCGCTGGCGGTGGTGGAATTTTTTGCCGACAAGATTCCTGGAGTCGATAGCGCCTGGGATCTGTTGCACACACTGCTGCGGATTCCGACAGGCGCGTTTCTCGCCGCGGCCGCGATTTCGCCCGACGGCCATCTCGGCACCGGCGCGCTGGCGCTGGGCGGAATCGCCGCGCTTGGCAGTCACGCCATGAAGACAGGCACCCGGGCGATGATTAACACCTCGCCCGAGCCGCTGAGCAACTGGACGGCTTCGCTGGGCGAGGATGGCATCACCCTGGCTGCGCTGGCGTTGGCGATTGCGCATCCATGGCTTGCCTTGCTGCTGGCTGTCCTGACGACGGGTCTGCTGTTCGCGATGGTACTGTGGGTGTTCCGCCTGTTGCTGCGCCGCATTCGACCGCGCGCGCTGGCCTGATCCGCGCCACGTTCGAAACACCACATTACAATCGCGCGCCGGCCAGCTGGCGCATAATGGAGATTCAGGGGAAGAACGACATGATCCAGACCAGTTCGTCACAACACGACGAATACCGCTTGGCGTTCATGCGCCACCTGCCCAAGCGCGTCGAGGCGGTCGAACGCCGCATTCAGCGCTACCGGGCGGAGGGCTGGGACACCAGCGGATTGTCGCTGCTCAACGACGACGTGCAACGCCTCGCTGGCGCCAGTGGTCGCTACGACTTGGTCGAACCCAGCCAACACTTGCATGCGCTGGAAAGCGCGCTGGGCGATCACCTCGCGCGCAAGACCCTGCCCGATCCGACGCAAACCGATCGCCTGCTTGGCTTCACCGCCGCGATCACCGCATCGCTGGCTGCGCATCCGGACGCGCACGAACACTCTGCCCACAGCGAGAAGGCACCGGAAAAATACTGGCAGCGCTGGGTCGGCGACGCCGCACCGGCCAGCGACGAACCCGAACCGATCGCCACTGGCGCCTCGGCTGCAGGCGACGGCACTAATGCAACGGAGATGACCTCCTCCTCGCAACGCGTGTATCACCTGAGCGACGGCGATGCGTTGTCGTTCGAACTCGACCAACGCATGGAGACCAGCGGCTACGAACTCGAACCGGTCGAAACCCACGAGGAGCTGATCGAACTGCTGATGGCGTTGCCGCCGCAATTGCTGATCGTGGGCGCCTCGCATGCCGGCGCGCTGGAAGCGATCGGCGCGGCCCGTCGCGATGTGCAAAAGCGCTTCGGCGGGCGCATCCAGTTGTTGTTCCTGGCCGGTCAGGACAATCTTGCAACGCGACTCACGGCGCGTCGCGCCGGCGCCAATGCGGTGCTGTTCCCGCCACTGACCGCGGCAGATGTGCTCAAGCAGGTGCAGACCCTGCTGGCACCGGTGGTCGAGGAAAAAGTGCGGGTGCTGATCGTGGAGGACGATCGCGCGCAGGCGCTGTTCGCGCAAAGCGTACTCAACAATGCCGGCATGCTGGCCGAGGTGCAGCAGGATCCAATGCTGGTGCTCGAATCTCTGGAATCCTTCGGCCCTGACCTGGTGCTGATGGATCTGCACATGCCGCAGGCCAATGGCGCTGAACTCACGGCGCTGATCCGCGAACATCCAGAATTTTTGCGCACTCCGATCGTGTTCCTGTCCGGCGAATCCGATCCCGACGCACGCAACGATGCGATCGATGCCGGCGGCGACGACTTCCTTACAAAACCCATTCGCCCCAAGCACTTGATCACCGCGGTGCAAAACCGCGTGCGTCGAGTGCGTGCATTGCAGCAGCCGGGCGGACCAATGATGAGCGCGCGCGACGAGGCGACCGGCTTGTTCCGGCGCGCCTATGTGCTCGATCTGGTCAACGACGCGTTGGGTGCGGCCAGCGACAATCGCGACGGCGCAGCGGCGAGTGGCGGCGTTCTGTATTTCGAGATTGATGGCCTGCAGGTTCTGCGCGAACGGTTGGGGCTGGCAGCACTGGAGCAGTTGCTGGTTACTGCAGGCGGACAATTGGCCACTCAAATCGAGGGTCGCGCCTCGGCTGCGCGCATCAGCGACAGCGCGTTCCTGATCCTGGCGCCTGATCTGGACGACTCCGGTCTGGATGCGCTCGGCCAGGAACTGCGCAGCAACATGATGCAGCACGCATTCGAAGCCGGCGGCAAGTCGATGCGGCTGCGTTCCTCGGTCGGCATCTGCGCGCTTCGGCACGGCTTCGTCGACGCCAGCGCCTTGCTCAACACGGCCGAACGCGCCTGCCGCGATGCACGAAACAGCGATCGCGGGGTCAAGCGCTATGAGCCGCCGAAGGAAGCGGAAATGGCGCAGGAGTCGGTGCTGGTCGAGTGGATGCGCGAGGCGATCACCCATAACGGCTTCGAGCTGATCTACCAGCCGATCGTCGCCGTGCAAGGCAGCCAGGATGCGCAATATCAGACCTTGCTGCGCATGCGCGATGCCAGCGGCAAGGTGATGCGCGCGGCCGACATCCTGCCAATCGCCGAACGCGCCAAATTGATCGTCGACATTGACCGCTGGGTGCTGACACGCGTGATGTCGGTATTGCAACAGCAGCGCGCAAGTGGGCGTTCGATGCGATTGTTCGTGCCGCAATCGACCACCACCTTGGCCGCGCCCGACCAGGCCGCGTGGCTGAAATCCGAACTGACCGCGCATGAGTTGCCCGGCAGTACGCTGGTGCTGGAAACCCGGCTTGACGACGCGCTGATGTTCAGGCCAGTGTTGCAAGTCTTTGCGCAGGCAATGGCTGGCGACGGCGTGCGTTTATGCCTGGGACAGTTCGAGAACACTCCGGAAGCCAACGAAGTGCTCGCACAGGTCCCGCTGGGCTTCATCAAGCTGGCGCACAAGTACGTCTCTGGCACCGTCACGCAAGGCTTGCGCGACGACTTGCGCGAGATCATCGATCACGCACACAAGCTCGACCTGCAAGTGATCGGGCATCGGGTCGAGGACGCGACCGCGGCAGCCGCGCTGTGGATGGGCGGCATCGACTACATCCAAGGCAATCTGGTGCAAGGCGCCGGCGGCTCGCTGGATTTCGACTTCAACGCGGCCGTGTTGTGATGGCCCGACAGCTCAGATGCCCCTCGAGTCAAATCCGCTGCTGAACGCGATGCGCTGGGTCGGCACGTTCGCCATAGGCGGCGCGGTGCTGGCATTGGCGATCGATCTTGCCGGTCTGCAAGGTCCTTGGCGCGTGCTGGCCTTGTCCTGCGCACTGCTCGGCTTGGTGACCTACATGCTCGTAATGCGCGGGTTGCACGGCCATGTGTATGCGGCCAGCAACGCAATTGCCAGTGCTAAAAACGCAGCGCAGGCAGCAGCCAGCGAAGTCGGCGCGAGGGATGCGCAGTTCGATGCGCTGCGCAACGAGCTTGAGGAGCACCGCCGGTTGCAAAGCGAGCTGACCGAAGCCAAGCAGGCGGCCGAGTCGGCGATGCTGGCGAAGGGCGAGTTTCTGGCGACGATGAGCCACGAAGTGCGTACGCCGCTGAACGGCATCATCCCGATGCTGGATCTGCTGCAGTCCTCGAAGCTGGGGGTCGATCAGCGTGAAATGCTCGGCACCGCGCTGCAATCGGCACGGCAGTTGCTGCGCATCGTCGACGACATCCTGGATTACTCCAAGCTCGAGGCCAACGGTCTGCATCTGGAAAGCGTTGGCATCAACCTGCGCGAGTTGCTGGAATCGGTGATCCGCCTGCTCGAGCGCCAGGCCCAGGCCAAGGGGTTGCGGCTGACGCTGCATGTGGATCCCGATGTGCGTATGGCCTTGCGTGGCGATCCGTTGCGCTTGCGGCAGGTGCTCACCAACCTGATCGGCAATGCGCTGAAATTCACCGAGCGTGGATCAATCTCATTGCACGTCTCGCGACTGGGAGAAACCCGCACCCATCACCAGTTGCGCTTTGAGGTCCGGGACACCGGCGTTGGCATCTCGCCCGATGCCGCCGGCAAACTGTTCACCGCCTTTTCCCAGGCCGATGCCTCGACCACGCGCATCTATGGCGGCACCGGTTTGGGGCTGGCGATCTGCAAGCGCATTGTCGACCTGATGGGCGGCCGCATTGGCGTGGAATCGGAAATCGATCGCGGTTCAAAATTCTGGTTCGAGGTGCCGCTGCTGAAGACGACCGGCGAAATCGAAGGCCCGCGCAACGACGTGCACGGCTCGCGCGCGCTGATCCTCACCACTGACGAGGTTTTGCAAAAACGGCTCGCGCAGTTGCTGCAGCGCTGGGGCGTCGACACCAGCTTCGTCACCTCCACCCAGGATGCACTCAATCAGTTGCGCGCCAGCGCCGCAGTGGTGGCAGTGCGCAGCTACAACCTGCTGTTGGCCGATCTGGGTTCGATCCGCAGCACGCAAGTCGCGTTGCAACGCAACCTGGCCGCGATGGACAGCATCGATGGCTTGCGCTGCATTTTTTTCGAGGGCGGCGAGGCGGTGCCGCTGGAGCTGCGTGAACTGAGCCATTCAATCGTGGTCACGCGCACCATTGCCGATACCGATTTGCGCAACCAGGTCGAACGCCTGATGGCTGGCGAGACCGTCGATGGCGCCGGTCGCGAACGCGCCGCGACAGTCAGGGTCGCGGAGCCACGGCCGCGCGAAGAGCAAGAGGCGCCGGACGTTGCGCAGCAGCCGATCAAGGGCCGCTTGCTGCTGGTCGAGGACAATCCGGTCAACCTGATGGTGGCGCAGCGCCTGATAGCATTGACCGGCATGCAGTGCGATACCGCCGAGAATGGCGAACAGGCGCTGGAAAAACTGGATCGCAGCCATTACGACATCGTGCTGATGGACTGTCAGATGCCGGTGATGGATGGCTACACCGCCACCCGCGTCTGGCGCGAACGCGAAGCCGAGCAGCGGCGCGCGCATTTGCCGATCATTGCGATGACTGCCAACGCCATGGCTGGCGACCGTCAGAAATGTCTGGACGCGGGCATGGACGACTACCTGTCCAAGCCGGTTTCGCGACCGCATCTTGAGGAAACGTTGCGGCGCTGGCTAGCGCACACGGCACGCACGATGGCCACGGTCGCCGCCGCAACAACACACGATGCTTCTGCGCAATCCGCCCCGCTGGCTCCTGTTGTGCCCGCATCGGTCGCACCCATAGGCGCGGCGCCGGCGTCGCTGTCGTCACCGCTTTTAGCAACCACAGGCTATGCCACGAAAGCGGCGGCCGTCATCTCGCCAGCGCGTGCGCAGGCCGTCCTGTCGGCAGCCGACTCGGTCGCCGCGCACGCCGCACACGCGGTTTCCGGCCTCTCATTGCAGTCCGGACCGGCGCTGGATGCCGAAGTTGTGGAGGACTTGCGCAGCGCGATGGGCGATCAGTTCGCCCAGCTGGTGACCGTGTTCCTCGAGGACGCGCCCGGTCACCTCGCCAAGCTGGAAGCTGCCGCAGTGGTCAACGACTACACACAGATGTCCGCGTCCGCGCACGCGCTCAAATCCTCCAGTGCCAACCTCGGTGCAATGCAGGTTTCCGCGATCGCCAAGCGCATTGAACATGGCGCGCGCGAACACACCCTGCTCAACGCGGTGGTTGCGGTGACCATGCTCGGCTCGGAGTTCCATCGCGCTGAAATCGAGCTGCGCAAGCTGCTGTAGAGGTTTGCGTGGGCGCTTTATCGATGCATGCAGCCATGAAGCAGCAAAGGTTTGCGGCTTGTGATCGCTCCAGCAATTCCGTCGGTGACTCGTCAATCATCAGCTTGCCGAAAGCCTGCAGATTGGACAGGCCGTCGAATAAAGCGTGCGCTTAATCAGATGGTTGGCGCGCTTCAGCTAGTCGATCTATTAGTGAGACTCGTGTCCCGCGAGTCCTTCCAAGCCCCAGTTCTTGGGACTGCGCGCCTGCACGCTAGACTCAGGGCTCAGACTCGACGCCGGGCAGCAGGTCGAGATTGGTCACGTGGTGCGGGAGCGGGTCGCGTCGACAGGATTGGCACCGCCGCAGCCAGCGCCTGTGCACTCGCAGCGAGATGACCGAGCGCGCTTTCATACACTTGCCGCTTGAAGCTGACCACGTGCTCCAGCGGATACCAAAAATCAACCCAGCGCCAGTGATCGAACTCGGGCTTGTCGGTGTGATCGAGCCGAACATCGTCGTCGGCGCCGATCAATTGCAATAAAAACCACACCTGCTTCTGACCGACGCAGGTCGGGCGCTCGTTGCGGCGCATGCTGCGATACGGCAGCCGATAACGCAGCCAGCCAGGGGTTGCGCCCAGCACTTGCACGTGCTCGGGCAGCAAGCCGGTTTCCTCACGCAGTTCACGATACATGGCTTCCAGCGGCGTCTCGTCGGTGTTCATCCCGCCCTGCGGGAATTGCCAACCGTCGCGATGCACACGCCTTGCCCAGAACACTTGGCCATTCGCACGCATCAACACAATGCCCACGTTCGGCCGATAACCGTCCGGATCTATCACGGAACGGACTCCGAATTCACTGCGTCCGACTGTGCCACAGCCGCCACGTCGCGACAAGCTCGCGCCCTGAGATGAGCCGAGCCCTGAGATGATCCGATGTGCGCTTGATTATCGCGACCTTGCGATGAAAAAATTCAGGTTGCGAAAAGGCAATCAAGCGAGGGAAGGAAAAGAATATGCGTTGGTCGAGGGACAAGATGCGTTAGTCGCGCTGCGACGAGAACGCAAATCTGGAGAAATCGACAAGCGAGCAACCTGCCGCATTCTCGGGGGCGGTCCTGCCAAGCACCAGAATTGACGCACCCCGGCATCGCATGGACAATACGCGGCTGGCCCACGGTCCGCCGTCCGGCCCGCATGGCTATGTAACTCAGCCGGTTAGAGCACAGCACTCATAATGCTTGGGTCATTGCGACACAAAACACAATTTGGCTATGTAGCTCAGCTGGTTAGAGCGTGGCACTCATAATGCTGGAGTCATCGCGGTAGGAAACAAGATTTGGCTATGTAGCTCAGCTGGTTAGAGCGTGGCACTCATAATGCCGAGGTCGGTGGTTCGAGTCCACCTATAGCCACCAAATTCATTAAGAAAATCAGTATGTTGCACCTCTAACCCCGACATTGATGCGGGGTTTTTGTGCCCAAAGTGCACGCACAAATAAGATTTGGGGTCATCGACTCCGACGCCAGGCCCAAAGCGCCTGAAAGGCCCAGTGCCCGGCTTGTGCCCACTTCGTGCCCATCCTTTTTTGGCACGGGCCTTCCCCTCGGCGATTTTGACCCTGGCACTCCGTGCCGGGCCGATTGGCTGACGCGATGTCTCGTAGTTCAGATCCCGCAGCCTGTCGGTAAGCCAATGCAGGAGGCCCTTACCGCATGGCCAGGGGCGATCGGCACTAGGCCGGCGACGAGGGTCTGGGTGTCGGCCAACAAGCCGTGAAACGTGGGTTGGTCCAACCAGCAAGTTAGACACACGCTCGCGATTGGCCAATATCAATCGAACTCTGCTGACTTCATCCCAAGAACCTTCCCATTCTCCTTAGCGGCGCGAACTGTTCCCTCACTGAATCCGCGACCGTCCTGCGCCTCGATATCGACGCGAATCCGCACGGTTGTGTTCGGATTAGAGCTGAACAATTCAACCAGCTCGGACATGATCTTTGAGAAGCGCAGTGACGCAGTCACCGGATCAAGTTCTGCGGTCCCGTAGAAACTCGTTGGGGCCGAACCAGGCATGCCCTGTCCAGACGTTCCGGACGCCGGCGTTGGTGCAGCTCCACTGTGCCCGCCTTGCCCGTCTGGGGGGACGGTGGCTC